>NZ_JBITZW010000003.1:94861-513294 GCF_044547105.1 Kitasatospora sp. NPDC052868 | reverse complement strand
TCATCACCCTCGACGCCCGACGACGCGACTCCGCCAAGAGCGCCCTCATCACCCTCGTCGAACACGCCCTCCTCGCCCGCCTCCGCTGACCGGAGGACGGACGAACGGGCGCGCGCCGAAACGGACCGCGCCGAAACGGTACGGCCCACGGCCCCTGCGGGGGTCCGTGGGCCGTACCGGCCGTCCGCGGGCTACTCGCCGGGCTCCAGCCCCGCCCGGATCAGCCCGTAGGTGTAGGCGTCCTCCAGGGCCAGCCAGGAGGCCGCGATGACGTTGTCGGCCACCCCGACCGTCGACCAGGCCGCCGAGCCGTCGGTGGACTCGATCAGCACCCGGGTCTTGGACCCGGTGCCGTGCTCGCCCTCCAGGATGCGGACCTTGTAGTCCACCAGCTCCAGCTTGGCCAGCTGCGGGTAGATCCGCTCCAGCGCGGTGCGCAGCGCCCTGTCCAGCGCGTCCACCGGGCCGTTGCCCTCACCGGTGGCGATCTTCCGCTCGCCCTTGGCCCAGAGCTTCACCGTCGCCTCGTTGCCCGGATTTCCGTCCGGGCCCTGCTCGCTGATGGTCCGCCAGGACTCCAGGGTGAAGAACCGCTCGCGTCCGCCGCGCACCTCGTCGCGCAGCAGCAGCTCGAAGGAGGCGTCGGCGGACTCGTAGGTGTAGCCGAGGTTCTCCTGCGCCTTGACCCGGGCGACCACCCGGCCGGCCAGGTCGCGGTCGGTGGAGAGGTCGTAGCCGAGCTCCTTGCCCTTGAGCTCGACCGAGGCGCGGCCGGCCATGTCGGAGACCAGCATCCGCATGGTGTTGCCGACCACCTCGGGGTCGATGTGCTGGTAGAGGTTCGGGTCGACCTTGATCGCGGAGGCGTGCAGGCCGGCCTTGTGCGCGAAGGCCGAGTAGCCGACGTACGGCTGGTGGGTGGAGGGGGCCAGGTTGACCAGCTCGGCGATGGCGTGCGAGATCCGGGTCATCTCGGCGAGCCTGCCCGCGGGCAGGACGGTCCGGCCGTACTTGATCTCCAGTGCGCCGACCACCGGGAACAGGTTGGCGTTGCCGACCCGCTCGCCGTAGCCGTTGGCGGTGCACTGGACGTGGGTGGCGCCGGCGTCCACCGCGGCCAGGGTGTTGGCCACCGCGCAGCCGGTGTCGTCCTGGGCGTGGATGCCGATCCGGGCGCCCGGCTTGTACGTGTGGCAGTCCCGGAGCACGTCGGCGACGATCTCGTGCACCCCGGCCGGGAGCATCCCGCCGTTGGTGTCGCAGAGCACCACGACGTCGGCGCCGGCCTCGTGCGCGGCGCGGACCACCGCGAGGGCGTAGCCGCGGTTGGCCTTGTAGCCGTCGAAGAAGTGCTCGCAGTCGATGAAGACCCGGCGGCCCTGGGAGCGCAGGTAGGCGACGCTGTCCCGGACCATCTCCAGGTTCTCGTCCAGGGTGGTGCGCAGCGCCAGCTCGACGTGCCGGTCGTGGGACTTGGCGACCAGGGTGACCACGGGGGCGCCGGAGGTGACCAGGGCGGCCAGCTGCGGGTCCTCGGCCGCCTTGCCGCCGGCCCGGCGGGTGGCGCCGAACGCGACCAGTCGGGCGTTCTTGAGGTCCAGCTCGGCGGCGGCCCGGGCGAAGAACTCGGTGTCGCGCGGGTTGGCGCCGGGCCAGCCGCCCTCGATGAAGCCGACCCCGAAGTCGTCCAGGTGCCGGGCGATGGCCAGCTTGTCGGCCACCGTGAGGTTGATGCCCTCGCGCTGCGCGCCGTCGCGCAGGGTGGTGTCGAAGACGTGGAAGCTGTCGTCGGTGGGGCTACTGGCCTCGGTCATGGCCCTGGGTTCTCCGTTCGGGGAGGCGGGTACTGCTCTGCCGGTATGGGATCCGGCTCCACTGTCCAGCATCCCGCGCGCTTCCCGGTGTCTGTCGGTCCCTTGTGGGGACGTCGGCCGGTCCGGGACAAAACAAAAGACCCCTCGCGGGTGCGAGAGGTCTGCGCGCGGGTCTGGACGCTGGTGGTCGCTCCGCATCGGGTCGTGCGGGAGCGGTCACTGCGGACCGGCGCGCCTGCTGCTAATAATCAGCGAAAGCGAGGACACGCTCGGAGTCTGGCACATCCATCCGGCATCCGGCCCGACCGTCTCGGCATCCGAAACGGCCAGGCCGGGCGCGGGGCTCCGGATCAGACGATCTTGTGCAGCCAGCCGTGGGTGTCGGGGGCCTGGCCGCCCTGGATGGCCAGCAGCGCGCTGCGCAGCTCCATGGTGGTCGGGCCGGGCTCGCCGGCGCCGACCGTCCAGTCGCCGCCGCGGGACTTGACCGAGCCGACCGGGGTGATCACGGCGGCGGTGCCGCAGGCGAAGACCTCGGTCAGGGTGCCGTCGGCGTTGCCCTGCTTCCACTCCTCGGTGGAGATCTTCCGCTCCTCGACGGCGTAGCCGAGGTCGGAGGCGAGCTGGAGCAGCGAGTCGCGGGTGATGCCGGGCAGCAGCGCGCCGGACAGCTCCGGGGTGACGATCTTCGCGTCCTTGCCCTCGCCGAAGACGAAGTACAGGTTCATGCCGCCCATCTCCTCGATCCACCGGTGCTCGGCGGCGTCGAGCCAGACGACCTGGTCGCAGCCCTTGGCGGCGGCCTCGGCCTGGGCGACCAGCGAGGCCGCGTAGTTGCCTGCGCACTTGGCGGCGCCGGTGCCGCCGGGCGCGGCGCGGACGTAGTCCTCGGAGAGCCAGACCGAGACCGGCTTGACCCCACCGGGGAAGTAGGCGCCGGCCGGGGAGGCGATGATCATGAAGATGTAGGAGTTGGCCGGGCGGACACCCAGGCCGACCTCGGTGGCGAACATGAACGGCCGCAGGTACAGGCTCTGCTCGGGCTCGTTCGGGACCCAGTTCTGCTCCTGCTGGACGAGCAGCTCGACCGCCTCGACGAAGGTCTCGACCGGCAGCTCGGGCATCGCCAGGCGGCGGGCGGAGGCCTGGAAGCGGGCGGCGTTGGCCTCCGGGCGGAAGGTCGCGATCGAGCCGTCGGTCTGGCGGTAGGCCTTGAGGCCCTCGAAGATCGACTGCCCGTAGTGCAGGGTCATGTTCGCCGGGTCGATCTCCAGCGGCGCGTACGGCGTGAGCTGTGCGTCGTGCCAGCCCCGGCCCTCGGTCCAGCGGATGGTGACCATGTGGTCGGTGAAGATCCGCCCGAAGCCGGGGTTGGCCAGCCGGGCCTCGCGCTCCGCGTCGGACAGCGGGTGGGCGGAGGGCTTGAGGTCGAACGGGATGGGCGCCTGGGTGGGCGTGCTCATGGCTGTGTGTCCTTCACCGTGGGGTTGGGCCGGGCCGCCTCCGTCGGAGATTCGTTTCGGCGAACGAACGCACGACGGCACGGCCCACTGTCGATACTCGCATCCAGAGGGCCGTGCCGAACAGTTGCCGGCTCCTTGGGGAGCTGCAAGCTGCGGTTATGCGGTCCGGCCCTGACGGCCGGAACAGCTGTTCCCGGCCGTCAGCCGGATACCCGGGCGGCGAGCGCGTCGCCGACCTGGGACGTCGTACGGGTGCCGGTCCGCTCGGCCAGGTCCGCGGCGACCGCGGCCTCGACCGCGGCGGCCTCGGCGGCGAAGCCGAGGTGCTCCAGCAGCATGGCGACCGACAGCACGGTGGCGGTCGGGTCGGCCTTGCCCTGGCCCGCGATGTCGGGCGCCGAGCCGTGCACGGGCTCGAACATCGACGGGAAGGCGCCGCCGGGGTTGATGTTGCCGCTGGCGGCCAGGCCGATCCCGCCGGTGACGGCGGCGGCCAGGTCGGTCAGGATGTCGCCGAACAGGTTGTCCGTGACGATCACGTCGAACCGCTCGGGCTGGGTGACGAAGAAGATCGTCGCCGCGTCGACGTGCAGGTAGTCGGTGGTGACCTCGGGGAACTCCCGGCCGACCTGCTCGAAGATCCGGGTCCACAGGTGGCCGGCGTGCACCAGCACGTTGTTCTTGTGGACGAGGGTGAGCTTCCTGCGCGGGCGGGCCTGGGCGCGGGCGTAGGCGTCCCGGACGACCCGCTCGATGCCGTACGCGGTGTTGAGGCTGACCTCGGTGGCCACCTCGTGCTCGGTGCCGGTGCGCAGCGAGCCGCCGTTGCCGACGTACGGGCCCTCGGTGCCCTCGCGGACGACCACGAAGTCGATCTGCGGGTCACCCGCCAGCGGGGACTTCACGCCGGGGAAGAGGCGGCCCGGGCGCAGGTTGATGTGGTGGTCGAAGGCGAAGCGCAGCTTCAGCAGCAGCCCGCGCTCCAGGACGCCCGACGGCACGCTCGGGTCGCCGATGGCGCCGAGCAGGATCGCGTCGTGGGTCTTCAGCTCCTCGAGCACGCTGTCCGGCAGCGTCTCACCGGTCCGGTGGTAGCGCCGGGCGCCGAGGTCGTACTCGGTGGTCTCCAGCTTCACGTCGGCGGGCAGCGCGGCGCCCAGGACCTTGAGGCCTTCGGCCACCACTTCCTGGCCGATGCCGTCGCCGGGGACAACTGCGAGACGAATGGTGCGAGACATGGTCGGACCCTACTCCGGCGTCCCAGGGGCTGACACCTGACGTCCACTATCCGGACGGGTGATCAGTCCAGATCGACCTCGACCTCGAACGGGCGGTCGACCTTCAGCTGCTTGTGGTGGATCCCGGTCAGGCCGTAGGACATGGTGGCCGGGTCGAGCTCGTAGGTGTGGACGACCGGACGCCCCTCGTCGTCGCTCTCGACGCGCCAGAAGTGGCGGATGCCGGCCGCGGCGTACTTGCGCGGCTTGACCTGGCGGTCGCGCTCCCGGGACTCCTCGGAGACGACCTCGACGGCGAGCAGCACGTCCTCGGCCTCGCAGGACGTCCGCCTGAAGTCGACGCCGGCGCGTTCGTCGACCACGAGCAGGTCGGGCTCGGGGCGGTTCCGCAGGTTCAGCCTGACCGTCATCTCCCGCCAGACCTCCCACCCCTCCGGAACCGCGGCATCCAATGCCTGTTCCAGCCGGCGGAGGGTGCGCATGTGGAATCGCGTCTGCGGACTCACGAAGATCAGGCTCCCGTCGAGCAGCTCGGTGTGCGGCGGGAGATCCGGCAGCCGGTCGAGGTCCTCGGCGGTGTACCCCTCGGCCGGGGGACGGATCCAGGCCGGGTACGGCTCGATGGTCATGATTCCTCCCATGCGGGCATCCTGACGGCGTTCTCAGGCTACTCGGCGGGGTTCTTCCGCACGTCCCTCCCACGAGGGAGCGCGTACGCCGCCGCCCGCGCCGGGGGCGCGCTTATGCTCACGGGCATCCGGTCCGGCATTCCTCGCAGAAGGGGGCAGATCACCATGGAGGCGCGCTGGCGGGAGGCACGGGTCTGCGCGGTCGCCGCTGGACTGGCCATGGCCGGGTACACCCTTGCCGCCGGGCTGCGCGGGGCCTGGCCGCCCGGGGCGGCGCAGACCGCGGTGCCGTTCCACGCCCAGCTGTGGGACCTCGCGCACGGGAGTTCGACCGGGGATCTGCTGTTCAACTGGAACAGCGGCTACGGGGCGCCGTTCCTGGCGGACTTCTTCGCCTTCCTGATGAACCCGTTCTCCTGGTTGACGCTCCTGCTGCCGCGCGCCCAGGGGCAGCTCGCGGTCTTCCTGGTCGCGCTGTTCAGCATCGGGCTCGGCACCGGACTGATGGCGCACGCACTGGGCCGGCTGCACGCCGGGCCGCACTGGCTGCGGGCCGTGACGGCGGTCGGCTACGGGCTCTGCGCCTGGGTGCCGGACAACGGCGGCGCCGCCCCGATGTGGCTCTGGGGGCTGGTCTCGCTGCCGCTGCTCTGCCTGGCCGCCGACTGGTGCCTGCACGAGCGCCGCTGGGTGGGCGGCACGCTGTGCGTGACCCTCGCCTGGGCCGGCAACCTGTACACGGCCGCGATGGCCACCATCACGGCCGGCCTGGTGCTGGCCGTGCGGCTGGCGGCCGTGCGGCGGCCGTTCAGAGGGCTGGTCCGGGTGACCGGACGGGCGGTGACGATGGCCGCCGTCGGGGTCGGACTCGCGGGGCCGGTGCTGTTCGTCGGCATCCGGGCCGCCCAGGGCGCCCAGCCGGAGTCCCCGCTGTACCCGTTCGGCCCGTCCGGGCTCGGCGAGCACCTGGCGCAGCTGCTGCCCGGCACCCACACCGGCCGGCTCCTGCCGGACGTCTCGGTGGGCCTGCTCGGCCTGCTGCTGGTGGCCGGGCTGCCGTTCAACCGGCGGGTGCGGGTGCGCGAGCGGCTCGCCTGGGGCGGGCTGCTGGTCCTGGTGGTGCTGAGCTTCGTCTGGACCCCGACCGTGCTGGTCTGGCACGGCCTCGCGATCCCGGCCGGCGGCCCCTACCGGGTGGCGTTCGCCCTCAGCGGCCTGTTGGTGCTGGCCGGCTGGGTCTCGCTGGCGCACCGGCCCGACCCGCTCACGCTGGCCGGCGGCGCGGGCGTGGTGCTGCTGGCGGCGGGCCTCGCCGCGGGCCGGCCGGCCGTCCACGCCTCCACCTGGGTGCTGCTGGCGGTCGGCGGCGCGGTGCTGCTCGCCGCGCTGTGGACGCTGGACCACCGGCACACCGACCGGCGGGCGGGGGCCGCCGCCACCCTGGTGCTGGGCTGCGCGGTGTTCGGCGGCGCGGTCTGGTCGGCGTACACGGCGATGGGCGCCCCCTCCCCCGGCACCGCCTCCGGGCCGGCCGTCCGGGCCGCCCACGCCACGCTGCGGCAGGCCGCCGACTGGCCGCGGGGCCGGGCCGACCCGGGCCCGCACGCCTTCACCCCGAACGACCCGATGCTGCTCGGCGGCCAGGGCGGCGGGTACTCCAGCGGCTACCTGCCCACCGTCACCGCGCTCCTGCTGCACGACCTCGGCGCGGGCTGGACGGCCGGCGGGCGGCAGACCGAGAGCGTCACCGACCCGGTCGGGCGGGCGCTGTTCGCCGTCCGGACGTACCTGGACGACGGGCCGCCGCCGGACGGCTTTACCCCCGGCCGGAGCGCCGGCGCCCCGCCGCTGGTGACCGTGCTGGCGCCCGGTGCCACCACGGACACCTCCTCGGTCTGGGCGCGGCAGGAGTCGCTGCTCGGCGGCAGGGTCTACGACGTCCCCGAGCCCGCGCCGGGCGGCGACCCGCTGCCGACGCTGCACGGCACCAGCGGCTGGTCCGTCCCGGCCACCCCGGCGGGGGCGGCGGGCACCGTGTTCACGGCGGCCTGCAGCCCGGGCGGCACCGCGTACTTCCACGGCGTCTGGTTCAACGGCACGGTGGGCGTCCCCGGCGAGGGCACCGGCTACCGCAGCGACGGCGTGCAGCCCACCACGGCGGTCCCAATCCACCTGCTGGGGCCGGTGCCGGCCGACGGCCAGGTCCGGGTGGTCCTGCGGACGGACGCCGCCACCCAGGTGCCGGCCCGACCGATCGGCTGCCTGCGGCCGGGCGCCCTGGCCGCGGAGCTCGCCCGGCTCGCCGCGACCGGGGCCACCCGGGTCACGGCCGGCGGGCACTCCCTCACCGCCGACCTGCCGCCGGGCAGCACGGGCACGGCGCTCATCTCGGCCCCCGCCACCGCGGGCTGGACCTGTTCGGCCGGCGGCGGCCCGGCGGTGGTGCCGCAGTCGGTGCTGGGCATGATCGGGGTCCCGCTCGGCGCCGACGTGGACCGGGTCAGCTGCTCGTTCCGCCCGCCCGGCCTCACCGAGGGCCTGACCCTCGCCCTGGCGGCCGCCGCCACCACCGTCCTGGTGGTCGTCTTCGGCCGACTGCGCCACCGCCCGACCCGGCGGCCCCGCTCGGCCCGCCGCGCGGCGGCCGGGGGGCACTGACAACGGGGGCACCGAGGCAGGCGGCGCCAAGACGCAGGGCCGCCGGCCGGAGTGCTGCTCCGGCAGGCGGCCCCTAGGCCCTGTCAGGGAAGGGTGATGATCTGGGCGCGCCGGTCGCCCGGGTTCAGGTGGTGCAGGAGCAGCAGCCGCGAGGTGTCGCCGGCGGCCCGGCGGACGTCCAGCGCGGTGCCCGGCTGGGCGGGGGCCGCGATGGCGGCCGGGCCCCCGGGGGTCGCCCGGACGTCCAGGGCCGGGTGCAGGACGTCGATGGCGAGGGTGGGCCGGGTGCCGCGCAGGCCGATGGCGGAGAACGCCTCGGCCGGGTCCGGCTTGCCGGCGGTCGCGATGCCCGTCCAGAGGCCGTAGCGGACGGTGCTGTGGCCGGCCTTCACCCCCGGCAGGGCGCTCAGCCGCACCGGCAGGACCAGCACCTCGCTGTCCAGCAGGGCGGTGTCGGTGTCGCCCCAGCGCGCGTTGAGCGGCTGGACGTCCAGCTCGGCGCCCGTCCGGGCGTCCACCGTCCGCGCCACCAGGACGTCGCTGCCGCGCTGGCGGTCGGCCTTGACGAAGACGTCGGTGACGCCGTCCCCGTCGGTGTCCAGCGAGGCCCGGACGGCGAACAGGCCGACCGGGGTGGCGGCGGGGGCCCACACCTGGGCGGCGAGGTAGAGCACGCCCTCGCCCTCGGCCGCAGCGGGCGCGTCGGAGGCCGCACCGGCGGCCCGCAGGTTGGCGGCCCGGTCGCCGGGGCGTTCCACGCAGACGTCCTGCGGGGCCTGCGGCTCGGTGGCGTCCTCCGGCAGGATGCCCGCGCCCGGTCCGGCCGCGGCGCCGCTGCCGGGCGGGCAGTCGTCCCAGGGGGCACCCTCCCCGCCGAGCGCGAAGGCGCTGACCAGGCCCGGATCGTCCCCGGGCGCGGCGGAGCCGTCGAGGACGACCAGCGCGCCCGCCTGCGGCGTCCGGGCCCGGACGCCCGCGCTCAGGTCGGAGGCCGGGCGCGGGGCGGCGAACACCGGGACCCTCAGCTCGGGCAGCGCGGTGTCCTCGGCGGGGGTGAGCAGCAGCCGTCCGGAGAGCTCGCCGCGGTAGCTGCGGGCCCGGCCGCCCTGCCGGGTGTCGATGGTCGGGTCGGGGGCGCGGCCGAGCTGCCCGGGCACGGCCAGGGTGACCTGCACCCGTACCGCGCCGCCGGCCGGCACCTCGATCCGGTCGGGCGTCACCCGGAAGCCGGCGCCCGGGAGTTCGGTGGCCGCCTGGTAGCCGGTGCGGTAGCTCAGGTCGGTGCCGGACAGGTTCCGCACCTCGACCTCCCGGGTCGCGGTGAACGGGCCGCCCACCTCGACCGGGCCGAAGGAGACCCCGACCGCGCCCTCGACCGCGCCCGCCCCGGCCGCGTACGCGACGGCGGGGGTGCGCACGGCGCGGTCCGCCTGGGCCCGGCCGGCGCCGGTGCGCTCCGGCCCGTAGACCGGGCCGCCGTGCCCGTCGCCGAGCCAGGTGTCCCCCGCGGTGTTCATCAGCGCCGCCTTGACCTGCTCGACCGTCCAGTCGCGGTGGGCGGCCCGGACCAGTGCGGCGAGGCCGACCACGTGCGGGGTGGCCATCGAGGTGCCGTCCTCGCGCTGGCCGGCGCTGCCGCTGCCGGCCTTGGCGGACCAGATGGTCTCACCGGGGGCGGCGAGGTCCGGCTTGACCACGCCGGGCACGCCGATGCCGCGCGAGGTGAAGTCGGTGAGGGTGTCGGCACGGGCGGGCTGGTCCTGGGAGACCACGCCGTGCAGCGGGTTGCCGGGGGCGGCGAGCCGGACCTGCACCGGGCCGTCCGCCGCGCCCCGGCGCAGCCGCTCGCCGTCCTCGCGGGCGAGCAGGGCGAGCGGGACGCGGTCGTTGCCGGAGATCTCGGCGAGGTGGTCGTCGTCGGCGGCGAGCAGGGCGCCGATCGCCCCCGTGTCGGCGACGTGGTCGGCGCGCGGGCCGGAGCCGCAGGCCCGCTCGGACTCCCGGGTGCGCCAGGCCAGGACGGCGATCCTCCCGGTCAGCCGGGCCCGGTCGGCCTCGGTGAAGGCCGTGCAGCCGTCCGCCTGGTCGACCGGCAGGGCGAGCTCGCCGACCACGTCGGCGGTGGCCCAGCCCTGGTAGCGGGCGCTCCAGTGGGCGGGGACGACGGCGGCGAGCGGCTCGGGGGCGAGCACCCGGATGCCGTCGGCGTCGCTGTGCGGGTCGACGGAGGCGGCGACGGCGATCGCCCGGGCGGCGGTGCCGGGGCTGCCGCCGATGCCGTACACGTCGCCCTCGTTGCCGGCCGCGGCGACCACCACGGTGCCGAGTTCGGAGAGGTGGTCGACGGCGATCGCGTCGGCGTCGTCGGTGGCGCCGAAGCGGCTGCCGAGCGAGAGGTTGACGATGTCGAGGCGGTCGCCGAGGTCGCCGTCGCCGTCGGGGTCGGCGGCCACGTCGAGGGCCTGGGCGAGCTGGTCGGTGGCGCCGTCGCAGCCGAACACCCGGATCCCGTACAGCTGGGCGCCGGGCGCGGCGCCGGGGCCGATCAGGAAGCCGGCCGGGTCGAGGCCGGGCCGGTAGGGGCCGGTGTAGGGGCGGCCGTCGGCGGTGACGCCGAGGCCGGCGGCGCTGCCGGCCACGTGGGTGCCGTGGCCGTTGACCGCGCAGTCGAGCGGGTTGCCGTCCGGGTGCGGCACGGGCTGGTAGTGCGGGGCGGACGGGTCCGGGTTGTAGTCGTCGCCGACCAGGTCGCGGCCGCCGACGACCTTGGCGTTGGGGAAGAGCTCGGCGGGCGCGGGCTTGGCACCGTCCACCGCCCGGAACGCCTCCTCGGTGCCGGGGCCGCCGAAGTCGGCGTGGGTGTAGTCGATGCCGCTGTCGATGATGCCGATCCGCACGCCCTGCCCGGTGGTGCCGCCGCCGCCGTCGCCGGACGGCCCTGCCCAGACCTGCGGGGCGCCGGTGAGCGGGACGGAGTAGGCGTTGTCCCGTTGCTTGCGGACGATCGGGTGGACGGCCCGGACACCGGGCAGCGCGCGCAGGGCGGGCAGCCGGTCGGCGGGCACGGTGACGGCGAGGCCGGTGAGCAGGGTGCGGGTCCGGTAGAGCTCCCGGGCGGTGGGCGCGGCGCCGTGCACGGCCTCGGCCAGCCGGTCGAGCGCGCCGGACCCGAGGGCCCGCTGGTCGGCGCCGGCCCGGGCGGCCTCGCGGCGGACGGCCTCCGGGGGGCGCTGGGCCCGCCGGGCCTCGGCGGCGGCCCGCCGCCAGACGGGGCCGGCCGCCTCGGTGCCGAGCTCCAGCAGGACGGAGGCCTCCCGGCCGGACGCCGTCGGTGGACTGCCGGCCGCGGGGGCGGCGGCCAGCGCGACCGGTCCGGCCAGCAGAGCCAGGGTGAGGCCGATCCGGGCGATCGGACGACGGACGGGTGGCTGACGCACTGGGCCCTCTCCCCCGGTAAGGGGGACTGATCCGCACGCCGTGCCGCTGACGCCCGCCCGTGCGGCCGTCGATCACCCTTCCGGGGGCCCCAAATTAGGATGATCGCGCCGGACAGCGCGAGCAACTTCCCTCGAACGGGGGCTACTTGCACTCTCCGGAGTGATCGAGCGTCAGGCCGGACGGCCCATTCGGAGGATGAACGCCACCGCCCGGTGGCGGACCCTCAGGAGGACGGGGGCGACCATCAGTGGTGGCCGGTGACGCCGCCGTTGTCACGGCGGTCCAGCGCGCGCTGCAGGGCGGCGGCCGCGAAGGGGCTCCGCTCGGCCGCACGGCGGCGGCGCGGGCCGCGGGCGGGGGTGGCAGCAGGGGCGGGAGTGGCGTGACGGTCTGCGGTGGGGGGCATACCGGGCTCCTTTGGACAGCGCGCAGGCGCGAAGAGGGTGGGGAGGGGTACACGGGGCGGGGATCGCCTGCCCTCGACGCGTACGGACGCGCACACGGGCCGCACACCCTGGCTACAGGGGCGGCACACCGTATGGCCTCTCCACGGTACGACTCCGGGATTGCCCTGTCTGCACGAATACTTGGATTTCCTAGTATCTGAGACGGGTGTCACCCGGAGCGCCGAACGGGCCTCGAACACGGCAGGGCCCGGGCCACCGGGAGTCGGTGGTCCGGGCCCTGTCGGGTGGGCCGGGCCCGGTCCGTCGGACCGGGCCCCGGGCGCGTCGCAGGCGCCCTGCGGGGCTCAGGCGCCCAGGTCGACCGAGCGGGCGAAGCGGGCGCCGATCTCGGCGGCGATCGCGTTCAGCACGTCCTGCGGGATCTGGGTGTCCACGGTGAGGGAGGCGAGCGCACCGCTGCCGTCCCGGGCCACCTGCATGCCGGCGATGTTGATGCCGGCGTCGCCGAGGTGGCGGCCGAGCACGCCGACCACGCCCGGGCGGTCCTCGTACTTGAAGAACGCCATGTGGTTCGTCAGCGCCACGTCGACGTCGAAGGCGTCCACGCCGACGATCTTCTGGGTCTGCTTCGGGCCGGCCAGCGTGCCGGAGATGGCGATCTCGCTGCCGTCGGCCAGGGTGCCGCGCACGGTGATCACGTTGCGGTGCTCAAGGCTCTCGCTGGAGGTGGTCAGCCGCACCTCGACACCGCGCTCCTGGGCGAACAGCGGGGCGTTGACGTAGGACACCGTCTCGGCCACCACGTCCTCGAACACGCCCTTGAGGGCCGACAGTTCGAGCACCTTGACGTCGTGCTGGGTGATCTCCCCGCGGACCTCGACGTCGAGCCGGACGGCCACCTCGCCGGCCAGCGCGGTGAAGATCCGGCCGAGCTTCTCGGCCAGCGGCAGACCGGGGCGCACGTCCTCGGCGATCACGCCGCCCTGGACGTTGACCGCGTCCGGTACCAGCTCGCCGGCCAGCGCCAGGCGGACCGACCTGGCGACCGCGATACCGGCCTTCTCCTGTGCCTCGTCGGTGGAGGCGCCCAGGTGCGGGGTGGCGACCACGTTGTCGAAGGCGAAGAGCGGGGAGTCGGTGCACGGCTCCTTGGCGTACACGTCCAGGCCCGCGCCGGCCACCCGGCCGTCGCGCAGGGCGCTGGCGAGTGCCGCCTCGTCCACGATGCCGCCGCGCGCGGCGTTGACGATGCGGACGGTCGGCTTGACCTTGTGCAGCGCCTCGTCGCCGATCAGGCCGATGGTCTCCGGGGTCTTCGGGAGGTGGACGGTGATGAAGTCCGAGACCTCCAGCAGCTCCTCCAGCGAGACCAGCTTGACGCCCATCTGAGCGGCCCGGGCGGCCTGGATGTAGGGGTCGTACGCGACGATCTTCATGCCGAAGGCGGACATCCGCTGGGCGACCAGCACGCCGATCCGGCCGAGGCCGACGACGCCGAGGACCTTCTCGCTCAGCTCGACGCCGGTGTACTTGTTGCGCTTCCACTCGCCCTGCTTGAGGGCGGCGTTGGCCGGCGCGATGTTGCGGGCCACCGAGATCAGCAGGCCGCAGGCCAGCTCGGCGGCGGTGACGATGTTGGAGGTCGGCGCGTTGACGACCATCACGCCGGCCTTGGTGGCGGCGGAGACGTCCACGTTGTCCAGGCCGACACCGGCCCGGGCGACCACCTTGAGCTTGCGGGCGGCGGCCAGCGCCTCCGCGTCCACCTTGGTGGCGGAGCGGATCAGGATGGCGTCCACATCGGCGATCGCGGTCAGCAGCTCGGTGCGGTCCGCACCGTTGCAGTGGCGGATCTCGAAGTCGGGCCCGAGGGCGTCGACGGTGGCGGGCGACAGCTCTTCGGCGATCAGAACGACGGATTTGCTCACGACAGTGTTGTCCTTAACTGTCCGGTTCTCCCCGGCACGTAGGTGGCGTGGAAAGCGGGGGGAAGGTGGCATGCCGCGTAGGTAGACGCACGACGCTGTGGGCCTGACGCGCACTCGGAAGTGTATCGACGGGCTGGGTGCCAGGCTGCTCCCGTCCGGCGAAATCACCCGGACGGGAGCAGCCTAGTTGTACAAGGGAGTTACGCCCTGGGGCGAGGTCCCGGAGAGGCTCAGGCCTCTTCCTTGACCCAGCTCATCAGCTTGCGCAGCTTCTTGCCGGTGGTCTCCAGCAGGTGGTCCTCGTCGGCCTTCTTGTACTCGTTGTACTTGGGCAGGCCCGCCTTGTACTCGGCGATCCAGGTGTTGGCGAAGGTGCCGTCCTGGATCTCGGCGAGGACCTTCTTCATCTCGGCCTTGGTGGCGTCGGTGATGATGCGGGGGCCGGTGACGTAGTCGCCCCACTCGGCGGTCTCGGAGACCGACCAGCGCATCTTCTCCAGGCCGCCCTCGTACATCAGGTCGACGATGAGCTTCAGCTCGTGCAGGCACTCGAAGTAGGCGATCTCCGGCTGGTAGCCGGCCTCGACCAGGGTCTCGAAACCGGCCTTCACCAGGGCGGCGGTGCCACCGCAGAGGACGGCCTGCTCACCGAACAGGTCGGTCTCGGTCTCCTCGGTGAAGGTGGTCTTGATGACGCCGGCCTTGGTGGCGCCGATGCCCTTGGCGTAGGACAGCGCCAGCTCCAGGGCCTTGCCGGAGGCGTCCTGCTCGACGGCGACGATCGCGGGGACGCCGCGGCCCTCCTCGTACTGGCGGCGGACGAGGTGGCCCGGGCCCTTCGGGGCGACCATGCAGACGTCGACGTCGGTCGGCGGCTTGATGAAGCCGAAGCGGATGTTCAGGCCGTGGCCGAAGAACAGGGCGTCGCCCGCCTTCAGGTTCGGCGCGATGGACTCCTCGTAGACGTCGCCCTGGATCGGGTCCGGCACCAGGATCATGATGACGTCGGCCTCGGCCGCGGCCTCGGCCGGGGTGACGACGCGCAGGCCGGCCTCCTCCGCCTTGGCACGGGACTTCGAGTCCGCCTTCAGGCCGACCCGGACGTCCGCGCCCGAGTCGCGCAGGGACAGCGCGTGGGCGTGGCCCTGGCTGCCGTAGCCGATGACCGCGACCTTGCGGCCCTGGATGATGGACAGGTCGGCGTCGTCTTCGTAGAACAGCTCGGCCACGGGGGCACATCTCCTTGCGTGGTGGTGTTGCCGGGTACTGCGGTTCCTACCGTAATGCGCACCCGGCAGGGTGTGGGGCGTTGCTTCAGGGTGTGAGACGGGCGCGCCGCGCACGGCGCCGCCACCGCCTACGCGCTGCGGTCGAGGGCACGCAGCGAACGGTCGGTGATCGAACGGGCGCCTCGCCCGATGGCGACCAGACCGGACTGGACCAGCTCCTTGATGCCGTACGGCTCCAGCATCCGGAGCATGGCCTCCAGCTTGTCCGAGCTGCCGGTGGCCTCGATCGTCACCGCGTCGGGGGACACGTCGACGGTCTTGGCACGGAACAGCTGGACGATCTCGACGATCTGGGACCGGGTCTCGTTGTCCGCCCGGACCTTCACCAGGACCAGTTCCCGCTGGATCGCAGCGGACTGGTCGAGTTCGACGATCTTTATCACGTTCACGAGCTTGTTGAGCTGCTTGGTGACCTGCTCCAGCGGGAGGTCCTCGACGTTGACCACGATGGTCATCCGGGAGATGTCCGGGTGCTCGGTCGGGCCGACCGCGAGGGAGTCGATGTTGAAGCCCCGTCGGGAGAACAGCGCGGCGATGCGGGCGAGCACGCCGGGCTTGTTCTCGACCAGGACGGAGAGGGTGTGCTTGGACATGGGGTCTCTGTTCCCTTGGTCGCTCTGGAGGGGGGCTTCAGTCGAGGTCGTCGCCGAAGTCGGGCCGGACGCCCTTGGCGAACTGGATCTCGTCGTTGCTGGTGCCGGCCGCGACCATCGGCCAGACCATCGCGTCCTGGTGGACGATGAAGTCGATGACCACCGGGCGGTCGTTGATCTCCATCGCCTGCTTGATCACCGCGTCCAGGTCCTCCGGGCGCTCGCAGCGCAGGCCGACGCAGCCCATCGCCTCGGAGAGCAGCACGAAGTCGGGGATCCGGGTGCCCTGGGCCGGCGGCTCGATGCCGTCGTGGCCCGGGCCGGCGTGCAGCACGGTGTTGGAGTAGCGCTGGTTGTAGAACAGGGTCTGCCACTGGCGGACCATGCCCAGCGAACCGTTGTTGATGACGGCGACCTTGATCGGGATGTCGTTGAGCGCGCAGGTGACCAGCTCCTGGTTGGTCATCTGGAAGCAGCCGTCGCCGTCGATCGCCCAGACCGCCGTCTCCGGGCGGCCCGCCTTGGCGCCCATCGCGGCCGGCACGGCGTAGCCCATGGTGCCCGCGCCGCCCGAGTTCAGCCAGGTGGCCGGCTTCTCGAACTGGATGAACTGCGAGCTCCACATCTGGTGCTGGCCGACGCCCGCGGCGTAGATCGCCTCCGGGCCGACCAGCTGGCCGATCCGCTCGATGACCTGCTGCGGGGAGAGCTGCCCGGCGGGGGCCGGCTCGTAGCCCAGCGGGTAGGTCTTCTTCCACTCGTTGAGCTTGACCCACCAGTCCGCGTAGTCGCCCTTGTGGCCGGCGTCGAACTCGGCCTGGACGGCGACGATCAGGTCGGCCAGCACCTCGCGGGCGTCACCGACGATCGGCACGTCGGCCGGGCGGTTCTTGCCGATCTCGGCCGGGTCGATGTCGGCGTGGACGATCTTGGCGTACGGGGCGAAGCTGTCCAGCTTGCCGGTGACGCGGTCGTCGAAGCGGGCACCGAGGGTGAACAGCAGGTCCGACTTCTGCAGCGCGGTGACGGCCGGGACGGTGCCGTGCATGCCGGGCATGCCCAGGTGCTGCGGGTGGCTGTCGGGGAAGGCGCCGAGCGCCATCAGGGTGGTGACCACCGGGGCACCGGTCAGCTCGGCCAGGATCCGCAGCTCGGCCGTGGCGTTCGCCTTGAGCACGCCGCCGCCGACGTACAGCACCGGGCGCTTGGCGCCCACCAGCATCTTCGCGGCCTCGCGGATCTGCTTGGCGTGCGGCTTGGTGACCGGGCGGTAGCCGGGCAGCGAGGTCTCGACCGGCCAGCGGAAGGTGGTGGTGGCCTGCAGCGCGTCCTTGGCGATGTCGACCAGGACCGGGCCGGGGCGGCCGGTGGCGGCGATGTGGAAGGCCTCGGCGATCACCCGGGGGATCTCGGCCGGGTCGGTCACCAGGAAGTTGTGCTTGGTGATCGGCATCGTGATGCCGCAGATGTCCGCCTCCTGGAAGGCGTCGGTGCCGATCGCCTTGGAGGAGACCTGGCCGGTGATGGCCACCAGCGGGACGGAGTCCATGTAGGCGTCGGCGATCGGGGTCACCAGGTTGGTCGCGCCGGGGCCGGAGGTGGCCATGCAGACCCCGACCCGGCCGGTCGCCTGGGCGAAGCCGGTGGCGGCGTGGCCGGCGCCCTGCTCGTGGCGGACCAGGATGTGGCGCACCTTGGTCGAGTCCATCAGCGGGTCGTACGCGGGAAGGATGGCCCCGCCCGGGATGCCGAAGACGGTGTCCGCGCCCACGGCCTCCAGCGAGCGGATGAGCGACTGGGCGCCGGTCATGGTCTCGACGACGTGCTGGGGAGCGGGAGCGTGGGCGGCCGGGGTGTCCCCGCGGCGGGGGGATGCGGCGTGCTCGGTCATCTGCCTGTCTCTTCTCGGGTTCTGCCGGCCCGGGGTAGCGAGGGTTCTATCCGGTTCGGGCCGATCGCCGGCTCTGCCCCAATCGTCCCCCTTTTCCCACGAGATCGGGGCGGTGAGGGCGGCTGGAGCCAGGGGTCTTGCGGTGGTGGAACAGCGTCAGTGCAACAAAAAACCCCTCGTGCCAAGGGCATGCGAGGGGTGGCGCGTCGGTCTGTCACAAGCGGGACGTTCAGGCCCGCTCAGCCGACGCGCCCGCCAAGTACGAGAATTCGGGTGCGCATGGCAACGACCTTCCTCCCGTGCGGGGGCGACTGTCAAGCAGGTGGGACGACAGTCTCGCCATGCGGACCATGTCCCGGACCTGCCACGGCGCGGTGTTCGGGCAGGTCGGAGGGCCCGTGGTGATGTGCGACACGGGCGGGCCCGGCCTCCCCGCGGCCACTCGTCCGGGTGTCGGGGGCAAGGTGCGGGCGACGGGCCGCGAGCGGGCCGGGCGGTCTCGGCAGCGGGTAGACCCGGCGGGCCAGGGCTCGGCGCAGCCTGGTCTCGTCGAGCGGCGGGGCGAAGGCCGATCCCTGGCCCTGGCGGCAGCCCAGCTCCTGGAGGGCGGAGACCTGCCGCGGCAGGTCCACCCCCTCGGCGGCGGTCACCAGCCCGAGGTCGCGGCCGAGCCTCAGGGCGTGCCCGGCGAGGGTCCGGCTGAGCGCGGACTCCCCCAGGTCCTGGACGAGCGTGCGGTCCAGTTTGAGCCCGTCGAACGGCAGCCTGGCCAGGGCGCCGAGCGAGCCGCTGCCCGCACCGAACCCGGCCAGCGCGGTGGAGACGCCGAGTCTGCGCAGGGCCGCCAGCCGCCGGCCGAGCTCGTCCGCCAGGGCGTCCGGTCCCATCCGGGCCACCTCGATCACCAGCTGGGTGGCGGGCAGGCCGGTGTCCCGCAGAGCGGCCACCACCGCCTCGTACATGCCGGGCGAGCAGAGCCGCTCGGCGGAGAGCCGGACGCAGACCGGGACGGGCGCCTGCGCCGGGCGGATCCGGGCCGCCGCCGCGCGCCGCAGCACCGCCGCCGCCACCGCCTCGTGGATCAGCCAGCGGGAGAACCGGGTGGCCGCGTCGCCGAACTCGGCCGAGCGCAGGAACTCGGCGGGGGTGAGCAGCAGGCCCTGCGCGGAGCGCCAGCGGGCCTGCGCCTCGACGGTGGCCACGGCGCCGTTGACGAGGTCCACCACCGGCTGGTGGAGCAGGGTGAAGCCGCCCTCGCGGACGGCCACCCGCAGCCGCTCCT
This sequence comes from Kitasatospora sp. NPDC052868, assembly GCF_044547105.1. Taxonomy (NCBI): domain Bacteria; kingdom Bacillati; phylum Actinomycetota; class Actinomycetes; order Kitasatosporales; family Streptomycetaceae; genus Kitasatospora; species Kitasatospora sp. NPDC052868. The sequence continues at coordinate 494,664 of NZ_JBITZW010000003.1, read as the reverse complement.
CCAGCTCGGTGCGGCGCTCCAGGTCGGCGCGCATGGCCGGGGTGTAGAGCACCACCCGGCCCTTGCCCTCGGACTTGGCCCGGTACATCGCGAGGTCGGCGTTGCGCATCAGCTCGTCGGTGGCGGCCCTCGGGTCGGCCGCCGGGCCGCGCTCGGGGGTGCCGAAGGCGATGCCGATGCTGGCCGCGACGCTGAGTTCGGCGCCGCCGATCCAGTACGGCTCGGAGAGCGCGACCCGCAGCCGCTCGGCGAGCTCCTGGACCTGCAGCCGGCCGAGCGGTCCGCAGACCAGGGCGGCGAACTCGTCGCCGCCGAAGCGGGCGACGGTGTCCCCGCAGCGCACCGCGCCCTGGAGCCGGCGGGCGGCCTGCACCAGCAGCTCGTCGCCGACCTGGTGGCCGGCGCTGTCGTTGACGGCCTTGAAGCCGTCCAGGTCGAGGAAGAGCACCGCGACCCCGGTGCCGCTCTCGCCCTGCTGTCCGCGGGCGCCGAGCGCGGCCCGCACCCGTTGGGAGAACAGCGCCCGGTTGGGCAGGTCGGTCAGCGGGTCGTGGAAGGCGTTGTGCTGCAACTGGGCCTGGAGTATCACGCGTTCGGTGACGTCCCGGCTGTTGAGGATCAGGCCGTCGCGGTACCGGTTGACGGTGGACTCGACGTGCAGCCACTCGCCGCCGCCGGAGCTGATCCGGCACTCCACCCGGGCGGAGGGCTCGGCGGCGCCCGGGTTGCGGTGGGCCGCGCGCCGGCCGCGGGCGAGGAAGCGGCGGACCTCCAGCAGCACCCGGTCCACGTCCTCGGGGTGGACCAGGTCGAGCAGGTTCCCGCCGACCAGCTCCTCCGGGTCGCGGCCGTAGACGCCGAGCGCGGCCGGGGAGACGTAGGAGAGCACGCCGTTGGCACCGGCGATCATGATGACGTCGCTGGAGCCCTGCACCAGGGAGCGGAAGTGCGCCTCCTTGTGGGCGAGTTCCTGCGCCAGCGAGAGGTTGTCGAGCAGCATCACGCCCTGCCGCAGGATCAGCGCGAGGCCGACGGTGCAGGCGGCGGAGGCCACCACCCGGTCCAACGGCCGTCCACCGAGGGCGTTGTAGAGGATCCCGGCGGTGCAGACCGCGGCCGCCGCGTACGGGGTGAGCGCGCTGAAGGTGGTGGCCACCCGGCGGCGCGGCAGGCCGCCGACCGAGGGGTGCTCGCGCAGCGGGCGGCGCCAGCGCGGCGACCACGGCGCCCAGGCCAGCAGCAGGCTGCCGGCGAACCAGCCGGCGTCCAGCAGCTCGCCCGAGTGGTAGCTGACCCGCAGCTCGGGCGAGGTGAACAGGGCGTCGCAGAGCACCGTGACGGCCAGGCCCACCATCGCGGTGTGCACCGCCGCCCGGTTGCCGTCGCGGCCGCCGAAGCGCAGCCCGACGACCAGGCTGACCAGCAGGATGTCCAGGACGGGGTAGGCCAGGTTGAGGGCGAGGCGCAGCGGGGAGCCGACCTCGCCGGCGGCGGTGCGCCCGAGCGCCAGGCTCCAGCTGAGGGTGAACAGCGAGCCGGCCACCAGCCAGCCGTCGAGCAACAGGCAGAGCCAGCCGGCCGCGCTGCGCGGGCGCTGGGCGAGCACCAGGACGCCGGTGATGGCGAGCGGGGCGAACAGCAGGAAGGCGTACTCGGCGAGCGAGTCCTGGGGCAGCGGGGTGCCCTCCACCAGTTCGTACCAGCCCCAGGTGCCGTTGCCGAAGGAGACCATCAGCGAGGAGAGGCCGAACAGCAGCCAGGCGGGGCGGGCGTGGCCGCCGACCGCGCAGCCGTACGCCAGGCAGGACAGCGCGGCCGCGAGGGCGGCCGCGGCCAGGCCGAAGTCACCCATGAAGACCGAGAGTTGGGGGGATCCCCAGCCCAGGGACGCACCCAGCGCATACGTCAGGCAGAGCGCGCCGAGCGCGGCGCCGGGCAGCCCGCGGCTGTGCAGCAGCCTGCGGGTCGGGCCGCCCGGGGCGGTCGTGGACGCGTCGGATTCCGGTACGCCGGGCCGTCCGGCTCCGGGCAGCACCGCATCGGTGGAGCTCACTCGGCCTCTCCCCCTCCGGCCCGGGACCTCGCGCCCCGGCCACGGTCCACCGGCCGCGCACCAGGTGGCCGTACGCGGTGACCTGGCGCCCCGTCAGGGCGGTGGCCCAGGGGGTGGGCGGCCTTCCGGTCGCCGCACCGCACCGATGTTCCCTGGTGGGACCCTACACCACTTCGGTCACTCAATGACACGCACACTCAACTTAGAGTAATGGCGCAGGGGTGGGGAATTGCACCCGATTCCGCCGGATCGGCCCGGTTGGCGGCGGCGCGCGGGCGGGGGCTCACGCGGCGCGCACGGGAGCACGCGGCGGCGCCCGCCGCCGGCCGCACCCGGGCGCGGTCCCGGCGGCGGACCGGCGGATCAGCGGCCGGCCGCGGCGAGGTCCTCCGGGAAGAGCCGGAGCCGGTGGGCCAGCGCGGCCGCCTCGCCCCGGCCGGTCACCTCCAACTTGCCGAGGATGTTGGAGACGTGCACGCTCGCGGTCTTCGGCGAGATGTACAGCTCCTCGGCGATCTGCCGGTTGGTACGGCCCTGCGCGAGCAGTCGGAGCACGTCCCGCTCACGGGGGGTGAGGCCGAGGGACTCCCCGGCGAGCGGCGCCTTGGCGGGGGCTGCCCGGCGCGCGGTGAGCGCCAGGCCGGCCCGGTCGGCCAGCGCGGCGATCTCGGCGAGCAGCGGGGCGTCACCCCGGGCCTTGGCCAGCTTCCGTGCCTCGCGCAGCAGTTCGCCGGCCTCCTCGCGGCGCCCGGCCAGCACCTCGGCCTCGGCGGTGCGCAGCAGCGCCCAGGCCAGCGGGTACGCCAGTGCGGTCGGGCGCAGCGCGTCGACGGCGGCCGACCAGTGCGCCGGGGTGTCGGCGCCCTCGGCCCGGGCCAGTTCGGCCTCCAGCAGCCGGGCCCAGCCGTGGTGCAGCGGCGCCTTGGGGGTCAGCCCGGCGGCCGCGGCGGCGATCCTGGCCAGTACCTCGGCGCGGCCGTCCTCGGCCTCCGGCAGGCCCCGGCAGTCGGCCTCCACCGCGGCGCCCTCCACCAGCAGCGGGTAGAGGTCGGCCTCCTGCCCGATCGGCAGGTCCAGTGCCGCCAGCAGCTCGGCGCGGGCCTCCAGCGGGCGTCCGCTCAGGGCGGCGATCCGCACGGCCAGCCGGCTGATCGGCACCGAGTGCTGGAGCTGGCCGATCCGGTTGGCCGCCCGGGCCTGCGCCAGCAGTCCGGTCGCGGCCGACAGGTCGCCGCTCAGCAGGGCGAGTTCGCCGCGCATCCGGTCCAGGAACTCCGCGTGGGTGCCGTGCGGGCGGGTCGCCTCGGAGTCGGCCAGCACCCGGGCGGCCTCCTCGGTGCGGCCGAGGTCGATCAGCGCCTCGGCCAGGTTGCCGATCAGGATGGTGCCGGTGTTGCGCAGCAGCCCGGTGCTGTCGGCGGCCTCCAGCCCCTCGCGGGCGAGCGCCACCGCCTCCTCGGAGCGGCCCAGCCCGCGCAGCATGCTGGCCAGGTTGTTGATCCCGCGCAGCAGGACGTCGGGCACCCCGAGCCGGCGGGTGGCCTCCACCGCCGCGGTCAGTTCGGCGACGGCGGCGTCCGGGTCGTTGCCGAGGTCGTTGTGCAGGCTGGAGAGGGTCATCCGGGCGTGCTGCTCGACCGAGTGCGCGCCGACCTGCCGGGCGATCGCCACGGCCCGCTCGGCGAGTTCGATGTGCTCCGGCCCGGGGTGCTTGAGCATCGCGACGCCGGCCCCGAGCGCGAACACCTCGGCCTGGACGGCGGACGGCGCGAGGTTCTCGACCAGCCGGTGGGCGTGCGCGATCTCCTCGTCGTCGCCGGAGCGGCGCAGGTGGCCGAGCATCCGGGCCCGGTTGATCCGGAACCAGGCGGCGCGGGCCGGGTTCTCCTGCTCGTCGACCAGCTTCAGTGCGCGCCGGGACAGGCTCAGCCCGCGCTCGCGGTCGCCGCTGCGGCGGGCCGCGACCACCGCCTCGGCCAGGACGTCGATCAGTTGCAGCCGCGCGCAGGAGGCGTCGTGCGTATCGTGGTCGCAGCCGCAGGGCGGGTAGGTCTCGGCCCAGTCGTAGGGGCGCAGGGTGTGCTCCAGGACGTCCTCGGACACCTGGTCCCACAGCTCCAGGGCGCGCTCCAGCATGCCCAGCTGCTCGGCGAAGGCGTTGCGCCGCCGGGCGGCCCGGGCGGCGTCCAGGGCGGTCGGCAGGGCCCGCGCCGGATCGTGCGCGTGGTACCAGTAGTTGGCCAGCCGGGCCGGGCGGACGTCGCAGGCGACCAGGTGGGGCTGGGCCTCCAGGGCGGTGGCGAAGTGGCGGTTGATCCGGTGCCGCTCGCCGGGCAGCAGGTCGTCCGAGACGGCCTCGCGGACCAGCGCGTGCCGGAAGCGGTAGCCGTCGCCGTCGGTGTCCGGGCGCAGGATGTTGGCGCCGACGGCGGCCCGCAGCGACTCGATCAGCTCCTCCTCGTCGTCCAGGACGGCGGCGAGCAGCGCGTGTTCGACGTAGGAGCCGCCCTCGGCGGCGATCCGCACGGCCCGCTGGGTCCCCTCGTCCAGGCTCTCGACCCGGACCAGCAGGATGTCGCGCAGCGAGTCGGTCAGTCCGGAGAAGCAGCCGTCCTGGAAGGCGGTGGCGAGCTCCTCGACGAAGAACGGGTTGCCCTCGGAGCGGCGGTGGATCCGGTCGACCAGCTGGCTGTCGGGCGCGCCGGTGCCGAGGATGCCGGCCAGCTGGGCGGCCACCTCGCCGCGGCGGAAGCGCTCCAGCTCCAGCCGCTGGACGGTGCGCAGCCGTTCGAGCTCGGCGAGGAAGGGCCGCAGCGGGTGGCGGCGGTGCAGGTCGTCGGTGCGGTAGGTGGCGACCAGCAGGACCCGGGCCCGGTGCAGGGTGCGGACCAGGTAGGCGAACAGCTCGCGGGTGGAGCGGTCGGACCAGTGCAGGTCCTCGACGGCGAGGACGAGGGTACGGTCCACGCCGAGTCGCTCGAACAGCCTCGCGGTGTGCTCGAACAGCCGGGCTCGGCCGTACTCGTCGTTGGGCTCGCCGTCGGCCTCGCCGAAGTCGGGCAGCAGCCGGGCGAGATGGCCCTCGCTGCCCTCGGCGGCGGCCTCCAGTTCGGCGCCCAGGGCGCGGTGCAGCCGACGCAGCGCGGTGGACAGCGGCGCGTACGGCAGGCCCTCGGCGCCGACCTCCAGGCAGCCGCCGACGGTGGTGACGACCTGTCCGCCGCCGTCGCAGGCCTGCTGCAGGAACTCCTCCAGCAGCCGGGTCTTGCCGACCCCCGCCTCGCCGCCGATCAGCACGGCCTGCGGGCTGCCGGCCCCGGCCCGGCGCAGCGCCTCCCCCAGTGCGGTGATCTCGGTGCCACGGCCGACGAAGACGGGACTCACCGATATCTGCTGCATGGATGCGAGCATGCCATAGGCCCAGTCGGCAGGCCGACCGGTTATCCCGTCCCCCGGACGGCCGGAAGGGGAGGCGCCGGTGGGCACCTCCCCTTCCTTCTCCCCCTCGGCACCCGAGGGGTGCCGGTCTGTCAGCACTCGCGGAGGTGAGCGGCGCGCCGCTCGGTACGGGTGCCGACCAGGCGGCGCAGTCCGCGCCCGGCCCGCGGGGCCCTGGCCTGGAGGACCAGCCGTTCCTGCTCGGCGCGGTGGCGCAGCTCCCGCTGGTGCTGCTGGATGAGCTCGTACTCGATCACGGTGTTTCCCCTCGTGGTGGTCTCTCGTTCTGAGGTAAAGATTCCTCTCCCAGTGGGGGGTGCCACATCGGCAGCCTGCCGGATCTTGCGGGCGGTCTTCGGCTTAGACCCGGCACCCCGGGTACGGCAAAGGCCCGGATCCACCCCACTTACGAGGTGAATCCGGGCCCTGAGTCGACCTAAGGTGCCTTAGAAGGCCTTAGGCGCCTTAGAACCGTAGGCAAAACCGCGGTTCTGCGGACAGTTCCTACTACTGGCCCTCCACGCCGAGGCGCTCCAGGCTGTACTTACTGGCCCTCCACGCCGAGGCGCTCCAGGATGAGGTCCTTCACGCGCGCCGCGTCGGCCTGGCCACGGGTGGCCTTCATGACCGCGCCGACCAGCGCGCCCACGGCCGCGACCTTGCCGTCGCGGATCTTGGCGGCGATCGCCTCGTTGCCGGCGATGGCCTCGTCGACGGCCGCACCGAGCGCGGAGTCGTCCGAGACCACGGCCAGGCCGCGCTTCTCGACGACCTCGTCCGGCTCGCCCTCGCCGGCCAGCACGGCCTCGATGACCTGGCGGGCCAGCTTGTCGTTCAGCTTGCCCTCGGCGACCAGCGCGGTGACCCGGGCGACCTGCACCGGGGTGATCGGCTGCTCGCTCAGCTCGGTGCCGGTCTCGTTGGCCCGGCGGGCCAGCTCGCCCATCCACCACTTGCGGGCCTGGTCGGCCGGGGCGCCGGCGGCGATAGTCTCCAGGATCGGCTCGACCGCGCCGGCGTTCAGCACCGACTGCATGTCCTTGTCGGACAGGCCCCAGTCGCCCTGCAGCCGGGCGCGGCGCACCCGCGGCAGCTCGGGCAGCCCGGCGCGCAGCTCCTCGACCCACTCCCGGGCGGGCGCGATCGGCACCAGGTCCGGCTCGGGGAAGTAGCGGTAGTCCTCGGCGTTGTCCTTGATCCGGCCGGAGGTGGTGGAGCCGTCCTCCTCGTGGAAGTGCCGGGTCTCCTGGATGATCGTGCCGCCGTCGGTCAGCACGGTCGCGTGCCGCTGGATCTCGAACCGGGCGGCCCGCTCGACGCTGCGCAGCGAGTTGACGTTCTTGGTCTCGGAGCGGGTGCCGAACGTGGTGGTGCCGTTGGGGCGCAGCGACAGGTTGACGTCGCAGCGCATCTGGCCCTTGTCCATCCGGGCCTCGGAGACGCCCAGCGCCTTGATCAGCTCGCGCAGCTCGGCGACGTACGCCTTGGCGACCTCGGGGGCGCGCTCACCGGCGCCCTCGATCGGCTTGGTGACGATCTCGATCAGCGGGATGCCGGCCCGGTTGTAGTCCAGCAGCGAGTGCGAGGCACCGTGGATACGGCCGGTGGCACCGCCGACGTGGGTGGACTTGCCGGTGTCCTCCTCCATGTGGGCGCGCTCGATCTCCACCCGGAAGGTCGAGCCGTCCTCCAGCTGCACGTCGAGGTAGCCGTTGAAGGCGATCGGCTCGTCGTACTGCGAGGTCTGGAAGTTCTTCGGCATGTCCGGGTAGAAGTAGTTCTTCCGCGCGAACCGGCACCACTCGGCGATCTCGCAGTTCAGCGCCAGACCGATCTTGACGGCCGACTCCACGCCGATCGCGTTGACCACCGGCAGCGAGCCCGGCAGGCCGAGGCAGGTCGGGCAGACCTGGCTGTTCGGCTCGGCGCCCAGCTCGGTCGAGCAACCGCAGAACATCTTGGTCTTGGTGCCCAGCTCGACGTGGACCTCCAGGCCCATCACCGGGTCGAACGACGCGAGAGCGTCCTCGTAGGAGACCAGGTTCATGACGCTCACAGCGTCCCTTCACTAAAAAGTCTTTGGGAGGTACGGGCCCGGCCGCCGCTCGCGCGGGGCCGGGCCGGGGCGCTCAGCCCAGCAGGACGTCGTCGTCGCCGAGGCGGCGCAGCTCGCGTACCAGCAGGGCCGTACCGGTGACCAGGGCGGCGGCGCCGACCAGGGCGTTGATCAGCTTGAGCGTGTCGTTCTCGCCGCGGGCGCGCTTGACGTCCTTGACGATCGACACCGCGCCGAAGGCGCTGGTGCCGATGGACAGCCACAGGCCGGGCTTGCTGTGCTTGAAGCCCTTGGCCTTCTCGATCTTGCTCACAGTGCCGGTGCCTCCTCCAGCAGGGGGTGCCCCCACTTGTCGTTGAGTGCGGCCTCGACGGCGCCGCCCACGCGGTACAGGCGGTCGTCCGCCATCGCGGGTGCGATGATCTGCAGGCCGACCGGGAGATTGTCCTCCGGGGCGAGCCCGCAGGGCAGCGACATGGCCGCGTTGCCCGCGAGGTTCGACGGAATCGTGCAGAGGTCGGCCAGGTACATCGCCATCGGGTCGTCGGCGCGCTCGCCGATCGGGAAGGCGGTGGTCGGGGTGGTCGGGGAGACCAGCACGTCCACACCGGCGAAGGCGGCGTCGAAGTCGCGCGAGATGAGCGTGCGGACCTTCTGGGCCGAGCCGTAGTAGGCGTCGTAGTAGCCCGAGGAGAGGGCGTAGGTGCCGAGGATGATGCGGCGCTTCACCTCGGGGCCGAAGCCGGCCTCGCGGGTGAGGGCGGTGACGTCCTCGGCGGAGCGGGTGCCGTCGTCGCCGACCCGCAGGCCGTAGCGCATCGCGTCGAAGCGGGCCAGGTTGGAGGAGGCCTCGCTGGGCGCGATCAGGTAGTACGCCGGCAGCGCCAGGGTGAAGGACGGGCAGGAGACCTCGACGACCTCGGCGCCCAGCTCGCGCAGCAGCTCCACGGACTCGTTGAAGCGCTGCATCACGCCGGCCTGGTAGCCCTCGCCGGCGAACTCCTTGACCACGCCGATCCGCATGCCGCGCACGTCGCGCAGCTTGGCGGCCTCGACCACGGCCGGGACGGGCGCGTCGATCGAGGTGGAGTCCAGCGGGTCGTGCCCGGCGATCGCCTCGTGCAGCAGCGCCGCGTCCAGCACGGTGCGGGCGCAGGGGCCGCCCTGGTCCAGCGAGGAGGAGAACGCGACCAGGCCGTAGCGGGACACCGAGCCGTAGGTCGGCTTGACGCCGACCGTGCCGGTGACGGCGCCGGGCTGGCGGATCGAGCCGCCGGTGTCGGTGCCGATCGCCAGCGGGGCCTCGAAGGCGGCCAGCGCGGCGGCCGAACCGCCGCCGGAGCCGCCGGGGATGCGGGAGAGGTCCCACGGGTTGCCGGTCACGCCGTAGGCGGAGTTCTCGGTGGAGGAGCCCATCGCGAACTCGTCCATGTTGGTCTTGCCGAGGATGACGACGCCGGCGTCCTTGAGACGCGTGGTCAGCGTGGCGTCGTACGGCGGGATCCAGCCCTCGAGGATCTTGGAGCCGCAGGTGGTCGGCACACCCTTGGTGGTGAAGACGTCCTTCAGCGCGAGCGGGACGCCGGCCAGCGGGCCCAGCTCCTCGCCCTTGGCGCGCTTCTCGTCGACGGCGCGGGCGGCGCTCAGCGCGCCCTCGGTGTCGACGTGCAGGAAGGCGTTGACCTTCTGGTCGACGGCGCCGATGCGGTCCAGGTGGGCCTGGGCGACCTCGACGGCGGAGACCTCGCCCTTGGAGATCGCGGAGGCGGTCTCGGCGGCGGTGTAGTGGATCAGGTCGGTCATGGTGGGTCAGTCCTCCCCGAGGATCTGCGGCACACGGAAACGCTGCTCCTCGGCGGCCGGGGCGCCGGCCAGCGCCTGGTCCGGGGTGAGCGACGGCCGCACCTCGTCCGCGCGCATGACGTTGGTCAGCGGCAGCGGGTGGGAGGTCGGCGGGACGTCCTGTCCGGCGACCTCGGAAACGCGGGCGACCGCGCCGATGATCACGTCGAGCTGCTCGGCGAAGTGGTCCAACTCTTCGGCCTGCAACTCAAGACGCGACAGCCGAGCGAGGTGGGCGACCTCCTCGCGCGTGATGCCAGGCATGCAGCGATCCTCAGGGTGAGTTCTGGTGAGACCCGGCGACGCGCTCAGGCGGTGCCGGGCCCGGGCAGGAGCAGCCGGCTCGGCGCTCCCGTCCTCTTGGTCTGTGGCCCCATCCTATGGGGCTCGGCCCGGCCACCGGCCAACGAGTAACCGCCGGGCCCGGTCACCGCGGCGCCGGCGGCCGCCGCCGCGGCCTGCTCGGGGCCCGGTCACCGTGGTGCCGGCGGGCGCTACTGCGGCCTGATCGGCGCCCAACTCGGCGCGGCGGGGGCCTGGATCTCCAGATGCGCGGCCTGGACGGCCTGGATCGCCGGCGGCAGGACGGGCGGCATGGCAGGCGGGATCGCCGGCTTGACGACGGAGGGCAGCTGCGGGGCCGAGGTCAGCCGCTCCACCGGCGGGGCCCCGGTGCGGTGCACCCGCAGCCAGGCGGTGGCCTGCTCGGCCGGCAGCGCCGCCGAGACCAGCCAGCCCTGGACGGCGTCCACGCCCATGCCGTGCAGCCGCTCCCAGGTCTCGTCGTCCTCGACGCCCTCGGCGACGACGGTCAGGCCCAGCGAGTGGGCCAGCTCCACCGAGCAGCGGACCACGGCCGCGTCGTGGTCGTCGGCGACCATCCGGGAGACGAAGGAGCGGTCGATCTTCAGCTCGCCGACCGGCAGGCTGCGCAGCCGCACCAGCGAGGAGTGGCCGGTACCGAAGTCGTCCAGGGACATCCCCACGCCGTAGCCGCGCAGCTCGGCGAGGGTGTCGGCGGCCCGCCGGGAGTCGTCCAGCAGCAGCCGCTCGGTGATCTCCAGCTGGAGTGCGTGGGCCGGCACCTGGTGGCGCACCAGGTGCCCGGCGACCCGCTGGGCGAAGCCGGGGTTGAGCACGTCGCGCGGCGAGACGTTCACCGCGACCTGCACCTGGAGGCCCTGCTCGCGCCAGTAGGCGAGCTGGCCGACCGCCGCCTCCAGCACGTAGTCGGTCAGCCGGGGCATCAGGCCGCTGGACTCCGCCAGCCCGACGAACTCGTCCGGGGAGACCTTGCCCTGGCCGGGCCGCTCCCAGCGCAGCAGCGCCTCCAGACCGACCACCCGGCCGTCGAAGGCCACCTTCGGCTGGTAGTGCAGCTGCACCTCACCGGTCTCCAGGGCCCGCCGCAGATCGCCGAGCAGCCCGATCCGGTACGGCGTGTCGGCGTCCTGGGCCTCGTCGTACTGCTCGACGCTGGTCCGGCCGCGCTGGGCGTGGCCCATCGCGACGTCGGCCCGGCGCAGCAGCGCCTCGGCGTCCTGGGCGTGCTGCGGGTAGACGCAGACGCCCGCGCTGGCCTCCAGCACGAGCAGCAGACCGTCCAGCCGGATCGGTGCGGCCAGCTCGGCGATCAGCGCCTTGGCGACCCGTTCCAGGGTGTCCGGGCAGCCGATGCCGGGCAGCAGGACGGCGAACTCGTCCCCGCCCATCCGGGCCACCAGCGGGCGGCCGCGCCGGTAGTGCCGGGGCAGCCCGGCGAAGACGTCGTCGATCGACTCCCGGGTCGCGCTGCCCGCGTGGCCGCCGGAGCGCAGCGCCCGGTGCAGTCGGCGGGCGATGTGAACCAGCAGCCGGTCGCCGGCCGTGTGTCCGAGTGTGTCGTTGAGCGACCGGAAGCGGTCGAGGTCGAGGAGGATGAGACCGACGCTGTAGCCGTCCTCCTGCTCGGCGATCGCCTCCTGGGCGGCCAGGAGTAACGCCTGACGGTTGGGCAGATCCGTCAGCGGGTCGGTCAGCTGGTCACGGGCGCGGTCCCGGGCGATCCGCCAGGCCGCGAAGAGCACGGCCAGCGGCACCGCGAACAGCGGCAGCAGCTCGGGTTCGTACCGGTAGACCAGGACGGCCAGCGGGATGAGCGGCGCGGCGCCGGCCAGCAGCACGCCGAGCAGCAGGACCGCACCTGCCACCCCCTGCGGCGGGCGTGTGGGCGCACCGCCGGTCGTACGATCCATAAGCCCTGTCCTCCGTCGGGCCCGCCCCGTCAGGCCGCCTTACGGTGAGGCACCGCACTGGTACCGGCAGCTGCCGGGCATGGAGCGACCCCGCGGAGACCGGCTCAGCCGGTGCCCCCACCCCTGCTGACACTCTGTTGCGCTCCAGGGTATTCCCGGGCCCACCCGGCGGGCAGACTTTCGGACAACCGGGAACGCGCCACCGCGTTCCGGTGCCGCACGGTGACACAATGCCCGCTTTCACCGTGCGGCACCCGATGACGTTGCATCAGGACGATAACAAGACCGGGCCGCCCCTCCCGCGCGCGGGTCAGCCTTCGGCCGGGGCCTCCTCGGGCGCCTGCTCCAAGGCCTGCTCAGCGGCCTCTTCGGCGGCCTCGGGGGCCGCGATCCCGAGGTGGGTGCGGGCCGCCTGCGGACCCTGCTCCAGCAGGACGGTGAAGCCCGCGTCGTCCAGGACGGGCAGGCCGAGCTGAACGGCCTTGTCGTACTTGGAACCGGGGTTGTCACCGGCGACGACAAAATCGGTCTTTTTGGAGACCGACCCCGTCACCTTGGCACCGCGCGAGGTCAGCGCCTCCTTGGCGCCGTCCCGGGTGTGCCCGGCCAGCGTGCCGGTGACGACGACCGTCAGGCCCTCCAGCGGGCGCTCGCCCTCCTCCTCGGTGCGCTCCTCGACGAACCGGACGCCGGCGGCGCGCCACTTCTCCAGGATCTCCCGGTGCCAGTCCTCCTGGTACCACTCGATGATCGAGCGGGCCGTGCCGGAGCCGACGCCCTCGGTGGCGGCCAGCCGCTCCTCGTCGGCCGCGAAGATCGCGTCCAGGTCCCGGAACTCGCGTGCCAGCGCGTCGGCGGCCACCGGCCCGACATGGCGGATCGACAGGCCGTTGAGGAACCGCCAGAGCGGCTGCCGCTTGGCCTTCTCCAGGTTCTCCAGCAGCAGGCCGGTGGTCTTCTTCGGCGCGCCCGTGGTGGTGGCGAAGAAGAACACCTCCTTCTCCTCCCCCGTGGTGTCGTCCAGCTTGGGCATGCCCGTCTTCGGGTCGCGCACCAGCACCCGGATCGGCAGCAGCTGCTCCTCGGAGAGCCCGAAGATGTCGCCCTCGTCCCGGACCGGCGCCTCGGCCGGCTCCAGCGGCTGGGTCAGCGCGGTGGCCGCGACATAGCCCAGGCCCTCGATGTCCAGCGAGGACCGGCCGCCGAGGAAGGCGATCCGCTCGCGGATCTGCGCCGGGCAGAACTGCGCGTTCGGGCACCGCAGGTCGATGTCCCCCTCGGCCATCGCGCGCAGCTCGGCGCCGCACTCGTGGCAGTGCGAGGGCATCACGAACTCCACCTCGGTGCCGTCCCGCAGGTCGTACACCGGCCCGAGGATCTCGGGGATGACGTCCCCCGCCTTGCGCAGCACCACGGTGTCGCCGAGCATGACGTCCTTGGCCTTCACCACCTGCTGGTTGTGCAGCGTCGCGTACTGGACCATCGAGCCGGCCACCTTCACCGGCTCGGCCAGCACCGCGTACGGGGTGGCCCGGCCGGTGCGCCCGATGCCGACCTTGATGGCGGCCAGCCGGCCGGTCACCTCCTCCGGCGGGTACTTCCACGCGATCGCCCAGCGCGGGGACTTGGAGGTGGCGCCGAGCCGGCCCTGGAGGGCGATCTCGTCCACCTTGACCACGACGCCGTCGATCTCGTGCTCGACGGAGTGCCGCTGCTCGCCGAAGTGCCTGATGAACTCGCGGACCTCCGCCAGGGTGCCGACCACCCTGTTGTGCCGGGCGGTGGGCAGGCCCCAGTCGTGCAGCAACCGGTAGGCGTGGGACTGGCAGTCGATGTCGAAGCCGGAGCGCGCGCCGATGCCGTGCACCACCATGTGCAGCGGGCGGGAGGCGGTGACGAGCGGGTCCTTCTGGCGCAGCGAACCGGCCGCGGCGTTGCGCGGGTTCATGAACAGCCGGATCATCGCCCGGGGCCGGCGGCCCTCCTTGGCGCGCTCCTCGTTCTCCTGCCGGCGGAGCTCGTTCTCCTGCGCGAACGAGGCGTTCAGCGCGTCGAACTCCTCGGTGGGGAAGTACACCTCGCCGCGGATCTCCACCAGCTGCGGGATGTTCTCGCCCTTGAGCTGGTGCGGGATCTCCTTGATGGTGCGGACGTTGGCGGTGATGTCCTCGCCGACCCGGCCGTCGCCGCGGGTCGCCGCCTGCACCAACTGGCCGTTCTCGTAGGTGAGGTTGACCGCCAGGCCGTCCACCTTGAGCTCGCACAGGTAGTGGTAGTCGATGCCGTGCAGCTCGGTGGCGACGCGCTCGGCCCAGGCGGCGAGCTCCTCGTCGTCCATCGCGTTGTCCAGGCTGAGCAGCCGCTCGCGGTGCTCGACCGGGGCGAACAGTTCGGTGGGCGCCCCGCCGACCCGCTGGGTCGGCGAGTCCGGCGTGACCAGCGCCGGGTGCTCCGCCTCGATCGCCTCCAGCTCGCGCATCAGCGCGTCGAACTCGGCGTCGCTGACGACCGGCGCATCCTGCTCGTAGTACCGCGACCGGTGGTCCTCGATCTCGGCCGCCAGCTCGGCGTGCCGCCTGCGCACCTCCGCCGGGATCTCCTCCCAGCCCTCGACAGCCACCACCGCAAGCCCTCCTACGCTCTTATTCCGGGTTGTCCACCAGGCTCTGGGCCGCCCTCACGCTCAGTGACAGCGCTTTGCGCGCATACGCCGGGGAGGCCCCGGCGAGCCCGCAGGTGGGCGTCACCAGCACACGGCGGCCCAGCAGCTCCGGGGCGAACCCGAGCCTGCGCCACAACGTCCTGACACCCTGGACACTACCGGCCGGGTCGGACACTGCCGTTGATTGAGAGGACGCCTGGTCAGAGGACGCCTGGTCGGTGGAGGGCACGACCCCGGCGAGGATCATGGTGCCCGCCTCGACGGCCTCGCCGAGGTCCTCGTCGCTACGGTCCGTCAGGAGCGAGAAGTCCAGCGAGATCCCGGCCACCCCGGCCCGGCGCAGCAGCGGGATCGGCACGGAGGGGGCGCAGCAGTGCACCACCACGGGCGCGTCCAGGCCCCGGACCACCTCGCGCAGCACCTCCTCGGCGACCTGGCGGTCCACCGAGCGCAGCCGCTGGAAGCCGCTGGCGGTCTTCACCGCGCCGGTCAGGACGGCGGGCAGCGAGGGCTCGTCGAGCTGGAGCACCACCTGCGCGCCGGGGATGCGCGTACGGACGTCGGCGAGGTGGCGGCGCAGCCCCTCGGTGAGCGAGCCGGCGATGTCGCGGCAGGCGCCGGGGTCGGCGAGCGCCTTCTCCCCGTGCTTGAGCTCGATCGAGGCGGCCAGCGTCCACGGTCCGACGGCCTGCAGCTTGAGCGCGCCCTGGTAGCCCTGGGTGAACTCCTCCAGCGCGTCCAGGTCCTCGCCGAGCCAGGAGCGGGCGCGCCGGGTGTCCCGGCCTGGCCGGTCGGTGAACCGCCAGCCGCTCGGCTCGGTCTGCGTGAACAGCTCGACCAGCAGGCCGGCCCCGCGTCCGATCATGTCGGCACCCGGGCCGCGCGCGGGCAGTTCGGGCAGGAACGGCAGCTGCTCCAGGGCCCCGGTGGAGGTCTTGGCGGCCTCCCGTGCGTCGGTGCCGGGCAGCGAGCCGACGCCGGTGGCGGCGCCACGCAGGTCGGGGAAGGGGAGTCCGTTGGTCACCCCGGAAGCGTACGAGATCGGAGCTGCGCCGGCGGACGGGCGCGGCCCCGGTCCGAGCGCGGGGCTCGGGCCGGGGCCGCGGGTGTGCGGGTAGTGCGGGTAGTGCAGGTGTGCGGGTCCGGCGGTCAGTAGACCTGGAGCCCGAAGATGTCGACCACCACGTGCACCGGTGCGTCGCTCGCGTTGTAGAAGGAGATCCGGCCGTCCTTCACCGGGACCACGACCTGGTTGGCGATGGTCTCCCCCGAAAGGAAGTTGAGGTTCGAGGCGTTCGGCGCCGCGTCCCCGTGCGGGTACGCGGTGAGGTGGCCCTCGGCGCCCGGTCCGGTGACCGTGACGTTCAGGACCGCCGCGCCCAGGTTCGGCACGCCGCTGACGTCGACGTCGAGGGTCCCCCAGGCCGCGACGGCGCCCGCCGGGCGGTCCCCGGCCTCGCTGTGGCCGACCTCGCGGGTGTCCATGATCCGCGACGGCCCGGCGGTGTAGTAGGTCAGGCGCCCCTCGGCGGCGTAGTAGCCGGCCAGGTCGGCGATCAGGTGCACCGTGCCGCCCGAGGCGTTGTGGAAGGACACCTTGCCGTCCTTCACCGGCACCGTCACCAGGTTCGCGATCGTGCGGCCGGCGGGCCAGTTGAGGTTGGACGCGGTCGGCGCCGCGTCACCGTGCGGGTAGACCGTGAGGTGGCCCTCCTGCTGCGGATCCGTGACGGTCACGTTCATCGTCACCGCCGTCACCCCGCTCGCCGGGATCCCCGCCACACCGGTCACCGGCAGGTCGATCGTGCCGTACGCCGGGACGGCCTGCGCCGACGGCGCCCCGATCGGCGCCCGGGTGTCCAACAGCCGGGCCGGGCCCTGCGGGTGGAAGAGGTCGCCCTTCGGGCCGTAGTAGCCGGCCAGGTCGGCGATCAGGTGCACCGTGCCGCCGGAGTGGTTGTAGAAGGACACCTTGCCGTCCTCCACCGCCACCGTCACCTGGTTCGGAATCGTCCGGCCGGCGGCCCAGTTGAGGTTGGACGCGGTCGGAGCGACGTACCCGTGCGGGTAGACCGTGAGGTGGCCCTCCTGCTCGGGATCCGTGACGGTCACGTTCATCGTCACCGCCGTCACCCCGCTCGCCGGGATCCCCGCCACACCGGCGACCTGAAGGTCCACCGTGCCGTACGCCGGGACGGCCTGCGCCGACGGCACCCCGATCGGCGCCCGGGTGTCCAACAGCCGGGCCGGGCCGGCCGCCGTGAAGAGGCTGCCGAAGTTCAGGGACTCGTACGCCCCCCGGTCGCGGACGCCGCTGCCGGTACCGGTGTTGGGCACGGTCGGGTCGTCGGTGGCCGCGGTACCCCAGTTGTCGGTTGCCAGCATCCCCGGCGCGGCCTCGTCGGCCGAGTCGATCATGTGGCTGACCGGCTGGTCGGGGCCTCGGCGCGCCAGGGTGGTCGGCTCGATGAAGTCGTGGGCGCCCTGGCCGCTCGCCGCGGTGAACGCCGGCTGGTCGGCGTACGGGGCGCCGGCCCAGCTGTAGGCGCCGCCTCCACTGGTCGGGTCGACCAGGTTGTAGTCCGCCCTGGTGCCGCCGGTGGCGCTCTGGGCCACGGCGATTCCGGTGGCGCGCGCGGCACTTGCGCCGCACGCCCGGGTGGCGGACTGCGCCGTGTTCACCGTGTTGTTCTCGACGACCGCGCCGCCGGAGGCACCGTTCAGCACGATGCCGGGGAAGCACTCGGTCTGCACGGAGTTGGCCACGACCACGGTGTTCGGGGCGTCCTCGACCACGATCCCGGTGCCGTCGGCGCTGCTGCCGGGAGTGACCAGGTTCGTGGTCAGCACCGTCCCGGTGGAGCCCCCGTCGACCCGGAAGGCCGGACCGCCCAGGTGGTGGAGGCTGCCGGCCGCGAAGACGACCCGGTCGGAGCCGTTGGTGATGTGCACGCCGCTGCCGCCGGAGCCCTGGACGCCGGTGAAGGACACGTCGTGCCCGCCGTCGACCACCACGACCGGCCTGAAGTACGACCCGAGGCTCAGGTTCTCGAACCTGATGTGCTCGGCGCCCTTGACCACGATGGCGCTGGTCGGGGCGTTCGGCGCACCGCCGGTGAGGTTGGCGTTGCCGTGGTTCCTGGCCGGGCCGCGGAAGGTGATCGGCGCCTCGGCGGTACCCGAGCGCGTCACGGTCACCGCGTTGTCGACGTAGCCGCCCGCCGCGATCTCCACCGTCTGCCCGGGCAGCACCACCGCGGCCGCGGCGCCGACGTGGCAGAACGGCGCCGCACGGGTACCGGTACCGCTGTCGGTGCAGTTGGCGCCCGCGCCGTTGTCGACGTAGAGCGTGGTGGCCGCGGCGACCGCACCACCCGCTCCGACGGCCGGCAGGCCGATCGTGCCGAGCAGTGTCGCGCCGACGGCCAGCGCTGTGCGGAGTCTGGAAATGGGATTCCCCCCTGGGAGTTCGAAGCTCGGATCGCGCCCTGCGACCCACCCCGTTCGAGCCGGTCGAACAGCGGGCGGAGCGGATCATTCCACAGCGGACAGACCCCCGCCAACGCGGTTTTGACGCCCCGCCGGACGCCCCGCCCGACGCCGCGCCAAGGCTCCTGCGCACCCCATGGAACGGCCCCGGCACCGAGCACGGGGCTCGGCACCGGGGCCTCGGGTGAATCGTCGGCCGGCTGCGGTCAGTAGCGCTCGGCGCCGTAGTAGTCGACCACGAGGTGCACCGGCGCGTCGCTCGCGTTGTAGAAGAGGACGGTGTCCCCGCCCGTCGGGACCACGACCTGGTTCGAGATCGTCTCGCCCCGCAGGAAGTTGAGGTTGGACGTACCGGGCGCCGGGCCTCCCTGCGGGTACACCGTGAGGTGGCCCTCGGCGCCCGGCTCGGTGACCGTCACGTTCAGCGTCACGCCGGGCGGGTAGGACCCGTAGGACGGCCTGACCGCCAGCGTGCCCCAGGCCGGAACGGGCGCCGCCGGGTGCGAGTTGGGGCTTCCCTGGCCCACCCGGGTGTCCATCACCCGCCGCGGCCCGCCCGGGTGGAAGGCGAGTCGGCCCTCGGTGCCGAAGTACCCGGCGAGGTCCGCGACCAGGTGGACCGTCCCGGCGGAGTGGTTGTAGAAGGACACCTTGCCGTCCTTCACCGGTACCGTCACCAGGTTGGCGACGGTACGCCCGGGCGTCCAGTTCAGGTTCGACGCGGTCGGCGCCGCGTCACCGTGCGGGTAGACGGTGAGGTGGCCGCCCTGGGCCGGGTCCACGGCCGTGACGTTCATCGTCACCGCCGTCACCCCGCTCGCGGGCACCCCGGCCGCACCGGTCACCGGCAGGTCGATCGTGCCGTACGCCGGGACGGCCTGTGCCGACGGCACCCCGACCGCCTCCCGGGTGTCCAGCAGCCGTGCCGGACCCTGCGGATGGAACAGGGAGCCCCTTGGACCGCGGCGCGCGGATTCCCGACGGTCGTCCGTACCCGCCCGGAGCAGGAAGTCGGACCGGCCGACTTCCTGCTCCAAGGAGGAGCCGCTCAGCGGCCCGGGCGGACGGTGATGTCGGTGATCTCGGCGTCGCGCGGCAGGTCCAGGGCGGTGAGCAGGGCCTTCACCACGGACTCGGGGGCGATCCAGCGCTCGGCGTCGTAGTCCCGGCCCTCCTGCTGGTGGACCTTCACCTGCATCGCGGTGGCGACCCGGCCCGGGTAGACCGAGGTGACCCGGACGCCGTTGCCGTGCTCCTCCTGGCGCAGCGCGTCGGCGAGCGCCTTCAGGCCGTGCTTGCTCGCCGCGTACGCCGACCAGTCGCCGTGCGCGTTGAGGCCGGCGCCCGAGTTGACGAACACCACGTGCCCCTTGACCAGCCGCAGCGAGGGCAGCAGCAGGCGGGTGAGCTCGGCGGGGGCGACCAGGTTGACGTTCAGGGTCTCCTGCCAGGCCTTGACCGGCAGCTCGCCGACCGGGCCCAGCTCGACGACGCCCGCGATGTGCAGCAGGGAGTCCAGCTCGACGGGCAGCTCCTGGTGGCCGAAGGCCCAGGAGAGCTTGGCCGGGTCCCCGAGGTCGCCGACCAGGGTGCGGGCGGTGGGGAACCGCTCGCGCAGCTGGGCGGCCCGGCGGGCGTCGCGGGCCAGCAGCCAGAGGTCGTCCCCGCGTTCGGCGAGTCGCTCGGCGAGGACGGCGCCGATGCCGGAGCCCGCGCCGGTGATCAGATGTGCAGCCATGGTCCTGATCCTCTCAGGCCGCGGTCTTGAGCTGCTCGAACACCTCGGCGGGAGTCTCCGCGAAGCCGATCAGCTCGCCGAGCGGGCGCGGCAGGAAGCCCTCCGCGTCCATCCGCTCCAGCTGGGTCCGCAGGCCCGCGTAGAAGCCCTCGGTGTCGAGGACGACCACCGGCTTGTCGTGCAGCGCGTGCTTCTTGAGCTCCAGCACCTCGGTGACCTCGTCCAGCGTGCCGAGGCCGCCGACCAGGACGACGACGGCGTCGGCCCGCATCAGCAGCTGCGCCTTGCGCTCGGCGAGGTCCCGGGTGGTGATCAGCTCGTCCGCGCCCTGGTACGCCTTGTGCCGCAGCAGCTCCACGGACACCCCGACCAGCCGGCCGCCGGCGGCCTTCACCCCGTCCGCGAGCAGCCCCATCAGCCCGGCGTTCGAGCCGCCCCAGACCAGCGTGTGCCCACCCTCCCCGAGCAGCCGGGCGAACTCGGCGGCGGGGGCGGTGTAGCGGTCGTCGAGGGAGTACGCGGAACAGAAGACAGAGATATTCATAGTGCTCCCCGGTCTATCACGCACCCGGGATTTCTCCGACCGGCTTTTCGCCTCGAGTGCGCGACCCCGCGCCGGGTTGTCGGGGCACCCCGGGTTCAGTCGGCCGCCCGCCAGGGGGCCAGGGCGGTGTCGGTGGCCGCCTGGAGGGCGGTGTGGAGGTCCGCGGGGGTGGCGGGGTGGCCGGTGGTGTCGAGGAGGGCCTGGAGGGCGCCGGTGATGGCCCCGATGAAGGCGCCCGTGAGGGCGCCGGCGGCGACCGGGTCCAGACGGTCGGGGAACGCGTCGGCCAGCTGCCGCGCGATCTCCTGCTGGGCGTCGAGCTGGATCTGCAGGGCGCGGCCGCGCACGGCGGGCACGGTCCGGATCAGCCGCAGGCGCAGCGCCGCCAGCGGGCTGACCAGGTCGTCGCCGGCCTCCGGGACCGCACCCAGGGCCCGCAGCAGCACCTCGGCCGGGCCCTCGGCCGGGGCACGGGAGGCGATGGCGTCACGGACGGCCTGGACGCGGGCGTCGGACTCCGGGAACAGCAGCTCTTCCTTGCTGGCGAAGTAGCCGAAGAACGTGCGGGTGCCGATCTCGGCCGCCGCGGCGATGTCGGCGACCGTCGTCTCGTCATAACCCCGGCGCTCGAACAGCTCTGTCGCCGCGTCGACCAGGGCTTGGCGGGTGCGGGCGCGCTTGCGGTCGCGGAGGGACATGCCGGGCAGTTTACCGCACACGGCGCATGGATGCACTGAGTGCAAAATTGCATCTATTGCCTATCTGCACTGAGTGCATCTATGGTCGGGGCATGACTCCGCGCAGCGTGCTCATCTCCGGGGCCGGCATCGCCGGCCCGACCCTGGCCTACTGGCTGGCCCGTCACGGATTACGCCCGACCGTCGTGGAGAAGTCCCAGGGCCTGCGCTCCAGCGGCAACCCGGTCGACGTCCGCGGCCCGGCCCTCCCCGTCGCCGACGCCATGGGCGTCCTGCCGCAGCTGCGCTCGGCCGCCACCCGCGTGACCGCGATGCGGCTGCTGAACGCCTCCGGGCGCGAGGTCGCCCGGGTGCGCATGCCCGGGAGCCGTGGCGGTGCGCAGGAACGGCAGGAGGTCGAGGTGCCGCGCGGCGACCTGGCCGCCGTGCTGTACGCGGCCGCCCGAGACGAGGCCGAGTTCCTCTTCGACGACACCGCCACCGAGCTGCGCCAGGACGGGCACGGCGTGGACGTCACGTTCGAACGCGCGCTGCCGCGCCGCTTCGACCTGGTGATCGGCGCGGACGGGCTGCACTCCACCGTGCGGCGCCAGGTCTTCGGCCGTGAAGGCGACTTCGTCCGCCCCACCGGCCTCTACGTCGCCACCATGCCCCTCGACCCGCCCGGAGAACGGGCGGACCACCCGCAGGAGGTGCTCCTCTACAACGCGCCGGGGCGACTGGTCTCCGTACACCCCTCCCGGGACAGGCCGCTGGCCGCCTTCGTCTTCCGCCGGCCGGACATCACGGCCTTCGACCACCGCGACACCGACCTGCACAAGCGCATCGTGGCCGAGTCCCACGCCGGTCTCGGCTGGCGCGTCCCCCAACTGCTCGACCGACTCCGCCAAACCGACGACCTCTACTTCGACGCCGTCAGCATCGTCGACCTCCCCTCGTGGTCGCGGGGCCGCATCGCCCTGCTCGGCGACGCCGCCTCCTGCGTGTCCCTCCTGGGGGACGGCTCCAGCCTCGCCATGGCCGGGGCGCACACCCTGGCCGAGTCGCTGGCCGCGCACCCGGCCGACCATGCCGCCGCCTTCGCCCGTTACGAGACGGCCCACCGGGCCCGCGTGGCGCCCAGACAGCGCGGCGTCGGGCGCGCGGCGGCCCTGCTCGTTCCCCGGACCCGGCTCGGCCTCGCCGCCCGCAACCTCGCCGCCCGGCTCTGGCCCGGGGGGCTCTGAGGCGGGAGCACCAGTCCGGACCGGGCCGCACGCCCGGTCACCGGCCGACCGTTCCTCAGCCGCTCCTCAGCCGGGGAGGGGCCGGGTGCGTGCCATGACCAGGGCGGCCCGGCCCGCCGACACGTCGGACTACGCCGGGACGGCCGGGCGCGCGGTGGTGGCGATGGTGGCGGAGCCGACGACGCGGGTGCCGTCGTAGAGCACCACCGCCTGGCCGGGCGCGATGCCGCGCACCGCGGAGTCGAGGGCGACCCGCAGCTCGCCGTCGACGACCGAGGCGGTCACCGGGACCTCCTCGCCGTGGGCGCGCAGCTGGGCGGTGTAGCGGCCGTCCGCCGCCGGGGACCCGCCGCACCAGCGGGGGCGGATCGCCGTGAGCGCCGTCACGTCCAGGCCCTCGACCGGGCCGACCGTGACGGTGTTGTTCACCGGCGAGATGTCCAGCACGTACCGCGGCTTGCCGTCGGCGGCCGGGCGGCCGATCCGCAGGCCCTTGCGCTGGCCGATGGTGAAGCCGTACGCGCCGTCGTGCTCGCCGAGCTTGGTGCCGTCCGCGTCGAGGATGTCGCCGGTGGCGGTGCCGAGGTGCTTGGCCAGGAAGCCCTGGGTGTCGCCGTCGGCGATGAAGCAGATGTCGTGGCTGTCCGGCTTCTTGGCGACGGCCAGGCCGCGCCGCTCGGCCTCCTCGCGGATGACGTCCTTGGTGGTGTCGCCGAGCGGGAACAGCGAGTGGGCGAGCTGGTCGGCGTCGAGCACCCCGAGGACGTAGGACTGGTCCTTGGCCGCGTCCACCGCCCGGTGCAGTTCGCGCGAACCGTCCGGCAGGTCGACGATCCGGGCGTAGTGGCCGGTGCAGACGGCGTCGAAGCCGAGCGCGATCGCCTTGTCCAGCAGCGCGGCGAACTTGATCTTCTCGTTGCAGCGCAGGCAGGGGTTGGGGGTGCGGCCGGCCGCGTACTCGGCGACGAAGTCGTCGATCACGTCCTCGCGGAAGCGCTCGGCGAGGTCCCAGACGTAGAACGGGATGCCGATCACGTCGGCGGCGCGGCGGGCGTCCCGGGAGTCCTCGATGGTGCAGCAGCCGCGGGCGCCGGTCCGGAAGGACTGCGGGTTGGCGGACAGCGCCAGGTGCACGCCGGTCACCTCGTGCCCCGCTTCGGCCGCGCGGGCGGCGGCGACGGCGGAGTCCACCCCGCCGGACATCGCCGCGAGCACGCGCAGGCGGCCAGTGGACGGAGCGGTCGGGGCACCCGGGAAGTCAGTCATGATGCCAACAAGAGTACGTGGTCGCGCCGGGCGCCCGGCCGGGGTTTACCGGGCGCGGGCGGCCGCCGCGAGGCCGGCCCGGCGGGCCCGCTGGACGGCCGGCTCGATGGCCGCGGCGAGCGCCGCGACGTCGTCCCGGGTGGAGGTGTGGCCGAGCGAGAACCGCAGCGAGGCGCGGGCCAGCAGCGGGTCGACGCCCATCGCCAGCAGCACGTGGCTGGGCTGCGGCACCCCGGCCGAGCAGGCCGAGCCGGTGGAGCACTCGATGCCCTGGGCGTCGAGCAGCATCAGCAGCGCGTCGCCCTCGCAGCCGGGGAACGAGAAGTGCGCGTTGGCGGGCAGCCGGCCCTCGGGCGACGGGTCGCCGTTGAGCACCGCGTCGGGGACGGCGGCCAGCACCGTGGCGACCAGCTCGTCGCGCAGCAGACCGGACGCGACGGCGTGCTCGGCCCGCCGCTCGACGGCGATCGCCGCGGCGGCCGCGAAGCCCGCGGCGGCGGGTGCGTCCAGGGTGCCGGAGCGCACGTCGCGCTCCTGGCCGCCGCCGTGCAGCAGCGGGACGGGCGCGGCGCCGCGCGACAGCAGCAGCGCGCCGATGCCGTAGGGGCCGCCGATCTTGTGGCCGGTGACGGTCAGTGCGGTCAGCCCCGACTCGGCGAAGGAGACCGGTACCTGACCGAGCGCCTGCACCGCGTCGGCGTGCATCGGAATGCCGTACTCGGCGGCCACGGCGGCGAGTTCGACGACCGGCTGGACGGTGCCGACCTCGTTGTTGGCCCACATCACTGTGACCAGCGCGACCGTGGACGGATCCCGCTCGACGGCCTCGCGCAGCGCTGCCGGGTGCACCCGGCCGAGGCCGTCGACGGGCAGGTACTCGACGGTGGCGCCCTCGTGCTCGGAGAGCCAGTGCACCGCGTCCAGCACCGCGTGGTGCTCGACCGGGCTGCACAGCACCCTGGTCCGGGCCGGGTCGGCGTCGCGCCGGGCCCAGTACAGGCCCTTGACGGCGAGGTTGTCGGACTCGGTGCCGCCGCCGGTGAGGACGATCTCGCTGGGTCGGGCGCCGAGCGAGTCGGCCAGCGACTCGCGGGACTCCTCGACCACCCGGCGGGCCCGGCGGCCGGACGCGTGCAGGGAGGAGGCGTTGCCGACGACCCCGAGGTGTGCCGTCATCGCGGCGATCGCCTCGGGCAGCATCGGCGTGGTCGCCGCATGGTCCAGGTATGGCATAACCATCCGATTGTAGAGGGCCACCGACAGGAGGTACGGCCATCGCGGCGATCCGGCCATTGCGCCGACTGCAACGCCCCGTTGGCCGGGAGGCACCCCGCCGTTGGCCTGCCGCCCGGGGAAGCGGTTAGCCTGACGCCCCACCGCAAATCGGCCGCAGAGGACAGGACTGGGGGCGGCATGTCGCAGTCGGTCGACCGCGCACTCACCATCCTCGGCTCGCTCGGCGACGGCCCGGTCACGCTGGAACAGGCGGCGACCCGGATCGGTGTGCACAAGTCCACGGCGCTGCGGCTGCTGCGCACCCTGGAGGAGCACGGCTTCGTCCACCGCCAGTCGGACCTGCGCTACCGGCTCGGCGGCCGGCTGCTCTCGCTCGCCCACCAGGCGCTGGAGGAGATCGACGTCCGCCAGGTCGCGGCGCCCTATCTGGCCTCGCTCAGCGAGCGCTGCGGCCACACCGTGCAGCTGGCCGTGCTGCAGGACGGCGAGGTGCTGTACCTGGACGAGCTGGCCGGCCGCGGCTCCCCCGCCCGGCCGTCCCGGATCGGGCGGCGCGCCCCGGCGACGGGCACCGCGATCGGCCGGGTGCTGCTGGCCGGCCTGCCGGAGGGGGAGGCCGGCGCGGAGGCCCTGACCGCGGAGCTGGCGGCCGTCCGCCGCCAGGGCTGGGCCGCCGAGTCGGCCGAGCACCGGGAGGCCGTGGCCTGCGTGGCCGCCCCGGTGGCGGGCAGCGGCGGGCGGACCATCGCGGCCTGCGCGATCAGCGCCCCGGCGGACCGGGTGGCCCCGGCCGAGCTGGCCCGGCTGCTGCCGGAGCTGCTCTGCACCGCCGAGGCGGTCTCGCTGGCGTACGGCGGCTCGCCTACTCCTCGCTGGTGCGAGAACCGTTGCGGTGCCAGGCCCGCGGCGCGCGCCAGCCGTACCTGAGGGCGCACATCCGCAGCACGAAGGCGGTCAGCGCGGCGGCCGTCCCGGTGACGGCGGTCAGGTGGTCGAGGCCGATGAGCAGCACCACCAGGGCCGAGCCGACCAGGGCGGGCACCGCGTAGATCTCCCGGTCCCAGCGCAGCAGCGAGGGGATCTCGCCGGCCAGCATGTCGCGCATCACGCCGCCGCCGGCCGCCGTCACCATGCCGAGCGCCACCGAGGAGACCGCGCCGAGCCCGAAGTCGTGGGCCTTCACCGTGCCGGTGACGCAGAACAGGCCGAGGCCGAGTGCGTCGAGGGTCTGCACGGCCCGGTTGATCCGCTCGACCTCCGGGTGCAGGAAGAAGACCACCAGGCCGGCCGCGAGCGGCGTGCTGAAGTAGCCGAGGTTGCTGAACGCCGCCACCGGCGTGGCCCCGATGACCAGGTCGCGCATCACCCCGCCGCCCAGCGCGGTCACCTCGGCCAGCACGCAGATGCCGAAGATGTCCATGTTCTTGCGCACGGCGAGCAGCCCTCCGGAGAGGGCGAAGACGAAGATTCCGATGAGGTCCAGGGTCTGCTGCACGTCGGAGGGGAAGATCTGCGAGGTCACCGGACAACTATGAACCCCGCGGAACCCTCCCCTCCGCCTGCGTCACGCGGAGGCCGCACCCCGTTACCCGGCGTTACCCGGGGTCGCGCGAATGCCACCCCGGGCCGGGCCGGCGCCACCCGGCCGCCACCCCGCCGTCACACCGCCGCCACCCCGCCGTCACACCGTGGCGAGCGGCTTCCCGCCCTCGGTCGCGCCCGGCGCGTTCTCCGGGAAGTGGCAGGCCACCTGGTGGCCGCTCTTCAGGGCGGTCAGCGGCGGCTCCTGGCTCGCGCAGACGTCCTGGGCCTTCCAGCAGCGGGTGCGGAACCGGCAGCCGCTCGGCGGGTTGATCGGGGACGGCACGTCGCCCTTGAGCAGGATCCGCTCGCGCTGCAGCCGCTGCTTGCGGCGCGGGTCGGGCACCGGCACCGCGGACATCAGGGCGTTGGTGTACGGGTGCATCGGGGTCTGGTAGAGCGAGTCCCGGTCGGCGATCTCGACGATCTTGCCGAGGTACATCACCGCGACCCGGTCGGACACGTGCCGGACCACCGAGAGGTCGTGCGCGATGATCAGGTACGTGAGGCCCAGCTCGCGCTGGAGGTCGTCGAGCAGGTTGACCACCTGCGCCTGGATGGAGACGTCCAGGGCCGAGACCGGCTCGTCCGCGACGATCATCTTCGGCCGCAGGGCGAGCGCCCGGGCGATGCCGATGCGCTGGCGCTGGCCGCCGGAGAACTCGTGCGGGTAGCGGTTGTAGTGCTCGGGGCTGAGCCCGCACAGCTCCAGCAGCTCCTGGACGGCCTTCTTCACCCCGCCCTCGGTCTGCACCTTCTGCAGCCGGAACGGCGCCCCGACGATGGTGCCCACGGTGTGCCGGGGGTTCAGCGAGGAGTACGGGTCCTGGAAGATCATCTGGATGTCGCGGCGCAGCGGCCGCATCGCACCGGCACCCAGGTGGGTGATGTCGGTGCCCTCGAACTCGACCTTCCCGCCGGTCGGCTCGTCGAGCCGGGTGACCAGCCGGCCCATGGTCGACTTGCCGCAGCCGGACTCGCCGACGACGCCCAGGGTCTCGCCGGGGTTGACCGTGAAGTCGATGCCGTCGACCGCCCGCACCGCGCCGCTCTGGCGCCGCAGCAGCCCGCTGTGGATCGGGAAGTGCCGGGTCAGGCCGGTCACCCGGAGCAGCGGCTCGCGGTCGGGGGCGGGTGCCGGCGCGGGCACCTTCTTCATGGGCTCGGGGGCCGCCGCCTGAGTGTCCGTCATCGGTTCTCTCCAGAATGGTGGTACGAAACCGGGCTCACAGCCGGGGCGCGATCTCTTCGGCGAAGATGCGGTGCCGGTCGGCGGCGGCGAGGTGGCACGCCGCGTGGTGCCCGGGGGCGGCCTCGGTCAGTACGGGGATGTCGCTGGTCGAGCGCCCGCCGGTCAGCTCGGCGTACGGGCAGCGCGGGTGGAAGGCGCAGCCGGACGGGACGTTGATCAGGCTGGGCGGGGTGCCCTTGACCGGCAGGAGCCGGTCCTGGAGCTCCCGGTCGAGGCGCGGCATCGAGCCCAGCAGGCCCCAGGTGTAGGGGTGTTCGGGCGCGTCGAAGAGGGTCTCGGCGGGCCCGCGCTCGATGCACTTGCCGCCGTACATGACGAGGATGTCGTCGGCGAGCTCGGCGACCACCCCGAGGTCGTGGGTGATGATGATGACGGCCGAGCCGAACTCCTGCTGGAGGTCGCGGATGAGGTCCAGGATCTGCGCCTGGACGGTGACGTCCAGCGCGGTGGTGGGCTCGTCGGCGATCAGCAGCGAGGGGTCGTTGACCAGCGCCATGGCGATCATGGCGCGCTGGCGCATGCCGCCGGAGAACTGGTGCGGGTAGTCGTCGACCCGGCGGTCGGGCTGCGGGATGCCGACCCGGTCGAGCATCTCGACGGCGCGGGCCCGGGCCTGCTTCCGGGTGGCCTGCGGGTGGTGCACCCGGTAGGCCTCGACGATCTGCGCCCCGACCGAGTAGTACGGGTGCATCGCGGTCAGCGGGTCCTGGAAGATCATCGCCAGCTGGCGGCCGCGCAGCTGCCGGACCCGCTCGGGCCCGGCCGCGATGAGCTCCTCGCCGTCCAGGTGGATCTCGCCGCTGATCCGGGCCCGCTTGGAGCGGTGCAGGCCCATGATGCCGAGCGAGGTGACGGACTTGCCGGAGCCGGACTCGCCGACGATGCCGAGCGTGCGGCCCTTGTGCAGGTCGAAGCTGACCCCGTCGACCGAGCGGACCAGGCCGTCGTCGGTGTCGAAGTGGATCCGCAGGTCCCGCACCGAGAGGAACGGGTCCCCGGTCGGGGCGGCCACGGGCGCCGGGGTCTTCTGGAGCTCGGTCACGACAGCCTCACCCGGGGGTCGACAGCGGCGTACAGGAGGTCGACCACGAGGTTGCAGACGACGATGAAGAAGGCGGCGAGCAGGGTGACGCCGAGGATCTTCGGCAGGTCGTTGTCGGCGATCGCGGAGACCGCGAAGGCGCCGACACCCTGGAGCGAGAACACCTGTTCGGTGATCAGGGCGCCGCCGAGCAGCAGGCCGAGGTCCATGCCGAAGATGGTGACGACCGGGGTGAGCGCGGAGCGCAGCCCGTGCCGCACGACCACCTTGCGTTCGACCAGGCCCTTGGCCCGGGCGGTGCGGATGTAGTCCTCGCTCATCGTCTCCAGCATTCCGGCGCGGGTGAGCCGGGCGTAGAGGGCGGAGTAGAGGAAGGCCAGCGAGATCCACGGGAGGATCAGGTTGCGGGCCCACATCAGCGGGTCGTCGGTGAAGTTGACGTACTGCAGGTTGTCCAGGATCGGCCACTCGTAGCTGAAGAGCGTGAGCAGCAGGGCGCCGGTGAAGAAGACCGGAAGCGAGACGCCGGCCAGCGCGATGCCCATGGAGAGCCGGTCGAAGATCGACTTCGGCTTGAGCGCGGAGATGACACCGGTGGTGACGCCGGAGACCAGCCACAGCACCGCGGCACCGACGGCCAGCGAGAGCGTGATCGGGATGCGCTTGGTCAGCTCGGGCCAGACCTCAAGGTGGTTCTTGAAGGAGTAGCCGAAGCAGGGCACGTGGCAGGTGGCCGCGTCCGGACCGAACTTGTACTCGGCCCCGGTGACCAGCGCCTTCAGGAAGCGCCCGTACTGGACGTAGATCGGCTGGTCGAAGCCGAGGTTCTTCTTGACCGCCGCTACCGCTTCGGGTGACGGGTTCTTCCCGATGTACTGCGTGGCCAGCTGGTCGGTGGTCTCGCCGGCCAGGCGCGGCAGCAGGAAGAAGATCGCGAAGGTGACCGCGCTGACCACCAGCAGCAGCACCACGGCCGCGAGCGTCCTGCGGAGGATGTAGGCAAACACAGTTGGGCGGCTCCGGCGGCCCGCCGCCGTCCGGGATCTTCCGGACGGCGGCGGGCGCCGCTGCCTTCACCTGCCTTCAGGGATGCGGAGCCAGGCTCTTACTTGGTCGTACCGATGTTCAGGTAGTCGTACTCGCCCGAGAAGGCCGAGGTGGAGACGACGTTGGTGGCGGTGTCCGAGCGGTACAGGAACACCTTGAAGTAGGTCAGCGGGACGTAGACCGCCTGCTCCATGACCTTCTTGTCGATCTCCGCGTAGATCTTCTCGCGGGCCGCCTTGTCGGTGGTGACGGCGGCGTCGTCGATCAGCTTGTTGATCGCCGGGTCGTTCAGCGAGGCCAGGTTGTTGTTACCGGCCTCCTTGATGGCGCGGCCGTCGACGATCTGCTGCAGGAAGCCGTAGCCGGTCGGCCAGTCGGCGCCCCACTGCATCATCATCAGGCCGATGTTCTTCTCCTTGTTCTTCGCCGGCACGCCGACGTTGTCGGAGAGGTACTTGCCCTGCGGGAACTGCTGGATCTCGGCGTTGATGCCGACCTTCTTCAGCGCGGCCTGGATCGAGGTCGCGGCGGCGATCTCGGTGGCGCGCTCGGTGCGGGCGCTCAGGACGGTGTTGAAGCCGCCCTCCTTGCCGCAGGCCTTGAGGGCCTCCTTGGCCTTGGCCTCGTCGCCCTTGTTGTCCTTGGTCGCGTACAGGTTGATGTCCTGGTGGCCCGGGATGTCCGCCGGGAGCACCGAGTTGGCGATCTGGCCGCGGATCGGGCCGCCGACCGCGGTCTGCACCGAGACCTTGTCGATCGCGTACTGGACGGCCTTGCGGCACTCGACGTTGTCGAACGGCGCGACGTGGCTGTCGATCGCGGTGTAGACCAGACGGCCGCCGTAGGCGTTGTCGGTCTTGGCCTTGAGCTTCGGGTTCTGCAGGATCTGCGCCTGGGTCTGCGGGTCGACGCCGCCGCCGACGAGGTCCACCTGGGCGTTGCCGGCCAGCAGGTCCTTGTCGATGGTGGACTGCTCGATGTTCATCTTGAGCAGGATCTTGTCCGCGAGCTGCTTGCGGATCGGGTCGGACTTCGGGTCCCAGTTGGTGTTCGGCACCAGCGTGAGCTGCTTGCCGTCCTCGTAGGACTCGAACTTGTACGAGCCCGAGGCGAGCGGGTGCTTGACGTAGTCGGCGCCCTTGTCCTTGTCCTTCGGGACCGGCACGGTCTGCGGGGCGGAGACCAGGTAGTCGAAGTCCGCGAAGGCGTGCTTCAGGTGGAAGACGACGGTCAGGTCGTCCGGCGTCTCGATGGACTTCAGGTCGCCGGTCGCGTCCTTGTACGGCCCCTCGTAGGGGGTCGGGTTGTCGACCAGCAGCTCCTTGAAGTACGTCGGACCGTTGGAGAACACGTCCGGCGCGAAGTTGGAGCGCTCCACCGCGTACTTCACGTCCTTGGACGTGATCGCGCTGCCGTCCTCGTACTTCAGGCCCGCGCGCAGCTTGTACGTCCAGGTCAGGCCGTCCGCACTGGGCTGGCCCACCGACTCGGCGAGGTCCGGGACCAGCTTGTTGCCCTCGTCGCCGGCGCCCGGCGCGAAGGTCGTCAGCGAGCGCCCGTACAGGCGCGAGAAGTTGTAGATGTAGGCGTAGTACGTGTTGCCCGGGTCCAGGGAGTCCGGGGTGCCCTTCATCTCGTAGGTGACCGTCCCGCCCTTCTTGTCCGAGGCGTTGACGATGCCCTTGGTGGCCGCGTCGGCGCCGCCACCGGCAGCGGCCGAGGAGGACGAGTTGTCCCCGCTCTTGGAGGAACCGGAGGAACAGCCGGTGACGACCAGGACAGCGGCGGCGGCCACTGCGGTCAGCGCGACGGTACGGGACCTGCGCATGGTGAGATCAACCCCTTGAGGAGTGGTGGCGGATCGGAAACCCTGACGTTGCGTCAGTTGCTCTTGGGATCGAGGGCGTCACGCAGCCCGTCGCCGAGCAGGTTGAAGGCGAGGACGGTGAGGAAGATCGCCATACCCGGGACCACCATGTACTGGGGGTCCACCTGGTAGTACTTGATCGCGTCGTTGAGCATCCCGCCCCAGGAGGCCTGCGGGGCCTGGATGCCGACGCCGAGGAAGCTGAGGCCCGCCTCGAAGAGGATGTTGGTCGGGATCAGCAGGGTCGAGTAGACCAGGATCGGACCGACCAGGTTGGGCAGCAGCTCCTTGAACAGGATGAACGGGCCGCGGGCGCCCAGGCTGCGGGCGGCGTAGACGAACTCGCGCTCGCGCAGCGAGAGCGTCTGGCCTCGCACGATCCGGCCCATGTAGGGCCAGTTGAAGAAGCCGATCACGAAGATCAGCACCATGATGTGCAGCGGGAGGCCGTGCAGGCCGAACGCGCCGCCCTGGAGCGAGGCGGAGATCGCGATGGCGAAGAGCAGCAGCGGGAACGCCAGGAAGACGTCCATCACCCGGCTGATCAGGTTGTCCACCCAGCCGCCGTAGTAGCCGGCCATCACGCCGAGCACGGTGCCGATGGTGTTGGAGAGCAGCGTCGCGCCGAAGGCGACGAGCAGGGAGACCCAGGAGCCCTCGATGATCCGGGAGAGCAGGTCACGGCCCTGCAGCGGGTCCACGCCGAGCGGGTGGTCCGCGCTCATCCCGCCCCAGTCGCCCATCGGCAGTCCGCCGAGGTTGGCGTCGAGCAGGTCCTGGTTGAGCGCGTCGGGGTCCAGGTCGAGGAGCGACTCGATCGGCCTGGCCAGCACGGCGAGCAGGATCAGCAGGATCACCACGATGCCGCCGGCGACGGCGGCCTTGTCCCGCTTGAAGCGGATCCAGGCGATCTGGCCGAGCGAACGGCCCTCGATCTTCTTGGCCGGGATCGCGGCGGCTGCTGCCCCCGGTTCGGTTCCGGCGGTCTTGACGGGTGCGGTCATGGTCAGTTCGGTCCCCTCGCCGACGGTGGCCGGCCCACGGGTGCCGGTCGCCGGTTCGGCGGTACGGCTGGTGCGGACGTGCGGAGGTGCAGATGCGGAAGTGCAGGTGCGGGTACGGGTGTTCACAGCGGTACGGCGTGCTGGGTCCTGCGGCCGCGCGGGATGGGCATCACGAGGCTCAAGCGGTCCGCCTGCGCGTTCACCTTCGTGGGGCTGCAAGTACGCGCGGTGCGTTGCGCAGAACTCTCTGCCATCCGAACTGGCTTGCGCCAGCCCTGACAACCGAGAGAAACCCAACTGTGATCTGTCGGCATGCACCTCCTGACCTTCGGCATATCCCTCTTCACACAGCTGTTACATGCATGTCAAGGGGGAGGGCGGCACCGGCTGAAAAATCGTCCGGAAAACGCGGGAAGCCGATCCGACATATCGTCAGATCGGCTTCTCTGATGGGATTACAGCCCTCGGCTGGGATTCCGAAGGGATGCGGCCTGGAGGACCCCGGACAGGGCCTAGCGCCCCGGGTATCCCGGCCAGGGCTGCTGCGGCGGCGGCTGCTGCCCCGGCCAGCCCGGACCGGGCGGCTGGGTGCCGTAGCCGTAGCCCGGCCCCGCCTGCGAGGCGTACGGCGGCGGCGGCACCGGCGGGTAGGGCGCCTGCGGACGGCCCTGCACCGACGCCTCACGGTCGTAGAACGGCCGCGCGTTGGCGCGCATCCAGAGCGCCACCGGGTCGTACTCGTCCCCCATCGCCACCGTCGAGACCGCCAGGCCCTCCGGCGCCACCGCGATCGCCCGCTGCATCAGCGCCCGGACGGCCTCCACGGTCGGGGGCGAACTCTCGTACAGCTCGAGACCGATGGCCAGATACGGTTCGCCCACGGAGGGCTGCACCCAGGCCCGGCGCAGCGCCTTGACCGCGCGCACCTCGCCCGCCTGCCGCTCCAGCAGCGCGAAGAACTGCTGCGCCGGCACCTGCGGTTCGCTCAGTCTCAGCGGCCCGGCCGGCAGCCGGTCCAGGCCCGCCGCGATCCGCCGCAGGTCCGCCCACGGCACCCCGACCCCGCCGCCCGGCGCATGCGGATTCAGCCACAGGCCCCAGCGGGTGCGGTACAGCGAGGCGGCGATCTCCCGGCCGGAGATCACCTCGTGCGCCCGCGCCCAGCCGGACGCGGCCAGCTGCTCGGGCGAGGTGACGGCCGGCGCGTAGCCGTGGCCGCTGATCTCCATGTTTCCGTACTGGGCGTCCTGGCTGCCGGGCGTGCCGTGCCAGAGCAGCATCCAGACCTGGCCCGCGGCGAGCGCCTGCAGCAGCGCCTCGTACGCCTCGTAGCGCTCCGGACCGACCTCGCGCAGGGCGCGCTCCAGCGCACCCGGATCCGCGCCGGGGCGCCCGGCGGAGGACTGGCCCCAGGGCCCCGGTGCACCGCCCGCTACCGCTCCCGCACTCATGCGCCCACCTCGCTGCGCCTCTTCTTCTCTCACCTGCCGCCGGCCCGGCGGGTGTCTGCACGCACCCTATGGGGCGCCACCGACCGCCGCCACGCCGACGTGCCTACAAGGGGCCCTCCTCCCCCGTGGCGGGTGAGGAGGGACGCGTCACATCCGGGCGTAGAACGGCCGGACCCGGTTGAGCATCCACTCGACGACGGGATCGTCCGCGAGGTCGAGCAGTACGAGGTGGACGCCCCCGGGCAGCGGCGCGGTTCCCAGCGCGCGGCCGAGCGCCTCGTTCACGGCGGCCGGTGCGACCGGGGCGCCCTGGTCCAGCTGCACGCCGATGAACATCACCGTCGGCTCGCCCTCGACGCTGGCCAGCGCGCGGCGGGCGGTCAGCACCCCGGGCAGGACGGCCAGCTCGGCCCGGCAGGCGGCCAGGAAGGCCTCCGGGTCCTCGCCCGCCACCGGCTCCCGCAGCGCCACCCGGCCGCCGGTCGGCCCGTCCGGGGCCTCCCAGCGGTCCTCGCGCGGGCCGCGCCGCAGCTCCGCCACGCCCTGCGGCGGGACGGGGATGCCGACCGGCGCCTCGGGGTTCACCGCGATGCCCACGCCGAGCGGCAGGCCCCGGGCGAACTCCCAGACCGGCGCGACCGCGAAGGCCATCCCGGGCGCCTGCCGCAGGAACACCTCCTGCGAGGAGAACACCGGCACGTAGGGGTCGCCGGCCAGCTCGATCGTCGGCAGG
This sequence comes from Kitasatospora sp. NPDC052868, assembly GCF_044547105.1. Lineage (NCBI taxonomy): Bacteria > Bacillati > Actinomycetota > Actinomycetes > Kitasatosporales > Streptomycetaceae > Kitasatospora > Kitasatospora sp. NPDC052868. The sequence continues at coordinate 460,205 of NZ_JBITZW010000003.1, read as the reverse complement.
TCCAGCGCCTGGCCCTGCGGGTCGGCCCCGGACGGCAGCGGGATCCACACCTGGCTGCGGGCGAGCACCTCGAACACCCGGGGGGTCGCGCCCGGATCACCGAGCGCGGCGCTGAGCACCTGCTCCAGCTCGTTGGCCGGCCATCCGCCGCCCGGTGGCGCCGCCTCCGGGCCGCCCCACCCCTGCTGCTGCTCCACCGGGTACCCCATGCGCCCTGTACCGCCCTACTGGCTCGTCGACGCGTGCAGCCTAGCGCCCCGCGGACGAGCCGAAGGGGCGCGCCGGTGCCGAAAGCGAAGAGCGACAAGCGACCGACCAAGGAGGGAGCGCCGCAGCGATGAACGTCGACGCCGGGTCCGAGCGCCCCGGAGGCGAGTCGGGCGCCAGGCGAAGGGGCCCTCCCCCTCCCCCCTCTCCCGCGTGGGGCACAGACGTGCCATGATGTGCGCGTCTCCGCGTGTTTTCCGCCGGAGGCCCCTAACTCCATACCGGCCGCTCGAACCCGCGCGGGAGAGCCCGGAGTACCCCGAGAGGCGGTACAGCCGGCGCCGAAGGAGCAAGTCCTCCCCGGAATCTCTCAGGCACCCCTACCGCACGGGTTAGGCACATCTGGAAAGCGGAACACGGCCCTGCCGTGCGCCCACCCACGGTGCAAGCCGCCATGCTGTCCTGTTAGCTGTAAGAGCTGCGGGCCCGCGTGCGGTGAAGCTCTCAGGTTCGACGACAGATGGGGAGGCCCTGCCGCCGCATGCCCGCGCGCAGGCCGTGCCCCCGAGCGGGACCGGTCCGGCGTGCGCACCCCTGAGTGCCCAGACCGAGGAGTTCCAGGCCATGTCGTCCCTCCGCCTCACCGCGCTCGACGCGCTGCACCGCGCCCTCGGCGCGACGATGACCGACTTCGCCGGCTGGGACATGCCGCTGCGCTACGGCAGCGAGCGCGAGGAGCACCTCGCCGTCCGCACCAAGGCCGGTCTGTTCGACCTCTCCCACATGGGCGAGATCACCATCACCGGCCCGCAGGCCGGCGAGATGCTGGACCACGCGCTGGTCGGCTTCGTCTCCGCGCTCGGCGTGCTGCGCGCCCGCTACACCATGATCTGCGCCGAGGACGGCGGCATCCTGGACGACCTGATCGTCTACCGCCTGCGCGAGGACGCCTTCCTGGTCGTCGCCAACGCCTCCAACGCCCAGCTGGTCCTGGACGAGCTGATCGGCCGCGCCAAGGGCTTCGACGCCGTCGTCACCGACGACCGCGACACCTACTCGCTGGTCGCCGTCCAGGGCCCCGAGGCCACCGCGATCCTGGCCGCCACCACCGACGCCGACCTGGCCGGCCTCAAGTACTACGCGATCCTCCCGGCCCAGGTGGCCGGCCGCGAGGTGCTGCTGGCCCGCACCGGCTACACCGGCGAGGACGGCTTCGAGATCTTCTGCGCCCCCGGCGACGCCGAGCGGATCTGGACGGCGCTGACCGAGGCCGGTTCGGACCGCGGTCTGATCGCCTGCGGCCTGTCCTGCCGCGACACGCTGCGCCTGGAGGCCGGCATGCCGCTGTACGGGCACGAGCTCTCCACCGAGCTGACCCCGTTCGACGCGGGCCTGGGCCGGGTGGTGCGCTTCGACAAGACCACCAACGAGGGCGCGTTCATCGGCCGCAAGGCGCTGGAGAAGGCCGCCGCCGAGGCCGAGGCCAACCCGCCGCGGGTGCTGGTCGGCCTGGTCTCCGAGGGCAAGCGCGTCCCGCGCGCCGAGTACACCGTGGTCTCCGCGGACGGCGAGCCGATCGGCCGGATCACCTCCGGCGCGCCCTCCCCCACCCTGGGCAAGCCGATCGCGATCGCCTACGTGGACGCGGCGCACTCCGCCCCGGGCACCACCGTCGCGGTGGACGTGCGCGGCAAGCACGAGCCGGTCCAGGTCGTGGCGCTGCCCTTCTACAAGCGCGCCCGCTGATCCACCGGCGCGCCCGCTGAGGCTGGTTTCCGGCGGGCCCGCCGAGGCCTGGTTTCCGGCCCGCACATTTCCACAGATCATCGTCGAAGCCGTCCGCCCGGCGGCCCGCTTCGCCGTACCCGCTTCCCATCCTGGAGAATGACGCCATGAGCAACCCCCAGCACCTGCAGTACACCAAGGAGCACGAGTGGCTGACCGCCGCCGAGGCCGGTGTCTCGACGATCGGCATCACCAAGCACGCGGCCGACGCCCTCGGTGACATCGTCTACGTGCAGCTTCCCGAGGTCGGTGACACGGTGACCGCGGGTGAGACCTGTGGCGAGCTCGAGTCCACCAAGTCGGTCAGCGACCTGTACTCGCCGGTCACCGGTGAGGTCGTCGAGGCCAACCAGGCCGTTCTCGACGACTTCTCGCTGGTCAACAGCGACCCCTTCGAGGGCGGCTGGCTGTTCAAGGTGCGCGTCGAGGCGACCGACGAGCTGCTGAGCGCCGACGAGTACGACGCCATCATCAACCCGGCCTGAGCCACCGCCGGGGCGGCCGCAGCGCGGCGGCCGCCCCGCCCCGCCGGCCCGCCCTCCCTCCTCCCCTGGGAAGACCACACCATGACGGTTCTGAACCAGTCCCTGCACGCTCTCGACCCCGAGATCGCCGCCGCGGTCGACGCCGAGCTGCACCGCCAGCAGACCACCCTGGAAATGATCGCCTCCGAGAACTTCGCCCCGGTGGCGGTCATGGAGGCCCAGGGCTCGGTGCTGACCAACAAGTACGCCGAGGGCTACCCCGGCCGCCGCTACTACGGCGGCTGTGAGCACGTCGACGTGGCCGAGCAGATCGCCATCGACCGGATCAAGGCCCTGTTCGGCGCCGAGTACGCCAACGTCCAGCCGCACTCCGGCGCGCAGGCCAACGCCGCCGCGATGTTCGCGCTGATCCAGCCGGGCGACACCATCCTGGGCCTGAGCCTGGCCCACGGCGGCCACCTGACCCACGGCATGAAGATCAACTTCTCGGGCAAGCTCTACAACGTGGCCGCGTACCACGTCGACGAGAAGACCAACCGGGTCGACATGGACGAGGTCGAGCGCCTCGCCAAGGAGCACCAGCCGAAGCTGATCATCGCCGGCTGGTCCGCCTACCCGCGCCAGCTCGACTTCGCCGCGTTCCGCCGGATCGCCGACGAGGTCGGCGCCCTGCTGATGGTCGACATGGCGCACTTCGCCGGCCTGGTCGCCGCCGGTCTGCACCCCAACCCGGTGCCGTACGCGGACGTGGTCACCACCACCACCCACAAGACCCTGGGCGGTCCGCGCGGTGGCGTCATCCTCGCCAAGGCCGAGTACGCCAAGAAGATCAACTCCGCGGTCTTCCCCGGCCAGCAGGGCGGCCCGCTGGAGCACGTGATCGCCGCCAAGGCCGTGGCCTTCAAGGTCGCCGCCTCGGAGGAGTTCAAGGAGCGCCAGCAGCGCACCCTGGACGGCGCCCGCATCCTGGCCGAGCGCCTGCTGCAGGCCGACGTCGCCGAGGCCGGCGCCTCGGTGCTGTCCGGCGGCACCGACGTCCACCTCGTCCTGGTCGACCTGCGCAACAGCGAGCTGGACGGCCAGCAGGCCGAGGACCGCCTCCACGAGGTCGGCATCACGGTCAACCGCAACGCCATCCCGAACGACCCGCGCCCGCCGATGGTCACCTCCGGCCTGCGGATCGGCACCCCGGCCCTCGCCACCCGCGGCTTCCAGGCCGAGGACTTCCGCGAGGTCGCCGACGTCATCGCCGAGGCCCTCAAGCCGGCCTTCGACGAGACCGTCGCCGCCGCGCTGAAGGCCCGGGTCTCCGCGCTCGCCGCGAAGTACCCGCTCTACCCGAACCTCTAGTTCGGCCACAGGTGACCGGGCTCACCCCGCCGGGCCACCTGGGATTCCGGGGCACCGCGCACACTGGACAGTGCGCGCGGTGCCCCGATCCGTGTCCACCCCGCTTGTCCTTCCACGAGACCAGACAAGGACGTCCCCCGTGGCCATCAGCGTCTTCGACCTCTTCTCCATCGGCATCGGCCCCTCGAGCTCCCACACCGTCGGCCCGATGCGCGCGGCCCGGATGTTCGCCCGTCGGCTGAAGTCCGAGGGCCTGCTGGCCGAGGTCACCGCCGTCCGCGCCGAGCTGTTCGGCTCGCTCGGCGCCACCGGCCACGGCCACGGCACCCCGAAGGCCGTCCTGCTGGGCCTGGAGAACAACTCACCGCGCACGGTCGACGTCGACCAGGCCGACGTGGACGTCGAGCGGATCACCGCCGAGAAGCGCCTGCGGCTGCTGGGCACCCACGCCATCGACTTCGACCCCGACACCCAGCTGATCCTGCATCGCCGCCGGTCGCTGCCGTACCACGCCAACGGCATGACGATCTGGGCGTTCGGCGCCGACGGCTCGACGCTGCTGGAGAAGACCTACTACTCGGTCGGCGGCGGCTTCGTGGTGGACGAGGACGCGCTGGGCGCGGACCGGGTCAAGCCCGACGACACCGCCCTGAAGTACCCCTTCCGCACCGGCGACGAGCTGCTGCGGCTCAGCCGGGAGACCGGCCTGTCGATCTCCGGCCTGATGCTGGAGAACGAGAAGGCCTGGCGCTCGGAGGAGGAGATCCGCACCGGCCTGCTGGAGATCTGGCGGGTCATGCAGGAGTGCGTCCGGGCCGGTATGTCCCGCGAGGGCATCCTCCCCGGCGGCCTGAAGGTGCGCCGCCGGGCGGCCTCGGGCGCCCGCGCCCTGCGCGCGGAGGGCATCGGTCCGGCCAACGCCATGGAGTGGGTCACCCTCTACGCGATGGCCGTCAACGAGGAGAACGCCTCCGGCCGCCGCGTGGTCACCGCCCCCACCAACGGTGCGGCCGGCATCATCCCCGCCGTCCTGCACTACTACCTGAACTTCATCCCGGGCGCCGACGACGACGGCATCGTCCGCTTCCTGCTCGCCGCCGGGGCGATCGGCATGCTCTTCAAGGAGAACGCCTCCATCTCCGGCGCCGAGGTCGGCTGCCAGGGCGAGGTCGGCTCCGCCTGCTCGATGGCCGCCGGCGGCCTCGCCGAGGTGCTCGGCGGCAGCCCCGAGCAGGTCGAGAACGCCGCCGAGATCGGCATCGAGCACAACCTCGGCCTCACCTGCGACCCGGTCGGCGGCCTGGTCCAGATCCCCTGCATCGAGCGCAACGGCATGGCCTCCGTGAAGGCCGTCACGGCCGCCCGGATGGCCCTGCGCGGCGACGGCCGCCACCACGTCTCCCTCGACAAGGCGATCAAGACCATGAAGGAGACCGGCGCGGACATGAAGATCAAGTACAAGGAGACCTCCCGCGGCGGCCTCGCCGTCAACGTCATCGAGTGCTGATCCAGCCGACGGTGTGAGGGTCCCTACCGGCCCCGGAATCCCGCCCCGCAGCGCCCGATGCAAGCGGGCGCTGCGGGGCGGGTGCACCCAAGAGCAGCTCCCCGTCCCGGCGTCTACGAGACGCCCGTGCGCGCGGCCAACTCCCGCACCCCGGGCACCGTCACCGGCGCGTACAGCAGGTCCGCCGTCAACGCCCGCAGCGCTGGTCGGCGCACCTCCTCAGGCGCCACCTGCTCCGTGAACCGCAGAGCCGTGAACGTTCGGCGGTGGTCGCCGAGGTGGTGCCACATGCGGGCGCAGTCCGTGCCGAACCGGGCCCGTCGCTCCGCAGTCGGCAGCTGCCCCGGCACGATCCGCGCAGCGTACGGAACCCCCTCGTCGGGAGTGCCGAGCGCTGTGTGCACGCCGATCCAGTACAGGTCCAGTTGCGCGGTGGTGGCGTCGACTGTGAACAGCGGGGTGCTCGGCATGACAGTGCCGCCGAGGCTGCCGACCGCGTCCTCGGCGCCCGCCATCAGGTCGAGGGCGTCGCCGCGGCGCCGGCCGCACGCGGCAGTGTAGGCGGCCGTCATCAGCAGCGTCGCTGCCACAGCCCTGGACACTCCGTCCCGCTCCTGTCCGAGCGAGGCCGCCGTGCGCCGCAGTAGGTCGACCGCGGCAGCCGGTCGGCCCGCGCGCCGCATCGTGATCGCCAGGACCCGGGCCGCCTCCCCCTGCACCACCGGATCACCGCTGGCCCGAGCTGCCGCGAGAGCCCGGTCCGCAGCCGGCCAGGCCACATCCGCATGCCCCTTCAGCGCGAGTTCCGTAGCCAGCACCCAGGCTCGGGCCGCGCAGGCGTTCGCCTCCTCTCGGGCCCCGCCCGAGAGGGCGTCGCGGGTCGCCTGGGCCGTGCCCAACAGGGTGGGCAGCGTCTCGCCGAGGTCCGCGTAGCGTGCCGCCGTGAAGTGGGTGCGCGCCGACGCCAGCGCCCGGCCGAGCTGCGGCAGAGACGTGGGCGCCGACACCGCGGGCTCGTACAACGCCCCGACGATCCGGGCCGACGCATCCGGACGCGAGGCAGAGGCAGAGGCAGCCGTCGACGAAAGCGCCGACGCCCCCACCGCCGCCGCGCCGGCCACGAGCAGCTGCCTGCGGAGCATGGCGTCCTCCTGATCCGGGGTCACATCCGCCGCCAGGGTAGCCCGTCGGCCCACTCCGATGGCGTCACGCGACAGGTCCAGCGCCTGGGCAATCAGCAGCAGCGGCTGCTCGGCCGGCCGCAGCAACCCCGCCTCCACCCGGCTGATCGCAGACGCCGAGTACCCACACGCCCGGCCCAGCTGAGCCTGAGTCATCCGCTGTGCACACCGGGCGGCCCGGATGACCGTCCCGGCAGCACCGCAGTGCTGCCCTTCCGCTGACAGGCACGACGAAGCGCTCCCGCCCGGACTTCCGGGCGGGAGCGCGTTGTGTTCAGCGGGCCTTCGGCTCCGGTGTCCTGGGCTTCCACGTAGGCGAGCTGTTCGTGGTCAGGCCCCTCCAAAGGACGCTCCACGCCAAGGATTTTGATGGTCACTCAGCCCGCCTACATCGAGTGGATGCTCCCCCGGGGCCCCCGCAGCGTGGCCGTGCCCGGCTGCAACTCCTGCGGCAGGCCCACTCCTGGCGCGTACCCGACGACGCCACCGAGACCGCCCTGCTCCTCCTCAGCGAGCTGGTCACCAACGCCTGCCGCCACGCCTGCGCCCCGCGCGACCGCCTCATCGGCGTTCGCTTCGCCTTCTCGTCGGGCGAACCGCTCCGGGTCGAGGTCACCGACGCCAACCCGGCCCTTCCCGATCCCCGCCAGGCCGGGCCCGAGGACGAGAACGGCCGCGGCCTGGAGCTGGTCGAGGCCCTCGCCACCGCCTGGGGCGTCGAGCTCAAGCCGTAGCGGGCGGTCGGCACACCGGCCGCGCACAGGAAGTCGGCCTGACCGACTTCCTGTGCATAGGTGGCGCGTTCCGCGCTGCGGGAACCAGCCGATGGGCACGCCACAGGCCCTGAGGCCGAGGCCGGTCCTGCCAGAGCCGACCGGTACCGTGGCCTCATGGCCATCGACCACACGCACAACTCCCGCCCGCCGAGCGGCAATACGCTCCTTCACGACACCTCGCGACCCTTCGCCGAGCGGCTCGGCGGGCTGGTCCGAGCCTGGGCGGAGTCCGGCCGGGAAACGGACTGGCTGGTGAGCGGCCACGCCTTCTTCGCCCTCTGGTGCTGGCACCTGGCGGACGCCCGCCGCGCCCAGCAGTACGACGAGGAGACGGCCGCGTACGTCCGCAGCGCTCACGAGGCGATCGGCGGTGCGCCCGGCTGGAACGCCCTGCTCCGCCAACGGGGCTTCTGCTCCTGCCACGGCGACCAGTGGCGGCTGGAGAACATCTCGGTCTGCCTCGGCTGCATGCGCCACCTCTGCTACCAGCTCGACGGCCCCTGCCCCTGCGGCCGCGCGGCGGAGATCGTCGGCTGAGCCCGGGCGCGCCCGCCACGCCCGCCGGGAAATAGTAGCCATGGATATAGTAGCCATGTACTCTATCTGCCATGAGCAAGGGTTCACCGGGTCCCACCCCCGGCTTCCTGGTGTGGCGACTCGCCAACAAGTGGCGCGTCGCCGTCGATCGCGCGCTGGCCCCGCTGGGCCTCACCCACGCGCAGTACTCACTGGTCGCCTCGCTGCACGGCATGCAGCGCACCGGCGAGCGGCCCAGCCAACGCCGGCTCGCCGACCACACCGGCATGGAGGCGCTGTACGTCTCGAAGCTGGCGCGGGCGCTGGAGTCGGCCGGCCTGATCGAGCGCACCCGCGACCCCCGCGACCCGCGCGCCGTGCAGCTCGCCCTCACCGAGCAGGGCCGGACCGTCACACGGCAGGCCGTCGCGGCGGTCCAGGAGCTGCTCGAACAGCTGACGGAGCCGCTCGGCGGCCTGGACGCCCCGCGGACGCACGCCTTCACCGACGAGCTGACGGCCCTGCTCGACGTACCTCTCGCTCCATCCCTACCGACCGACGAGAGCACTCAGGGGAGTACACCGTGACCACCAGCACCGCACTCACCAGCACCACACCCCTCGCCGACGCCCGCGCGCTCGGCCTGGCCCACTACGCCGCCCGCGGCGTCCTGGAGCACGTCCTGGCCCGGCACGGCCTCACCTTCCAGGAGCAGGTCACCCTGCGCGCCGCCATCACCGCCGACGCCCCGCAGACGCCGGACGGTCTCGTCGCCCGGGTCCAGGCCTCCCTCAAGGCCGATCCGGCCGACCTCCACGCCACCCTCGACGGTCTGCTGGCCAAGGAGCTGCTCGTCGCGGACGGCGCGAGCCTGCACCCCACGGACGCCGGGCGCGAGCTGCTCGCCGCCGTCGGCGCGGAGACGGCACCAGTCTCCGCCCGCATCTGGGGCGGGATATCCGAGGAGGACCTGGCCGCCGCCGGCCGCGTCCTCGCCCTGGTCACCGAGCGCGCCGACGCGGAGCTCGCGGCACTGACCGCCTGATCACCCGACCGCCTGACCGGCCACCTGTCTGCCCGCCGGGAACACGGGAGTAGGAAGTCGGACGGGCCGACTTCCTACTCCCCGGAGTTCTTCGGGGCCACCCAGATCTCGCCGGGCTGCGGGCGGTCGGCCGGGACGGGTTCGCCGAAGCCGCTGAGGGTGAAGGTGCCGGACGGCTCGCGGCCGGAGGAGTCGAACTCCACCTTCAGGGGGTACGGAGTGCCCTCAGCCGCCACCGAGACCTTGGCGATCCCGGACAGCCCCGCCGAACGCAGGACGATCACCGGCGTCCCGCCGACCTCGCCGGTCGCGCTCCGGGTGACCTTGAGGGTCTTCGTGGTGGGCGACTCGCTGCGGATCAGGTCGGCGACGAACTGGGCGGAGCACCGCGCGCGCCACTCCTTCAGCACGGCCTCGCCGTCCGGCTGCCACTTCGACATCAGGGCGAACACCTCCTCCCGGTCCTCGGGAGGGGTGTGGCTCCTGGTGTCCGAGTCGTACTCCAGCCACTCCCGGTCCGGGTGCGACCAGCCCTCCTCGCCCACCTTGCGGAAGAGGAAGGAGCCGTGCTCGACCCTGGACTCCCCGACGCAGTTGCCCTGCTGGTCGAAGGAGACGCGGTAGCCCGGGTTCGCCGTCCGGCTCGGCTGCTCGGCGAGCAGCGTCACCGAGGGGGAGCCGAGCAGCGCCTCCCGGGCCTTCTTGGCGAGTTCCAGCGCCACGGCGTCCTCGCTGGGCGAGGCCGTGATGCTCGGGACTGCCGGGACTTCCGGGGGTGGACTCTTCTCCGCGGCACCGCACGCCGCCAGTGCCACCATCGCCACGGCGGCCAGACCGGCCGACAGGACTCCCGAAGTCCGCACGCTTCCACCCCTGTTCGATCCGGAGTCTTCACTGTCCCATACGGGGAATGGAGCGGCCGACGGGTGTCTACAGCTTCAGCTGGAACCAGACGGTCTTGCCGATGTAGCCGTCACCTCGGAGGTGGGCGCCCCAGGAGTCGGCGAGGGCGGTGACGAGTTCGAGCCCGCGGCCGCTCTCGTCGTCGGGGGTGGACCGGCGGGGTAGGGGGAGGTCCTCGCTGGCGTCGGTGACCTCGACCCGGAGGAGGGCCGAGTCGAGGACCAGGCAGCGGACCCCGATGAGGCGGTCCCGCGGGGCGCGGGCGTGACGGCAGGCGTTGGTGACCAGTTCGCTGAGGAGGAGCATCGCGATCTCGGTGGCCTCGTCGGGGACTTGCCACAGGAAGGCCTGCCGAAGCAGCTGGACGCGGGCCCGGCCGGCACTGCGGGGGTGGCTGGGGAACATCCACTCGATGTCGACAGGCTGAGTGATCATCAGGGTCCTTGGAGGCATGGAGTCTTGCGGCGTCACTCACAGGGGCGGAGTTCGGCCAATTCACGTTCCAAGAGTCGACATCCGGGCATAGCCTCGGGAGTTGCAACCGAGGTACAGCGGCGAAGTGTCTCGCCTGCCGACCAGCACGGGAACGGGGGTCCGGGGATGAGCGCGCCCGCGCAGCAGCCGATGGCTTGGAAGTACTGCGGCGATCAGATCAAGCGCTGGCGCGATCAAGCCGGTGTAACGAGGGAGGAGTTGAGCAAGGCTGCGAGCTACGACATCGAGAGCGTCCGCTCGATGGAGGCGGGCCGGAGGAAGCCCTCACTCAAGCTTCTCGCGGTGGCGGACGAACTGTGCCACGCACGAGGGATGCTGCTCGGAGCTCAAGATTTCCTGAAGCCGGAGAAGTTCCCGTCCTACTCGCGGGGCTACACGCAGGCCGAAACTGAGGCCATTGCGATCCACACCTACGAGGCGCTACTCATCCCTGGCCTGCTCCAGACCGAGGAGTACGCCAGAGAGCTGATGAGCAGCTCCTACCCTCCGCTCGACGACGAGACGATCGAAGCGCGTGTTGCCAGTCGGCTTCAGAGGCAGGAGCGGCTCAGGAAGTCCCCCACCACCCTCTTCGGGTTCGTCATCTATGAAGCCGCGTTCCGAGCCGTCGTAGGCGATGCAGGCGTCATGAAACGCCAGCTCAAGCACCTACTCGAGGTAGGCCGACTCCGCAACGTCTCGATCCAGGCGCTGCCGCTCAATCGCTCGGCTCGCGCAGCTTTGGATGGGCCCATCATCCTGCTGGAGAGCCCTGACCACGAGCAGCTCGCATACGTCGAGGGGCAAAACTCGGGGATCCTCTACGCCGACGCAGAACGGGTCAATGTTCTTACTCAGCGCCATGGCATGATCCGCATGCAGGCCTTCAGTGTTGAGGAGTCTGAAGCGTTCATCAGAGGGATGGCGGAGGAGCTATGAGCAACAGGCTCGAATGGTTCAAGTCCAGCTACAGCAACAGCGAAGGCGGCGCCTGCGTCGAGGTCGCCGCCTCCCCTCACTCCGTCCACGTCCGGGACTCCAAGGACAAGGCCGGGCCGCAGCTCTCCTTCTCCCCCGCCGCTTGGGGCGACTTCCTCGCCTTCGCGGCCGAAGCTCAGGTGTCGGCGGCCGAGTGACCTCCTAGTGGAATGGGTGGGTAACCACCTCCCACCCACCCAAGTACCGCTACTGCCAGCATGTATGACTAATCGCCACTGTTGGCCACCATACGTTCCCGACGTGTAGCGTGCGCACCAACGAATCAACCCCCGCCGGTGCGCCAACACCGAACGGGGGTTTGACCAGCACGATCGATGGGACTCGATCCTGTGGCTACCCACGACTTTAGCGTTCCCGCGCCCGCCATGGCCTCGTCCGGCTACGGAAAGCGCTCCGCGCCGGGTGAATCCGCCCGTAGCGCCGAGGACTTCGCACACCTGCCCGTCCGCGAGGCGTACCTGGCGAGCCTCATCGACCACCTGCCCGAAGGGGCGGCGATGGACACCAAGACGCTCGCCGCGCACCAGCCCCTCTACGGGCAGCAGGCCGTCCGGACGGCGCTGAACAGCCTCTCCGCCGCCGGGCACCTGCGCCGCATCCGCGAGCGGGTCGGCGCCGACCGCACCCAGTGGGTGTTCCGCACCTACTTCTCCCGCACGTCCCGCACCGACGGCTGGTGGGCCCACTTCCTCGCGACCGGCGAGGCCGGCGCCCCGGACGCGCCCGCCGAGGTTCACCCGGACGAGCGCCCGGCCCCGGAGCCGCCCCGCTCGCCCGCCTACGCCGCCCTCGCCGGGCTCGGCCTCGCCGACGCCCGCCTCCCGCTCTCGGCCGCCGACTGCGCCGCCCTGGAGCCGCTCGCCGCCCAGTGGCTGGCGCGCGGCACCACCCCGGACCTCTTCACGGCGGCCCTCGCCTCGGGGCTCCCGCCCTCGGTCCACAGCCCGGCCAGCTTCGTCCGGCGCCGGCTGGTCGACAAGATGCCCCCGGAACGCGCCTGGTCCCCCGCCCCGGCCCCCACCGGCCGGGTCATGGAGTGCACCGCCTGCCGCACCCCGGGGCGCCCGACAGCCCTCCTCGGCGGCATCTGCCGGGCCTGCCGCACGGGCGCCACCACCACACCCCCACCCCAAGCCCGCCTCGCCCCGGCGGCGGTCCGTACACACGCCGCCCGCATTCGGGCTGGACTGATCACCAGCCGATCATGAATATTCACAGGCGACGGCGTTAACCTATGCAAAATCCAAAGGTGAACTAGGTTACAAACCTTGCAATCAAAGCCACCCGGTTTGCCCACATGCTGAGATCCGTGCAATAGTCGAGGAAGTCCAAGGGCGGGCGCCGACAAATCCCGCCGCGGACACCCAGAACTACGGCTGGCCCGACCTGGCGCAGCCGTCGACCATCGCACGGCACGCACCCCCTTGGCCGGCGCGATGACTTGCACGGGCCCCCACGCACCGGACCACGGTGACATCGGGGGCCCTGCGTGTTTTCCGGACCAGGCCGAAACGGGCCGGACCAGCCCGGGCCTCAGTGCCGCTCGCGGACCTTCAGCTCGAACCAGACGCCCTTGCCCCGCGGCAGCAGGTCCGCGCCCCAGCGGTCGGCCAGGTCGTCGACGACCTTCAGCCCCCGACCGAACTCGTTGATCGGCAGCGGCTCGGCGAGGATCAGACAGGGCAGCGCCCGCGAGGAGTCCCGCACCTCGACCCGCAGCCAGCCCGGTTTGCGCGTCACCTCAAGCCCGATCGTCCGCCCGGCCGCGTGCCGCACCGCGTTGGCGACCAGCTCGCTGGTGAGCAGTTCGCCCACCTCCAGCTGCTGGTGCAGATCCCACGACTCCAGCACCGAGAGCACCAGTCGGCGGGCCACCGGGCCGGACTCCGGCCGGGACGGCAGCCGGACCTCGCCCGGCTCGTCCTGGTCGCACAACTTGCCGTAGTACATCTGCTCCAGCTCCTTGGAGCTGCGCCCTTCCAGCGTCGCGAGCGCGTCTTGGAAGCACATCCAGGACGCGTCGGCGACCAAGCTGGACCCAGGAAGTGATGACTGATCTGTTTCGCCCCAACCCGCCATGCGGACCATCATTGCGGAACGCAAGCGGCCGCGTACGGACAATGAGCAAACGATCACCACCCGTTCGGCATATGCCGGACGCAACCCGGGTCCACGAACCGTCAAGCCCGGGTTGCCGCCGACCGCCTCCTACCAGGCGCTCCAGCCCAGGTTCCAGCCGCTCAGCCCGTTGTCCGGCTCGACCTGGCCGCGCGAGGAATTCTGCACCTTCACGACGTCCCCGATGAGCGAGCCGTCGTAGAAGGTGCCCGCGGAGGTCGAACCGCCGCCGCCCTTCACGTCCTTGAGGCCGACGCAGCCGTGGCTGACGTTGTCCTCGCCGAAGGCGTTGCTCCAGTAGTTGCCGTGTACGTACGTCCCGGAGGTGGTCAGCCGCATCGAGTGCGGCACCTGGAGGTCGTACGGCGCGCCGGTCATCCCGGGCATGCTGCTGGACTGCATCCGCACCACGCCCTCCTTGGACATCACGACCATGGTGCCGTTCCAGGTCGGGTGCTCGGGCGAGCCGGAGGTGATGTCGATGACGGAGGTCTGGCCGGAGGTGACCACCGTCATCTCGTGCGTCTTGGCGTCAACCGTCGAGACCTGCGATCGCCCGATCGTGAAGGGCTCGTCCCGCTCCACTCCCCCGTACACGCCCGGGGCGATCTCCACGTTCTTCAGCCGGTAGTGCATGGTGACCTTGGTGCCCGGCGCCCAGTACGCCTCGGGGCGGAAGTCCAGCCGGCGGTCGCCGAACCAGTGGCCCTTCACCACCGTCCCGTTGTCGGTCTCGAAGGTGATGCCCTTGGCGACCGCCTCCTTGTTCTTGACGTCCTTGTCGAAGTCCACCGAGACGATCATGCCGACGCCGTAGGTGGCGTTGTCGGTGATGTTGTCGCTCGCCTTCGCCTCGCGCTCCGGCGTCAGCGTGGTGAAGCTGCTGTCCGCCGCGGCGACCACGCCGCCGGCGTCCGTCGCCATCGCGCTCACCTGGTAGGCGGTGCCGACCGCGAGGGGCCCGGACGGGGTCCAGCTGCCGCCGTCGGCCGCGATCGCCCCGGGGATCTCCTTGCCGGTCCTGTCGCTGACCTTGACCGTGGTGAGCCTGCCGCCCGCCACCGCGACCTTCAGCGCGCCGTTCGGCGCCACGTCCACCGAGCCGGCCTTCGGCTGGATGTCCAGCACCGCCTGCGAGGTCTTCGGCGCCGCGCTCGACGCCGCGGCCGGGGCCTGCGCGGACCCGGTGGCACCCGCGGACGCGGTCGACGCGGCCCCCGCGGTCGCGCCACCCCCGAGCTCCGCCTTGGCCGCGCTGCCACCGCCCCCGCCGCTACCGCCGCAGGCGCTGGTCAGCACCATCACGCCGCCCAGCACACCGACGGCCATCACCCTGCGTATCGACTTCACGTCGACTTCCTCCCTTGATCCCGCCCCTGGCCCAATGGGCTCGACAGATACACGCGGGGGCCAGCGAAAAGGTTGCGCCATTCAGGTGGCGATTACCCCGGGAACCACGACCGGCCCGACCCCAACGAGTGAGGATCGGGCCGGTCGTCATCGAACCGGGACTACCGGTGGCTACCGCCGGGTAGGGGTAACCGGTTCGGCTACCAGTTCGCCCAGGCGACGTTCCAGCCGCTGAGCCCGTTGTCGGGCGCGACCGTCTTCTCCTTGGAGTTCACGACCTTGACCACGTCGCCGATCATCGAGTCGTTGAAGAACTTGCCCGCGACCGAGGCGTCGCTGCCGTCCTTGGTGTCCTGCATCGAGATGCAGCCGTGGCTGGCGTTGGTCTTGCCGAACGGGTTCGCCCAGTAGTTTCCGTGCACGAAGGTGCCGGAGTTGGTCAGGCGCATTGCGTGCGGCACGTCCGGGATGTCGTACTCGCCACCGAGACCGACGGTCTGCGAGTTCATCCGGGTGACCTTCTCCTTGCTGGAGATCACCATCACGCCGTTCCAGGACGGGTTCTTCTCGTCGCCGAGGGTCACCGGCACGGTGTGCGGCTGGCCGTCCCGGACCACCGTCATCGTGTGGGCCGCGGAGTCGGCGGTGGAGACCTGCGAGCGGCCGACGGTGAACGGCTCGTCCTTGTCCACGTCGCCGTAGACGCCCGGCGAGACCTCGACGTTCTTCAGTCGGTACTTGATGACGACCTTGGTGCCCGGCTTCCAGTACTCGGCCGGACGGAAGTCCAGCCGCCTGGCGCCGAACCAGTGGCCCTTCACCTCGGTGCCGTCGCTGGTCTCGAAGGTGATGCCCTTCGCGACGGCCTCCTTGTTCTTGACGTCCTTGTTGAAGGCCACCGAGACGATCATGCCGACGCCGTAGGTGGCGTTGTCGGTGATGTTGTCGTTGGTGGAGATCTTCTTGTCCGGCGTCAGCGTGGTGAACGAGGTGGTCGACGCGGCCACCAGGCCGTCGGCGTCCTTGGCCTGCGCGTTCACCTTGTACGCCATGCCCACGGCCAGCGCGGCGTTGGGCTTCCAGCCGGAGCCGTCCGCGGCGATCGCGCCCTCGACCGGCTTGCCCTCCTTGTCGGTCACCTCGACCGCGGTGAGCTTGCCGTTCGCCACCGAGACGTTCAGCGCGTTGGTCGGCGCGACGTCCTGGGCGCCGTCCTTCGGCTCGACCGACAGCACGGCGGCCGAGGTCTTCGGCGCCGCCGAGGTCTGCCCGCCCGCCGGGGCGCCGGAGGCGCCCGCCGTCGCGGCCGCCTCGTTGGAGCCGCCCCCGTTGCCGTCGCCGCCCTTGTCGTCCCCGCAGGCCGCGGTGAGCAGCAGCACCCCGCCCATCATCAGCGCCATCGCACCGCGGCGCATACGACGGTTGGTGGTACGTATCGCGGCGTCGGCCGCCCTAACCTGCTTCACGGTCTCTCCCCTCCCGGTGTCCACCCTGATGGACGCGCGGATACCCGGACGGGTTGCACCCCGGCCGTGATCTTTCACGCCGGGCTTGCGGCGCGGCAAGCAGGATAACTGGGCCGAATGAGTGAACCCCGGGGGGAGGGCGGTGAACCAGGTGTGGAACCAGGGTGAAGATCTACCCGGCCGACGGCGGACTCAGGGCCGCCGGGCCCGGCCGGTCAGTGCTCCAGCGCGCTCCCGGCCCGCCACTGCTCCCAGGGCAGGTTCCAGCCGTTGAGCCCGTTGCTCGGCGGGACGAAGTCCCCCGTCGAGGCCTTCACCTCGATCACGTCCCCGGGGACGGTGTGCTCGAAGAGCCAGCCCGCCGGGCTGTCCTTGCTGGTGCCGCCCTTGGCGTCGGCCAGGCCGATGCAGCCGTGGCTGGTGTTGGCGGTGCCGAAGACCCGCGGGTCGGCCCAGTAGTTGCCGTGGACGAAGGTGCCGGAATTGGTCAGCCGCATCGCGTGCGGGACGTCCTTGATGTCGTACTCGTCGCCCATCCCGACGGTCTGCGAGTTCATCCGGGTGACCTTGTACTTCTCCGACACCACCAGGACGCCGCGGTAGGTGGTGTGCTTGGGATCACCCCCGGACACCTTGAGCACCTTCACCGCCTTGCCGCCCGCGCCCTGCCGGACGGTGAGCGTGTGGGCGTCCAGGTCCGCCGTGGAGACCTGGGCCCGGCCGATGGTGAAGCGGACGTCCTTCGACTGGGTGCCGAACTCGCCCGGCGCCCCCTGCACGTCCTTCAGTCGCAGCGCCACCGCGACCTTGGTGCCGGCCGCCCAGTACGCCTTCGGCCGGAAGTCCAGCCGCTGGTTGCCGAACCAGTGCGCGGCCACCTCGACGGCCGGCTCGGCCGTCACCGCCACCGCCCGCTCCACCGCCGCGCGGTCGGTGATCGGCCGGCTGAAGCGCAGCGAGACCGGCATGCCGACGCCGACCGTGGAGCCGTCCTCCGGGGTGAAGAAGGCCACGAAGGTGTGTGCCCGGGCGACGGTCGAGAACGCCGAGTGCTGTGCCGCCTTCTGGCCCTGCTCGTCCTCGGCCACCGCGTCCAGGGTGTAGGCGGTGCCCAGCGGGAGCGGGCCGTCCGGCGTCCACGAGGCGCCGTCCTGGCTGATCGTCCCGGCCACCTCGGTGCCCTTGGCGTCGGCCAGCCGGACGGAGACCAGTCGGCCCGGCGCCGCCGTGACCCGCACCGGGCCCTCCGGCGGGACGTCCTGCGCGCCGTCCGCGGGCAGGGCGCTGATCGCCGCCCGGGAGACGGGCGGCGGCGCGGCCAGGCCCGGCGGGGCCGCATCACCGCCGCCCGAGGGGGCACTCCCGCCGGTGCAACCCGTCAGCACGGCCAGGCACAAGCCCAGCGCCGCCGTCCGCCGTGCCCAAACCCGTTGTCGGGGCCGCATCCCGGGGCCTCCCGCCGTTTCCGTCCGATACCCCGCTAACGAGGGCAATCACGACAGGACACGCAGAACGCTCACACCCACGGCCGAACGCCCGAAGCCGAACCCGACCGCCGTCCGACCGCCGCCCCCGGCCGCCATCCGCCGGTAAGCCACCGTTCAGCGGCTTCCGATCAGCAGGATCAGGGAAAGAAAGGTGGGCGGGGTCCGGGACACTCCGCCCAGGGAGGGTGCGGCCATGGCGTCAGGGCAGGAGCTGGAAGCCGGTGCGCGGCGGCTCGACGGCGGGCCCCGTGCCGAACCGCCACCCTGGCCCGGCAGCTGGCAGCCGCTCGGCGCCCGCTTCCGCACCGACGCGCAGGGCCGCCAGGGCACCAACTTCGCGCTCTGGGCGGCCGGCGCCGAGGCCGTCGACCTCTGCCTCTTCGACGAGGACGGCCGGGAGAGCAGACACCGGCTCACCGAGCAGGACTTCCAGACCTGGCACGGCTTCCTGCCCGGCGTCGGGCCGGGCACCCGGTACGGCTACCGGGTCCACGGCCGCTGGGACCCGTGGACCGGCGCCCGGTGGAACCCGGCCAAACTGCTGCTCGACCCCTACGCCCGGGCCGTCGACGGCTGCTACACCGCCCACGACGCCGTCTGCGGCTCCGTCCGCAACTGGCCCGAGGCCGATGTCGCCGACACCGTCCGGGACAACCGCGACTCGTCCCGCCACGTGCCCCGGTCCGTGGTCGTCCACGACGACGACGACTGGTACGACGACCACCGCCCGAAGACCCCGTGGGCCGAGACCGTGCTGTACGAACTGCACGTCCGCGGCTTCACCATGCGCCACCCCGGCGTCCCGCCCGAGCTGCGCGGCACCTACGCCGGACTGGCCCACCCCGCCGCGCTCGAACACCTCACCGGCCTCGGCGTCACCGCCGTCGAGCTGCTGCCCGTCCACCAGTACGCCAGCGAGGACCACCTCCAGGCCCGCGGGCTGGTCAACTACTGGGGCTACAACACCGTCGGCTACTTCGCCCCGCACGCCGGCTACTCCTCCTCCGGCAGCCGCGGCGGCCAGGTCGGCGAGTTCAAGCGGATGGTCCGCGCCCTGCACTCGGCCGGGATCGAGGTGATCCTCGACGTCGTCTACAACCACACCGCCGAGGGCGCCGAACTCGGGCCCACCCTCTCGCTGCGCGGCATCGACAACGCCGGCTACTACCGCCTCCCGCTGCACCGCCCGCGCGGCTACGCCGACTACACCGGCTGCGGCAACACCCTGGACACCCGCCGCCCGCACGTGGTCCGGCTGATCACCGACTCGCTGCGGTACTGGATCACCGAGATGGGCGTGGACGGCTTCCGCTTCGACCTCGCCGCCGCCCTCGCCCGCGGCGGCGACGGCGTGGACATGGACCACCCCTTCCTCGCCGCCGTCTCCCAGGACCCGCTGCTGAGCCGGGTCAAGCTGATCGCCGAGCCCTGGGACGTCGGCCCGGGCGGCTACCAGGTCGGCGGCTTCCCGCCGTTGTGGGCCGAGTGGAACGACAAGTACCGCGACACCGTCCGGGACTTCTGGCGCGGCGCCCGCCCGGACGTCCGCGAACTCGGCTACCGGCTCTCCGGTTCCTCCGACCTCTACCAGCGCGGCGGGCGACGCCCGTACGCCTCCGTCAACTTCATCACCGCCCACGACGGCTTCACCCTGCGCGACCTCGTCTCCTACAACCGCAAGCACAACGAGGCCAACGGCGAGGCCAACCGGGACGGCACCGACGACAACCGCTCCTGGAACCACGGCACGGAGGGGGAGAGCCCCGACCCGGCGGTCCAAGGCCTGCGCCGGCGCCAACTGCGCAATCTGCTGGCCACCCTGCTGCTCTCCACCGGCGTGCCGATGATCACCGCGGGGGACGAGTTCGGCCGCACCCAGGGCGGCAACAACAACGCCTACTGCCAGGACAACGAGGTGAGTTGGCTCGACTGGTCGCTGCTGGACGACGCGGGCTGGCGCCATCTTCGCGATCTCACCGCCCGACTGGTCCGACTGCGCCGCACCCACCCGGTGCTGCGCCAGCGGGCGTTCTTCTCCGGCCGGGCCCCCGCGCCGGGCGGCCAGCCCGACCTGGCCTGGTTCACCCCGCTCGGCAAGGAGATGACGGAGGCCGACTGGTTCTCCCCCACCGCCTGCCTGGGGATGCTGCTCTCCGGCGCCGCGATGTCCGAACGCGACGAGGAAGGGCGCCAGTTGACCGACGAGAGCTTTCTGCTGCTGCTCAACGCCGGCCCCGGCGAGCCCGCGTTCACGCTGCCCGGCGAGCCCTGGGCCGCGCCGGACGCGATGTACCGGACGGTGGTGGACACCGCCTCGGACGCCCTGGACGACGACGCCGCCGCCGACCCCCCGAGCTACCGCCCGCAGGAGGCCGTGGTGCTGGGCGCCCGCTCACTGCACCTGCTGCGCACCCCCGCCCCACACTGAACCCCCGCCCCACACTGAACCGCGGACCTGCCAACCCCTTCACCCGCACCGGCCCCACCGAACGTCCGCGTGCGGAGGAGCCTTCGCCGCACCCGCCGCCGCCGGTGGCCGGTTCTCGCCGACAGGTCCGAAAAACCGGATGAGAAATGACGCGCCCCCGGCCTACCCTCACCGCGATGGCCGATTACGAAGACCCCGCGCTGCCCGATCCACCACCCCGGACCGGGCAGCACCCCCCGGACCCACCACGTCCGGAGCCCGCCCTGCGGACCGCCGACCCCGCCCACCGGTCGACGGTCCGCTCACTGCTGCGCCTGTGGCCCTACGCCCGGCAGATCCGCGGCCGGCTGGCCGCCTCGATCGGCTCGGCCGTCCTCGCGATGTTCAGCGTGCTCGGCGTCTCCCTGGTGCTCGGCCGGATCGTGGACGGCCCGATCGCCCACCACGACCTCGACGCCCTCTGGCCGCTGATCGGCCTGCTGCTCGCCCTGGGCCTGGCCGAGGCTGCGCTCTTCTACACCCGCCGGGTGATCCTGGCCCGCCCACTGGCCGGGCTGGAGACGGCGATGCGCGGCGACCTGTTCGCCAAGCTGCAGCGGCTGCCGATCTCCTTCCACGACCGCTGGGGCTCGGGCCAGCTGCTCTCCCGGGCGACGGCCGACATGTTCACCATGCGGCTGTTCCTGACCTTCCCGCTGGTGTTCCTGGTCGTGAACTCGGTGATGTTCCTGGCCGGCACGGCCCTGATGTTCACCCAGGACTGGCGGCTCGCGCTGATCGTGCTGGTGCCCGCCGTCCCGCTGATCGCCCTCACCCGGCGCTTCGAGGACGGCTACTCCGGCGCCGCCCGCCGCGCCCAGGACCAGAACGGCGACCTCGCCACGGTGATCGAGGAGTCCATCCTCGGCATCCGGATCCTCAAGGCCTTCGGCCGCCACCGCTCGATGGCCGAGCGGTTCCGGGCCCAGACCCGCGACCTGCGCCGCACCGAACTGCGCAAGGCCGGCCTGCTCGCCAACCTCTGGGCGGTCATCGTCGGCCTGCCCGAGCTGGCCCTCGGCTGCGCGCTCGCGGCCGGCGCCTACCTGGTCGCGCACGACGAGCTCAGCGCCGGCACCCTGGTCGCCTTCCTCTCCACCGCCCTCGCGCTGCGCTGGCCGGTCGAGTCGCTGGGCTGGCTGCTCGCCTACGCCAACGAGGCCGCCACCGCCACCGACCGCTTCTTCGAGGTGCTGGACGAACCCGAACCGGACGACCGGGGTGCCCGGCAGGGCGCGGGCGGCACGCCCGACGGTATCCGCCTCACCGGCGTCCGCTTCCGCTACCCCGACGCCCCGCCGGGCACCCCCGACCTGTTCCAGGGCGTCGACCTGCACATCCGCAGCGGCGAGACGATGGCCCTGGTCGGCGCGACCGGCAGCGGCAAGACCACCCTCACCGCGCTGCTCCCCCGGCTCTACGAGGCCACCGCGGGCAGCATCACCCTGGACGGCCTGGACATCCGCGAGCTGTCCCGGCAGCGGCTGCGCGAGCTGGTCGCGGTCGCCTTCGAGGAGCCCACCCTGTTCTCCGCCACCGTCCGGGAGAACGTCCTGATGGGCGCGCCCGGCGCCGGCCCCGAGCAGCTGCGCACCGCCCTGGCCACCGCCCAGGCCGACTTCGTCGACCGGCTCCCGGCCGGGGTCGACACCGAGGTCGGCGAACAGGGTCTCAGCCTCTCCGGCGGCCAGCGCCAGCGGCTCGCGCTGGCCCGCGCGGTGGTCGGCGACCCGGCGTTCCTGGTGCTGGACGACCCGCTCTCCGCGCTGGACGTGCACACCGAGGCACTGGTCGAACGGGCCCTGCGGGAGGTGCTCGGCTCCACCACCGCCCTGGTCGTGGCCCACCGCCCGAGCACCGTCCTGCTCGCCGACCGGGTCGCGGTGCTCGCCGACGGCCGGATCGAGGCGGTCGGCACCCACCAGGAGCTGCTGCACGGCTCCGCGCGCTACCGCGAACTGATGTCGGGCGAGGCCGCCCTCGCCACCGAGGGGAGCACCTCCCGATGACCACCACGATCGACCCCGCCGAGCGGACCGCGCCGAGCGAGCCGACCGAGCCGGCCGCGGAGGAGCTCCCGCCGCCGCCGGACGAGGAGGACATCCCCGTCCCGCCCGGCGCACCGCGCGCCCTGCTGCGCTCGCTGCTCGGTCCGCACCGGGCCCGGATCGTCACCGCCATGGTGGTGATCCTGGTCCAGCAGGCCGCCATGCAGTCCGGCCCGCTGCTGGTCGCGATCGCGATGGACCGGGGCATCCCGGCGCTGCGCGAGCACGACGCGGGCCCGCTGATCGCGGTGATCTCCGCCTACCTCTCCTGTGCGGTGCTCAGCACCGTGCTCCAGTGGGTGTTCATCAAGGTCAGCGCCCGGATCAACCAGGACATCCTGCTGGAGCTGCGCGGCCGGATCTTCCGGCACGCCCAGCGGCTCAGCCTGGACTTCCACGAGCGCTACACCTCGGGCCGGATCATCTCGCGCGCCACCAGCGACGTGGACGCGCTGCGCGAGCTGCTCTCCGAGGGCCTCCAGGAGCTGCTGACCGTCTTCCTGTCGGTCTGCTACATCTCGGTCCTGCTGCTGGTGATGGACTGGCGGCTCGGCCTGGTCTCACTGGCCTCGTTCCTGCCGCTGGCCCTGATCGCCCGCTCGTTCCGCCACCGCTCGCGCAAGGTCTACCGGCGCTCGCGCACCTCGGCCGCCTCGCTGATCGTCCGCTTCACCGAGACCATGAACGGCATCCGCCCGGTGCAGGCCTTCCGCCGCGAGCGCGCCAACGAGGCCGCCTTCGGCGTGGTGAACCGGCAGTCGGCCACCGCCATGGCGGACGGCCTGCTGGAGATCGCCCGCTTCGTCGGCCTGGCCCGCGCCACCGCGAACCTGTGGCTCACCGGCGTGGTGCTGCTCGGCGCCTACCTGGTCACCGACGGCGGCCTCGAACTGGGCGTGCTGACCGGCTTCGTGCTCTACCTGCGCCGGCTGTACGACCCGATCGACCAGCTGGCGATGTTCCTGAACAGCTACCAGTCGGCCGCCGCCGCCCTGGAGAAGATCGCCGGCCTGCTCGCCCACGAGCCGACGGTGGCCGAGCCCGAGCGGCCGGCCGAGCTGCCCGCCACCGCCCGCAAGGGCCGCGAGGTGCACTTCGAGAAGACCCGCTTCGCCTACCGGACGGGCAAGGAGGTGCTGCCGCCGTTCGACCTGGCGCTGCCCGCCGGGCAGACGGTGGCCGTGGTCGGTGCGACCGGCGCCGGCAAGTCGACGGTCGCCAAGCTGCTGGCCCGCTTCTACGACCCGACCGAGGGCCGGATCACCCTGGACGGCGTGGACCTGCGCGAGCTCGCCACCCCCGAGCTGCGGCGTGGGGTGGTGATGGTGACCCAGGAGTCCTTCCTGTTCTCCGGCACCGTCGCCGAGAACATCGCGATCGGCCGGCCGGGCGCCACCCGCGAGGAGGTCGAGCAGGCCGCCCGGGACATCGGCGCCCACGGCTTCATCGCCGAGCTGCCGGACGGCTTCGACACCGACGTGCGCAAGCGCGGCGGCCGGATCTCGGCCGGCCAGCGCCAGCTGGTCGCCTTCGCCCGCGCCCTGCTGGCCGACCCGGCGGTGCTGATCCTGGACGAGGCGACCAGCTCGCTGGACGTGCCGGGCGAGCAGGCCGTGCAGCGGGCGATGCGCACGGTGCTGGCCGGGCGGACGGCCGTGATCATCGCCCACCGGCTCTCCACCGTGGAGATCGCCGACCGGGTGCTGGTGATGGACCAGGGCCGGATCGTGGAGGACGGCACCCCCGCCGAGCTGATCGGCGGCACCGGCCGCTTCGCCGAACTCCACCGGGCCTGGCGGGACAGCCTGGTCTGAGCCCGGCCTCCGGGGCCCCGGGATCCGCGCTCTCGTGGGCGCTGTCGGCGGATCACCCGGGCTGGCGGGTCGTTCCCGGCCCCCGGCGCAGCCGGGCCGGGTCGGCCTCGGTCGCGGCCGCCCTCCCGTCCAGCTCCCAGCCGGTCCGGTACGCCGCTGCGAAGGCCTCCCCGCCCAGCGCGGCGCACCCTCGCCGGGTGAGCTCGCCGACCTGCGGGTCGGTGCGGTCGTGAGCACCGCGCAGCCGGGAGGCGGCGCCGAGCAGGACGGCCGACTCCTCGTACCGCCCGTGCGCCGCGGCGAGTGCGGCCGTGTTCACCGCCACCAGCGCCAGGACGGGCAGGTCCCGGGTTTCCAGCGCCGCCGCGTACGCCTTCGCCAGCGCCCGCTCGGCGCCGGCCGGGTCACCGGTTTCCAGGTACAGCGACGCCCGGGCGTTGCCGACCAGCGCCCGGGCGTGGCCGCCGGGGAACGGGGAGTCGCCGTCCAGGCCCCGTTCGGCTCCGTCGAGCAGGTCCCGGGCCCGGTCCAGGTCGCCGAGCCGCACCCGGAAGGCGGCGTCCCACGCGTCGACCAGGAGCCTCAGCTCCGGCGAGTCCGCGCGCAGCGCCCGCTCCCGGGCCGAGTCGATCGTCGTGGCCACCAGGTCGGTGTCGCCGCGCCGCAGGTGCAGGTCGATCCAGCGCAGGTCGCCGAACACCTCGTCGCCGGGGCCGAGCGGGCCGAACTCCCGTGCCAGCGACCGGGCCTCGCGCAGGTCGGCCAGCGCGCCGTCGAGGTCGTCGTCGTACTGCCGCAGCTGGGCGCGCATCGGCAGCACGTTGGCCTGGCCCCAGCGGTCGCCGACCTGCCGGAAGCAGGCCAGCGCCGCCGCCACGTCGGTGCGCGTCCGGTCGAGCTCGCCCGCGTTCTCGGCGAGCCGGGCCCGGGACATCCGGGCCAGCCCGGACAGCCACACGTCGTCGCCGTCGGCCAGGTGCTCGATGATCGCGGGCGTGCCCTCCGCCCCCGGCCGGAACGCGTGCGGGAGCGCGGCGAGCGCGCCGTACGGGCCGGGCGGCTCCGGGTGGGCGAGCAGCCGGTCGGCCAGTGCGCGGAGCCCGGCGTGGTCGGCCGCGGTCTCCTCCGCGCTCGCCCCCGACCGGGTGTCGATCCGGTTCAGCAGGTGGATCGCGTGGGCGCAGTCGCGGTCGGGCGTCGGCTCGCCGCCGGGCACCGCCAGGGCCTCGCCCAGCCAGTAGGCCGCGTCGGCGGGGCGGCCGAACATCTGCCAGTACCAGGTCAGGTCCAGGGCGAGGGCGACCGCGCCGGGGGCGTCGCCGCTGTCGCACCGCCGGCGCAGGGCGGCGAGCGTGTTGTCGTACTCGGCGCTCACGACGCGGATCGCCGCGAGCTGGCCGGGCCCGCGCAACTGCGGGTCGTACCGGGCCATCAGCCCGGCGAAGTGGCCGGCCGCCAGGTCGCGGACGGTGCCGAGGTCGCCCGTGTCGGCCAGGCGGTCGGTGCCGTACTCGCGCAGCGTCTCCAGCATGCGGTAGCGGCCCGGGTCGGGCGCGAGCCGCAGCAGCGACCGGTCGACCAGGGCCGCGAGCAGCTCGGGGATCCCGGCCGCCGACACGGCGGTGCCGGCGCAGACCGCGGCGGCCGAGGCCGGCGTGACACCTCCGGGCAGGACCGAGACGCGTTCGGCGACCGTGCGCTCCGGCTCGCTGAGCAGGTCCCAGCTCCAGGCGATGACCGCGCGCAGCGTGCGGTGCCGGGGCGGCGCGGTGCGGCTGCCGGTGGTGAGCAGCCGGAACCGGTCGGACAGCCCGTCGGCCAGCTCCGGCAGCGACAGGGTTCGCAGCCGGGCCGCCGCCAGTTCGAGGGCCAGGGGCATCCCGTCCAGGGCGCGGGCCACCCGCCGGACGTCGGGGAGCGTCGTCCCGTCCACCTCGAAGCCCGGGCGCACGGCCGCGGCCCGCTCGGTGAACAGGCGTACCGACGCCGCCCGCCGGGCCTGCTCGACACCGTCCTGCGGCCCGGGCAGGGCGAGCGGGCCGAGCGGCACCAGCACCTCGCCGTCGACCGCCAGGGGCTCGCGGCTGGTGGCCAGCACCCGCAGCCCGGGGCACCGGGGCAGCAGGGCCGCGACCAGGTGGGCCACGGCGTCGATCAGGTGCTCGCAGTTGTCGACGAGCAGCAGGCTCTCCCGGCCGCCGAGCCGGTCGACGAGGACGTCCAGCTCCCCGCCCTCGACGCGCGTCCGGGCGTCGAACACCGCGCCGCCGCCCGGCCCCGCCCCGGCGAGCAGGGCCGAGCCGACCTTGGCCGGCTCGGTGACCGCGGCGAGGTCGATCATCCAGGCGCCGTCGCGGTACTCGTGGCGGTGGCGGCGGGCGGCCTCGACGGCGAGCCGGGTCTTGCCGGCGCCGCCGGGGCCGAGCACGGTGACCAGACGCCCGGCGGCTAACCGGGTGGCGATCCGGGCGAGGTCCTCGTCGCGGCCGATGAGGCCGGTCAGCGGCGCGGGCAGGTTGCCCGGCCCGGGCGGCCCGGTCCGCGCGGCGTCGGCGGCCGGGGCGGGCGGGCCGGCGTCGGCGGTCGGGGCGGGCGGTTCGGCGCGCAGCAGTCGCAGGTGGCGCTCGCGCAGGGCGGCGCCCGGGTCGGTGCCGAGGGCGTCGGCCAGGGCTTCGCGGACCCGCCCGTACAGGGCCAGCGCCTCGGCCTGGCGGCCCTGGGCGGCGAGCGCGTCGATGAGCAGCGCGGCCGCCCGCTCGTGGACCGGCTGCTCGGCGAGCAGTGCGGTCAGCCGGGCGGCGGCCGCGTCGGCCCGGCCGAGGGACAGCTCGGCGTCGGCGAGGTCGGCGACGGCCTCGACCGAGGCGTGGGCCAGCCGGGTCGCGGCCGCGGGTGCCACCGCGGCGACGGCCGCGGGCCCGGCGCCGGGAGGATCGCCCCACAGCGCCACGGCCTCGCCGAGCACGGCCGCCGCGGCACTCGGGTCGCCGGCGCGCAGGCGGTCCCGGCCGGCGGCGGCGAGCCGCTCGAACCGCAACGCGTCCACGTCGGACGCGTCCACGTCCAGCCGGTAGCCGCCCGCGACCTGCGCGACGGCGCGGGCCGAACCGAGGGCCCGGCGCAGCCGCGAGACGAGGGTCTGCAGGGCGTGGGCGGGGCCGGCCGGCGGGGCGTCGGCCCAGATCGCGTCGACCAGGACACCCGGGGCGACGGGGCGGCCGCCGGCGAGCGCCAGCCGTACGGCCAGCGCCTGCAACCGCGCACCGGGAACGGCCAGGGCGGCGTCACCGCGGGCCGCTTGGAAGGCGCCGAGCAGAGTGAGGCGAAGCCGCGTCTCCTCGTCCATCCACCGATCCTCGCGCGCACACCCTCGCGGCCCCAAATCAGCGCGCTGCCCCGGCTCCTGCCGGGTGCGCGAACCCGGCGTCGACACGGTGCGGGGCGGGGTGTCAGCGCCGTGTGTGCCCCGTGTGAGCGGACCGGGTCAGCCTCTGGGTGCCTGACAAAGTCCAGCGGCGGCCGGCCGGAGCCCACCGGGCGGTCCCGATCCCGGAGGGGACACCACCATGAACAGGGACACCACCATGAACAGCCCTGTCACGTATGACGTAGCGATCGTGGGCGCCGGCCCGGTCGGCCTGTTCCTCGCCTGCGAGCTCGGCCTCGCGGGCTGCTCCGTCCTGGTGCTGGAGCGGGAGCCGGAGCCCCGCTCCCCGTGGAAGGCGGAACCGCTCGGGATCAGGGGCCTGTCCGCCGCGTCGGTCGAGGCGTTCCACCGCCGCGGTCTGCTGCACCCGCTGCTGACGGCCGCGGGCGTCCGCGACGATCCCGGGGCGGACCTCACCGCGGACTCCGACCCGGACACGCCGTCACCCCCGCGCAGCGCGGGCCACTTCGCCGGTCTGATGCTCGATCCGGCCAGGGTCGACCTCGCCGCCCTGCCGTTCCGGCTTCCCGGCCCCGCCGCGGAGGGCGTGATGACGAACCTCGAAGCGGTCGAGGCGGTGCTGACCGAGCGGGCGTCCAGGCTCGGCGTGGAGATCAGGCGCGGTGTCACGGTGTCGGCCGTCACCCAGGACGCCGACGGCGTGGTCGCGCGAGCCGGCGGGCACGCGTACGCGGCGCGCTGGCTCGTCGGCTGCGACGGCGGACGCAGCACGGTGCGCCGGCTCGCGGGCTTCGACTTCGTCGGCACCGAGCCGCAGCTCACCGGCTACGCCGTGCTCGCGACCGTCGCCGATCCCGAGAAGCTGCGCCCCGGCTTCAACCTGACGCCGACGGGCATGTACCTCCGGACGCACCTGGCCGGGCACCTCGGCCTGATGGATTTCGACGGCGGCGCGTTCGACCGCTCGCAGCCGCCGACCCGGGACCATCTCCAGGCGGTTCTGCGCCGGGTCTCGGCCACCGACGTGACCTTGAGGGACGTCCGTCTCGCCTCGACCTTCACCGATCGGGCGATGCAGGCGACGACCTACCGGCAGGGGCGCGTGCTGCTCGCGGGCGACGCCGCCCACATCCACTCCCCGCTCGGGGGCCAGGGGCTGAACCTCGGCCTCGGCGACGCCGTGAACCTGGGCTGGAAGCTCGCGGCGACCCTGCACGGGTACGCGCCGCACGGCCTGCTCGACACCTACACCCGGGAGCGCCATCCGATCGGCGCGGGCGTGCTCGACTGGTCGCGCGCCCAGGTGGCGGTCATGAGGCCGGGCCCGCACGCCCGGGCGATCCAGCGAGTGGTCCGTGACCTGCTCGGGACGGCGGACGGCACGACCTACGTGTTCGAGCGGACATCAGGATCGTCCGACCGCTACGACCTCGGCGGCGAACACCCGCTGACCGGCCGTAGCGCCCCGGACTTCCGTCTCGCGGACGGCACCCGCCTCGGCGACCTGATGCACGACGGACGGGGCGTCGTCCTCGACTTCAGCGCCGACCGGGCCCTGCACGGTTCGGCGAAGGGCTGGGAGGGCCGGACCAGGTACGCGGCCGGGCCGGCGCTGGACGACCTCGGCCTGGGCGCCGTGCTCGTCCGTCCCGACGGCGCGGTCGCCTGGGCAGGTGGTCGCACCCCCGACCGTGCGGCGTTCGAGCGGGCCGCCCGCCGGTGGTTCGGCAGCCCGGAAGTCTGAGCCCCGCTCCCGATCGCAGGAGCCGGGGGCGGGCGGCCGGACCAAACCGGCCGCCCGCCCCCGGCGCGTTCAGCGCAGCAGCCCCGCGTCCATCCCCGCGGACTCGGCCGGCAGCGCCACCAGCCCCAGCTCGGCCGGGGAGGCCAGCCGCGGGTGGGCCGGCAGCACCCGGACGGTGTACCCGAACGGGCCGGTGCGGCAGAGCTCCAGCGAGCCCTCGTAGCGCGTCCGCCCGTCCAGGTCGGAGCCGCCGACCGGCTTGAGGGCCAGCAGACAGGCATCGGAGATGCCGTCCGACTCGTCCACCCGCCCGGACACCACCTGCACCTCGACGTCACCCGGATCCAGCGCCCCGAGCGCGACCTGCACCCGCAGCGCCAGCGAGCTGCCGAGCTCCTGCGCCTCGTCCGGGCACTCCGCCTCGACGTGCTCGACCCGGACGGCCGGCCAGGCCTCCCGGACCTTGGCCTTCCAGGCGGCCAGCTCCCGCGCCCCGGCGTGCGGGGCGGTGACCGGCCCGCTCTCCTGGGCCTCGCCGGGCCCGGCCGCCGCCAGCTCCCGCTGGGCCAGCGCCGCCGGGGCGTACAGCCGCTCGACGTACTCGCGGACCATCCGCCCCGCCAGCACCTTGGGGCCGAGGGTGACCAGGGTGTGCCGGACCATGGCGATCCAGCGGTGCGGCAGGCCGTCCGCACCGCGGTCGTAGAACCGGGCCGCCACCTGGTGCTCGATCAGGTCGTACAGCGCGGCCGCCTCGATGTCGTCCCGGCGCTCGGCCTCCCGGCTGTCCGGGTCCAGCGGCCCGCCGGTGCCGTCGGCGGTGGGGATCGCCCAGCCGTTCTGGCCGTCGTACCACTCGTCCCACCAGCCGTCCAGGACGGACAGGTTGAGGCAGCCGTTGAGCGCGGCCTTCATCCCCGAGGTGCCGCAGGCCTCCAGCGGGCGCAGCGGGTTGTTCAGCCAGACGTCGCAGCCCGGGTAGAGGTGCTGGGCCATCGCCATGTCGTAGTCCGGCAGGAAGACGATCCGGTGCCGGACGGCCGGGTCGTCGGCGAAGGCGATCATCTGCTGGATCAGCCGCTTGCCGCCGTCGTCCGCCGGGTGGGCCTTGCCGGCGACCACGATCTGCACCGGCCGGGCCGGGTCCAGCAGCAGGGCGCGCAGCCGCTGCTGGTCGCGCAGCATCAGGGTGAGCCGCTTGTAGGAGGGCACCCGCCGGGCGAAGCCGATGGTGAGGACGTCCGGGTCGAGGACGGAGGAGACCCAGCCGAGCTCGGCGTCCCCGGCGCCGCGCTGGCGCCAGGAGGTGCGCAGCCGGCGGCGGGCCTCGTCGACCAGCTGGGCGCGCAGGCTGCGGCGCAGCTCCCAGATCTCGGTGTTGCCGATCCGCTCCAGGCCGGTCCAGCGCTTGGCGTCGCCGGTGGTCATGGCGGACTCGGCGCGGTCGGTGCCGATCTCGGCGGCGCCCAGCCGGACGACCGCCGGGTCGATCCAGGTGGCGGCGTGGACGCCGTTGGTGACGGAGGTGATCGGGACGTCGGCGGCGTCGAAGCCGGGCCAGAGGCCGTTGAACATGGACCGGCTGACCTCGCCGTGCAGCGTGGAGACGCCGTTGGCCCGCTGGGCCAGCCGCAGGCCCATGGCGGCCATGTTGAACAGCTTGCCGTCCCCGCCGCGCCAGGTCTCGGCGCCGAGGGCGAGCACCTGCTCGACCGGGACTCCGGGCAGGGCCGCGTCGCCGCCGAAGTGCCGGGCGACCAGCTCGCGGTCGAAGCGGTCGATGCCGGCCGGCACGGGGGTGTGGGTGGTGAACAGGGTGCCGGCCCGGACGGACTCCAGGGCGGCGGCGAAGTCGAGGTCGCAGCCCCGGTCCGCGACCAGCTCGCGGATCCGCTCGACGCCGAGGAAGCCGGCGTGGCCCTCGTTGGTGTGGAAGACCTCGGGGGCGGGGTGGCCGGTGAGGCGGCAGTAGGTGCGCACCGCGCGGACGCCGCCGATGCCGAGCAGCATCTCCTGGAGCAGCCGGTGCTCGCTGCCGCCGCCGTAGAGGCGGTCGGTGACGTCCCGTTCGGCGGCCGAGTTGGCCTCGATGTCGGAGTCGAGCAGCAGCAGCGGGACGCGCCCGACCTGGGCCTTCCAGATGTGGGCGGCCAGGGTGCGGCCGGCGGGCAGCGCGAGGTCGACCCGGCAGGGGGTGCCGTCACCCTCGCGGAGCAGGCTGACCGCGAGTTCGTCCGGGTCGAGCAGCGGGTAGCGCTCCTGCTGCCAGCCGTCCCGGTCGAGGGACTGCCGGAAGTAGCCGTGCCGGTAGAACAGCCCCACGCCGATGATCGGCACGCCGAGGTCGCTGGCGGCCTTGAGGTGGTCGCCGGCCAGGATGCCGAGCCCGCCGGAGTACTGCGGCAGCGCGGCGGCGATGCCGTACTCGGGCGAGAAGTACGCGACGGCCTCGGGCAGCGGCCCGGCTCCGGCCTGTTCGGCGCCCTGGTACCAGCGCGGGCCGGTCAGGTAGTCCCGCAGGTCGTCGGCGAGGTCGCCGAGTCTGCGCAGGAACCTCCGGTCGACGGCCAGCGCGGCGAGCCGGGCGGCCGGGACCTCGCCCAGCAGCCGCACCGGGTCCTCACCGGTGGCGGCCCAGACGTCCGGGTCCACGGACCGGAAGAGGTCCCTGGTCTCCGGGTGCCAGGACCAGCGCAGGTTGAGGGCCAGCTCGTGCAACGGCTGGAGTTGTTCGGGCAGGACGGTGCGGACGGTGAATCTGCGGATTGCCTTCACGGCGTGAAGCGTAGACCCGGCCACTGTCGTGATGGTGCGTCAAGCGGGCTATTGAGCCTCCGTTCGGCCTATTGATGAGATCGCATTCGGCGCATTGGACTGCACAGGGGGCGCGCGAGGCGCACTTTTCGGCGGAACGCGCTACCAATACGTGAACACTGCGGAACAGATCCATTTCCACCGATGGAGCCGCCCGGGACAGGACCCGAAACTACTGTCGTACCGCTGCAAAAGTCCGGTCGTCGATGCGACTATGAACCAAGGTCGTTGATGCTGTGGGGAGTGCGGCGACAGGTGGCGCCCCCCTTGAAGCAGCACGTCCGAATCCTTTTCGTGCTGATCGTTTTCCAACCTCCTTAGCCCATTCGGCGCTCACCGCGCACCGACGCGTGTCCTCGAACACGGCCCACTCGTTCACGGGTGGGTTGGGTCGCCCAGGGGCGTACCCCGAGAGGCGTGCGCCGGGACGCGCACGGGCTCCCGGGCTCCCCGCCGCAGGCTCGGCGGGCGTCGGGCAGGTTGCCGGGGACGGTGGCGCGGGCAGGCTTCCGGTCGCACGTCCTCCCCACCCAGCAGTCCTCCCGGTACTCCCCTGGCCCGTCCGGCCCGCGGGAGCTGCCGCCGATCTCGGGCAGGAGTTTGGCATGCACGGCGACACGCGGGACCAGTCCACACCGGTGGCCGACGCCATCGACGCAGCGGTCGCGGAATCCGCCGGACGGATGGATTCTGACACTCGGACAGACGCGGCGATGCCGGCGCCCCGGGGTGCCGGGGCCGTCCGTGCGGAGCACACCGAACCGGCCCGACAACCCGGGGCCGAGGAGAGCCGGACCGCGGCACCGCGCAAGCGCACCACCACCCGGCGCAGCGCGACCGCCAACGCCACCGCCACCCCGGAGGGCGGCGCCGCACCCCGCAGGGCGCCCGCCCGCCCGGCCGCCCGCAGCGCCGCCGCAGCCACCCCCGCCGGCGGCCCCTCCGCCCACGAACCCGCCACCCGCAAACCTGCCGCCCGCAAGCCCGCCGCCCGCAAGACGACAGAGAGCGACACCGTGATCGGCCGCATCCCCGTCCTGGACGTCAGCCCACTCGTAGACGCCGGCCGCCGCCCGGCCAAGGCCGTGGTCGGCGAGACCTTCACGGTCACCGCCACCGTGTTCCGCGAGGGCCACGACGCGGTGAACGCCAACGTGGTCCTGCGCGATCCGCGCGGGCGCAGCGGCCCGTGGACGCCGATGCGCGAGCTCTCCGAGGGCAGCGACCGCTGGGGCGCGTCCGTCACCCCGACCGGGCCCGGCCGCTGGTCCTACCTGGTGGAGGCTTGGAGCGACCCGCTGGCCACCTGGCGCAAGGTCGCCGCGGTCAAGCTGCCCGCCGGGATCGACACCGCGCTGGTGCTGGAGGAGGGCGCGCTGCTGCTGGAGCGGGCCGCGAACGGCGTGCCGAAGAAGGAGGGCCGGGCGCACGTGCTGGCCGCGGTGGACGCGCTGCGCGACACCGGCCTGCCGCCGCTGTCCCGGCTGGCCGCCGCGCTCGCCCCCGAGGTGCTGGACCTGCTGGCCAGGTACCCGCTGCGCGAGCTGGTCAGCGCCACCCGCCCGCTGCCGCTCCAGGTGGACCGGGAGCGGGCCCTCTACGGCTCCTGGTACGAGTTCTTCCCGCGCTCCGAGGGCGCGGTGGTGGACCCTTCGGGCGTCGAGCCGCCGCGCTCGGGCACCCTGCGCACCGCCGCCGAGCGACTGCCCGCCGTCGCCGCGATGGGCTTCGACGTGGTCTACCTGCCGCCGGTCCACCCGATCGGGCGGGCCTTCCGCAAGGGCCCGGACAACACCCTGACCGCCGGTCCGCACGACGTCGGCTCGCCCTGGGCGATCGGCTCGCCGGAGGGCGGCCACGACGCCGTCCACCCGGACCTCGGCACCATCGAGGACTTCGACCACTTCGTCGCCGAGGCCGGGGCGCTGCACCTGGAGGTGGCCCTGGACTTCGCCCTGCAGTGCTCCCCCGACCACCCCTGGGTGAACAAGCACCCGGAGTGGTTCAGCCACCGCGCCGACGGCACCATCGCCTACGCCGAGAACCCGCCGAAGAAGTACCAGGACATCTATCCGGTCAACTTCGATCAGGACATGGATGGAATCGTCAAGGAAACCCTGCGGATCCTTCGGTTCTGGATGGCCCACGGCGTACGGATCTTCCGGGTCGACAACCCGCACACCAAGCCGGTGCTGTTCTGGGAGAAGGTCCTCTCCGAGATCGCCCGCACCGACCCCGACGTGGTGTTCCTGGCGGAGGCGTTCACCCGGCCGGCCATGATGCACACCCTGGGGAAGATCGGTTTCCACCAGTCGTACACGTACTTCACCTGGCGCACCACCAAGCAGGAACTCACCGAGTACCTCACCGAGCTCTCCGGTGACGCGGCCTCGTACATGCGTCCCAACTTCTTCGCCAACACCCCGGACATCCTGCACGAGTACCTGCAGACCGGCGGGCGCGCCGCCTTCGCCATTCGGGCCGTGCTGGCCGCCACCCTCTCCCCCAGCTACGGCGTCTACGCCGGCTACGAGCTGTACGAGGGCGAGCCGGCCCACCCGGGCTCCGAGGAGTACCTGCACTCGGAGAAGTACGAGCTGCGCCCGCGCGACTGGACCCGTACCGACAGCCTCGCCCCGCTGCTCACCGTGCTGAACCGGCTGCGCCGCCGGCACCCCTGCCTGCAGCAGCTGCGCGGCCTCGCCTTCCACCCGACCGACAACGACCAGGTGCTCGCCTTCTCCAAGACCGCGACCACGCCCGAGGGCCTCACCGACCACGTCATCACCGTGGTGAACCTGGACCCGCACCACGCCCAGGAGGCCACCGTCACCCTCGACGGGGACGGGCCGTTCGCGGTGCACGACGAGCTCACCGGCGCCGCCTACACGTGGGGCCGGCACAACTACGTCCGGCTCGATCCCTCAGCCGAGCCGGCTCACCTCCTCACGGTTCGGAGGAACCCAGCGTGACAGTGAACGAGCCCGTCCCCGACACCTTCCCCGAGACCTCGAAGAAGAACCTGGACCCGGAGTGGTTCAAGCGTGCGGTCTTCTACGAGGTGCTGGTGCGGTCCTTCCAGGACAGCAACGGCGACGGGATCGGGGACCTCAAGGGGCTCACGTCCAAACTCGACTACCTGCAGTGGCTCGGCGTCGACTGCCTCTGGCTGCCGCCCTTCTTCGCCTCGCCGCTGCGCGACGGCGGGTACGACGTGGCCGACTACAAGTCGGTGCTGCCGGAGTTCGGCGACCTCGCCGACTTCATGGAGTTCGTGGACGCCGCGCACGCCCGCGGCATGCGCGTGGTCATCGACTTCGTCATGAACCACACCAGCGACCAGCACCCGTGGTTCCAGGCCTCCCGCGAGGACCCGGACGGCCCCTACGGCGACTTCTACATGTGGGCCGACGACGACAAGCAGTACCCGGACGCCCGGATCATCTTCGTCGACACCGAGACCTCCAACTGGACCTACGACCCGGTCCGCAAGCAGTACTTCTGGCACCGCTTCTTCTCCCACCAGCCCGACCTCAACTACGACAACCCCCGGGTCCAGGACGAGATGGTCGCCGGGCTGCGGTTCTGGCTCGACCTCGGCATCGACGGCTTCCGGCTGGACGCGGTGCCCTACCTGTTCGCCCGCGAGGGCACCAACTGCGAGAACCTGCCGGAGACCCACGAGTTCCTCCAGCGGGTCCGCAAGGAGATCGACGCCGACTACCCGGACACCGTGCTGCTCGCCGAGGCCAACCAGTGGCCGGAGGACGTGGTCGACTACTTCGGCGACTTCTCCTCCGGCGGCGACGAGTGCCACATGGCGTTCCACTTCCCGGTGATGCCGCGGATCTTCATGGCCGTCCGCCGGGAGTCCCGCTACCCGGTCTCGGAGATCCTCGCCAAGACCCCGAAGATCCCGCACGGCTGCCAGTGGGGCATCTTCCTGCGCAACCACGACGAGCTGACCCTGGAGATGGTCACCGACGAGGAGCGCGACTACATGTACGCGGAGTACGCCAAGGACCCCCGGATGCGCGCCAACGTGGGCATCCGCCGCCGGCTCGCCCCGCTGCTGGAGAACGACCACAACCAGATCGAACTGTTCACCGCCCTGCTGCTCTCCCTGCCCGGCTCCCCGGTGCTCTACTACGGGGACGAGATCGGCATGGGCGACAACATCTGGCTGGGCGACCGGGACGGTGTGCGCACACCGATGCAGTGGACCCCGGACCGCAACGCGGGTTTCTCCTCGGCCGACCCGGGCAGGCTCAGTCTGCCGCCCATCATGGACCCGGTGTACGGCTATCAGGTGACCAACGTCGAGGCTCAGCAGAGCAGTTCGAGCTCCCTGCTGCACTGGACGCGTCGCATGATCGAGATCCGCAAGCTCAATCCGGCGTTCGGCCTCGGCACGTACACCGAACTGCCCTCCAGCAACCCCGCGGTGCTGGCCTTCGTGCGGGAGCACGAGGGGGACCTGGTCATGTGCGTGAACAACTTCTCGCGGTTCGCGCAGCCGACCGAACTGGATCTGCGGCAGTACGGAGGGCGGTACCCGGTCGAGCTGATCGGCGGGGTGCGCTTCCCCTCGATCGGCGAGTGGCCGTACCTGCTCACCCTCGCCGGACACGGCTTCTACTGGTTCCAGCTCCGCCAACCCCCGCGGCTGAGCGGAACCAGGCGCTCGAAGTAACGATCCGTCAGAATCCGTCCGCACCAAACCCTCCGGGGGCGCGAGAGCTTCGACCCCGCGCCCCCGGAGGTCTCTGCACCACCGCGTACGGAGAACAGCCCAACGGCCACCCACACTAAGGCGTGACACCTGAGCACCGCTCGCGTGCCGTCGCCGCCGCGCCGCCGAAATCCGGAAGACTGACGGACCCGGCCAGACCCGTCGGGCAGTCCGCCCGCTTCCGGGGAAAGGGAGTCATGTCCGAAACCTCCCGTTCTCAAGCCCATGTACACCGTGACACCCCCACCGGCGCCGCCGCGTCGGTGGGCACGCGCGGCACCGGGGCCCGGAGAACCGCCCTGGGGGTCAGCGAACTCGTCCAGGCGGCCCTGCCGCTGATCGCCGAGTGGCTCCCGACCCAGCGCTGGTACGCCGGAAAGGGCCGCGCCATCACCGGCCTGCACCCGGTGGTCGGCACCCCGCTCCAGGTCGGCGACCCCGCCCTGCTGCACCTGCTGCTGCGGGTCGAACACGCCACCACCGCCGGCGCGCCGCACGGGGACACCTACCAGCTGCTGCTCGGCATCCGCTCGCAGGGCCCGGCCGGCATCGAGCCGACCGCCGTGCTCGGCCGGCTCAGCCAGGGCCCGTACGACGGTGCGGCGCTCTACGACGCCGTCCACGATCCCGAGCTGACCGGGCGGCTGCTGGAACACCTGGCCACCGGCGACCGCTTCGGCTCGCTCTCGTTCCGCCGCACCCCCGGCTCCGGGCTGCCCGCCAACCTGCCCGGACGCGCCTCCACCGCCGAGCAGTCCAACAGCTCGGTCATCTACGGCACCTCCTACATCCTCAAGCTCTTCCGCCGCATCCACCCCGGCACCAACCCGGACCTGGAGCTCTCGCTCGCCCTCTCCCGGGCCGGCTCCACCCGCATCCCCCGGGTCGCCGCCTGGTTCGAGAGCCGGCTGGAGCGCGCCGAACCGGCCACCCTCGGGCTGCTCCAGCGCTACCTGCCGGAGGCCGAGGACGGCTGGGAGCTGGCCCTGGACCAGGTCGGCCGACTCAAGGGGGACCCGTCGCCCGGCAACTTCGCCATCGAGGCGCACCGGCTCGGGCGGGCCACCGCCGAGGTGCACCGGGTGCTCGCCCGCTCGATGCCGGTCGCCCGCCTCGACCACGCCCAGACCCGCCGGCTGGCCACCGCGATGGCCGACCGGCTGGACAGCGCGGTGGCCGCCGTCCCCGGCCTGCTGCGCTACCGGGCCGCGCTGCGCAGCGCCTTCCAGCAGCTCGCCGACGCGCACCCGGACGGCATGCCGGTCCAGCGCATCCACGGCGACCTGCACCTCGGCCAGGCGATGCGCACCCCGCACGGCTGGGTGCTGCTGGACTTCGAGGGGGAGCCCGCCAAGTCGGTCGCCGAGCGGCGCGAGCCGCAGACCGCCCTGCGCGACGTGGCCGCGATGCTGCGCTCCTTCGACTACGCCGCCGCCCACCTGCTGGCCGGCGGCCCGTCCGACCCGGAGCTGGCCCACCTCGCCGCCGCCTGGGCGCAGCGCAACCGCACCGCCTTCTGCGCCGGCTACACCGCGGGCGGCGGCACCGACCCGGCCGCCTCGCCGGAGCTGATGCGCGCCCTGGAGATCGACAAGGCGGTCTACGAGGTGGTGTACGAGGCCCGGCACCGGCCGAGCTGGCTGCCGATCCCGCTCGCCGCGATCAACCGCCTGGCCCTCACCGTCTGAGCCCACCACCGCCCGACCCGTTCCGCCCTGCTCCGCGCCCGCCCGACCCGTTCCGCCCTGCTCCGCGCCCGCCCGCTCCCGGAGAAAGCCCACCCCGCCGCCGACGTTCCCGCGGCCACCCCGATTCCGCAGGAGGACCCCGCCGTGACGCCGCTCGACCCGCCCGGCCGCACCACCCGCACCGTGCCCGCCACCTTCCTGTCGGGCACGGCCTCCCCTCCCCGCGAGCCCGTGGCGGCCCGGCGCGCCGAGCCGCGCCCCCCGGCGGCCGAGGCGCCGTACACCCCCGCCGCGGGCGGCGCGCTGCGACTGCCCGAGGCGCCGCTGCCGCCGGCCGAGGTGGACCGGCTGGTCGGCGGGCAGCACCACGACCCGCACGCCCTGCTCGGCGCGCACCCGGTGCACGGCGGCACCGCGATCCGGGTGCTGCGGCCGCTGGCCGAGCGGGTGGTGGTGGAGACGGCGCACGGCCCGGCCGAGCTCACCCACCAGCAGAACGGCCTGTTCACCGGGCTGCTGGCCGGCTCCGGGCTCTACCAGTCGGGCATGGCCGACTACCGGCTGCTGGTCAGCTACCCCGGCGGGGAGCCGATCGCCCAGTACGACGGCTACCGCACCCCGCCCACCCTCGGCGAGCTGGACCTGCACCTGATCTCCGAGGGGCGGCACG
Organism: Kitasatospora sp. NPDC052868; assembly: GCF_044547105.1. Taxonomy (NCBI): domain Bacteria; kingdom Bacillati; phylum Actinomycetota; class Actinomycetes; order Kitasatosporales; family Streptomycetaceae; genus Kitasatospora; species Kitasatospora sp. NPDC052868. The sequence continues at coordinate 421,191 of NZ_JBITZW010000003.1, read as the reverse complement.
AGCAGCTCTGGCAGGCGCTCGGCTCGCACGTGCGCACCGTCGACGGGGTGGCCGGCACCGCCTTCGCGGTCTGGGCGCCGAACGCGGCCGGGGTCCGGCTGATCGGCGACTTCAACCACTGGGACGGCACCGGGCACCCGATGCGCTCGCTCGGCTCGTCCGGCGTCTGGGAGCTGTTCGTGCCGGGCCTGGCCGAGGACACCCAGTACAAGTACGAGATCCGCACCCGCCAGGGCTGGGTGCTCGACAAGGCCGACCCGCTGGCCCGCGCCGCCCAGTGCCCGCCCGGCACCGCCTCCGTGGTCACCTCCTCCGCGTACCGCTGGCAGGACGGCGAGTGGATGGCCCGGCGGGCCCGTACCGCGCACCACCGGGCCCCGATGTCGGTGTACGAGCTGCACCTGCCGTCCTGGCGGCCGGACCTCACCGGCTACCGGGCGATCGCCGAGGAGCTCCCGCAGTACCTCAAGGACCTGAACTTCACCCACGTGGAGCTCATGCCGGTCATGGAGCACCCGTTCGGCGGCTCCTGGGGCTACCAGGTCTCCGGCTACTACGCCCCCACCGCCCGGCTCGGCGGCCCGGACGACTTCCGGTACCTGGTCGACACCCTGCACCGGCACGGCATCGGGGTGATCGTCGACTGGGTGCCCGCGCACTTCCCCAAGGACGACTTCGCGCTCGCCCGCTTCGACGGCGAGCCGCTGTACGAGCCCGCCGACCCGCTGCGCGCCGAGCACCCGGACTGGGGCACCCTGGAGTTCGACTACGGCCGCACCGAGGTGCGCAACTTCCTGGTCGCCAACGCGGTGTACTGGTGCGAGGAGTTCCACATCGACGGCCTGCGCGTGGACGCCGTCGCCTCGATGCTCTACCTCGACTACTCCCGCGAGGGCGGCGCCTGGACGCCCAACCAGCACGGCGGCCGGGAGAACCTCGACGCGGCGGCCTTCCTCCAGGAGATGAACGCCACCGTCTACCGCCGCTGCCCCGGCGTGGTCACCATCGCCGAGGAGTCCACCGCCTGGGACGGCGTCACCCGGCCCACCGACAGCGGCGGGCTCGGCTTCGGGCTGAAGTGGAACATGGGCTGGATGCACGACTCCCTGGTCTACATCTCCAAGGAGCCGGTGCACCGCAAGTACCACCACAACGAGATCACCTTCTCGATGGTGTACGCCTACTCGGAGAACTACATCCTGCCGATCTCGCACGACGAGGTGGTGCACGGCAAGCAGGCGCTGGTCTCCAAGATGCCCGGCGACTGGTGGCAGCAGCGCGCCAACCACCGCGCCTACCTGGGCTTCATGTGGGCCCACCCGGGCAAGCAACTCCTCTTCATGGGACAGGAGTTCGCCCAGGGCGCGGAATGGGACCACGAGCAGGGCCCGCAGTGGTGGGTGCTCGACGAGCAGTGGCCGGCGGCGGCCGAGCACCTCGGGGTCCGCTCGCTGGTGCGCGACCTCAACCGCGTCTACCTCGACACCCCCGCCCTGTGGGAGCAGGACACCACCCCGGACGGCTTCCGCTGGCTCGACGGCGGCGCGGCCGAGGACAACCTGCTCTCCTTCGTCCGCTACGCGGCCGACGGCAGCCCGCTGGTCGCCGTCTGCAACTTCTCCCCCGTCGTGCGCCACGGCCACCGGGTCGGCCTGCCCGCCCTGGACGGCCGCGAGCAGCTCTGGGAGGAGGTGCTGAACACCGACGACGCGGCCTTCGGCGGCAGCGGCACCGGCAACTCCCGCCCGGTCAAGGCCGAGGCCACCCCCTGGAACGACCAGCCCCGCAGCGCCGAACTCGTCCTCCCCCCACTCGCCACCATCTGGCTCCGCCCGGCCTGACGTCGGACCCCTCAGGGGCCGTCCGGAGCGACAACGCTCCGGACGGCCCCTGTTTGTTCGATTGTTCGAATGGGATGCGAACTACCGCACTAGAATCCCGAGCGATCCGAGACCCGATGTCAACAAGACCGGGTTCGGGGATAAGTGACGGTAGGTCATGTACGTATGCATATGACGGGATTACGAAGAAGCGGATCCTCGACGATCGCGAGAGTCTGCACAGCGCTCCTCGCGGTCGCCCTGGTCCTGGGGGCGGCGGCTCCGGCGAACCCGGCCCCCACCTGGGACCTCGGCAACACCTCGCTCGCCGACGCCCGCAACCTCAACGCCAAGTCCAGTGGGGCCGTGCACAACCTCGGCCTCGACAAGTGCATGGACGACTACGCGTACAACATCCAGAACGGTGCGGCCGTGGTGTCGTACCGCTGCAACGGCGCAACGAACCAGAACTGGACATTCAACCCGAACCACGAGTACTCGGGAGATCTCGGTTTCTACGGTTCGCTCACGCTGGACAACTCCCCCGGCAAGTGCCTCGACATTCCCACCCCCAACGGCGACGGCACGGGTGTCACCAACGGGACGAAGCTCCAGATCTGGGACTGCAACGGCGGCCGGAACCAGCAGTGGCTGATGCAGTTCGCCACCAACGGCAGCACCCGGATCTACAACCCCATGAGCTACCGCTGCATCGACGTCCCGAACGCCGACACCACCGACGGCACCGCCCTCGCGCTCTTCACCTGCAACGGCACCCCCGCCCAGTGGTTCGCCCCGCCTGCGGGCGCCGTGCCCCCGTCCGGAGCGATATCCAACCCGGAGCTGGGCGGGAAGTGCGTGGACGACCCCTACAACAGCAGGACCGCCGGCACCCGGGTCCAGAGCACCCGCTGCAACGGGACGCCGGCTCAGCTCTGGTCGCTGAACCAGGACGGCTCGCTCACCCACGGAGGCCTCTGCCTCGACATCGTGGGCGGTGAGGGCGCCGTCGCCAACGGCACCCCGATCGAGCTCTGGCACTGCAACAGCGGCCTGAACCAGCAGTGGGTGGTCAGGTTCGACGCCGCCGGGCGCACCACGCTGCTCAACCCCGGCTCCGGGCGCTGTCTCGACGTCCCCTGGGCCTCGACGGCCGATGGAACGAACCTGGAACTGGTGAACTGCAACGACAGCATCGCCCAGGTCTGGAACGCCCCCCGGCGCCCGCACCCGTCCGTCACCGGCCCGGTCGTCGCAGCGCCGGTGGTCTACCCGGCGGGCACCGGCGAGCTGTTCAGGCGGATCGACGCGATGAAGGACGCCGAGGCCAAGCGGCAGGCCCGCGCCCACATGGCGACGGCGCTGCACGGCGGCGGCGTCCAGATGCGGACCGAGGCCGGCACCGCGCTGGCGCGCAACGACGCGGACCTGAGTACGGTCTGGGCCGCCTGGAACGACCGGAACTGGCCGACCGACCCGAGCGGCGCCCTGTCCAAGGACGTCGCCGCCGCCCTCGTCGCCGACCAGGCCCGGGGCCAACGCGACGACGGGCGCCGGCGGTTCCTGGACGGCTTCTCGATGTACGACGCCCAACCCGACCTCGACGGCGGCGTGATCAACTACATGTCGTCGAACTCCACCTTCTGGCGCGCCCTGCACTCCACCGGGTTCACCCTGCCGATGCCGCAGGCCGACCAGGCCGCGAAGGACCGGGTGACCGCCATCGCCAAGGAGAACGGCGCCCGCAACCCGTCCGAGGCCTGGCTCTGGGACACCTACATCTACCCGACCACGCACGGGTCGGCCGACGACGTCCGCCGCTTCATCCAGTACAACGGCTATCCGACGACGGCACCGGCCCAGGGAACGCCCGAGTTCCGGATCGAGGTCGAGGCGATCAAGGCCCGCTGGGCCGGTGGTGATCCGACCAACCCGTTCGACCCGAAGTACGTCCTGATGGACGCCGAGGAGACCGCCTGGGCGGAGTACCAGGCGGAGCTCAACTCCCAGGCCCGGCAGCGCGCCGACATCACCACGGCGGAGACCCAGGCGCTTGAGGCGCTGAAGACCGGCTCGGAGGCGATGAACGACGCGCTGAGCTACGCCTGGTACGCCGACCGCCTGCTCTGGGCCCAGCAGTACCGGGCGACCCCGGACTGGCACGCGGACGTCGCCCGGATCCCGCACGACCTCGGCGTGATCAAGGCCAAGGTGGCCGGGCTGGCCGAGGCCGCGAAGATGGCCGCCGGACAGGCCCAGGACGCGGCCGACCGGGTCCAGGCCGCGCAGGAGGCCGCCGCGGCGGTCGCCAAGGCCGGCGGGACCCCGGAAGGCCGCGGGCTGACGTACGCGCTGCAGTCCGCCCAGGTGACCAAGGCCTCGGCTTCGGCCACCACCGCCGTCGCCAACGCCATCCAGACGGCGCTGGCCACCACCGACGCGACCCTCGCGGACAGTGCGACGCTGCTCGCCACCGCCAAGGCCCAGGCCCACGCCGCCCGCGCGCAGTTCCTCCGCGAGCTGGCCCAGGGAGACGCGCGGCTCGCCGCCTCGCTCGCCACCGAGAGCCAGAACCGGGCGAACGCGGCAGCCGAGGCGGCGCAGCAGGCCGCCGCCGCCAAGGCCAAGGCGCTGCAGGCCGAGAGCGCGGCGGCGGCTGCCGCCGCCGCCGCGCACCAGGACGCGCTGGCGGCCGCCAAGGAGCGCCAGAACGCCGCCACCGCGAAGGCGACCGCGCAGACCCAGCGCGACAAGGCCCAGCAGGCGGAGGGCCAGGCGCAGCAGAAGGCGGCCACCGCCAAGTCGTTGCGGGATGCCGCGAACCGGGAGGCCTCCACCGCCGCCGCCGACGACGCCGCGGCCCAGCAGACCGAACACGCGGCCGACACGGCACGCGGCCAGGCCCTGACGGCTGAAGGAAAGGAGAACGAGACGGAGGCCCGGGCCGCCGCAGCGACGGCCACGGCCATCGCGGAGGCCGGCGGACCCAACGCCGCCTCTGCCCGCGCAGCGGCCGACCGGGCCGACGCGGACGCCATGGCCGCCCGGACCGCGGCGAACCAGGCCCGGACGGCGGCCGGGAACGCCACCGTCGCCGCCGGCAACGCGCGCAAGGCCGCGAATGCCGCGTCCACCGCGGCCACCCGGGCCAAGGCCTCGGCCGACCAGGCGGACGCGGACACCGCGGCGGCGACCTCCGCGTCCGCCGAGGCCCACGCCGCCGCGGCCGAGGCGATCAACGCCTCTGCCCAGGCCTCGATGAACGCCCAGGCCTCACAGACGGCAGCCGACCAGTCGGCCCAGACCGCCGCGGAGGCCCGGGACAAGGCGACTGCGGCCCGGTCCGAAGCGGACGGGGCCGCCGCCCAGAGCGCCATCGCGGTCGGCAAGGCGGCGGCGACCGCGGAAGCGGCCCAGCAGGCCTCGGCGGCCGCCGCGACGGTGGCCGCACCGGCCGACAGGGCGATCGACCTCGCCGCGCCCTACGCCGACAACGACTCGGCCGCAGGCCTGGCGACGCTGGCGTCCCAGGCGGCCAAGACGATGGCCCAGCAGCAGGCCGAGGTGGCAGTCGCACGGGCGGCCCAGGCGGCCGAGGCCGCCGTGGCGGCCCAGCAGGCGGCCGACCGGGCCGACGGGGAGGCCAAACTGGCGGCCCAGGCGGCTGCCGATGCCGCCAAGTCGGCTGCCGCGGCCGCGAAGTCGGCGGCGGACGCCATGCGATCCGCCGCCGCCGCCTCGGCCGACGCGGCCACCGCCGCACAGGCTGCCGCGCACAGCGATCAACTGGTCGCGCAGGCACGGGCCGACCAGGTCGCCGCCCGTCAGTCCGCGAACGACGCCGCCACCGACGCGACGGCCGCCAACAGTGCGGCCACGGCGGCGGAGAAGGACGCCGCGGGCGCCCGACAGGCCGCCGCGGCCGCGAAGTCGGCGGCCGACCAGGCCCGACAGGCCGCAACCGCCGCCGACGCCTCGGCCGGTTCGGCCGAGGCCGCGATCGCCAAGGCCAAGCAGGACGCCGCCGACGCCGTCGACGCGGCCAACCGCACCGGCTTCAAGCGCTCCCAGGACAAGGGGTGGTGCGACACGGCCACCGGCCAGGTCTGCGCGGACGACGGCAGCCTCCCGGGCGCCCCCGGCACCCCCGGCAACCGTCCGTGCGTGACGGACAAGGAGCAGTACACCTGCAACCTGCGGGTCACCCTCAACGCCGACTGGCAGGCCTGGATGAACCGGACCTACGGGAACTGCCTCGACGCGGTGTTCGAGGACCTCAAGTGCCAGCCCGCACTGCTGATGCAGGCCGCCGTCATCGCGGCCGGCAAGGCGAAGGTCGATCCGCGCCTGGTCTACTCCATCGCCCGGATGGAGACGAGCGGGAAGGAGGTCCCGTACATCCAGCAGTACGACCTCGGCACCTACCTGGCGTACGAGAACGCGGCCGCGCTGCTCTCCAAGGTCCACCTGTGGCCGGGCCACGGCGGGGACGGCACGGCGTCGCTCGGGGTCACCAACATCAAGCCGGTGACCTGGGACGTCCTCGTCAAGGCCTATCCGAACGAGTTCAAGGGCAAGCAGTGGTCGGACCTGCGGTACGAGACCGACCTGGGCATGCTGGCCGCCGCCTACTACGTCAAGTACCTGCAGACCGTGGAGCTCCCGAAGGTTCCCCTGATGGCCAATGTGGACTACACGCCGTACCAGCTGATCTACGGCTTCTACAACGGGGGGATCGACGCCGACAGCGAGAGCTACAAGGCGTTCTACCAGCGGTACGGCCACTTCGGCCCGAATGTGACCGGCAACCTGACCGCCTGGCAGCAGTGGTGGGAGACGGCGAACCGTGAGATCTGCGGCAGCAACATCCTGACCTGCACGTTCTCCTGACCCATCGGGCCGCCCGGTGCCGGACCGTTGTGTCCGGCACCGGGCGCCTCTAGGCTCGCCCTCCGAGAATGATCGTCAGCAGCCGGGGGGCCTGCGCATGTGGCTGTGGATGTTCCTGGGGTGGGTGTACCTCCTCGTCCCGCTGGTCTGCTGGGCCGGCCTGGCCCGCACCCGGGTGGTCGGGGTGGCGGTCCTCGCCGTCCTGGCGGGGCTGGCGACCGTGCTCGTCGGTCTGGAGTACGAGTGGTTCTTCAGCCGTGCCACCGCCGAGGCCGAGGCCGGGTACCCGTACGCGGCGGCCCTGGTGATCCTGCTGGGCGCGCTGGCCGAACGGCGGCTGTGCGGGCCGCGGCCGGAGGGCCGGGCCCGCCGCCGCGAGGCCGCCGCATCCATCGCGCTCACCGCCCTGGCAGTGGTCGGGGTCGCCATCGTCGGCCTGTACTCGATATTCCGGCACGAGCCCTTCTCCCCGAATCTGGCCGAGCTCCGCCTGCCGCCCGGTCTGACCATCGAGCGCGACTCCGGCCCCGACGGCAGCTGCGCCCTGCACGCCTGTATCCGGGACCTCTCCATCGGCAGCACCGAGGGCCTCCCGCCGGACGAGGTCGCCCGCCGGCTGCGCGCGGCACTCGCCTCCGACGGCTGGACGGCAGGCCCGAGGAACAGCCTGGTCCGCCCGCACGGCTGGCTGGTGGACAAGCGCGTGACCGCGCTCTACATCACCGAGCGCCCGCAGGGCGTGGCGGTGGAGTTCGACGGACCGGACGGCATCAGCCTCGAATTTCAGCCCTGAGCCCCGGCCCAACCGCCGTACCGGCCCGGCCGCTCCCGGCGGGACGTCCGGCCCTTGCCCCGGGCGGCGGTGTCTGCTCGCGGACGGGTGTTCGTGGTGCGAAGGTATGGTCGAGGTGACCACTCTCTGAGACGACGGGACGGAGACACCCACGTGGCGCGCAGCGTGTACGTGACCGGTATCGACCGGGGGGACGGCCGGCAGGCGGTCGAACTCGGGGTCATGGAACTGCTCACCCGCCAGGTGGACCGGGTCGGGGTGTTCCGCCCGCTGGTGCACGCCCACGCGCCCGGCGAGCCCGGCTCCGACCACGTGGTCGAGCTGCTGCGCGGCCGCTACCGGCTCGACCTCCCCTCCGCCGAGCTGTACGGGCTCACCTACGAGGAGGCCGCCGCGCTGCAGGCCGCCCAGGGGCAGGACGAACTCGTCTCCACCCTGGTCGACCGGTTCCGCGCGCTGGAGCGGCGCTGCCAGGCCGTGCTGGTGCTGGGCACCGACTTCGCCGACACCAACATCCCGGACGAGCTGGCCTTCAACGCCCGGCTGGCCAACGAGTTCGGCGCCGCCGTCCTGCCGGTGGTCGGCGGCCGCTCCGAGGACCCGCTGACCGTGATCGCCGAGGTCCGCAACGCCCACCGCGCGTACACCGACCTCGGCTGCGAGACCCTGGCGATGGTCGCCAACCGGGTCGTGCCCGGCAACAAGCAGCGGATCCAGCGCACGCTCACCGAGAAGCTGCCGATCCCCGCCTACGTCATCCCCGAGGAGCCGGCGCTGGCCGCGCCGACCGTCGCCCAGCTGGTCGAGGCCACCGGCGCCGAGGTGCTGCTCGGTGACGCGGCGGGCCTCGCCCGGGACATCCGCGGCTTCGTCTTCGGCGGCGCCATGCTGCCGACCTTCCTGGACGCGCTGACCGAGGGCGCCCTGGTGGTCACCCCCGGGGACCGCGCCGACCTGGTGATCGGCTCGCTGGCCGCGCACGCCGCCGGCGCCCCGCCGATCGCCGGCGTGCTGCTGACGCTCGGCCAGCACCCCGGGCCGAACGTGATGGCGCTGGCCGCCCGGCTCGCCCCCGGCACCCCGGTCGCCGTCGTCCCCGAGGGCAGCTGGCCCACCGCCGCCGCCCTCACCCACCTGGAGGGCCGGCTCTCCGCGGCCAGCCCCCGGAAGGCCGAGATCGCCCTCGGACTGTTCGAACTGCACGTCGACACCGCCGAGTTGACCAACCGGATCGAGGTCGGCCGGTCCGAGCGGGTCACCCCGATGATGTTCGAGCACGCGCTGCTGGAACGCGCCCGGTCGGACCGCCGGCACGTGGTGCTGCCCGAGGGCACCGAGGAGCGGGTGCTGCGGGCCGCCGAGGTCCTGCTGCGCCGCAACATCTGCGACCTCACCCTGCTCGGCGAGGTGGACGCCGTCCGCCGCCGGATCGCGGGGCTCGGCCTCGACCTGCCCAGCGAGAACCCGGCCGCCGACCGCGCCCGGGTCCGGATCGTCGACCCGGCCACCAGCCCGCTGCGCCGCCAGTTCGCCGAGCTGTACGCCAGGATGCGCGCCCACAAGGGCATGACCGTCGAACTGGCGCTGGACGTCGTCACCGACGTCAGCTACTTCGGCACCCTGATGGTCCAGGAGGGCATCGCCGACGGCATGGTCTCCGGCGCGGTGCACTCCACCGCCGCCACCATCCGGCCCGCCTTCGAGGTGATCAAGACCTCGCCGGGCGCCGCGATCGTCTCCTCGGTCTTCTTCATGTGCCTGGCCGACAAGGTCCTGGTCTACGGCGACTGCGCGGTCAACCCCGACCCGGACGCCCAGCAGCTCGCCGACATCGCGATCCAGTCGGCCGCCACCGCCGCCCAGTTCGGCGTCGAGCCGCGGGTCGCGATGCTCTCCTACTCCACCGGCACCTCGGGCTCCGGCGCCGACGTGGACAAGGTCCGCAAGGCCACCGAGCTGGTCCGCGCGCTGCGCCCGGACATCCTGGTCGAGGGCCCGATCCAGTACGACGCCGCGGTGGACGCCCATGTCGCGGCCACCAAGCTGCCGGGCTCGCCGGTGGCCGGCCGGGCCACCGTGCTGATCTTCCCGGACCTCAACACCGGTAACAACACCTACAAGGCGGTCCAGCGCTCGGCCGGCGCGGTCGCGGTCGGCCCGGTCCTGCAGGGCCTGCGCAAGCCGGTCAACGACCTCTCGCGCGGCGCGCTGGTCGAGGACATCGTCAACACGGTCGCGATCACGGCCATCCAGTCCCAGCGGCAGGCCGAAGGAGCCGACAAGTGAGTGAAGGTACCCGCGTCCTGGTGCTGAACGCCGGCTCCTCGTCGGTCAAGTACCAGCTGATCGACATGCTGGACGGCACCCGGCTCGCCGCCGGGCTGGTCGAGCGGATCGGCGAGGCCGGCGGCCGACTGGTGCACACCCCGCGCAGCGCGGAGAAGCGGGAGTCCGCCCAGGTCTTCCCCGACCACGGCGCCGCCCTGAAGGCCGTCGCCGAGGAGCTCGCCGCCGACGGCGTCGGGCTGGACTCCCCCGAGCTGGCCGCGATCGGGCACCGGGTGGTGCACGGCGGGCTGCGGTTCACCGAGCCGACCGTGGTCACCGACGAGGTGCTCCGGGAGATCCGCCGACTGATCCCGGTCGCCCCGCTGCACAACCCGGCGAACATCACCGGCATCGAGGTGGCCCGCGCGCTGCGCCCGGACCTCCCGCAGGTGGCCGTCTTCGACACCGCCTTCCACGCCTCGATGCCGGAGTACGCGGCCCGGTACGCGGTGGACCAGGCGGTCGCGGACCGGCACCGGGTCCGCCGCTACGGCTTCCACGGCACCTCCCACCAGTACGTCTCGCGGGCCACCGCCCGGCTGCTCGGCAAGGACCCGGCCGAGGTGAACGTGATCGTGCTGCACCTGGGCAACGGCGCCTCCGCCTCGGCGGTCGCCGGCGGGCGCTGCGTGGACACCTCGATGGGCCTGACCCCGCTGGAGGGCCTGGTGATGGGCACTCGTTCGGGTGATATCGACGCGGGCGTGGTGTTCCACCTGCACCGGGTCGGCGGTCTGTCGATCGACGAGATCGACGACCTGCTCAACCGGCGCAGCGGCCTGCTGGGCCTGTGCGGCGACAACGACATGCGCGAGATCATGCGGCGGGCCGAGGAGGGGGACGCGGACGCCCGGCTGGCGTTCGACGCCTACATCCACCGGCTGCGCAAGTACATCGGGGGCTACTACGCGGTGCTCGGCCGGGTGGACGCGATCGCGTTCACGGCCGGTGTCGGCGAGAACGCGGCTCCTGTGCGCGCCGCCGCGACGTCCGGGCTGGAGGGGCTGGGCATCGCGGTGGACCCCGAGCTGAACTCGGTCCGCTCCGGTGAGCCGCGGATCATCTCACCGGCCATCCTTCCCTCGGGAGGCACCGCCCGGGTCGCCGTCGCCGTCGTCCCCACCGACGAGGAACTGGAGATCGCACGGCAGGCATTCGCCCTGGTGCACCGGGGCCCGGAGGACTGACAGACCGTCGTCTCGACCCTCGGAATCCTTCGTTGGCGATTCCTCACGATTCGTGCCGAATGCACCTATAACACGAACGGATAGACTGATCCATATGCGCCGAGCGAAAATTGTCTGCACCCTGGGTCCTGCCACGGACTCCTACGAACAGCTGAAGGCCATCGTCGAGGCGGGCATGAACGTCGCCCGACTGAACATGAGCCACGGCACCCACGCGGACCACGAGGAGCGGTACCGCAAGGTCCGCCAGGTCTCGGAGGACACCGGCAAGGCCATCGGCGTCCTGGCCGACCTCCAGGGTCCCAAGATCCGTCTGGCGACCTTCGCCAACGGCCCGGTGACCGTCGACAACGGCGACGAGTTCACCATCACCACCGAGGACGTCCCCGGTGACCAGCACATCTGCGGGACCACCTACAAGGGCCTGCCCGGCGATGTCAAGGCCGGCGACCCGATCCTGATCAACGACGGAGTCATCGCCCTGGAGGTCGTCAGCGTCGACGGCCCGCGGGTGAGGACCGTGGTCATCGAGGGCGGCGTGCTCTCGAACAACAAGGGCATCAACCTGCCCGGCGCGGCCGTGAACGTGCCCGCGCTGTCCGAGAAGGACAAGGACGACCTGCGCTTCGCCCTGGAGCTGGGCGTCGACATGGTCGCCCTCTCCTTCGTCCGCAACGCGGACGACATCAAGGACGTCCACGAGGTCATGGACCAGGTCGGCATCCGGGTGCCGGTCATCGCCAAGATCGAGAAGCCCCAGGCCGTCGAGGCCATGGAGGAGATCGTCCTCGCCTTCGACGCCATCATGGTGGCCCGTGGCGACCTCGCCGTGGAGTACCCGCTGGAGCGGGTGCCGCTGGTGCAGAAGCGCCTGATCACGCTGGCCCGCCGGAACGCCAAGCCGGTCATCGTCGCCACCCAGATGATGGAGTCGATGATCCACGCCTCGCGGCCGACCCGCGCCGAGGTGTCCGACGTCGCCAACGCCATCCTGGACGGCACCGACGCGGTCATGCTGTCCGCCGAGTCCAGCGTCGGCAAGTACCCGGTCGAGACGGTCCGCACCATGAGCCGGATCGCCGAGAAGGCCGAGGAGGAGCTGCTCTCGCAGGGCCTCCAGCCGCTGAACCCGGGCCGCAAGCCGCGCACCCAGGGCGGCTCGATCGCCCGCGCCGCCTGCGAGCTGGGCGACTTCCTCAACGGCAAGGCGCTGGTCGCGTTCACCAAGTCCGGTGACACCGCCCGCCGCCTGTCCCGCTACCGCTCGCCGATCCCCGTGGTGGCGTTCACCCCGGACTCCGCGACCCGCAACCAGCTCTCGCTGAGCTGGGGCGTCGAGGCGTACGTGACCGAGCAGGTCGGCTCCACCGACGAGATGGTCGCCCAGGTCGACGGCGAGCTGCTGCGGATCGGCGAGCTGAACGAGGGCGACACCGTCATCGTCACCGCCGGCTCCCCGCCCGGCGTCCCCGGCAACACCAACATGGTCCAGGTGCACCACCTGGGCACCCGGAGCGAGTAGGGCCTCGGCCCACCCGCCGCAAACGCCCGTGGGGCGGCCCCTCCGCAGTGGAGGGGCCGCCCCACGGGCGTTGTCGCCACCTGTTGCCGGGCGCTACTTGTTGCCGGGGTAGGGCAGGTCGTCGTTGTAGAGCCGCATGCCGGGGATCTTCAGGGTGCCGCCGAACTGGCCGGCCTGGATCGCGGTGACGCCCTTCAGCTCCAGGTCCAGCGGGATCGGGACGGAGCCGATCAGGTCGTACAGCCAGCGCGGCAGGGTGTCCGGGGTGAGGGTGATCTCGCCCAGGTCGATCGGGATCGGCAGGCCGAGCACCTTCGAGAGGTGGCCGGAGAGCCGCTCGACGTACATCGTGACCGGGCCCTTGCGCATCGTCGAGGTCGAGCCCGGGGCCCCCTTGACGTGGAAGGTCTTGCCGTTGCCCTCCAGGGTCGACATGTCGAGGTTGTCGATGTCGACCGTGGAGACCACGAACTTCAGCACCCGCTTGGTGCCGGTGGGCGTCTTCACGTCGTACACGCCGTGGAAGGCCGCGCCGTACAGCGCGAGGCGGCTGGTCAGCAGCGTCCAGTTCTGCTCCGGCACGACGTGCTCGCCGGCCGCCGCGCCCGCCGTCAGGCCGCGGGCGTCCACGGCGCAGTTCGGGTTGGCCGAGGGCGAGCCGGACGGCGTGCCCGAGGGCGTGGCGGCGGCCTTCGCGGAGGGCTTGGCCGAGGCGCCCGCCGACGGCGCCGCCTTCGGGCTCGCCTTGGGGCTCGCCTTGGCGGCGCCCGAGGCCTGTGCCCCGGGCTGGGGCTGGGTGCCGGCCTGGGCCTGGGTGCCGGGCTGGGCCTGGGTGCCGGGCTGCGGACCGGACTGGGCCGCGGGCGGCTGCTGGGCGGTCGTCCCGCCTCCGCCCGACGGGGCCGGGGCCTGCGCGGACGCGCCGCCCGCCGCGGGCTGCACCGGGGCCGCCGCGCGGGCGTCCGGGGTGCTCGCACCGGCCGACGGCGAGGCGCCGGCGCCCGCCGACGGGCTGGGCGAGGCGTTCGGGTTGAGCAGCTTGCCGACGCCGCCGAGCAGGTCGTCGATCAGCCCGCTCTGGACGGCCCCGGTGCCGCCGCCCTGGTACACGGCGCTGACCGCGCCGGTGGTGGCGGGAGCGGCGGCCGCGGTCCGGGCGGGCGTGGGCGCGGTGGTCGGGGCCTGCGTCGGCGCCTGGGTCGGGGCGGCGGTCGGGGCCTGGGTCGGCACCTGCGTCGGGGCGGTGCTGGGTGCCTGGGTGGGCGCCGCCGTCGGGGCCTGGGTGGGAACGGCCGTCGGACCGGTCGTCGGGACGGCGGTGGGCCCGTCGGCCGGCGGGGTCAGCTCGCTCTTGGGAACGGGCGTCTCCTCCACCGGCGAGACGTCCGGGACGGACTCCGGCGCGGTGGCGCACGGCTTGCCGGCCGAGGTCTCGGCGATCGCCGAGCCGGGCGTGTAGGCGGCGGCCATCAGCAGCGCCGTGGGCACCGCGGCCATCGCCAGCGCGCGACCTCTCAGCCGGACTCGGACGGGCGTCCTGGGCGCCGCGTGCCGGGCGGTGCGCTGCTCGGGCAGGGCCGGGCGGTCCTGCCGCTCGTCCGAGCCGGTCACCGTGCCTCCTTCTGGTCCCCGGACTGCTGCTGCGGGACGGTGCCCCCGGCGGCCGGGTCCGTGGCGGGGTGAGCGGGCTCGCCCTGGCCGGGGACGACCGGCAGCGGCGCGGTGGCGGGCTCGGTCGCGACGGCGGTGGTGGTGGCGGCGGTGGTGGCGGCGGTGGCGACGGTCGCGGGCTCGGTGGCCACCGACTGCGCGGTGCCCGCCTCGGCGGCCTTCGGCTCGGGCAGCGGCGCCCAGGCGACCATCAGGCCGCCGCCGATCAGGCCCGGCAGCAGCGCCATCCCGAAGCCGGCCAGGTTGGAGACCGGGATCGAGACCAGGGTGAGCAGGGTGGTGGCGACGCCGGAGAAGACCCGGACGGCCGGCTGGAACCAGGCGGTGAGGCCGAGCACGATCAGCAGGACGCCGATGATCAGCGATCCGGCGCCGGCCGTGGTCGCCATGGTCACCGTCATGCCGCTCAACGAGAGCTTGGCGTACGGGAAGTACATGACCGGGACGCCGGCCATCATGGCCAGCAGGCCCCCGTAGAAGGGACGGGACCGACGGAAGTTACGGAACACCCGACGCACCCACTGCGCGGGGTTCTCGTGCTCGGCGGGCCGCAGCCCGGCAAGGGCGCTGGACACGATGCAGCTCCTCGATGTCGTGAACGAGGGGGAAAAACGGGACGAGGAGGACCAGGGACGGCGCGCGCACCGCCCCCGGCCCCCCGGGTGCCGTGGTCGGTGACGGGCTGGACGGCCCGTCACCGGTCAACGGCCTAGTAGCACTCGTGGCCGCCGTCGGTGTGCAGCTGGAGCTTCAGGCCGTTCAGCTTGAAGGTGCCGGCCGAGGTGGCCCAGGCGGTCTGCTGCACGTGGTACAGGTCGGCCGTGTCGGCCGCCTGGGCGAAGCCGACGCCGCCGGAGGGCTTGCCGGAGCCGAGCGGCGACTTCCAGTTGGCGGTCGCGTCACTCTTGACCGTCGAGGCGTCCTGGCCGATGTTGATGTTGCCGAACTCGGCGTCCGCGTTCAGCGAGTCCAGGTCGATCAGCAGGTTCTTGGCGCTGACCTGCTTGTCCTTGTCATCGGTGTTGCCGGCCTCCAGGCGGAGGGTGATCTTCGGCAGCTTCCAGGGCAGGCCCGGGATGATGTTGGGGTCCGTCACCACGGACTGGCAGAGGTTCTTGATCCGGGCCGTGTCGAACGCCGAGACGGCGATCGGGTGCGGCACGCCGCCGGCCTCGGCGTCGATCGAGCCGAACTGAACGAACTTGGTGCCGTGCAGTTCCTCGGCGGTGACCTTGAACTGCTGGCCGGAGACGCTGAACGACGCGGCGAGCGCGTTGTTCGCCAGGCTGACGCCCACCGCGGCGGTGGCCGCGAGGCTGGGCACCATCACCAGGGCGAAGCGCTTCCAACGGGTCTTGCCGTGGGTCTGGGACATGCGAGTCCTCCTTCTAGGACGTACATCTCCGGCTCCCCGGCGGTGCGTCCCGCACCGGTGGGGGCCTGGGATGGGAGAGAGCTACGTCCTCGGTAGCGGAGAGCGCCTTGGGCGTCGTCGGACGCGGGAGCGGCCGGTATTCGGCTGCACTCCCGTCCCGGCACCGGCCACCCTTGCGGGGCGGCGGGCAGGACCGACGACATCGGCGATCACCCCCGAGCGACAACCAGCGACCGCGCGGGCCGCGCGGCCGGTTGAAGGACAGGAACCGCCGTGGGACCGCGGATACCCCCCTGCCCTCCCTGCCGACGGCCAGGGCCGGCGGCTCACCCGGTGGGGATCCCTCGCTCCGCTTCGCCGACGGGCTGTCGGCGGGGCTGGAGTCTCGGGACCGGGCGTCGCCGATCGTGCTTGAATCCCGGGCGAAGCACAAGGGGTTCATTACTGACGGGTAATCCAACAACAGATGCCGACGATCATGGAATCGGCCACTCGCGCACCCTGAGTGATGTCTTGAAGAAATCGTGACGGCGAAATCCCCCGGAAACGCCAGCGAAACACCCGTGGGTGGTCACGTAAAGTGACCACCCACGGGTGTTGTCAAGATTTGGTAAACCTCTGCTCCGATGACCGGATTGTCGCCAAATCGTCAGCGACACCGCAGGTCATCAACCGTGCCGGAACGAACCCCGGCAGGCGGCCTCAGAACAGCACGCGGGCCAGTGCGCCACGCGCCGCCGTCACCCGCGGATCCTCGGGGCCGATCACCTCGAACAGCTCCAACAGCCGTACCCGCGCGGCGTCCCGGTCCTCGCCGAAGGTCCGCCCGACGGTGTCCACCAGCCGGCCGAAGGCGTCCTCGACGTGACCGCCGACCAGGTCCAGATCGGCCGCCTCCAGCTGGGCGGCGACGTTCTTCGGGTCGGCCGCGGCCGCTGCGCGCACGGCCTGCGGGTCCAGCGCCTCCACCCGGCTCAGCAGCTGCGCCTGGGCCAGGCCCAGCTTGGCCTCGGTGTTGCCCGGCTGGTCGGCCAGCACGTTCCGGTAGGCCTGGACGGCACCGCCCAGGTCCCCGCGGTCCAGCGCCTCGTGCGCCGCCGCCAGGGCCGGGTCCTCGGGCACGTACGGACCGGCCTCGCCCGCCTCCCCGGCGGGCGCCCCGGCGCCGCCGACGATACCGAAGCGCTGCTCGGCGACCAGGATCAGCTGGTCCAGCACCTTGCGGACGTTGGCCTCGCTCTCGGCGCCCTGGAACAGCGGCACCAGCTGGCCGGCCACCACGGCCATCACGGCCGGGATGCCCTGGATGCCGAACTGCTGCGAGATCAGCGGGTTGGCCTCGACGTCGATCTTGGCGAGCACGATCCGGCCGGCGTACTCCTCGGCCAGGTGCTCCAGGATCGGGCTGAGCTGCTTGCAGGGCCCGCACCACTCGGCCCAGAAGTCGATGACCACCGGCACTTCGGTGGAGCGCTGGACGACCTCGGCCTCGAAGGTGTCCTCGGTGACGTCGATGACGAGCGGGTAGGCCGCCTCGACCGGGGCCACTCCGGCCGCTTCGGCGGCGGCCGCCTGGCGGGCCCGCTCGGCCTTGGCCTGCTCGGCCTTCTGGGCAGCCTCGCCGGCTGCCTTCACTGCGGCGAGGTCGACCGCACCGCGCAGGGCGGAGCTGTTGGGACGCGAATTCCGTGGCTGCATGGCACTATCCTCCCCCGTCTGCGCTGTCGGCGGGCACCAACCACCGGGAAAGTCGCTCCGCGGGGCCGCGCGCGCCTGGTTCCCGGGCGGGAGCCCCTCCCCCGGTAGCCCGAACCGTTCGGCACGGATCCCCACCCGCGCCTGCGCCGCCCCCGTCCCACGGGTTGCGGCGCCTGGTTGTCACTGCTTTCGCTACAGGTCGTAGCGTAACTGGACCCGGGCCCCCCGCCGCAACCCCCCGAGGCCATCCCGGGACGTGAGCTGCCCCACTTTCCCGCCCGGCCAGGCTGACCGGGACGCCGAACAGTCGCTACGGTTACCAGCCCCACCCAAGTTACTTACCGGTAGAACGCAAGGAGGCCCCGGTGTCGGCCGCCCAACCCCCCACGACCGCGCCGAGCCGGGACGCGGAGAGCACCGCGACCCGCGCCAAGGGGCGCCCGCGCAGCGCCGCCGCCGACCGCGCGATCCTGGACGCCACCCGGGAGACCCTGGCCGAGCTCGGCTGGGGCGGCCTGACCATGGGCCACGTCGCCACCCGCGCCAAGGTCGCCAAGACCACCCTGTACCGCCGCTGGCCCTCCAAGAACGAGCTGGTGGTGGACGCCGTCGCCAGCCTCTTCGACGAGCTGGTGATGCCGGACCTCGGCAGCCTGCGCGCCGACATCGAGGCCGTGGTGGCCCAGTTCGCCGACCTGCTGGCCCGCCCGGAGACCCAGGCCGCGCTGCTCGCGCTGTTCGCCGAGGGCACCCGCGACCCGCAGCTGCGCCGACGGATCCGGGAGGCGATCGTCGACCCGCAGAAGCACCTGGTCCGCCAGGGCCGGGCCGCCGCCCAGACCCGCGGCGAACTCGCCCCGGACGCCGACGAGGCGACCGCCGACGAGGAGATCGACATCATCTTCGACACCATCGCCGGGACGGTCGAGCACCGGGTGCTGGTCAGCGGCGAGCCGATCACCGCCGACTGGACGCGGCGCTTCACCAACCTGCTGCTCGGGCCCTTCCCCAGCCTCTCGGCGGGCTGAGCGCACGCCGAACCGCCCCGCACGGTCCTCGTGCGGGGCGGTTCGGAAGAGCCCGAAAGGCAGGCCCTAGAACATCGCGGTCTCCCGGTAGATCCCCCACTCCTCGCGCAGCAGGTTGCAGATCTCGCCGAGGGTGGCCTCGGCCCGCACCGCGTCCAGCATCGGGGGGATCATCGACTCGCCCGAGCGCGCCGCCGCCAGCATCGCGTCCAGCCCGGCCCGCACCGCCGCCTCGTCCCGGGCCGCCTTGCGCTCGCCCAGCACCCGCACCTGCTCGCGCTCCACCTCGTGGCTGACCCGCAGGATCTCCAACTCGGGGGTGACGCTGCGCGGGTGGCAGTTGACGCCGACCACCCGCTTCTCGCCCTTCTCCACGCCCTGCTGGTACTGGAAGGCCGCCTCGGCGATCTCCCCGGTGAACCAGCCCTCCTCGATCCCGCGCAGGATGCCGGAGGTGATCGGCCCGATCGCGTGGTCCTCGCGGCCCTTGTCCAGACGGCTCTTGTCCAGGATCTGCTGGAAGATCGCCTCGGCCTGCTCCTCGATCCGGTCGGTGAGCGCCTCGACGTACCAGGAGCCGCCCAGCGGGTCGGCCACGTTGGCCACGCCGGTCTCCTCCATCAGCACCTGCTGGGTGCGCAGGGCGATCTCGGCGGCCTGCTCCGAGGGCAGCGCCAGGGTCTCGTCCAGGGCGTTGGTGTGCAGCGAGTTGGTGCCGCCGAGGACGGCCGACAGCGCCTCCACCGCGGTGCGCACCACGTTGTTGTACGGCTGCTGCGCCGTCAGCGAGACGCCGGCGGTCTGGGTGTGGAAGCGCAGCCACTGCGCCTTGTCGGTCTTGGCGCCGAAGCGCTCGCGCATCCAGCGGGCCCAGATCCGGCGGGCGGCCCGGAACTTCGCGATCTCCTCGAAGAAGTCCAGGTGCGCGTCGAAGAAGAAGGACAGGCCGGGCGCGAAGACGTCCACGTCCAGGCCCCGGGAGAGGCCCAGCTCGACGTAGGCGAAGCCGTCCGCCAGGGTGTACGCCAGCTCCTGCGCGGCCGTCGCCCCGGCCTCGCGGATGTGGTAGCCGGAGACGGAGAGCGGCTTGTACGCGGGGATGCCCTCGGCGCAGTAGGCCATCAGGTCGCCGATCAGCCGCAGGTGCGGCTCGGGGGCGAAGAGCCACTCCTTCTGGGCGATGTACTCCTTGAAGATGTCCGTCTGGAGGGTGCCGTTCAGCACCGCCGGGTCGACGCCCTGCCGCTCGGCGGCCACCAGGTACATGCAGAAGATCGGCACGGCCGGGCCGCTGATCGTCATCGAGGTGGTGACCTCGCCGAGCGGGATGCCCTTGAACAGCACCTCCATGTCGGCGGCCGAGTCGATGGCCACACCGCAGTGGCCGACCTCGCCGAGCGACTTGCCGTCGTCCGAGTCGTAGCCCATCAGGGTCGGCATGTCGAAGGCGACCGAGAGGCCGCCGCCGCCCGAGTCCAGGATCATCCGGTAGCGCTCGTTGGTCTGCTCGGCGTTGCCGAAGCCGGCGAACTGGCGGATGGTCCAGGTCCGCCCCCGGTAGCCGGTGGCGTGCAGACCGCGGGTGTACGGGTACTCGCCCGGCCAGCCGATCCGCTCGAAGCCCTCGACGGCCTGCCCGGGGGCCGGTCCGTAGACCGGCTCGACCGTGTCGCCGGAGAGGGTGGTGAAGTCCGCGTCCCGCTTGCGGGCGCTGTCGTACCGCTGCTGCCAGCGCTGCCGGCCGCGCTCGATCTCCTCGGCGTCCATGGCTCCGAACTCCGCTCCGTACGGCCGCCACGGCTCCGGGGCGACACAGTTGTTAGGACGTCCTACTAATTTACTCGGACGTCCTAGTAATTGTCGATGGCGACAGGCCGGAAGCGGGTGAACAGCGGTGGAACGACACGAAAGGCGCCCCTCCCGACGGGAGGAGCGCCCCTGGGGCCGTGCGGGTCAGACGCCGGCCGGCTGGCGGCTGCCGGCGGCGGGCAGCTGCTCGGCGGCCTCGCGCACCACGCGCCGCTCGGCGACGAAGGACGCGAACGGGATGCAGCCGGCGGCGAGGGTGAAGACCAGCCGGCCCAGCGGCCACTTGAGCTTCTGGCCGAGCAGGAAGGTCACCACGAAGTACCCGATGTAGAGGTAGCCGTGCAGCATCGCCACGTAGGTGGTGACGTCCTCGGCCGTGTCGAAGCCGTACTTCGCGACCATGAAGCCGCAGAACACCAGCAGCGCGACACCGGTCGCGATCGCCAGGGCCCGGTACCAGCCCAGCAGGGGGGTCGCCTTCATACTCACATCGCCTCGCTTGGCAGGATCGGCAGGTACGTCCGGATCTGCGCACCGCTCCGAACGAGGGTAGCCGCCTTCACGGCCGCCGCCGCGCAGGCCCCCGGGGCGGCGGGCTACTGGGCCTCAGGGGCCTGCGGCTCGGTGAAGTCCCCCGCCGCCACGCGCAGCGGCCTCAGCAGGTCGAACACCTGGCGGCACTGCTCGGGGCCGTACTCCTCCAGCCCGAACTCCATCGCCATCAGGTCCCGGGTGGCCTCCTCGACCACCTCGCGGCCCCGGCCGGTGATGGCCGCGAGCACGCCCCGGCCGTCCAGCGGGTTGGGGTGGCGGGCGACCAGACCGGCCCGCTCCAGGCGGTCGACGGTGTTGGTGACGCTGGTCGGGTGGACCATCAGCCGCTCGCCCACCTTGGAGAGCGACAGCTCGCCGGTCCGGCTGAAGGTGAGCAGCACCAGCGCCTCGTAGCGGGCGAAGGTCAGCCCGTACGGCTTGAGTACCGCGTCCACCCTGGCGAGCAGGATCTGGTGCGCGCGCATGATCGAGGTGATCGCCGCCATGGAGGGGACCGCGCCCCAACGGCGGGTCCACAGCTCGTCGGCGCGGTCGATCGGGTCGAAGTCGAGTGCGAGGGGCTTGGCCACGTCCTTACCGTACCGGCGCATGGGTCGCGTGCTACCAGTCGTCCTGATGGTGGACAAGCGCGACACGTGGCGGGATCACGCCAGCCGGACCGCCAGGTACGTACCAGCTCGTTACGCGGGTGTGAACCCCCGCCAACCGGCCCCCGACCGGCGGCCGTTGGCCCCCGAACCGGGCGCCCGGCCCGTGATCAGGCCTCCGTTCGGGCGGTAACCCGCTGCAAGAGCGGGTGTTTTGGGGGCATTTGCCGGGCTGTTCACAATCCGCCGGTCTGGCGAGACCTGGCCAAATGGTGAACCAGACCTGTCATTTCACACGTTGGATTGTCATGCTTTCGCCCAGCCCCGTACCGGCGGTCACCGCCCCACTCACGGTGACCTGCCGATCGACCGCACGGAGCAGCACGCCAGCGCCCGTTCCCGCCCCTCAAGGTGCCAACCCCGGCACCACGGGATGCGGCGCAACCGCGCACCCGCGGTTTTCCGGAAGGACCTGTACGTGAAGCGCAAGCTCGCAGCCGTCGCCGTACTCTCCGCCACCGCCCTCCTCACCGGCGTCGTCCAGGTGAGCACCGCCGCCCAGGCCGCTCCCACGCCCGCCGCCGACGCCCAGGCCGCCCAGCAGCGCGCCGCCGTCGTGGCGCTGGCGAACGGTCAGGCCGGACCGCTGGCCCAGGCCCTCGCCCTGGGCGGCCAGGAGCAGCTGGTCGCCAAGGACGCCGTGATCGACGCCGACGGCACCCGGCACCTCCGCTTCGAGCGCACCTACGCCGGCCTGCCCGTCCTCGGCGGCGACCTGGTCGTGCACCAGGCCGCCGACGGCGCGGTGGAGTCGGTCGACAAGGCCGTCACCGAGCAGATCGCCCTGCCGAGCCTGAGCCCGAAGCTCTCCGCCGACAAGGCCGCCGCCCAGGCCGCCGGCGCGGTGCAGGCCACCGTCGGCATAGCCGCCGACAAGGACGAGTCGCCGCTGCAGAAGGTCCACCAGACCGGCGCCGCCAAGCTGGTCGTCTGGGCCGCCGACGGCAACCCGCGGCTGGCGTACCAGACGGTCGTCGAGGGCGTCCGGGCCGACGGCACCCCGAGCAGCCAGCAGCTGGTCACCGACGCCGCCAGCGGCGAGGTGCTCTCCACCCACGAGCAGGTGCAGACCGCGACCGGCTCCGGCAAGGGCGTCTTCGTCGGCACCGTCCCGCTGACCACCTCCACCGCCAGCGGCGGCTACTCGCTGAAGGACGCCTCCCGGGGCGGCCAGTCCACCGTCGACTTCAAGAACCGGACCTCCGGCTCGGGCACCCTGTACACCGACGCGGACAACGCCTGGGGCAACGGCCTCGCCTCCAACACCCAGTCCGCCGCCGTGGACGCCCAGTACGGCGCGGCCGCCACCTGGGACTTCTACAAGAACACCTTCGGCCGCAACGGCATCAAGAACAACGGCGTCGGCGCCACCAGCCGCGTCCACTACGGCAAGAACTACGTCAACGCCTTCTGGAGCGACGCCTGCTTCTGCATGTCGTACGGTGACGGCGCGAGCAACTCCCACCCGCTGACCGAGATCGACGTGGCCGGCCACGAGATGACCCACGGCGTCACCTCGGCCACCGCCAACCTGAACTACTCGGGCGAGTCCGGCGGCCTCAACGAGGCCACCTCGGACATCTTCGGCACCATGGTCGAGTTCTACGCCAACCTCGCCACCGACACGCCGGACTACCTGATCGGCGAGGAGATCGACCTCAACGGCGACGGCACCCCGCTGCGCTACATGGACAAGCCCTCCAAGGACGGCGGCTCGGCCGACTCCTGGTCCTCCTCGGTGGGCGGCCTGGACGTCCACTACTCCTCGGGCGTCGGCAACCACTTCTTCTACCTGCTGGCCGAGGGCAGCGGCGCCAAGACCATCAACGGCGTCAGCTACAACAGCCCGACCTCCAACGGCTCCACCGTCACCGGGATCGGCCGGGACAAGGCCGCGGCGATCTGGTACCGCGCGCTGACCGTGTACTTCACCTCCACCACCAACTACAAGGCCGCCCGCACCGGCACCCTGAAGGCGGCGGCGGACCTGTACGGCTCCACCAGCACCGAGTACCAGGCGGTCGCGGCCGCGTGGAGCGGCGTCAACGTCAACTGACGACACGACAGCGCCACGGACGCCCGGGCCCCTCGGCGGAGGGGACCCGGGCGTTCGCGCGTCCGCCCCCCGTCGGCTCGTAGCAGCGCCTCCGGGGGGCGGCAAGGGGCCCCGCGGTGGCGGGATCCCGCCACCACCGCAAACCCCCCGATAACGGTCAGCGGCCGCAGCCGAACCAGCAGTCCCAGCGCACTGGCGAGACCTGGCCAATAGGCGCGGGCGCCCTGTCCTCAGCCCCCACGAATTGTCATGCTTCTGTCCAAAGCCCCGTTCGGTGGCCGTCACCCCCACCCCCGACGGCCCGCCGAGGACCGCACGGGAGCAGCACGTCAGCGCCCGTACCGCCCCACGGCGCCAACCCCGGCGCCCCGGTATGCGGCGTGACCGCGCACACGCGGTTTCGTGGAAGGAACCCCGTACGTGAAGCGAAAGCTGACAGCCGGAGCCGTACTCTCCGCCACCGCCCTGCTGGCCGGCGCCATCCAGGTCGCCGCCGCCCCCGCCCAGGCCTCCGCCCCCTCGGTGGCGCAGCAGCGCGACGCGCTGATCGCCCTGGCGGACGGCCAGGCCGCCCCGGTGGCCGCGGCGCTCGGGCTCGGCGGCCAGGAGCGACTGGTCGTCAAGGACGCGGTGGTGGACGCCAACGGCGACCGCCACCTGCGCTACGAGCGGACCTTCGGCGGCCTGCCGGTCCTCGGCGGCGACCTGATCGTGCACCAGCGGGCCGGCGGCGCGATCGCCTCGGTGGACCGCGCCTTCGACGGGCGGCTGGCGCTGCCCGGCCTGACCCCGAAGCTCTCCGCCGACCAGGCCGCCGCCCAGGCGACCGGCGCGGTCCGGGCCACCATCGGCATCGCGGCCGACAAGGACGAGTCGGCGATCAGCCGGGTCGACGGCGCCGGCGCGGCCACCCTGGTGGTCTGGGCCGCAGACGGCAACCCGCGGCTGGCGTACCAGACGGTGGTCCAGGGCCAGCGGGCCGACGGCACGCCGAGCAGCCAGCGGATGGTCACCGACGCGGCCACCGGCGCGGTGCTCTCCACCCACGAGGAGGTCCAGACCGCGACCGGCAGCGGCAAGGGCGTCCACGTCGGCTCGGTCACCCTGACCACCACCCAGAGCGGGTCGAGCTACCTTCTCAAGGACGCCTCCCGGGGCAACCAGTCGACCGGCAACGCCGCCGCCGGGAACGCGGTGTTCACCGACGCGGACAACGTCTGGGGCAACGGCCTCGCCTCCAACGTCCAGTCCGCCGCCGTGGACGCCCAGTACGGCGCCGGCGCGACCTGGGACTTCTACAAGAACACCTTCGGCCGCAACGGCATCAAGAACAACGGTGTCGGGGCGACCAGCCGGGTCCACTACGGCACCAACTACGTCAACGCGTTCTGGAGCGACGCCTGCTTCTGCATGACCTACGGCGACGGCGCGGGCAACACCCACCCGCTGACCGCGATCGACGTGGCCGGCCACGAGATGACCCACGGCGTCACGGCGGCCACCGCCGGGCTGGTCTACTCGGGCGAGTCCGGCGGCCTCAACGAGGCCACCTCGGACATCTTCGGCACCATGGTCGAGTGGTACGCCAACCTGCCGGGCGACGTGCCGGACTACTGGATCGGCGAGAAGCTCAACCTCAACGGCAACGGCACCCCGCTGCGCTACATGGACAAGCCCTCCAAGGACGGCGCGTCCAAGGACTCCTGGTACTCCGGGGTCGGCAACGTGGACGTGCACTACTCGTCGGGCGTGGCCAACCACTTCTTCTACCTGCTGGCCGAGGGCAGCGGCGCCAAGACCATCAACGGCGTCAGCTACAACAGCCCGACGTCCAACGGCTCCACCATCGTCGGTATCGGCCGGGACAAGGCCGCGGCGATCTGGTACCGCGCGCTGACCGTGTACTTCACCTCCACCACCAACTACAAGGCCGCCCGCACCGCGACCCTGAAGGCGGCGGCGGACCTGTACGGCCTGAACGGCACCGAGTACAACACGGTGGCCGCGGCCTGGAGCGCGGTGAACGTGTAGCGCTCCCCGGAAACACCGACAGGCTGTCGCGGCCCACGGGAGAGGAGGCCGCGGCAGCCTGTCGGCCTGCCGCCGGGCGGGTCAGGCCGCGGCGGGCTTGGGCGCCGGCGCGAGCTCGCCGCGCTCCTCCCTGGCCAGGGTCCGCTCGGCGAAGAAGCCGCCGGTGGGCAGCACCGAGAGGACGAACAGCAGGATGCCGCGCTTGGCGTCCCACTTCTGCGTCTGCCAGGCCATGATCCAGAACACCACGTACAGGACGAACAGGACCCCGTGGATCATGCCCATCGCCGGCACGGCGTTGAAGCTGGTGGTGCGCTTGAGGACCGAGCACACCAGCAGCAGGAGGAAGGAGAGGCCCTCGGGGCCCGAGACCAGGCGCAGGCGGTGGACGGCACTGCTGTTCACGATGGGTACCTCGATGCGGGGTCGGAGATCGCTTGTGAACCGGCTCACAAGCATCCCCGCCATTATCACCGAGCACATGCCCGGACCATCGGCCGGGGCCCCGGGCGTGCCCGATGTCACAGCCCTGCAGCAGATCGCCGCCGGCCGCCGCGGCCCGTCGGTCCGCGCCCCTATCCTGCTGCCGCGCGCCCCGGGCGGTCCGGGCGCCGTCCGCATCGCACCACGGGGGTACGACCGATGTTCAAGCCGGACTGGGACCGAAGGACCTGCGCCAGGCGCGGCCACATCACCTACGCGCCTACCGAGCCCGACCTGGGCCGCCGCCTGCACGCCGCCACCGCGCTCGGCGACGCCTGGCGCTGCCTGCGCTGCGGGGACTTCGCGCTCGGCGCCCCGCACGGCTCCGGACCGGCGCAGGACGCTCCGCTGGTACCCCGCGGCAAGGCCCTGCGGGACCTCTTCATCCTGCGCTTCCTGGCGGTCGAGCGGCTGCTGCGCGGGCTGCTGATCGTCGTGGTGGCCTGGGGCGTCTGGAAGTTCTCCAACAGCCAGGACGCGGTGCGCCGGGTCTTCGACGAGAACCTGACGGTCTTCAAGCCGGTGACCGAGCACTTCCACTGGGATCTGGAGCACTCCCCGATCGTCGACACCATCCGCAGGACCTTCGACTACAGGCACAGCACCCTGATGATCGTCGCCGCGGCGCTCCTGGTGTACGCGCTGATCGAGATCGTCGAGGCGGTCGGGCTCTGGCGCGGCCGGCGCTGGGCCGAGTACCTGACCGTGGTGGCCACCGCGGCCTTCCTGCCGCTGGAGGTGTACGAGCTGACCGAGCACATCAGCGCGGTCAAGATCGGCACGCTGGCGCTGAACATCGTCGCGGTGCTCTGGATCCTGCTCTCCAAGCGGCTCTTCGGCCTGCGCGGCGGCGTGGTGGCCTTCGAGGCGGAGCGACACTCGGCCTCGCTGCTGGAGGTCGAGCTCGCCGCCGGGGCGGTGCCGCCGGGGGCCCGCACCCCGGTCTGATCCGAGCCGTTTTGTCGCAGACCGGTACCAGAACGCCGACACCCCCTCCCCCGCGGCCGCCGAATCCGGCTACATTGCGGCGGTGGCACAGTTTCGACTCCAGGGGTCCAAGACGCTCGCCGTCGACATGACGGGCGATGGCGTGAAAGCCAGAAACGGCTCAATGGTCGCGTACACCGGCCAGATGAACTTCAAGAAGCTCACCGGCGGCGGCGACGGTCTGCGCGGCATGGTGACCCGCCGACTGACCGGTGAGCAGATGACGGTCATGGAGGTGAAGGGGCAGGGCACCTGCTACTTCGCCGACCGGGCCACCGAGATCAACCTGGTCCGGTTGAACGGCGAGACGCTGTACGTCGAGTCGGACAACCTGCTCTGCACCGAGGGCACGCTGAAGACCGGCACCACCTTCACCGGGCTCAACGGCATCTCCTCCGGCAACGGCCTGTTCACCACCAAGGTCGAGGGCCACGGCTGGGCGGCCGTCACCTCCAAGGGCCCCGCGATCATCCTGCGGGTCTCCCAGGGGATGCCGCTGCGGGTCGACCCGGGGGCGTACGTGGCACACACCGGCAACCTGAACCGCAGCCTGAAGTCGGGCGCGGGCTGGTCGACCTTCATCGGCGAGGGCGGCGGCGAGGCCGTCCAGGTGGAGTTCGCCGGCGAGGGCCTGGTCTACGTGCAGCCGTCCGAGAAGCTCACCGTCGGGGGCGACGTCTGATGCCGTTCACCAGGATCAACAACAAGATGATCGAGGCCCGGGTCGTCCCCGGGCAGCGGCTCTTCAGCCAGCGCGGCGCGATGCTCGCGTACACCGGCGAGGTCCGGTTCACCCCGAACGTGATGGGCGGGCAGGGCGGGGTCATGTCGATGATCGGACGCCGGGTGGCCAACGAGGACACCCCGCTGATGACCGTCGAGGGCCAGGGCACCGTGATGTTCGGCCACGGCGGCCACCACGTCCACGTGATCGAGCTGGCGGGCGACACCCTGTGCGTGGAGGCGGACCGGCTGCTGGCCTTCGAGGGCTCGCTGCAGCAGTCCACCGTGTTCATGGGCTCGCAGGGCGGCGTGATGGGCATGGTCCGCGGCCAGGTCACCGGCCAGGGCCTGTTCACCACCAAGCTGGACGGCCACGGCTCGGTCGCGGTGATGGCGCACGGCGGCGTCTTCGAGCTGCCGATCACCCCGCACCAGCCGGTGCACGTCGACCCCCAGGCCTACGTCGCGCACCGCGGCCAGGTCCAGAACAAGCTGTCCACCGCGCTGGGGTGGCGCGACATGATCGGCCGCGGTTCCGGCGAGGGCTTCCAGCTGGAGCTGTCCGGGAACGGCACGGTGTTCGTGCAGGCGAGCGAGGAGAAGCTCTGATGTCCTACCCGCCGCAGCCCCCGTACGGGCAGCCGAGCGACCCGTACGGACAGCAGTCGCCGTACAACCAGCCGACCCAGCCCGGGTTCCCGGCCGCCCCGCCGCCCGGCTACGGGCAGCAGCCCGGGCAGCAGCCGTACCCGCAGCAGGGCTACCCGCAGCAGGGCGGCTACCCGCCCCCGCCGCCGCAGGGCTACCCGCCGGCGCCCCCGCAGAACTACGCCCAGGAGCAGTTCGGCGGCGCCCAGGCCCCGCTGCCCAAGGCACAGGACGGCTCCGGCCCGGTGGTGCACGACGCGCACAGCCTGCCCGTCAACGACAACGTCAACCCGTACGCCTTCTCGGTCGACCTGAACGGGTCGTACTTCCTGCAGAAGGGCAAGATGATCGCCTACTACGGCGACATCTCCTTCAAGGGCGTCGGCGCCGGGGCGATCGACCGGATGCTCGGACAGCACTTCAACTCGCCGATGCACGCGGCGGACTGGGTGGTCGCCGAGGGCCGCGGCAAGCTGCTGCTGGCCGACCGGGCCTTCGACCTCAACTCCTACGACCTGGAGGAGGGGAACCTGACCGTCCGGTCGGGAAACCTCCTCGCCTACGAGCCGACGCTGCGGCTCAAGCAGTCGATCATCCCGGGCTTCCTCACCCTGATCGGCTCCGGCAAGTTCGTGGCCGCCTCCAACGGCCCGGTGCACTTCGTCGAGCCGCCGATCCGGGTGGACCCGCAGGCGCTGGTCGGCTGGGCGGACTGCCCCGCGCCGTGCCACCACTACGACCACGACTACATGCACGGCGTGATCGGCGGGATCCGCCGGCTGACCGGTCTCGGCGGGGCCTCCGGCGAGGAGCACCAGTTCGAGTTCATCGGCGCCGGCCAGGTGCTGCTGCAGTCCAGCGAGGTGCTGATGGCCGAGCGCGCCGTCGGCCAGGTGCACGCCGAGGCGGGCGTGCCGATGGGTGGCGTGCCCTCGCAGCACGCGGCCGGCCACGGCGGCCAGCTGCCGAACGTGAACGTCCCCGGTCTCGGTAACCTGGGCGACCTCGGACGGCGTTTCGGTCTGTAAACTTGTACAAGATTTAACTAAATAGTATGCTGTGCGCATGGACACGCACACGCTCGACGCCGACGACGTCTCCTCCTCGCGTCCCGAGGAGGAGACCCCCTGGCTCACCGCCAGGGAGCAGCGGCTGTGGCGTGCCCATCTGGAGGTCGCCAAACTGCTGGACTACCAGCTCGGCCGCGAACTCCAGCCGCACAACCTCGCGATCAACGACTACGAGATCCTGGTCGTGCTCTCCGAGGCGCCCGAGCGCCGGATGCGGATGACCGACCTCGCCACCGCGACGCTCCAGTCCAAGAGCCGGCTCTCGCACCAGATCACCCGGATGGAGACGGCCGGGCTGGTGCTGCGCCAGGAGTGCCCGGGCGACCGCCGCGGCCTCTACGCCCACCTCACCGAGCAGGGCTGGGCGACCATGCAGAAGGTCGCCCCGGACCACGTCCGCAGTGTCCGGGCGCACTTCATCGACCGCTTCAGCGCCGAGCAGCTGGACGCGATGTACGAGGCACTGGCGCCGATCGCCGAGCACCTGCGCGGCCTGCGCGGCCGGTCCTGAAGCCGGTCCTGCGCGGCCGGTCCTGAGACCGTCAGAACGCGACGAGGGCCGCTCCCCGTGCGGGGGGGCGGCCCTCGTCGCGCCCGGTCAGCCCCGGGTGAGCCCGGAGACCAGCTCGTCCGCGGCGCCGTACGGGTCCAGCCCGCCGGCCACCACCCGCTCGGCCAGGCTCGCCAGGTGGCGGTCGCCGTGCAGGTCGCCGATCCGGGCGCGCAGGGTGGCCAGTGCGATCGCCTCGATCTCGTCGGCGGCCCGGCGCCGGCGGCGCACCGCCAGCTCGCCGCTCTCCTCCAGCCAGGCGCGGTGCTTCTCCAGCGCCTCGACCACCTCGTCCACGCCCTCGCCGCGGGCCGCGACGGTCTTCACGATCGGCGGCCGCCACGCCCCCGGCTCGCGGGCCTCGCCGAGGCCGAGCATGTGGTTCAGCTCGCGGGCGGTGGCGTCGGCGCCGTCCCGGTCGGCCTTGTTGACCACGAAGACGTCGCCGATCTCCAGGATCCCGGCCTTGGCGGCCTGGATGCCGTCGCCCATCCCGGGGGCGAGCAGCACCACGGTGGTGTCCGCCTGCGCGGCGACCTCCACCTCGGACTGGCCCACGCCGACCGTCTCGACCAGGATCACCTCGCAGCCGGCCCCGTCCAGCACCCGCAGCGCCTGCGGGGCCGTCCAGGAGAGCCCGCCGAGGTGGCCGCGGGTGGCCATCGAGCGGATGAACACCTCGCGGTCGGTGGCGTGGTCCTGCATCCGGACCCGGTCGCCGAGCAGCGCGCCGCCGGAGAACGGCGAGGACGGGTCGACGGCCAGCACCCCGACCCGCTTGCCGAGCCGGCGGTAGGCGGAGACCAGCGCCGAGGTCGAGGTGGACTTGCCCACGCCCGGCGAGCCGGTCAGCCCGACCGTGTAGGCCTGCCCGGTGTACGGGGCGAGCGCCGCCATCGCCTCGCGCAGCTGCGGGGCGGCGTTCTCGACCAGGGAGATCAACCGGGCCACGGCCCGCGGGCGGCCCTCGCGCGCCTGCTCGACCAGCGTCGCGACATCGATCATCAGCAGCTCCTAGCGCCGAAGGGCTGCGGACCGCCGGTGGCGGTCCGCAGCCCGAAGGTATGTCGGACGATCAGGCCTGCGGGACGCGGACGATCAGCGCGTCGCCCTGGCCGCCGCCACCGCACAGCGCGGCCGCCCCGACGCCGCCGCCGCGGCGCTGGAGCTCCAGCGCCAGGTGCAGCACCACGCGGGCGCCCGACATGCCGATCGGGTGGCCGAGCGCGATCGCGCCGCCGTTGACGTTGACGATGTCGGCGTCGACGCCGAGGTCCTTCATCGACTGGTGGGCGACGGCCGCGAACGCCTCGTTGATCTCGATCAGGTCGAGGTCGGCGACCTCCAGGCCCTCCTTGGCCAGCGCGTGCTTGATCGCGTTGGACGGCTGCGACTGCAGGGAGTTGTCCGGGCCGGCCACGTTGCCGTGCGCGCCGATCTCGGCGATCCAGGTCAGGCCCAGCTCCTCGGCCTTGGCCCTGCTCATCACGACCACGGCGGCGGCGCCGTCGGAGATCTGCGAGGAGGTGCCGGCGGTGATCGTGCCGTCCTTGGTGAAGGCCGGGCGCAGCTTGGCCAGGCCCTCGACGGTGGTGTCCGCGCGGATGCCCTCGTCCTGGCTGAAGACGACCGGCTCGCCCCGGCGCTGCGGGATCTCCACCGGGACGATCTCGGCCTCGAACACGCCGTTCTGCTGCGCCTTGGCGGCCCGCTGGTGCGAGGCGGCGGCGATCTCGTCCTGGGCCTCGCGCGGGATGCCCAGCCGGGCGTTGTGCTTCTCGGTGGACTCGCCCATCGGGATGTTCTCGTAGGCGTCGGTGAGGCCGTCGTACGCCATGGCGTCCAGCAGCTCGATCGCGCCGTACTTGTAGCCCTCGCGGGACTTCGGCAGCAGGTGCGGGGCGTTGGTCATGGACTCCTGGCCGCCGGCCACCACGATGTCGAACTCGCCGGCCCGGATCAGCTGGTCGGCCAGGGCGATCGCGTCGAGGCCGGAGAGGCACACCTTGTTGATGGTGAGCGCCGGGACGTTCAGCGGGATGCCGGCCTTGACGGCCGCCTGGCGGGCCGGGATCTGGCCGGCGCCAGCCTGCAGCACCTGGCCCATGATCACGTACTGGACCTGGTCACCCGTGACACCGGCCCGCTCCAGGGCCGCCTTGATCGCGAAGCCGCCGAGCTCGGCGCCGGTGAAGCCCTTGAGTGAACCGAGCAGGCGCCCCATCGGGGTCCTTGCACCGGCAACGATCACAGAGGTGGTGTTGGTCATGGGACGGGCCCCTTCGCACGTCGTGGCCAGGTGAGGATGCCGCTCAATGTACTGACCTGTTACCCGCCCGTCATCGGAGCGACGGTGTGATCGAGCGCACTGGCACTGTCCAGTCAACACCGTGTCAGGACGATCCGGGTGAACCCCGGCCGTGTGAGCAGGCTCGCACCAGGGAGACTGGCGCGCTCCGGCCGCATGCGCTGCACTGTTGCCGTCCGCTGCCCGCTCGCACCCGGAGGTCACCGTGCTGACCCGTATCGACCACATCGGCATCGCCTGCTTCGACCTCGACAAGACGGTCGAGTTCTACCGCGCCACCTACGGCTTCGAGGTGTTCCACAGCGAGGTCAACGAGGAGCAGGGGGTGCGCGAGGCCATGCTCAAGATCAACGACACCGGCGACGGCGGCGCCTCCTACCTCCAGCTGCTGGAGCCCACCCGCCCGGACTCCACCGTCGCCAAGTGGCTGGACAAGAACGGCGAGGGCGTCCACCACATCGCCTTCGGCACCGCCGACGTGGACGGCGACTCCGAGGCCATCCGCGGCAAGGGCGTCCGGGTCCTCTACGAGCAGCCGCGGATCGGCTCGATGGGCTCGCGGATCACCTTCCTGCACCCCAAGGACTGCGGCGGCGTCCTGACCGAGCTGGTCACCTCCGCCGAGCCCGGCGAGCACTGACCGCCCTCCCCCCGGGGCGCGGGTGCCGTCCCCGGACGGCACCCGCCGAGGCGTCCGGCTCGTCATGACCCGTCAGTAATGTCGCCCCGCGCCCGGAAAACACCTACGCGGCCATTCCCCCGCCGGGCGCTCCCACTACAATGCCCAGGTGCGCGAAGACTCCGGGGGACGGAGACGACGGGCACGGCCGATGACAGGCCTGTCCGCCCTCCGGTGGTCGGCCCGTCGCAGGGGAGTCCATTACGCGGGCACGGCTGAACAGTCGCAGTTCGGATCTGTCACCATTCTCCACAAGGCAAGAGTTCGCCCAGGAGTCCACCCGGACGGGGGAACGCGGATCCACCGCGCTCCCGTACCCAGGACTCCGACGACCGTGGCGGGCCTCCCCGGACTTGATGGGGGTGTCCACCGGCCGCGGATGCAAGGACCAGTCGGACGCGGGCCCCGGACCACGGGAGCCCGGGAACGGCCGGGTCGAGGACGCGACCAGGAGATGGATGGGACCGCGGAGTGCGGGGCTACGACCGCTACGAGGTTGACGATCACCTCTCCCAGTTCGAGGCCGAGATGGATCGGACTCGGAAGGAGCGGGACAAGTCAGTCGAGCATGCCGAGGACCTCGCCTATCAGGTGGAGGTGCTCCGGGCCAAGCTGCACGAATCCCGTCGCATGCTCGCCCAGCCGCGCGCCTTCGACGCCGTTTCCGGCCAGGCCGAGCAGATGCTCCGCACTGCCGAGATGCAGGCCCAGCAGCTGCGCGCCGACGCCGAGCGACAGCTTCGCGAGTCCCAGGCGGCCACCCAGCGGCTGATGGCCGAGGCCGCCGAGCGCACCGCCCGCCTGGAGGCCGAGCTCACCGCGCGCCGCCGCCAGCTGGAGGAGGAGCTCGTCGAGCTCCGCCGCAGCGCCGAACAGCACGTCAACGAGAACGTCAACTGGGCCGAGCAGACCCGGGCCGGCACCGAGCAGGAGGCCCAGCGCCTGCTCCAGGAGGCCCGCGCCGAGGCCGACCGGTTGATGGCCGCCGCCCGCGCGGAGGCCTCCGCCCTCTCCGACCACGCCCGCGCCCAGACCGCGGCCGATGTCGACGCCGCCCGCGGCGAGGCCCAGGCCGCCGCCGAGGCCGCCCTCCAGCGCGCCCAGAGCGACGCCGAGCGCCTGCTGCGGGCCGCCTCCGAGCAGGCCCAGCAGGCCAGCGCGCAGGCCGCCGCCGACGTCGACGCCGCCCGCGGCGAGGCCCAGCAGCAGCTGGCCGGCGCGCACGCCGCCGCCGAACAGCAGCTCACCGCCGCCCACGCCGAGATCGGCCGGCTCAAGGAGCAGGCCGCCGCCGAGCAGGCCCGCGCCGAGGAGGCCCTCGGCCACGCCCAGGCCGAGATAGAGCGGCTGCGCGGCGAGGCGATCGCCGAGGCCGACCGCACCCGCCGGGAGGCCACCGAGCTGCGCGCCCAGGCCGAGGTCGCCGCCGAGCAGCTGCAGGCCGACGCCGAGGCCGCCGCCGAGCGCAAGGTCGCCGACGGCGAGGCCGCCAGCGAGCAGCGCTCGCAGACCGCCCGGGCCGAGGTCGCCCGGATGGTCGCCCACGCCACCAAGGAGGCCGAGGCCCTCAAGGCCGAGGCCGCCACCAAGCAGGCCGAGGCCGAGGCGGCCAGGGCCGCCGCCGCCGAGGAGAGCGAGCGGCTGCGCGCCACCGCCGAGTCGGTGGCCGGCCAGCTGCGCGCGGAGGCCGAGGCGGCCATCGCCGAGCTGCGGGCCCAGGCCGAACGGGACATCGCCGAGCTGCGTGCCCAGGCCGAGTCCGCCGCCGAGCAGCTGCGCGGCGAGGCCCACGAGGAGGGCCGGGCGGCCGGCGCCAAGGACGCCACCGTCCACCTCGCCAAGGCCGCCAAGACCGCCGAGGAGGTGCTCGCCCGGGCCGACCAGGACGCCGAGACCACCCGCGGCGAGGCCGCCGCCGAGGCGGAGCGGATCCGCTCCGAGGCCGCCGCCGAGGCCGAGCGCCTGCGCGAGCAGGCCCAGGCCGCCGTCGAGCAGGCCCAGAACGCCGCCCTGGACGACGCGGCCGGCATCCGCGAGCGGATGCAGCAGATGCAGGACGAGGCCGCCCGGCTTCGCGCCGAGGCGGAGGAGCTGCGCGCCCAGGCCGCCGCCGAGGCCGACCGGGTGCGCGGCGAGGCCCGCCGCCAGGCCGTCGTGCAGATCGAGGAGTCGGCGAAGAGCGCCGAGGAGCTGCTCACCAAGGCCAAGGCCGACGCGGACGAGCTGCGGGCGGGTGCCGCCGGCGAGATCGAGCGGCTGCGCGCCCAGACCAAGGAGCAGGCCGCCGAGACCCAGGGGCGGGCCGAGCAGACCCTCACCCGGGCCCGCGCCGAGGCCGGGAAGATCACCGCCACCGCCGAGCAGCAGGGCCAGGACGCCCTCGCCGCCGCCAAGGCCGCGGCCGCCGAGAACCGGGCCGCCGCCGAGCGGGAGACCGCCGAGCTGCGCCGCGAGGCCGCCGACTTCGACCAGCGGGTGCGCGCCGAGGCCGGCGCCGCCGCCGAGGCGGTGCGCTCCGACGCACAGGCGCAGGCCGCGGCCGTCCGCGACGCCGCGGTGGCCGCCGCCGAGCGGCTGCGGACCGAGACCGACGCCGAGCTGGCCCGGGTGCGCGGTGAGGCCGAGGCCGCCGCGAACGCGCTGCGCGAGGAGAGCCGGCGCGAGCACGAGGAGGCCGCCGCCGGGCTGCACCGCGAGCGCGAGGAGAGCGCCGAGCAGCTGGCCGCCGCACGGACCGCCCGTGAGCAGGCCGAGCAGGCCGCGGCGGAGCTCACCGAGCGCACGGCCACCGAGACGACCGCCCTGCGCGAGGCCGCCGAGGCCCACGCCGACCGCGTCCGCACCGAGGCCGAGCAGACCGCCGCCGAACTCACCGAGCGCACCACCGCCGAGACCGCCGCCCGCTGGGAGTCCGTCGAGGCCGCCGCGGCGGAGCTCACCGAGCGCACGGCCACCGAGACGACCGCACTCCGTGAGGCCGCCGAGGCCCACGCCGACCGCGTCCGCACCGAGGCCGAGCAGACCGCCGCCGAACTCACCGAGCGCACCACCGCCGAGACGACCCGGCTGCACGCCGAGGCCGAGCAGGCGCTGGAGGCCTCCCGGACCGCCGCCGAGGAGCGGCAGACCGAGTCCCGGCAGGCCGCCCGGGCGCTGCGCGAGAAGGCCGAGGCCGAGCTGGCCTTCGCCAACGAGCAGGCCGCGACCGTCCGCGCCGAGGCCGGCCGGGAGCTGTCCGAGGCCCGGGCCACCGCCGACTCCGTGCGCGCCGAGGCCGACGCGGTGCTGGAGCAGGCCCGCACCGAGGCGGACGCGGTGCTGGAGCAGGCCCGCGTCGACGCCGACGAGCTGACCGACGCCGCCCGCGCCGCCGGGGCCGCGCTGGTCTCCACCGCCGAGGACGAGGCCGCCGAGGTCCGCCAGTCGGTGGCCGGGATGCACGAGGCCGCCGAGCTCCGCGAGCAGGCCGGGCAGGACGCCGCCGAGCTGCGCGACACCGCCGAGCGCGAGAGCGCCGAACTGCGCGCCCTGGCCGACCGCGAGACCACCGAGCAGCGCGACACCGCCGACCGGGAGACCGCCGAACTGCGCGCCCTGGCCGACCGGGAGACCGCCGACCTGCGGGCCAGGACCGCCGCCGAGGTCGCCGCGCTGCGCGAGCAGACCGACCTGGAGCTCACCGCCGAGCGCGAGGCCGCCGAGGCCGAACTGGGCCGCCGGCGCGCCGAGGCGCAGGCCTACGACGAGCGGCTGCGGGCCGGCGCCGAGGACGAGCTCCGGGCCGCCCAGGAGTCCGCCGAGCACCTGCGCGCCGAGGCCGAGGCACTGGCCGCCCGGACGGTGGCCGCCGCCGACGAGCGGGCCGCCGCCGCGATCGCCGAGGCCGAGGACTTCGCCGCCTCGCTGCGGGCCGAGGCCGAGGAGTACGCGCTGGCCACCCGGACCCTCGCGGACGACTACGACACCGCGACCCACGCCCGCGCCGACGCCTTCGACGCCGACACCCGCGAGGCCGCCGAGCAGTTCGACCGGGCCACCCGCGAGAAGGCCAACTCCGTTCTGGAGAAGGCCTTCGCGGACGCCGAGGCGCTCGGCGAGGACGCCCAGACCACCGCGCTGGCCACCACCGCCGCCGCCGAGGAGCAGGCGGACGCGATGGTCGCGGCCGCCCGCAAGGAGGCCGACCGGCTGGTCGCGGCCGGCGAGGCCGCCGGCCAGGCCGAGGTCGAGAAGGGCCGGGCCGACGCGGACGCGCTGCTCTCCGAGGCCCGTCGGGACGCCACCGCGATCCGCGAGCGCGCCGAGGAGCTGCGCGAGCGCACCGACGCCGAGGTGGAGGCGCTGCACGAGCGGGCCCGCAAGGAGAACGCGCAGGCCATGAAGTCGGCAGGCGAGCGGGTGGACGCGCTGGTGACGGCCGCCCAGGAGCAGCTGACCGAGGCCGAGGAGCAGGCGGTGGCCGCCGTCGCCGAGGCCGAGGAGCGCGCCGCGGCGCTGGTCGCGGCCGCCGAGGACCGCGCCAACGAGCTGACCTCGGAGGCGTCCGCCGAGGCCAGCAAGGTCCGGATCTCCGCCGTCCGCAAGGCGGAGGGCCTGCTCAAGGAGGCGGAGACCAAGCTCGCCGACTCCACCGACCGCGCCGAGGCCCTGATCATCAAGGCCGAGGCCAAGCTGAAGTCCGCCCAGGACGACGCCGAGGAGCGGCTCGAGTCGGCCTCGGCCGAGGCGGAGAAGCGGCTGCGGGGCGCCGACGAGGCCGCCGACGAGCAGATCGAGCTGGCGAAGTCGGAGGCCGAGCGGCTGCTCGCCGAGGCCCGCGCCGAGGCCAAGCGGGTCACCGACGAGGGCCGCCGCGAGCTGGACGAACTGGTGCGCCGCCGCAAGGACATCAACACCGAGATCTCCAGGGTGCAGGACGTGCTGTCCGCCCTGGAGGCCTTCGAGGCGCCGTCACCGGCCGCACCGGCCAACGGGGGAAGCAACACCAAGAAGGACGGGGGTGCCAAGGCCGGTGCCGGAGTTGGCTCCCCCCGGTCGGGTGGCAATCGCTCCGGTGGCGCACCACCCGATTGAGCGGACATTCTCCGCGATGCATCGGCATTTCGCCGACGACACTCCGGTACCGTGTCAGGATTCCCTCAACCACCTCAGCGGTTTGACGACAGGAAGCCCAGAACCCCATGAGCGACAGTCACTCCCCTCACGGCTTCGACCTGGTGCGCCGTGGGTACGAGCGCGCCCAGGTCGACGAGCGGATCACCAAGCTGGTGGCCGACCGTGACAGTGCCTTGACCCGGATCAGTGCGCTGGAGAAGCGCATCGAGGAACTCCACCTGGAGACCCAGACCGCTCAGGCGGCGGTCACCGAGGCGGAGCCCTCCTACGCCGGTCTCGGCGCCCGGGTCGAGAAGATCCTGCGGCTGGCCGAGGAGGAGGCCAAGGACCTGCGCGACGAGGCGCACCGCGCCGCCGAGCAGCACCGCGAGCTCGCCGAGGCCGCCGCCCAGCAGGTCCGCACCGAGGCCGAGAACTACGCCA
Source organism: Kitasatospora sp. NPDC052868 (assembly GCF_044547105.1). Lineage (NCBI taxonomy): Bacteria > Bacillati > Actinomycetota > Actinomycetes > Kitasatosporales > Streptomycetaceae > Kitasatospora > Kitasatospora sp. NPDC052868. The sequence goes on along the minus strand of NZ_JBITZW010000003.1, from coordinate 382,795 downwards.
AGGACCGCAAGGCCAAGGCCGAGGACGAGGGTCTGCGGATCGTCGACAAGGCCAAGAGCGACAGCGCCCAGCTGCGCGCCGAGGCCAACAAGGACGCCCAGAACAAGCGTGAGGAGGCGGACGCCCTCTTCGAGGAGACCCGCACCAAGGCCGCCCAGGCCGCGCTGGAGTTCGAGACCAACCTGGCCAAGCGCCGGGAGCAGTCCGAGCGGGACCTGGCCGCCCGTCAGGCCAAGGCCGAGAAGCGCCTGGCCGAGATCGAGCACCGGGCCGAGCAGCTGCGCCTGGAGGCCGAGAAGCTGCGCACCGACGCCGAGCGCCGCGCCCGTCAGACCGTCGAGACGGCCCAGCGCCAGTCCGAGGACATCGTGGCCGACGCCAACGCCAAGGCCGACCGCATCCGCAGCGAGTCCGAGCGCGAGCTGGCGGCGCTCACCAACCGCCGCGACAGCATCAACGCCCAGCTGACCAACGTCCGCGAGATGCTGGCGACGCTGACCGGCGCGGCCGTGGCCGCCGCCTCGCTGCCGAACGACGACACCATGGGCGTGCCCGCCCAGCAGTCGCGCTGACGCCGCCGCCACGGGCCCCCACCCTCCGGGGTGGGGGCCCGTGGTGCTGCTCAGTCAGGGGCCGCCGACCGGCCGGGCCCGGCTCACCGGGGGTAGGCCCCGTCCGGCCGCTGGTGGCCGCAGCTCAGCTGGTTCCCGTCGTCGTCCGAGACGGTGCCGAACCACGAGGTGCACCAGACCGAGACCGAGTCCGGCCAGTACTGCACCTCGAAGGGGTGCCCCGAGCCGTAGTCCCCGTACGAGGTGACGATGAAGGTCTCGCCCGGCCGCATCCAGTAGTCCTCGCCGAGCGGCTCCAGGGTCAGCTCGACCAGCTCCTCGCTGCGGTTGGTGACCGGCATCCGACCGCTCACCTGCAGCGCCGAGAAGTCCCAGCCGGCCGCGTCCTCCGTCATCCCGCCACCCTCGCCAGCAGTCCGCGCACGGCGGCGTTGAACTCCTCCGGGGCCTCCAGCGCGCTCAGGTGGCCCACCCCGGGGACGACGGTCAGCTCGGCCGCCGGCTGCGCCCGGACCATCCGCTCGGCCTCCGGGACCGGCGTCAGGGCGTCCTCGGAGCCCACCACGACGGCCACCGGCACCCGCACCCCGGCCAGCACCTCCAGGGTGTCCTGCCGGGCCGCCATCGCCCGCTGCGCCCAGGCGACGGACGCCGGAGGGGCCGCCGCGATCATCCCCTGGACGCGGTCGAGCAGGTGCCCGGAGTCCGGTCCGAGCTGACCGGCCGCCATCCGCTCGTCGAGCAGCAGCCGGACGCTGTCCCGGGCGAGCACCGCGGTGGCGATCCGCTCCCGGTTGGCCCGGGCCTGGTCCGTGTCCGCGGTGGCCTTGGTGTTCGCCAGCAGCAGGCCGGCCAGCCGCTGCGGGTGGCGGCGGGCGAAGGCCAGCGCCACGTACCCGCCCATCGACAGCCCGCCGAGCACCGCCCGGTCGATCCCGGCCGCGTCCAGCAGCAGCGCGATGTCGTCGGCGACCGCGTCCAGCGAGGGCTCGTCCGCACCCAGCTCGGTGCCGCCGAAGCCGCGCAGGTCGGGGGCGAGCACCCGGGCCTCGTCACCGGTCAGACCGGGCAGGGCGTCGAGCTGGGCGCTCCACATCGAGGCGTTGAGCGGAAAGGCGTGCAACAGCACGAGGGGCATTCCGGTACCGCTCTCGCGGACCGACAATGCGGAGGGGAGCTGGGTCATGGCCCCACCGTAGTTCGGCACGCCCGGCGGGCGCACTCAGCGGGCCGCCATGTCCGCTTTGTCATAGCCTGACGGAGAGTAAGGGAGTCCGAATGATCGAGTTGCACGACCTGACAAAACGTTACGGCAAGACCCTCGCCGTGGACCGGCTGAGCTTCCAGGTGCCGCAGGGCGTGGTCACCGGCTTCCTCGGCCCCAACGGTGCGGGCAAGTCCACCACCATGCGCATGATCCTCGATCTCGACCGGCCCACCGGCGGCCGCGTCACCATCGACGGCAAGCGGTACGGACAGCTCAGCGAGCCGCTCAAGTACATCGGGGCGCTGCTGGAGGCCAAGGCCGTCCACCCCGGGCGCACCGCCCGCGACCACCTGCTCTGGCTCGCCCAGAGCAACCGCATCCCCACCCGGCGGGTGGACGAGGTGCTCGCCCTGGTCGGGCTCACCGCGGTGGCCCGCAAGCGCGCCCGGGGCTTCTCGCTCGGCATGGGCCAGCGCCTCGGCATCGCCTCCGCGCTGCTCGGCGACCCGGAGATCGTGATGTTCGACGAGCCGGTCAACGGACTGGACCCGGAGGGCATCCTCTGGATCCGCAACCTGATGAAGCGCCTCGCCGGGGAGGGCCGGACGGTCTTCGTCTCCTCCCACCTGATGAGCGAGATGGCCGTCACCGCCGACCACCTGGTCGTCATCGGCCGCGGCCGGCTGCTCTCGGACCTGCCGATGGCCGAGTTCATCCGGCGCAACTCCCGCTCCGCCGTCCGGCTGCGCACCCCCCAGCCGGAGCTGCTGCTGGACGCGCTGGCCGGCGCCGGGCTGCGGGCCGAACCCGGGCCGGACGGCTCCCTTGAGGTGGTCGACGGCGACCTCGCCCGGCTCGGCGAGCTGGCCGCCGGCCACGGCGTCGTGCTGCACGAGCTCAGCCCCCAACAGGCCTCCCTGGAGGAGGCGTTCATGCAGATGACGGCCGACTCGGTGGAGTACCACGCCGGCGACGGCGAGGGCCGCGACGCGGCCGGGGCCCCCGGCGCCTGGGGCGCCGGCTGGCAGGACGCGGCAGTGAAGCAGCCGGCGACGGTCCGGCAGGAGGAGAACTGAGATGGCGTCCTTCCCCGCGGTCCTGCGCTCCGAGTGGACCAAGATCCGCAGTGTCCGCTCGACGGTCTGGACGCTCGCGCTGGCCTTCGTGATCACCCTCGGCGTCGGCGCGCTGCTGTCCCTGCTCACCAACAACAACTTCAGCGAGTTCCGGGGCGACGAGGACACCCCCTTCGACGCCACCGGCACCGCCTTCTCCGGCATCATCCTCGGCGAACTGGCCATCATCGTCTTCGGCGTGCTGGCCGTCGGCAACGAGTACAGCAGCGGGATGATCCGGGTCACCCTGGCCGCCGTGCCGCAGCGCGGCACCCTGTTGGCCGGCAAGGCCGTGGTGCTCGGCGCGCTGGCCCTGGCGGTCTCCCTGGTCACCGCGTTCATCACGTTCTTCGTCGGCCAGGCGCTGCTCGGCGACCACTCCACCGGCCTGGGCGACCCGCACGTGCTGCGCGCGGTGTTCGGCGCGGCGCTGTACCTGACGATGCTCTGCCTGTTCTCGGCCGGGGTCACCGCGATGCTGCACAACCAGACCCTGGCGCTGGGCGTGCTGGTGCCGTTCTTCTTCCTGCTCTCGCCGATCCTCTCGGCGGTGCCGAAGGTCAAGACGCTGGCCCACTACTTCCCCGACTACGCGGGCTCCCGGATGCTGCTGGTGTACGAGCAGCACGGCCAGCCCTACGGACCGTGGACCGGCTTCACCATCTGCCTGGCCTGGACCCTGGCCGCACTGGTGGGCGGCGCGCTGGTGCTGAAGAACCGCGACGCCTGACCGGTCGGCGCGGACCCGGCCGCGGCGCCGCTCAGTAGCGGGGGGCGCCGCGGCCGCGCTGGATGTTGGAGGCGCGCCGCTCCCGGGCGCCCCAGCAGGCCCGGTGCCAGTGCCGGCGGTCGTCCACCCCGGCCCCGTGCATCGGCCAGGCCACCACGTGCCCGACGCCCGGCGGGATCTCCTGGTCGCAGCCCGGGCAGCGGTAGTGGCGGCCGGCCGTCCCGGCCACCGTCTGCACCACCCACTCCTCGCCCTGGTAGTTCTCGGTGCGGCGCAGCGAGCCCCCGAGCGGGGGTGCCGGCTCCGCGGCCTCGCGGTCGGCTGCGATCTTGATCCGGTTGCGGCGCGGCACGGCTGGCTACCTTTCTGCGGGGGCGCGGAACCATCCCAGCCTACGGCCGGAATCCGATCTCCCGGGCCTCTATCACGGCATCGCCCGGAGCTCCGGTGTTTCCCGTGATATCCACCCGATCTTCTGGGAAATTGGTGGTTCGGCGTGCCATTGGCACATGACATCGGTTACTCACGAGGGGACAGGCGGGGCCCGCAGACCCTGCGCGCACCCGAGGAGGCCCATCGATGACCAAGACCAGTGCCCGCGCCGAGGCCCGACGACCCGTCGGAGTGCGTCCGCCCGCCCCCGGCCCGGTGCCGCACGCCCCGGTGACCCCTACCCCCGGCACCCCGCTGCCCGTACCCGAGCGGGCGGCCGCACTACCCGCGGACACCGCTCCCGTCCGGGTCGGCGCCTTCCTGCTCTCGGCGCAGTTCCCCGGACAGACCCACGGCGAGGCGCTGGACCGCACCGTGCGGGCCGCCGTCGAGGCCGAGCGCGCCGGCCTGGACTCCGTCTGGCTGGCCGAACACCACTTCGTCCCCTACGGGGTCTGCCCGAACGCCGCCACGCTCGCCGCGCTGCTGCTCGGCCGAACGCGCCGGATCGGCGTCGGAACGGCCGTCAGCGTGCTGTCCACCGCCCACCCGGTGACGCTCGGCGAGCAGGCCGCGCTGCTGCACCTCACCTCCGACGGGCGGTTCACGCTCGGCGTCGGACGCGGCGGGCCGTGGATCGACCTGGCCGTCTTCGGTGGCGGCGTGGACGCGTTCGAGCAGGGGTTCCCGGAGCGGCTGGACCTGCTGCTGCGCTGGCTGCGCGGCTCCCGGGTGGGCGGGGACGGGCCGCAGTTCGACTTCCCCGAGGTGGCCGTGGTGCCCCGGGCCTCCGAACCGGCCCGCCGCCCCGAGCTCGGCTCCTGGCTGGGCCTCGGCGACCAGGGCGCGCTGCCGCGGTTCCCGCGCCAGCGCAAGGACGCCGGCGCCGCGGACGGGGAGCTCACGCCCGCCGGGCGCCCGGTGGCGGGCCCGCCGGTGGTGGTCGCCTGCACCTCCCCCGGCGGGGTCCGGCTCGCCGCCGAGCGCGGCCTGCCGATGCTGCTCGGGATGCACTCCGGGGACGAGGACAAGCTGCGGATGCTGGAGCTGTACCGGGCCGCCTGGCTGGCCGCCGGCCGCAGCGAGGAGCAGCTGCGCCGGGTGAACCGCCAGCACGTGGCGGCCGGTGTGGCCCAGGTCGACGACCGGACCTCGGCCGCCCGGGCCACCCTGCTGCGCTCGATGCCGGGCTGGTTCGAGTACGGGCTCGGCGCGCACCGCACGGTGGACGGTCGGGAGCGCAAGATGCGCGACCCGCACGAGTACACCGAACTGCTCTGCGACCTGCACGCGGTGGGCACACCGAAGCAGTGCGCCGACCGCCTGCTGGCGACCGCCGAGCGGACCGGCATCCGCCGTTTCGCCCTGCTCGCCGAGGGCAGCGGTGATCGCGAGGCGACGCTGCAGAACATCGCCCGGCTCGGCTCCGAGGTCCTGCCGCAGTTGAGCTGAGGCCGATGGAGGCCGCCGTCGCCGCGCCGGAACGGTTCTGCGACGGCCCGGGCCGCCCCTCCCCCTCGACGTCCCGATCGGGCGACGTCTCGGCGGGGGCGGGGCGGCCCGGTGGCGTCCTGCGATCCGACCGGCCTAGGCCCTGTCCGGCCGATCTTGCCGGGCGCTGATCCGCCAAGATCGACCGGACAGGGCCTGGTGGCCCGTCAGCAGTCCCGCAGTTCGTCGGACTGGTTGAGCAGCTGCTCCCGGACGGACGTGAAGCGCTGCAAACGCGCCTCGTTGGCGTCCGACGGCAGGAACACCGCCACCCGGTGACAGTTCTGGAAAGCCAGCCGGACGCCGAAGTGGCGCTGCAGGGCGCCCCGGATCGCGTCGCTGGCGAGGGCCCGGAGGAGCTGGCCGCGGGCCTGCTCGCTGGGCGGCGGTACCTGGTTGTCGGCGAAGTCGGTGCCGTCGACCTTCGCCTGGGCGACCAGCGAGCTGATCAGCTCCCAGGCGTACGGCAGGGAGACGCGGACGCAGTCGACGAATTCCCGCTCGTCGACCTCGCCCCGCTCGGCCTTCTCCAGCAGGGCCGGTGAGACGTCGAGCGACATGGATTCTCCTCTCGCGGTCCACCCGCGCGGCGCCCGGGTGGTTCTGCGTTGTCCAAGCTGAGGGTGAGGGTGGGCGATCGCGCGTGATGTCCGGAACGCCGTCGGACGGCTGTTTCCGGCACCGTGCGGAGGCGGTTGGGCACAGGGCGTCAACCGCTCACAACAGCGTGGCAGCCATCCGTGGACGAGGCCGGTGGTTCCTTCGGATTGCTCCGGAAATACGACGCGCTGCACCAGAATGGCCTGATCCCGTCGGATCGTTCATCTGCCGTCTCCATCCCCGTTGACAGCGGCCCCGCAATCGTGCCGTCACACACGGTAGCTACCTATGGGTGTGGGCGCCAGAGCGTGGCGGGCAATCGTCGAACCGCCGAACATCCATGTTCGTCGGGTTCGCGGTTTCTTCACCCGGCCGTCGCGGAATCGCATCAACTGGCCCCGGTGGGCTAGCGTGGTCGACCGTGCGTCTCGTAATTGCCCGCTGCTCAGTCGACTATGCCGGTCGGCTCTCCGCCCATCTGCCCTCCGCCACCAGGCTCATCCTGGTCAAGGCCGACGGCAGCGTCAGCATCCACGCCGACGACCGCGCCTACAAGCCGCTCAACTGGATGTCCCCGCCGTGCGTCCTCAAGGAGGCCGACGGGGTCTGGACGGTGGAGAACAAGGCCGGCGAGAAGCTCATCATCACGCTGGAGGAGGTGCTGCATGACTCCTCCCACGAACTCGGGGTGGACCCTGGTCTGATCAAGGACGGCGTCGAAGCCCACCTCCAGGAGCTGCTCGCGGACCGGATGGAGGTGCTCGGCGCAGGCTGGTCGCTGATCCGCCGCGAGTACCCGACCGCGATCGGCCCGGTCGACATCCTGTGCCGCGACTCGGACGGCGCGACCGTCGCCATCGAGATCAAGCGGCGCGGCGAGATCGACGGCGTCGAGCAGCTCACCCGCTACCTGGAGCTGCTCAACCGCGACCCGCTGCTCGCCCCGGTGAAGGGCGTCTTCGCCGCGCAGGAGATCAAGCCCCAGGCCCGTGTCCTGGCCACCGACCGGGGCATCGGCTGCGTAGTGCTGGACTACGACGAGCTGCGCGGCATCGACGACGACAAGCTCAAGCTGTTCTGACCGGTCCCCGACCGCGTCAGGACGGCGATCCGGACGCGGTCGGGCTGCCCGTGCCCGACGGCGTCGTGCTGGACGTGGCGCTGGGGCTGGTCGAGGGCGGGGTGCTGGTCGTGGACTGCGAGGGCGACGGCGTGCTGCCGGTACCGCCGGCGGCCGCGCCGCCACCGGTCGTCCCACCGTTGTTGCCGTTCCCACCGGCCCCGCCGTTGCCGCCGCCTACCGAACCGCCGGGCGGCGGCGGGTTGCCGCCCGCCCCGCCACCCGCCGCACCGCCGCCGACCGCGCCGCCGGCCGGGGGCGGCGACTGGCCCGGATCCGCGGGCTGCGGGGTGCTCGCCGTGGCGGTCGGCGACTTGGTGGGCTTCTTCGACGGCGAGGGCGAGTGCGACGCTCCGCCGCTGCTCGCCGAGGCCTCCGGGCTCGACTGCTCCTCGGCCGGGGTGGCCGGGTCCTGGGTGCCGCTGGAGGCCGTCGCGCCGGGGCTGAGGCTCGGGCGGGGCGTCGGCAGGCCCGCGGGCAGGCCCGAGCCGTCCTCGGTGCTGATGTGCGGGTCGCCGCCGGGCTTCTCCGAGCCGGTGACGCTCATCGCGACCGCCGTCCCGAGCACGCCGAGCGCCAGCACGGCCGCCGAGGCGGCGATCACCGTCCGCCGGGTGCCGCCGGCCGTTCCCGGAGTGCTCTTGAAACGCCACGGCACCTGCGCGATGGCCCGGATGACGGGCCGCCGGGGCGAGGTCTGGCCGGCCGACCCGGCCGCGGGCAGCTGACGCCCGTCGGCGCGCAGCAGGTCGAGCATCCGACGGGCCGCGACGGCCCCCCGCGGCTCGCCCAGCGCGGCCCGCAGGGCCAGTGCGGCCTCCAACTCGGCCATCGCGCGGGCCGGTTCCCGCACGCAGATCGCGAACACGCCCAACTCGTGGCGGAACCAGGCCTCGTCGCCGCGCGAGCCGCTCCGGCGGGCGGCCTCCAGCCCGAGCTGCAGGGCCTGCTCCCAGGCCCCCCAGCGCAGCGACAGCGCCAGCGCGGGGGCGGCCGCCCGGGCCAGCCGCAGCACCGAGCCGTCGCGCCCGGCGGCGGCGTCGGCCAGCAGCACGCCGATCACCACCTCCGCCTCGGCCGCGATCTGCCGGGTGGAGACCGAGCTGTGCCCGACCCACCAGGCGAAGTGCTGGGCGGCGCCGTCGATGCTGCGGCGGGCCGGCCAGTGCGGGGCGAGCAGCTCCAACGCGCCCGAGGTGAGCCGGTGGTGGCCGCCGATGGAGACGGCCAGCCCGCAGTCGGCGAGTTCGTGCAGGGCGCTCTCGCCCTGGCCCACGTCGATCAGCGCGGGCAGGTGTGGCGCCGTCGGGCACTCGCCGCCGAGTGCCACGGCGAGCCGCAGCACGGCCTGGGCGGGCTCACTGAGCCCCTCGGCGAGCCGGACGGCGGGTGAGGCGCTCTCAGCGACGGAGGGCAGCGGGACGGTGCCGCGCAGCTCGCCCTCGCGGATCGCCGGGTCGGGGTGCTGGACCGGCTCCTCGACCGCGCCGAAGACACCCAGCCGGTCCTCCTCGGCGGCCACCAGCGCGTCCACCGCGACGTCCCGCTGGCGCAGCAGCGCGGCGGCCTGGACGAAGCGCAGCGGCAGGCCCTCCGACTCGAACCAGAGGTCGACCGCCCAGGCCTTCTCGGACGGGTCCAGCGCCCGGCCGGCCAGCCGGGCGGCCAGCGCCAGGCAGGCGGACCGGGAGAGCCCGGCCACCAGGTGGTCCTGCAGCCGGGAGTCGAGCGGCAGCGCGGGGCTGTCCGGGGCGACGGAGAGCAGGAAGGCGCAGTCGGGGGCCGCGGCGAGCAGCTGCTCCAGCTCGGGGCCGACGCACTCGACCTCGTCGATCACCACGACCGCGCCGACCCTGGCCAGGTGCTCGGCGAGCTGCCCCGGGTCGGGCCGGTAGCCGGGGGCGTGGTGGGTGGCGGCGAAGAGGTCCTGGAGCAGGTCGGCCGCGGTGCGGCGGTGACCGCAGAGCTGGACGACGCCGCCGGGGGCGATGTCCCCGGCCGCCTCGGCGACCGCCGACAGCAGGGCGCTGCGGCCCGATCCGGCCTGGCCGACCAGCCGTATCGAGCGGCCCTCGGCCAGCAGGCCGAGCAGCTGGGCGATGTCGGCCTCGCGGTCCAGCAGCGGCAGGTCGGCCGCCCCCGCGCCGAGGGCGAGCGGTCCGACGGCGCGGCCGGGGCCGCCGACCGGGCCGCGGGCGGGCTCGCTGCGCTCGATCCGGCGGGGGCGGGGACGCCACTCCTCGGGGCAGGGCCGCACCTCGGAGCCGTCCGGGGTGCCGACGCTCACCAGCAGGCCGCCGGAGACCAGCTCACCGCCACGGGTGCGTACGGCCTCCTGCCGGAACTCACCGGATGGCTGTCCCACGTTCTACCTCGCCCCATGCTCGGCCGACGACTGCGTGCGGCCGCTCCCGTGCCGGGGTGCGCCCCCGGCCTCCGGTCGGCGGACCCCCGCCCGGCCGAAGGCCGGAGGGAGCCGGACCTGGCTCCGGCGGCCGAATTCTCTGACGGCAGACTCTCGCACATCCGGCCCCACCCGTGCAGCGGCGGTCCGGGCCGGGCCCGCGGCCGACGGCCGGACCAGGGGCGATGCCCGCCGCCGGGACCGGGCGGTGCCGGGCCGGGCCGGGCCGAGCTGGACGGTGCGGGCCGGGTTAGAGGACCGGCCCGAGGGCGGGCAGGGTCGCACCGAGGTGGTCGACGGTGATGCCCTCGACGGCGAGGATGCGGTGCAGCCTGGTGGCCACCAGCAGGCGCTGGAGCTGGGCCGGGACGGAGCGCAGCACCAGTCGGCGGCCGATCCGGCCGGCCCGGCGGTGGGTGCCCATGATCACGCCGAGTCCGGTGGCGTCCCAGAAGTCCAGCCGGGCGAGGTCCAGGACGAGGTCGCCCCGGCCGCCGTCGACGGCCCGGTGCAGGCGGGCACGGGCGTCGGCGGCGGTGCGCACGTCGAGGCGGCCTTCGATGGCCAGCGCCGTGTGGTCGCCGGTGATGCGCATGCTCTCCTCCTCCGCCTGGCAGGCCTGGTACGGGATCGTTCCGCCCCGGCCGCGCCGGGTCCGGGGGCGGGGTGTGTCCATCCGGGCGGGCCGTGGCCCCGCGCCCGGGCCCGACCGCGGCATCAGTGCCGGGCCGGGTTCCCCCTCATCTGACGGTGAACCAGGTCCGCAGGTTGCTGGTTCCGGCCAGATCTGAAGCAACTTCACTCGTCCGAGGGAATATACGCAGTAACTCCCCACACCTACGCTCGATTACCGCCCAAATCACCCGTCTGCGGCACCCGGCGTGAGGAAACTCACCCGCCCCCTCGGAGGCGGGCCCGCGATGCGCTGATCGCGGGCCCGGCCCTGCTCATCCGAGCGGGCGGATCACTTGCCCGGGTAGGGGTAGAAGCCCCGGCCGCTCTTGCGGCCCAGGTCACCGGCCGTGACCATGCGGGCCATGATCTCAGGGGCGGCGAACTTCTCGTCCTGGGTCTCGGCGTAGATGTTGTGGGCGGCGTGCAGCAGGATGTCGACGCCGGTGAGGTCGGCGGTCTCCAGCGGGCCCATCGGGTGGCCGAAGCCGAGACGGCAGGCCGTGTCGATGTCCTCGGCGGTGGCGACGCCCGACTCGTACAGCTTTGCGGCCTCGACGACCAGGGCGGTGATCAGGCGGGTGGTGACGAAACCGGCCACGTCGCGGTTGACCACCACGACGTCCTTGCCGACGCCCTCGGCGTAGGCGCGGACGGTGGCCAGCGTCGCGTCGCTGGTCTTGTAGCCGCGCACCAGCTCGACCAGCTTCATCAGCGGCACCGGCGAGAAGAAGTGCACGCCGACGACGGACTCGGGGCGCCCTGTGGCGGCGGCGATCCGGGTGATCGGGATGGCGGAGGTGTTGGAGGCCAGCACCGCGCCGTCCTTGGCGATCTTGTCGAGCTCGCGGAAGACGCCCTCCTTGACCTCCAGCTGCTCGAACACCGCCTCGACCACGATGTCGGCCTCGGCGACCGCGCCCAGGTCGGTGGTGGTGGTGATCCGGGCGAGCGCCGCCTCGGCGTCCTCGGCGGTCAGCCGGCCCTTGGCGACGAACTTGTCGTACGAGGCGCGGATGCCGGCGAGGCCGCGCTGCAGCGCCTCGTCGGTGACGTCCCGCAGCACCACCGGGTGCCCCGCCTGCGCGGAGACCTGGGCGATGCCGGCCCCCATCAGGCCGGCGCCGATCACGGCGATCTGCTGGCTGGACGCATTGCTCATGGCTGGGTCTCCCGGATGCCGTCGCCGCCCTGTGGGCGGGCCCTGAAGGCGGCTCAGGGCAGGGGTCACCCGCTTCGGAGCCGCGTCGCTCATGCGCGGACTCTAATGCCCTTCAGGCCCGCGTGGTGCCATTCGAGAGTGTGATCTGTGCCCGACCTGGTCACCCGATCAGACCGTCAGCCCGAGGTCCTGCGCGAGGATCGCCGCCTGCACCCGGCTGCGCAGCTCCAGCTTCGACAGGATCCGGCTGACGTGCGTCTTGGTGGTCGCCTCCGCCATCTCCAGCCGCCGCGCGATCTCGCCGTTGGACAGCCCGGCGCCGATGCAGGCCAGCACCTCCCGCTCGCGCGGGGTGAGCGCCGCGACGGCCGCCCGCGCGTCGGGTCCCACCGCGCGGTCCGGACGGGCGAAGGTGCCGATCAGCCGCCTGAGCACCGAGGGCGCCAGCATGCCGTCCCCGCGGGCCACCGTGCGGATGCCCTCGACCAGGGTGTCCGCCTCCAGGTCCTTGAGCAGGAACCCGGCCGCGCCGGCCCGCAGCGCGCCGTAGACGTACTCGTCCAGGTCGAAGGTGGTCAGCACCAGTACCTGGGCCGCCCCGGCGGCCACCACCTCGCGGGTCGCCGAGACGCCGTCCAGCCGGGGCATCTGCACGTCCATCAGGACGACGTCGGGCCGCAGCTCCAGCGCGAGGCGCACCGCCTCCTCCCCGTCGGCGGCCTGTCCGACCACCTCCAGGTCCGGTTCGGCGCTCAGGATCATCACCAGCGCCGCCCGCACGGCCGCCTGGTCCTCGGCCACCAGCACCCGGATCGTCATGCCCGGCCCTCGCCTTCCTCGGTCACCAAGGCGCGCGGCAGTACCGCGCGCACGCTCCACAGCTCCCCGTGCGGGCCGGCCTCGAAGTCGCCGCCGAGGAGTCCGGCCCGCTCCCGCATCCCCACCATGCCCGCCCGGGCACCGGGCAGCGCCTGGCCGGCGCCGGTGCGGTACGGGCTGTCCACGGCGATCCGCAGCTCCCGCGGCAGGTACTCCAGCCGCACCCGGACCGTACCCGGACCGGCGTGCTTGAGCGTGTTGGTCAGCGACTCCTGCACGATCCGGTACGCCGCCAGCCCGACCGGCACCGCCAGCGTGCCGCGCTCACCGCTCTGCTCCAGCTCGAAGTCCAGCCCGACGTCCTGCCCGGCCGCCCGGGCCTTGGCCAGCAACGCGTCGACCGCGTCCAGGTCGGGCGCGGCATAGGACTCGTCGGCCTCTCCCCCGCCGCTGTCCCGCAGCAGGCCGATCATGCGGCGCATTTCGGCCAATCCCTGGACGCTGTTCTCCCGGATCACCCTCAGCGCCTCCACCAGCGGGTCGTCCTCGGGCCGGCGCTGACGGCGGGCCACCGACTGCGCGCCGGTGGCGTGGATCGCGATGGCCGACAGGTGGTTGGCCACCACGTCGTGCAACTCCCTTGCCATCCTGGCCCGTTCGGCGACGACTGCCTCCCGCCGGTCCATCTCGGAGAGCAGCGCGGTCTGTTCGGCCCGCAGCCGCTGGGTCTCCGCCTCCTCGCGGTGCCTGCGCACCAGGTCGCCGGTCCACACCGGCCCGAGGAAGATCAGTGCGGTGATCACCACGACCGCGAGCGCCGTCGGGGCGTCGCTGTAGAGGAAGGCCAGGCTGCTCAGCACCACCACCGACCCGGCACCGGTCAGGTGCAGGATCCGCGACATCCGGGCCTTGCCGTAGACCACGCTCGCGTAGAGCAGGTCGGTGTACATGATGGTGGTCGCGATCAGCGCGCCGGTGAAGATGCTCGCGGCGAAGACCGCCCCGCCGAGCACCACCGTCAGGATCGGACGGGTCCGGCGGAACAGCTCCAGGCAGGCGGTGGCCAGCAGCGGCGGCAGCACCATCCAGCGCGGGACGCCCTCGGAGTGGTCGTACACCTTGAACGCGATCAGCAGCAGGCCGCCGAGCAGGCCGCCGAGGGCGATCGCTCGGTCCTCCTGCCGCGGGGTGAGGGTGGGTCTGCGCACCACCCCATCAGATCATCTCCGGGCGGGCCCCCGGCTCCGGTGCGGGGAGGAGACGTCGTACACCGAAAGATGCAGGCCGGGCTCGCCTTCGGCGACGACGACGGGCGCGCCCGTACCCGGGAGGCTGGAGGCACCGCCGAGAGTCCCGGAGCACACCATGATCGTCACCCTCATCCTCGCGGCCGAGGTCGCCTTCTGGGTCCTCCTCGCCCTCGGCCTGGCCGCCCGCTACCTGCTGCGCCGGCGCACCCTGAGCACCGTCCTGCTGGTCGGGCTGCCCGCCGTGGACCTGACGCTGTTCGCCCTCACCGTGCTCGACCTGCGCGGCGGGGCCACCGCGAGCTGGACGCACGCGCTGGCGGCGGGCTACGCGGGCTTCTCGATCGGCTACGGGCCGTCGCTGGTGCGCTGGGCCGACCGGCACTTCCGGTACCGCTTCGCCGGCGGCCCCAAGCCGCAGGGCCCGCCGAAGTACGGCGCCGAGCGGGCCGGCCACGAGTGGCGGATCTGCGGGCGCACGGTGGTCTCGGCCGGCATCACCCTGACCCTGATCACCGCGCTGGTCCCGCTCTCCGCCGGCGCCGCCCACTTCGGCGACTTCACCGGCTGGTACCTGCGGCTGGGCATCGCGGCCGTGGTCAACGTGATCGTCGCCGCCTGCTACTCGATCTGGCCCAAGCAGGCCCCGGCCGGCGCCGCCGTCGAGGACGGCCAGCTGGTCGGCCGGGACTCCTGACCGGACAGGGCCTAGCGGTTCTCGCCCGGCACCCAGAGCACGTCGCCCTGCTCCATGTTGGCCGTACGGGCCAGGATGAACAGCAGGTCGGACAGCCGGTTGAGGTACTTGGCGGTCAGCGGGTTGACGGTGTCCCCGTGCTCGTCGATGGCCGCCCAGGTGGACCGCTCGGCCCGCCGCACCACCGTGCAGGCCAGGTGCAGGTACGCGGCGCCCGCGGTGCCGCCGGGGAGGATGAAGCTGCGCAGCTTCTCCAGCGGCTCCAGGTAGCGGTCGCAGTCCTCCTCCAGCTTGTCGATGTAGGACTCCAGCACCCGCAGCGGCGGGTACTTCGGGTCCTCCACCACCGGGGTGGCCAGGTCCGCACCGACGTCGAAGAGGTCGTTCTGCACCCGGGTGAGCACCGCGGAGACGTCCTCGGAGAGCCCGCCGGCCGCGATCGCCACACCGATCGCGGCGTTGGCCTCGTTGGTGTCGGCGTACGCGGCCAGCCGCGGGTCGGTCTTGGTCGTACGGCTCATGTCACCGAGCGCGGTGGTGCCGTCGTCGCCGGTACGGGTGTAGATGCGCGTCAGATTGACCATGCCGCCAAGACTAGCGAGCCGGGTTAGGCCGCGTTAACCCCCGGCCGGGGTCCTCCGCTACCGGTGTTCGCACCTCCCCACCCCGAGGGTCCGCCGCTACGCGACGTTGACCTCCCCCAGCCTCCGGCCGGGGGTACCCCCACCCCGAGGGGGTGCCGCTACGCGACGTTGACCTCCCCCAGCCTCCGGCCGGGGGTACCCCCACCCCGAGGGTCCGCCGCTACGCGACGTTGACCCTCTGCCCGGGCGGGGCGGCCTCCAGCCAGGCGAGGAAGCCGGTCAGCGCGTCGTCGCTCATCGCGAGCTCCAGCGGGGCGCCGTTGTGCAGGCAGCGCAGCACGACCGAGCCGGAGAGCAGCGCGAGCTCCTCCTGGCCCTCGGGGTAGCGCCGGCCGAGGACCTCGATCTCCCGGCGGGGCAGCACCTTGCGCGGGCGCGGGGCGTAGGAGAAGACCCGGAACCACTCGATGGAGTCACCGCTGTACCGGCCGATACCAAAAACCCACCCCTTGCCATCGGTCTGCGGGACCGGGGCCGAGGTGGGTTTGCCGTTCTCGTCGAGGTCGGGCTGCGTCGACGCGTCGGCGGGCATTTTGAGTCGGTAGCTGCAGTCGAACGTTCCGCCGACCCGCTGGATGACACGGCGGCGTACCGCGAAGGCCACCAGGCCGATCACGCCCAGTGCCACGACCGCCGCACACACCACAAGGGCGAGGACCATGCTCACCTACCTCCTCGCTGCCCGCGTTCCCCGTATCGGTCGTATCAAGCGACCGCGTTGACCTACCAACTGATACGACAGTCCCGGGGTCACGCTCACGCGTCCCCGGGACCGTCGGTCGACCCCGCCACTGCGGGGTCAAGCTTGCTCAGGCGTGGGCCTTGAGGCCGCGCGCCGCGAACAGGCGCACCTCGGCGCGCCGCTCGGCGTGCTCGTCCAGGTCGGACTTGGCCTTGTCCAGCGCGCGCTCGGCACGGGCGACATCGATCTCGTCCGCCAGCTCGGCGATCTCCGCGAGCAGAGACACCTTGTTGTCGGCGAAGGAGATGAAGCCTCCGTGCACGGCGGCGATAACGGTGCCGCCGCCCACCGTGCGGATGGTGACCGGACCGGTCTCCAGCACGCTCAGCACCGGGGTGTGTCCCGGCATGATGCCGGTGTCACCGGAGGCCGTACGTGCGACAACGATGGTGGCCGCACCGGACCACACCTTGCGGTCGGCTGCGACCAGCTCGACGTGCAGCTCAGCCAACGTGGGCTCCTAGGCTCATGCAACGCCCGATTACTCGGGAGTTTCGGTAAGAATAACGGGCCCGCGCCTCCGGCATGAAACCGGCGGCACGGATTTGACCTGAATCACAGCCGATGCGACGCGAGGGGTGGGTCCCAGGGCTGGGGCCCACCCCTCACGGTCACTCAGCTGCTACCGGCCGCGATTACTTCTTCGCCAGCTCGGCGGCGTTGCGCTCCAGGTCCTCGATGCCACCGCACATGAAGAAGGCCTGCTCCGGGATGGAGTCGTACTTGCCGTCGGCGATCGAGTTGAAGGCCTCGATGGTCTCCGACAGCGGCACGGTCGAGCCCTCGACACCGGTGAACTGCTTCGCCACGTAGGTGTTCTGCGAGAGGAAGCGCTCGATACGGCGGGCGCGGTGGACAGTGATCTTGTCCTCCTCGCTCAGCTCGTCGATACCGAGGATCGCGATGATGTCCTGGAGGTCCTTGTACTTCTGCAGGATCCCCTTGATACGGATGGCCGTGTCGTAGTGGTCCATCGCGATGTAGCGCGGGTCCAGGATGCGGGACGTCGAGTCCAGCGGGTCGACGGCCGGGTAGATGCCCTTCTCCGAGATCGGGCGCGACAGAACGGTCGTCGCGTCCAGGTGGGCGAAGGTGGTGGCCGGGGCCGGGTCGGTCAGGTCGTCCGCGGGGACGTAGATCGCCTGCATCGAGGTGATCGAGTGACCGCGGGTCGAGGTGATGCGCTCCTGGAGGAGGCCCATCTCGTCGGCCAGGTTCGGCTGGTAGCCCACCGCGGAGGGCATACGGCCGAGCAGGGTCGACACCTCGGAACCGGCCTGGGTGAACCGGAAGATGTTGTCGATGAAGAGGAGCACGTCCTGCTTCTCGACGTCACGGAAGTACTCCGCCATGGTCAGCGCGGAGAGCGCGACGCGCAGACGGGTGCCCGGCGGCTCGTCCATCTGGCCGAAGACCAGCGCGGTCTTGTCCAGAACGCCCGAGTCGACCATCTCGTCGATGAGGTCGTTGCCCTCACGGGTGCGCTCGCCGACGCCGGCGAACACCGACACACCACCGAAGTTCTCGGCGACGCGGTAGATCATCTCCTGGATCAGAACGGTCTTGCCGACACCGGCACCACCGAACAGACCGATCTTGCCACCCGTGACGTACGGGGTGAGAAGGTCGATGACCTTGATGCCGGTCTCGAACATCTCGGTCTTGGACTCGAGGTCCTTGAAGTCCGGGGCCTTGCGGTGGATCGGCCAGCGGACCTCGACCTGGGACTCGAACTCGCCCTTGTCGACGTTCAGCACCTCACCGAGGGCGTTGAAGACCTTGCCCTTGGTGATCTGGCCGACCGGCACCGAGATGGCGGAGCCGGTGTCGCTGACCTGCGTGCCGCGGACCAGGCCGTCGGTCGGCTGCATCGAGATGCCGCGGACCATGCCGTCGCCGAGGTGCTGGGCGACCTCGAGGGTCAGGGTCTTCTTGCCCGAGCCGTCGGGGTTCTCGACCTCGACGTGAAGGGCGTTGTACATCTCCGGAATCGCGTCGACGGGGAACTCCACGTCGACGACCGGGCCGATGACCCGCGCGACGCGGCCCGTCGCCGTGGTCGGCTCAACAGTGGTGGTCATTCTCATTCGCTCCCGCGGCTAGCGTCGGCGAGGGCGTTGGCACCGCCGACGATCTCGCTGATTTCCTGGGTGATCTCGGCCTGACGGGCCGAGTTGGCAAGCCGCGTGAGCGACTTGATGAGCTCTCCGGCGTTGTCCGTCGCGCTCTTCATCGCGCGCCGGCGTGCGGCGTGCTCGGAGGCGGCCGACTGCAGCAGCGCGTTGTAGATCCGGCTCTCGACGTACCGCGGCAGCAGTGCGTCGAGGACGCCCTCCGCCGACGGCTCGAAGTCGTACAACGGGAAGATCTCGTGCTTCGCCTTCGACTGGTCGCTGAGCTCGACCTCGTCGAGCTTCAGCGGCAGCAGGCGGGCGTCCACCGCGGTCTGGGTCAGCATGGACTCAAACTTGGTGGAGACGAGGTGCAGCTCGTCCACGCCGCCGGTCTCGGCCGTGAAGGCCTCGATCAGGTCGGCCGCCACGATCTTCGCGTCACCGTACGTCGGCTTGTCGGAGAAGCCCGTCCACGACCCCGTGACCGAGAGGTCACGGAAGTTGTAGTACGAGACACCCTTGCGGCCGACGATGTACGTCACCACGTCCTTGCCCTCGGCGCGAAGCTTCGCGCTGAGGACGACCGCCTGCTTGATGGCGTTGGTCGAGTAACCGCCCGCCAGGCCGCGGTCCGCCGTCACCAGCAGGACGGCGGCACGCGAGGCGTTCGGGTTCTCGGTGGTGAGCGGGTGCTTGGCGTTGGACCGGGTGGCCACCGCCGTCACCGCCCGGGTGAGCTCATCGGCGTACGGAGTGGAGGCGGCCACCGCGCGCTGCGCCTTGACGATGCGCGACGCGGAGATCATCTCCATCGCCTTGGTGATCTTCTTCGTCGCGGTGACAGAGCGGATCCGGCGCTTGTAGACCCGAAGCTGTGCTCCCATGGGTCGTTACGTCCTTTCCCTCGCTACCGGACTCAGGCCTGCTCGCCGAGCAGCTTGCCGTCGGCGGTGGTGAAGCCCTGCTTGAAGGCGTCGATCGCGGTGGTCAGCGCGTCGGTGGTGCCCTCGGCCAGCAGACCGGTCTCGACGATGCCGGCGAGCAGGTCCTTGTGCTGCAGACGCACGTGGTCCAGGAACTCGCGCTCGAAGCGGCGGATGTCCGCCACCGGGACGTCGTCCAGCTTGCCGGTGGTGCCGGCCCAGATGGAGACGACCTGCTCCTCGACCGGGAACGGCTGGTACTGGCCCTGCTTCAGCAGCTCGACCATGCGCGCACCGCGCTCCAGCTGGGCCTTGGAGGCCGCGTCCAGGTCGGAACCGAAGGCGGCGAAGGCCTCCAGCTCACGGTACTGGGCGAGGTCCAGGCGCAGACGGCCGGCGACCGAGCGCATGGCCTTGATCTGGGCGGAGCCACCGACGCGGGAGACCGAGATACCGACGTTCACGGCCGGGCGGATGCCGGCGTTGAACAGGTCGGACTCCAGGAAGCACTGGCCGTCGGTGATGGAGATGACGTTGGTCGGGATGTACGCCGAGACGTCGTTCGCCTTGGTCTCGATGATCGGCAGACCGGTCATCGAGCCGCCGCCGAGCGCGTCGTTCAGCTTGGCGCAGCGCTCCAGCAGGCGGGAGTGCAGGTAGAAGACGTCACCCGGGTAGGCCTCGCGGCCCGGCGGGCGGCGCAGCAGCAGGGAGACGGAGCGGTACGCCTCGGCCTGCTTCGACAGGTCGTCGAAGATGATGAGGACGTGCTTGCCGTCGTACATCCACTCCTGGCCGATGGCCGAGCCGGTGTACGGGGCGAGGTACTTGAAGCCGGCCGGGTCGGAGGCGGGAGCAGCCACGATCGTGGTGTACTCCAGCGCGCCGGCCTCCTCCAGGGCGCCGCGAACGGACGCGATGGTGGAGCCCTTCTGGCCCACGGCGACGTAGATGCAGCGGACCTGCTTCTTCGGGTCGCCCGAGCGCCAGTTGTCACGCTGGTTGATGATCGTGTCGACGGCCACCGCGGTCTTGCCGGTCTGGCGGTCGCCGATGATCAGCTGGCGCTGGCCGCGGCCGATCGGGGTCATCGCGTCGATGGCCTTGATGCCGGTCTGCAGCGGCTCCTTGACCGACTTGCGGGCCATGACGCCCGGAGCCTGCAGCTCCAGGGCACGACGACCGGTCGCGGCGATGTCGCCCAGACCGTCGATCGGGCTGCCCAGCGGGTCCACGACGCGGCCGAGGTAGCCGTCGCCGACCGGCACGGAGAGGACCTCGCCGGTGCGGCGCACCGTCTGGCCCTCCTCGATGCCGCCGAACTCGCCGAGGATGACGACACCGATCTCACGGGTGTCGAGGTTCAGCGCGAGGCCGAGCGTGCCGTCCTCGAACTTCAGCAGCTCGTTCGCCATGACCGAGGGCAGGCCCTCGACATGCGCGATACCGTCCGCCGCGTCAGTAACCGTGCCGACCTCTTCACGCGAGGCGGCGTCCGGCTGGTACGACTGGACAAAGTCGGCCAGCGCGTCCCGGATCTCCTCCGGACGGATCGTAAGCTCCGCCATCAGGCTTCCCTGCTCTCCTAGTTTGCGATCCTCGGCCCGCCATTGAGGGCCGCAAGTATTCGACTCTCGGCCGGGTCTCTCGAACCGGCCGTACGATTTGCCGGCTCCGGTGGAGCCGGTTCCCGACCGAGGGTCGGATGTGCTTCGGGGTGCTCAGCCTTCGAGCGACTGGCGAGCGCCTTCGAGGCGGCTCGACACGGTGCCGTCGATGATCTCGTCACCGATCTCGACCCGGACACCGCCGACGACCTGGGGGTCGACGTCGATGTTCAGGTGCACCTGGCGGCCGTAGAGCCGGGCCAGCGAGCCCGACAGGCGCTCCTTCTGGCCGTCCGAAAGCGGCACCGCGGTGGTGACCAGGGCCACCACGCGACCGCGCCGCGCCGCGGCGAGCCGCGAGTAGGACTCCAGGCCCTGCTCAAGGCTACGGCCACGCGGGTGGGTGACCAGGGCCGTGACCAGCCGGACGGTGCCCGCGTTGGCGCGGCCGCCGAGCAGCTTCTTGATCAGCTCCGCCTTGGAGGCGGTGCCGGCCTTGGGCTCGGTCAGCGCGGAGCGCAGCTCGTGCGAGCCGCTCACCACCCGGCCGAACCGGAAGAGCTCGTCCTCGACGTCGTCCAGGACACCGGCCTTCTCGGCGGCGATGACCTCGGCGTACGCGGCCAGCTCCTCGGTGGCGTCCACCAGGTCGCGCGAGCCCGACCAGCGGGAGCGGACCAGGCCGGAGGCCAGGTCCACCGTCTCGCCGGAGACCTGGCCGGCCAGCAGCGAGGAGACCAGCTGGGCCTTGTCCTGGCCCGACCGGGACGGGTCGGTCAGGACGCGGCGCAGCGACACCTCACGGTCCAGGAGGACCGTGACGGCGGTGAGCTCCTCGGCGAGCTTGACCGCGTCCACCGAGGTGGAGTCGGTCAGGCTTTCGAGGTTCTGCCGCCCGGCGGCGAGGGCCTCGCGGCTTGCGCCGATCACTTGGCCGCACCCTGAGCAACGGCGGCCTTGGCCTCCAGCTCGTCCAGGAAGCGGTCAATCACGCCGCTCTGCCGGGTGTGGTCCTCAAGGGACTCACCCACGATGCGGGAGGCCAGCTGCGAAGCGAGCGAACCCACGTCCTGGCGCAGGGCGGCAGTCGCCTGCTTCTTGTCGGCCTCGATCTGGGCGTGACCGGCGGCGACGATGGCCTCGCGCTGACGCTGGCCCTCCTCGCGCATCTCGCCGAGCTGGGCAGCACCCTGCTCGCGCGCCTGCTCGACGATCCGAGCAGCCTCGTGCCGCGCCTCGGCGAGCTCGGCCCGGTACTGCTCAAGCAGGGCCTGGGCCTCAGCCTGAGCGGTCTCCGCCCGCTCCATGCCGCCCTCGATCGCGTCCCGGCGCTCCGACAGCACCTTCTCGATGCTGGGGAGGAGCTTCTTGCCGAGCAGGCCGAAGACGATGAAGAAGCAGAGCAGGCCGATGATGATCTCCGGCCACGCGGGGAGGAGAGGATTCATCTTCTCCTCCTCCTGCGCAAGCTGAGCCACAATGCCCATGCTCATATCTGGACCTTCCTCGAAAGGGTCTGCGGCGGGATTACTTGTTGCCGAAGACGAACGGCATGACGATGCCGATGAGGGCCAGCGCCTCGGTCAGCGCGAAGCCGATGAACATGTTGGAGCGGATCAGGCCCGCGGCCTCGGGCTGACGGGCCATGGCCTGGACACCGTTACCGAAGATGAGACCGACGCCGATGCCGGGGCCGATCGCGGCGAGGCCGTAGCCGATGGAAGCGACGGAACCGTAGACAGTGCCCTCAGCGAGGAAGCTCATTGCAGTTGTCCTTTGCAGGGTGGTGAACCGGTGGTGATTGGCCACCGGGCGATCCGGGAGGTTGGTTCAGGGAGGGCCGAAGGCCCCCTGGCTCAGTGCGCCTCTTCGAGGGCACCGGCGATGTAGCTGCTGGCCAGCATCACGAAGATGTAGGCCTGCAGGAACTGGACCAGCAGCTCGAAGGCGGTCAGCGCGATGGTCACCACGAAGGAGACCGAGCCGTAGAGCGCGCCCAGGGTCGGGCTGAGCAGGTACCAGGAGGCGATGGAGAACATCACGATCAGCAGGTGGCCCGCGAACATGTTCGCGAAGGCTCGGACCGCGAGCGTGAAGGGGCGCACGAGAACGTTCGAGAAGAACTCGATCGGCACCAGGATGAACATGACCCAGCCGGGGATGCCCGAGGGCCAGCAGAGGTTCTTCAGACCGCCGACGAAGCCGTGCTTCTTGAAGGTCAGGGTCATGTACGTGACCCAGACGATCGCCGCGAGGCCGGCCGGGAACGCGATCGCCGCCATCACCGGGAACTGGGCGAAGGGGATGATCGACATGATGTTCATCATCCAGATGAAGAAGAACATCGAGACGAGCATCGGGACGTACTTCTCGCCCTTCTTGCCGATCGTCTCCAGCACGATGGACCGCTTGACGAAGTCGTAGCCGATCTCACCGACCAGCTGCATCTTGCCGGGCACCACTCGCGGCTTGGCGAAGGCGGCCCAGAAGAAGGCGACCACCAGGAAGGAGACGATGAACGACAGCAGCATCGGCTTGTTGAACTCGATGCTGCCGATCGTGAAGATCGGCTCGAACTGGAACTCGTTCAGGCCCGGGGCCGGGAAGCCGCAGCCAGCGTCCCCGAAGTGGCAACTGCCTGAGGCGAGGGACGTGAGTTCAGCACTCACCACGGACTCCTTCGTCGTGACGCATGGTTACGGCAACCTCGGTGTGTCGGCGTGGCCTGCGGCCACGGAGCGGCACTGAAACTTGATGGGTATCTCGCCGACCCCGCGCAGCAGTGCGGCGCACCGCAGAGGGATCATCGAAGACTTCGCGGATCCGGGGGGCGATCCGTCCATGACTCGGACAGGCCAGGCCTCTTCCCGTGTTCCGTTGTTGCGACGGACGATAGCAGCCCGTCAGTGCGGCATAAACACCGCCCCCCTCGTTGGGGGGACAGTCCGGGCTCGTCACTGTTGACGCCCCGAGTCCGAAGGCTTGTCGGCCTTGTTTTCGGAGGCGTCCGGGTCGACGTAGAAGGTCTTGGCCTTGAGCGCACCGCGGACCTGGAAGCCGGTCCAGATCAGCGCGCAGCCGAGCAGGGTGAAGGCGAAGGCCTGGCGGTTGAAGAGCTCGGTGTCCTTGAAGACCGCGAGGACGATGCCCACCAGCAGGATCTGCGTCGTGTAGACCAGGAGCGCCGCGGCCATCATGATGTGCGGGTTGTTCCTGGTCAGCCGGTCGAGGGCGACCTGGCCGAAGCTGAAGAAGGCCATCACCAGCAGCGTTCCGAAGAGAGCGCCGAGCAACCCCTTGGTGCCCGCGACGGCGAGGGAGATCGCCATCGCGATGACTCCGGCGACCGCAGTGGGGATCGCGGCGCCTCGGAGGATCCGGGCGTCGTTGGACGGCATGTCGGCAACTCCGGCGGCATGTCGATGTGGCGGGGGGACGGGCACAGAACGTGGTGGGTGGCACCGGACCGAGAGGCCGCCGCGGGCCGGCCGTCTGACGACGGGGCCGTCGAGGGAGACCGACCAGGGACGGAAGTCATCCACCTGTGAGGTCTTTCGGCGTGTTCTCGGTACTCGTGAACGGTATCACAAACTATTTGATGAGAGCTTTACCATGAATGTGTGGCACCTGTCACACTGGCGGCCTAACGGTGCCGCCGTACGGGTGAAGCATCTTGACGCCGCATCAGCCTAATGCGTAGGCCAACCGGGCGCCCGCGTCCGGCCTGGGCCCGCCCGGCAAGATCGGCCGGACAGGGCCTAGTCGCGGTGCGGACCGCGCGCGCGGCCGCCGACCGCCGAGGACCCCTTGCCCAGGCCGCCGAGCAGTTCCTTGTCCTTGGCGGACAGCTCGGCCATCGGCTCGGAGGCCGGCGCGGTCGCGGCGGACTCGCTCCCGGGCGCCGGGGCGACCGCCCTGGCCGGGGTGCGGCGGCGGTAGCGCGGCGGGACGAAGGCCTGCACCGCACGCGGGGCGCGCGGGCGGAACCGCGGGGTGAGCAGCACCACCAGGCCGACCAGGCAGAGCCCGGCCAGCGTCAGCACCACCGTGCGGCCGGTGTTGGTGACCGAGAAGGCGACGGTGCCGAAGGCGATCAGCGCGGCCCAGAAGTACATGATCAGGACGGCCCGGCTGTGCGAGTGGCCGACCTGGAGGAGCCGGTGGTGCAGGTGCCGCTTGTCGGCGGCGAACGGCGACTGGCCGGCCCAGGTGCGGCGGACCACGGCGAGCAGCAGGTCGGCCAGCGGCAGCGCGATGACGGTCAGCGGCAGCAGCAGCGGGATGTAGATCGGGACCAACGCGTGCACGGTGGCGGTCTGCGAACCGGTCTCGCTGGTGATGAGGTCCGGGTCGACGCGGCCGGTGATGGAGATCGCGGCCACCGCCAGCATCAGGCCGAGCATCATCGATCCCGAGTCGCCCATGAAGATCCGGGCCGGGTGCACGTTGTGCGCCAGGAAGCCCAGGCACATGCCGATCAGCAGCACGCTGAACAGCACGGCGGGGGCCGCGTCGGTGATCGTGTAGCCGTACCAGAGCCGGTAGGAGTACAGGAAGAAGGCGATCGCGGCGATGCAGACCATGCCGCCGGCCAGGCCGTCCAGGCCGTCGATGAAGTTCACCGCGTTGACCATGACGACGACCATGGTGACCGAGATGACCATGCCCTGGGTGGGGCTCACCGCGACCGCGCCGACCCCGGGCACCGGCAGGGTGATCACCGTGACGCCCTGCCAGACCATCACACCGGCGGCGATCATCTGGCCGCCGAGCTTCACCAGGGCGTCCACGCCCCACTTGTCGTCGAGCACGCCGAGCAGCCACATGATCCCGGCACCGGAGAGCAGCGCCCGGATGTCGGTGCCCTGGGAGAACACCTTGCTGAGGTTGTCGAGCTGGGAGGCGACCAGGATGCCCGCGCACAGGCCCCCGAACATCGCGATGCCGCCGAGCCGGGGCGTGGGCTCGCGGTGCACGTCACGGGCGCGCACCGGCGGCATCGCGCCGGCCGCGATCGCGAACTTCCGGACCGGGCCGGTCAGCAGGTAGGTGACGGCCGCGGTGCAGAACAGCACCAGCAGATACTCACGCACCACTGGCCTCCTGCGTCACTGTCCGACGGGTGAGTACCGAAGGTACTCCCGCGCTTGTCCGGGATTCGAGGTGCGTCGCCACGGCACACACCTTATTGAGTCGGACGCCCCGGATGTGCATCGCGGTTCGCCCTGGAGGGTAGGGATCCCGGTCGCGTGTTCACCCGCGCCCGGCGAAGGCCGCCGCCAGCTCCCGGACGCGCGCCCCGGTCCGGGCGTCCGTACCCCCGCCGAGCACCCGTCCGATCAGCTCGGCGATCTCGGCGATCTCCACCTCGCCCATGCCCTGCGTGGTGACGGTGCCGGTGCCGAGCCGGATCCCGGAGGTCTCCGCGGGCGGCGCCGGGTCGTAGGGCAGCGCGCACTTGCCGAGCAGGAGTCCGACCGAGGCGCACCGGCGTTCGGCCTCGGCGCCGCTGACACCGAGCGGACCGACGTCGGCGGTCACCAGATGGGTGTCGGTACCGCCGGTCAACAGGCGCATTCCGGCCGCCGCGAGCCCTGCCGCCAGCACCCGCGCCCCCGCCACCGTGCGGTGGGCGTACCCGCGGTACCCGGGGGTGGCCGCCTCGGCCAGCGCGACCGCCTTGCCGGCGACCTCGTTCATCGCCGCGCCGCCCTGGCTGAACGGGAACACCGCCCGGTCGATCCGCTCGGCCAGCTCGGCGGTGGACAGCAGCAGACCGCCGCGCGGGCCGCGCAGCAGCTTGTGGGTGGCGGCCACCGTGACGTCCGCGTAGGGCACCGGGGAGGGGGCCACACCCGCCGCGATCAGGCCGGTGGTCTGCGCGGCGGCGGCGATCAGATAGGCGTCCACCTCGTCGGCGATCTCCCGGAAGGCGGCCCAGTCCGGGTGCCGGGGGTGGGAGATGGACCCGGCCACGATCGCCTTCGGGCGGTGCAGGCGGGCCAGCTCGCGGACCTGGTCGAGGTCGATCAGGCCGTCGTCCTCCCGGACCCCGTACCCGACGAACTCGAACCAGCGGCCGGAGAAGTTGGCCCGCGAGCCGCAGCTGAGGTGGCCGCCGTGCTCCAGCGACATCGCCAGCACCGCGTCGCCGGGCCGCAGCAGCGCCGCGTAGGTCGCCAGCATCGCCGAAGTGGCCGACCGAGGCTGGACGTTGGCGTGCGGGGCGGCGAACAGCTCACGGGCCCGGTCGATCGCCAGCAGCTCGGCGGCGTCCGCCAGCGCGCAGCCGGTGTGGTGGCGCCTGCCCGGGTAGCCCTCGGCGTACTTGTCGATCAGCGGGCCGCCCAGGGCCGCCAGCACCGCCGGGGTGGTGAGGTTCTCCCCCGCCAGCAGCTGGATCGTTTCGGCCCGCCGTTCGGACTCGGCGGCGAGCAGGTCGGCCAGCTGCGGATCGGCCCGGTAGAGCGCCTCGGACGCCCACCGGCGCCCGGTCGTCGCGGAGGAGCCGGTCGCGGCATCGGTGACGGTCATGGCGGGGCTCCCGGCGGCGTCGGGTTGCGGGCACCTCCCGGCCGAAGGCTGGGGGCGGTCCCTCCAGCGTAGGACCGGGTGCCGTGCAAGGCCTGCCGACGCGGTGGCGGTGCACCCGGCCGGGGGCCGGACGGGGGGTGCCGGCGCCGTCGCAGGTGAGGGTGCGGGCCGTCAGTGGAGCGCGGGGACGCCGGTGAGCGCGGTGACCACCGGGTCCACCGCGTGGAATATCTCCTCGCCGCAGTTGCGGAACATGCCGATCGGCGCGCCGTACGGGTCGTGGACCTCGTCCGACTCCGGGCTGGCCGCCAGCAGCCAGCCGCGCAGCGCGGCGGCGGCCCGGACCAGCGCGCGGGCCCGCTCGGTGACGTCGGCGCCGCGGCGCGGGTCGGGCAGGGTGCCCGGGTCGATCGTGCGCACCAGCCGGGTGAACTCCTTCAGCGTGAAGGTGCGCAGCCCCGCCTCGTGGCCCATCGAGATCACCTGGGCGCGGTGGTCCAGGGTGGCGGTGAGCACCAGGTCGGCCTCGACCACGTGCTCGTCCAGCAGCTCGCGCCCGGCGAAGCCGCCGCTGTCCGCGCCGTACTCGTCCAGCACGGTCGCGGCGTGGTCCTCCATCGGCGCGCCCACGTGGCCCCAGGTGCCGGCGCTCTCCACCAGGATGCGCCCGGCCACCCGGGGGCTCAGCCGGGTGTCCAGCTCACGCCGGGTGAGCCGCTCGGCGATCGGCGAGCGGCAGATGTTCCCGGTGCAGACGAACAGGATCCGAAAGTGGTCCAGGGGCCTCGGGCCCACGCTCAGGTACGGCGATATGCCGGGCCCGGCATGGAGGGAGGCGGCCGTCAACTGCCGGCCTCCAGGTCGGGAACGACCTCCCTCAGCTGCTCGGCGCTGATCGCGCCGGCCCGCAGCAGGACCGGGACCTTGCCCGTGACGTCGACGATGGAGGAGGCGGTGGCGTGGTCGGCCGTGCCGCCGTCCAGGTAGACGGAGATGGCGTCGCCGAGCTGCTGCTGGGCCTCGTCGCAGGTGGACGGGGAGGGGCCGCCGGTCCGGTTGGCGCTGGAGACGGCGAGCGGGCCGGTGGTGTTCAGCAGCTCGATCGCGACCGGGTGCAGCGGCATCCGGACGGCGACGGTGCCCCGGGTGTCGCCGAGGTCCCAGCGCAGCGAGGGCTGGTGCCTGGCGACCAGGGTGAGACCGCCGGGCCAGAAGGCGTCGACCAGCTCCCAGGCCTGCTCGGAGAAGTCGGTGACCAGGCCGTGCAGGGTGGTCGGCGAGCCGACCAGGACGGGCGAGGGCATGTTGCGGCCGCGGCCCTTGGCCTCCAGCAGCGCGGCGACGGCCTCCGGTGAGAAGGCGTCGGCGCCGACCCCGTAGAGGGTGTCGGTGGGCAGCACGACGAGTTCGCCGCGGCGGATGGCCGAGGCGGCCTCGCGCAGACCGGTGGCGCGGTCCCCGGCGTCGGCACAGTCGTAGCGGCGGCTCATCGGTGCGGTCCCCTTCCGAGATGACTCATGACAGCGCGGCCGTGCGGGCCACGGCGCTGGTCGTTCACAGCGCGGCCGTTCGGACGGCCGTGCTGCTCTGCTTGCCGGTCACGACGACGCCGTTCGGGCCGTCGCGGTCCGTGTGGTGGTCACAACGACGCCCTTCGGGCCGTTGTGCTCTGCTCGATCGTCACAACGACGCCCTTCGGGCTGTTGTGAACCGCGGGCGGTTGTTGAGGTCGCGGTGGTCGGCCGCGTCCGTCCAGCCGCCCTCCTCGTTGAAGATCCACGGGACCTGGCCGCCCTGGGTGTCGGCGTGCTCGATCACCACGGCCCCGCCGGGGCGCAGCAGCCTGGCCGCGACCCGTTCGATGCCCCGGATGGTGTCCAGGCCGTCCTCGCCGGAGAACAGCGACATCTGCGGGTCGTGGTCGCGGGCCTCGGGGGCGACGTACTCCCACTCGGTGAGCGGGATGTACGGCGGGTTGGAGATCACCAGGTCGAAGCGGCCGTCCCAGGAGCGGTCGTCCTCGAAGGCCCGGGTGGCGTCGCCCGCGTGCAGGGTGACCCGGGCCCGGTCGGAGCTCGCCTCGATGTTGCGCCGGGTGTACTGGAGCGCGCCCTCGTCCAGCTCGAAGGCGTGCACGGTGGAGCGCGGCAGCTCCTGGGCGAGGGCGAGCGCGATGGCGCCGGAGCCGGAGCAGAGGTCGACCACCAGCGGCTCGGCGACGTCCATGTCCCGGACCGCGTCTATCGCCCACTCGACGACCGACTCGGTCTCCGGCCGGGGCACGAAGACCCCGGGGCCGACCTCCAGCTCCAGATAGCGGAAGAACGCCCGACCGGTGATGTGCTGCAGCGGTTCGCGCGCCTCGCGCCGGGAGACGGCCTCCCAGTAGCGGGCGTCGAAGTCGCCGTCCTTGACGGTGTGCAGCTGGCTGCGCTTCACGTTGTGGACGTGGGCGGCGAGCTCCTCCGCGTCGAAGCGCGGCGACGGCACGCCGGCCGCGGCCAACCGCTGGGTGG
The DNA here is from genome assembly GCF_044547105.1 of Kitasatospora sp. NPDC052868. Classification (NCBI taxonomy): domain Bacteria; kingdom Bacillati; phylum Actinomycetota; class Actinomycetes; order Kitasatosporales; family Streptomycetaceae; genus Kitasatospora; species Kitasatospora sp. NPDC052868. The sequence continues at coordinate 353,447 of NZ_JBITZW010000003.1, read as the reverse complement.
CCTGGGCCACCTCGGCGAGCAGCAGGTTCATCCGTACGACCTCTTGTTTCTGCGCTCCGGCCGGTTCGCCGGTCTCAGTTCTGTTGGGCCGCGGCGAGCTTGGCCGCCGCGTCCGCGTCGACGCAGGACTGGATCACCGCGTTCAGGTCGCCGTCCAGGACCTGGTCCAGGTTGTACGACTTGAAGCCCGTGCGGTGGTCCGAGATGCGGTTCTCGGGGTAGTTGTACGTCCGGATCCGCTCGGAGCGGTCCACCGTGCGGACCTGGCTGCGGCGCGCGTCGGAGGCCTCCCGCTCGGCCTCCTCCTGCGCGGCGGCCAGCAGCCGCGAACGCAGGATGCGCATCGCCTGCTCCTTGTTCTGCAGCTGACTCTTCTCGTTCTGGCAGGACGCCACGATACCGGTCGGCAGGTGGGTGATCCGGACCGCCGAGTCGGTGGTGTTGACCGACTGGCCGCCGGGGCCGGAGGAGCGGTACACGTCGATCCGCAGGTCGTTGGCGACGATCTCGACCTCGACCTCCTCCGCCTCGGGGGTGACCAGCACGCCCGCCGCGGAGGTGTGGATGCGGCCCTGGGACTCGGTGGCGGGGACGCGCTGCACGCGGTGCACGCCGCCCTCGTACTTCAGCCGGGCCCAGACGCCCTGGCCGGGCTCGGTGCCGCCCCGGGTCTTCACGGCCACCGCGACGTCCTTGTAGCCGCCGAGGTCGGACTCGTTGGAGTCGATGATCTCGGTCTTCCAGCCGACCCGCTCGGCGAAGCGCAGGTACATCCGCAGCAGGTCGCCGGCGAACAGCGCGGACTCCTCGCCGCCCTCACCCGCCTTGACCTCGAGGATGACGTCCTTCTCGTCGTTCGGGTCCCGCGGCACGAGCAGCAGGCGCAGCTCCTCGGTCAGCACCTCGCGGCGGGCCTCGGAGTCCTTCACCTCGGCGATGAAGTCCGGGTCCTCGGCGGCGAGTTCACGAGCGGCCTCGATGTCCTCGCCGGCCTGCCGCCAGGCGCGGTACACCCGGGTGATCGGGGTCAGCTCGGCGTAGCGCTTGGCCAGCTTGCGGGCGTTCGCCTGGTCCGAATGGACCGCCGGGTCGGCCAGCCTCGTTTCGAGGGCGGCGTGCTCGACGAGGAGCTCTTCGACTGCCTCGAACATGGAGTGGGCCTTCTTCCCGTGAGAACCGGTGGAGTGGGTGGCGCAGAGGGCGCCGGGGCGCGGCCGCCGCGGCGTTCACACGCCGTGGGACGCGAACGGCGCCGGTCCCCAGCGCCCCCGGAACAAGTACGGGGGCACCGGAAACCGGCGCCGAGGGAGCGCTAGGCCTTCGCGCTGTGCTGCTTGCCGAAGCGGGCCTCGAAGCGGGCCACGCGGCCACCGGTGTCGAGGATCTTCTGCTTGCCGGTGTAGAACGGGTGGCACTGCGAGCAGACCTCGGCGCGGATCACGCCACTGGTCTCGGTCGAGCGGGTGGTGAACTCGGCGCCGCAGGTGCAGGTCACATTGGTGACCACGTACTCGGGGTGGACGTTGGGCTTCAAGGGGATCTCCTAGGTTCGGGAGGGCACCGGGTCGGCGGCAGGAATGCCGCACGTGAACCGGGACCGACGTACCAGTCTGCCAGGACCGGCCGCTTCTTCCCAAACCGGGTCGCGCCCCGGGATATTCCGGGCCCGGATCAGCGGTCCGCGGTGGCCTTCGGCGACGGCTTGGCGGTACCCGCGGCGCCCGTGGGGGCCTTGGGAGCCTTGGCCGGGGGCGTGGCCGCCTTCGCGGGGGCCGTGGGCGCCTTCGGCGGGGCCGTGGGGGTCGCCTGGGCGGGATTGACGGGCTGGTCGCCCAGGACGCCCGGCGGGAGCGGCTGGTCGGCCTTCAGGGCCGCCCACAGCTGTCCGGCCTGCGGCTGCTGCTCTATCACGCGGTTGGCGTCGCCGGGGGCCGTCACGACCGGCAGGGTGGCCATGGTGAGCTGGTCCGGGCCGATCCCCTTCAGCTCCTCGGCCAGGCCCACCAGGGAGTTCACCGAGGCCAGCGCCGAGTCGGTGGTGATGCTGCGGGTGAGGGTGTCGCCGAGCGACCAGAGCTTGACCGGGTTGGAGAAGAGCCCGATCCCGCCGGCCTGCTGGAGCAGCGACTTCACCATCTGCTTCTGGAGCTCGATCCGGCCGAGGTCGCTGCCGTCGCCGACCCCGTGCCGGGTCCGGACGAAGGCCAGCGCCTGCTCGCCGCCCAGGTGGTGCTCGCCGGCCGGCAGGTCCAGCCCGCTGTCCTTGTCGTGGATGGCCACCGAGGTGGTCACGGTGGCCCCGCCTATCGCGTCCACGACCCGGGCGAAGCCGGCGAAGTCGATCTCGACGTAGTGGTCCATCCGCAGGCCGGTCAGCTGCTCGGTGGTCTTGACGGCGCACGCGGCGCCGCCGGTCTCGTAGGCGCTGTTGAACATGGCCCGCTTGGCGCCGGCCGCCGCCCTGCCGCTCGCGTCGGTGCAGTCGGGCCGGGCGACCAGGGTGTCGCGGGGGATCGAGACGATGTCGGCGCGCGAGTGGTCCTGGTTGACGTGCACCACCATCGCGGTGTCCGAGCGGGCGGTGTCGCCGGTGTCCCCGCCGGCCAGGGCGCCGTTGCCGCCGGCCCGCGAATCCGAGCCGAGCACCAGCAGGTTGAACGATCCGTCGGTGGCGGCGGGCGGCCGGGCGGTGCCCAGCCGGGCGTCGATGTCGACGCTCTTGATGTTGCCGTTGAGCTTGAAGTACGCGTAGCCGGCGGCTCCGGCACCGAGGACGACCAGCGCGGCGAACGCGCACGCGGCCGTCCGCAGCAGCCTGCGGCGGCGACTCGTAACCCTCTTGTGCTCGGCCATACGATCCAGAGTAAATCGGACAACATGATCAAAAAGGTCCAAGGTGTCCCAACTCTGGAACAAACGCAGAACCCTGGACCGCTCGCGCGATCCAGGGTTCTGTGCCTGCCTACCGGTTACCTACTGTCAGTCGCCGGACCCGGGGGTCGTCTTGGCGATCTGCATCAGGAACTCGGCGTTCGACTTGGTCTGCTTCATCTTGTCCAGCAGCAGCTCGATCGCCTGCTGCGAGTCGAGCGCGTGCAGCACCCGGCGGAGCTTCCAGACGATGGCCAACTCCTCGCTGCCCAGCAGGATCTCCTCCTTGCGGGTGCTGGAGGCGTCGACGTCGACGGCCGGGAAGATGCGCTTGTCCGAGAGCTTCCGGTCGAGCTTGAGCTCCATGTTGCCGGTGCCCTTGAACTCCTCGAAGATGACCTCGTCCATCCGCGAGCCGGTCTCGACCAGCGCGGTGGCCAGGATCGTCAGCGAGCCGCCGTTCTCGATGTTGCGCGCGGCGCCGAAGAACTTCTTCGGCGGGTACAGCGCGGTCGAGTCGACACCACCGGACAGGATGCGGCCGGAGGCCGGCGCCGCCAGGTTGTAGGCGCGGCCCAGACGGGTGATCGAGTCCAGCAGGATCACCACGTCGTGGCCCAGCTCCACCAGGCGCTTGGCGCGCTCGATGGCCAGCTCCGCGACGGTGGTGTGGTCCTCGGCCGGGCGGTCGAAGGTCGAGGAGATGACCTCGCCCTTCACCGACCGCTGCATGTCGGTGACCTCCTCGGGACGCTCGTCGACCAGGACGACCATCAGGTGGCACTCGGGGTTGTTGTGGGTGATCGCGTTGGCGACCGCCTGCAGCACCATGGTCTTACCGGTCTTCGGCGGCGCGACGATCAGACCGCGCTGGCCCTTGCCGATCGGCGACACCAGGTCGATGATCCGGGTGGTCAGCACGCCCGGGTCGGTCTCCAGGCGCAGCCGCTCCTGCGGGTACAGCGGGGTGAGCTTGTTGAACTCGGGGCGGCCGCGGCCGCTCTCCGGGTCCATGCCGTTGACGGAGTCCAGGCGCACCATGGCGTTGAACTTCTCGCGGCGCTCGCCGTCGCGCGGCTGGCGCACCGCACCGGTGATGGCGTCACCCTTGCGCAGGCCGTTCTTGCGGACCTGGGCGAGCGAGACGTAGACGTCGTTGTGGCCCGGCAGGTAGCCGGAGGTGCGCACGAACGCGTAGTTGTCGAGGATGTCGAGGATGCCCGCGACCGGGATCAGCACATCGTCGTCGCCGACCTGCGGCTCGGCGGGGCCGACCTCGAAGCCCTCGCGGCGGCCGCGGCCACGGCGGTCGCGGTAGCGGCCGCGACGGCCACGGCGTCCGTCGCCGAACTCGTCGTCGTCGTAGCCGCCCTGCTGCACCTGCGGCTGGGCGGGCTGCTGGCTCTGGCGGCCCTGCTGGCCCTCGCTCTGGCCGCCCTGCTGCTGGCCCTGCTGGCCCTGGCGCTCGGGACGGTCCGCGCGGTCCCGGCGGTTGCGCCGGTCGCGACGCGACTCGCGGGAGTCGGCGTCCTGCGCGGTCTGGGCCTCGCCGCCCTCCTGGCGGCCCTCGCGCTCGCCGCCCTCGCGGCGGTCACGGCGGTCGCGGCGGTCGCGGCGGGTCTCGGTGCGACCCTCCTCGCGGCCCTCGAAGCCGCGGGTCTCGGCCGGGCGGGCCTCGGCCTGCTTGGCCTCGGTGACCACCGCGGCGGGCGCCTCGGCGACGGCGTCCGCGGTCGGGGCGCCGGCGGCCGAGGTGGCCCGGCGGCGGGTGCGCTCGGTGCGGGCGGGCGCGGCGGCGGCGGTCTCGGCGGCGGCCTGGACCGGGATCTCGATCTGGGCCTGCGCCTCGGCGGCCGGGGTCTCGGCCTGCGCGGCCTTGGTCCGGCGGGCCGGCTTCTCGGCCGGCTCGGCGGTCTCGGCCTTGGCCGCGGCACGCTTGGTGGCGGGCGCGGCGGCGGTGCCGCCGGCGGCGGCGAGCAGCGGGTCCCCGCCGCTCTTCTCCTTGATGGCCTCGATCAGCTGGCTCTTGCGCAGGCGTCCCGTGCCGCTGATCCCGAGCGTCGAGGCGAGCTTCTGCAGCTCGGCCAGGACGAGGCCGTCCAGGCCCGCGGCGGCGGTGCGACGGCGCCGGGCCGGGGCCGCGGGGGCGGCGGCTGCGTCCGACGCCTCGGCGTCCGGGCGCGCGCCCATCAGATCGGTGGTGTCGCTCACTAAGGGTCCTTCCCTGGAGCGGACGTCGGCCTGTCTGGCACGGCGACCGGTTGTGCTGTCCTGACCAACGCTCGACTGCGTCGGTCCGAGGCGGTGATCCCCCGGATGGCGGTAGCCGGTCGGGGGAGGGGCTGCGAGGTGCGGTGCGTGAAGCACGGTGGTGCTGGGTTGGCGCGGTGGGATGGTCGCGTACCGACCCTCCCCCGGCCTCCGGCCGGGTGGTACCCCCACGCTGCCTGCGAATCCCGGGCCCCGTCGCGTGACGGTGGCCCGTGCTCCGCCCGGCATGGCCTCGGAGTGGGGAGGCTGCGGGGTGGGGGTCAGGTGCCGTCACGGCTTCGGGATGCGGCCGCGTGTCGCGCAGGCAGGCTGCGTACGCGCTGCGGTGGGCTCCCGGAGAATCGTCGCCCCGTGCATCGCCGGGACTCCGCTGATGCGGAGTGCTGGGATCGGGACGCGGCGCACCGAGCCCCGGAGGGCACCTGGTGCAGCAATGAGGTTAACACTACCGACCCCCTCAGACATTCCCCAGCCGTGCGCTTGCCAATCGTGTCCGGAGGACCGGGCTCCGGCCGTGCCGGAGCCCGCCTCCCGGACGGGGTGTTCAGACGTCGAGCGGGAGTACCGAGGCCCCGGTCCGGTCGAGTTCCAGCCGGTGCGCGGCGAACGCCTCGCCCGCGAAGTGGACCAGCTTGTCGGCCCCCGCCTCGTCGGTCAGGGCAAGGACGGTCGGGCCCGCGCCCGAGATCACCGCGGCGTAGCCCTCGGCCCGCAGCGCCCCCACCAGCGCGGCGCTGTCCGGCATCGCCGAGGCCCGGTAGTCCTGGTGCAGCCGGTCCTCGGTGGCGGCGAGCAGCAGCTCGGGGCGCCTGGTCAGGGCCTCGACCAGCAGCGCGGCACGGCCCGCGTTGACGGCGGCGTCGGCCAGCGGGACGGTCTTGGGCAGCAGGCCGCGGGCGGTCTCGGTGAGCACCTCGGTGCCCGGTACGAAGACCACCGGCACGACCCGGTCGGACGGCTCCAGGGTGACGGCCTTGGCCGACTCCTCGTCCGTCCACGCCACCGTGAAGTTGCCGCGCAGACAGGCGGCGACGTTGTCCGGGTGGCCCTCCAGCTCGGAGGCGAGGGCCAGCAGCGCGTCGTCGTCCAGGGCGGACGGGCCGCCGATGGTGACGGCGCGGGCGGCCACGATGCCGGCGCAGATCGCGGCCGAGGAGGAGCCGAGGCCCCGGCCGTGCGGTATCCGGTTGGCACAGACGACCTCGAGGCCGCGCGGCTGGCCGCCGAGGCGGTCGAAGGCGGCGCGCATCGAGCGGACCACCAGGTGGCGCTCGTCGCGGGCCAGCGTGTCGGCGCCCTCACCGGCGATGTCGACGGAGAGCCCGGAGTCGGCGACCCGGACCACCACGTCGTCGTACAGACCCAGCGCGAGTCCGAAGGCGTCGAAGCCGGGGCCGAGGTTGGCGCTGGTCGCGGGGACCCGGACCCGGACGGCGGCGGCACGGAACGCAGGACCGGCCATGCGGTGGACTCTCCTGGGGAAATCGGACGGCGCGAAGCGCGTCGGTGCGAGGGTGGGGGGAGGGGGCCGCGGGCCCCGTCCTGGGCGGACGGTCACAGTCGTCGGCGCGGCCCGGGGAGCGGGTCGGGCCCGGGGCATGTGCCACACGGCCGGACCCAGAGTATCGAAGAGAGGTTCCACAGTGGTACACCCCGTGGGCCTTCGATCTGGTGTGTTGCCGCTTCTGGCCGGAATGCGTGCCGAAACGGGCGCGGAATACGCCGCTGAATTGACACAAAAGTGTCAGCCGGAGACGGCGACGGGCCGACCCCCGAAAGGGTCGGCCCGGGGCCTGGATTCGGCTCGGGAGCGGCGGGATCCGGTCAGTCCAGCAGGCCGAGGCGCTGCGCGGCGGCCTCCGCGTCGATCGGGACGATCTGCGGCTGCGGCGCACCGGCCACCGCCCAGTCCGGGTCCTTGAGGCCGTTGCCGGTCACCGTGCAGACGATCCGCTGGCCCGGGTCGACCAGGCCGGCCTCCGCCTTGGCCAGCAGACCGGCCACCGAGGCCGCCGAGGCGGGCTCCACGAAGACGCCCTCCTGCGCGGCCAACAGCCGGTAGGCGGACAGGATCTGACGGTCGGTCACCTTGTCGATGAGGCCGCCCGACTCGTCCCGCGCGGCGAGCGCGAAGTCCCAGGAGGCCGGGTTGCCGATCCGGATCGCGGTGGCGATGGTCTGCGGCTTGAGCACCGGCGCACCGTCCACGATCGGGGCCGAGCCGGCGGCCTGGAAGCCCCACATCCGCGGGGTGCGGGCGGCCAGGCCGTCGGTGGCGTACTCGCGGTAGCCCTTCCAGTACGCGGTGATGTTGCCCGCGTTGCCGACCGGCAGGACGTGGATGTCCGGCGCGTCGCCGAGCATGTCGACGATCTCGAAGGCGGCGGTCTTCTGGCCCTCGATCCGGACCGGGTTCACCGAGTTGACCAGCGCCACCGGGTACTTCTCGGACAGTTCACGCGCAAGGGTGAGGCAGTCGTCGAAGTTCCCGTCCACCTGAAGGATCTTCGCGCCGTGCACCAGGGCCTGGCCCATCTTGCCGAGCGCGATCTTGCCCTGCGGGACCAGCACCGCCGAGACCATGCCGGCGCGCACCGCGTACGCGGCGGCGGAGGCCGAGGTGTTGCCGGTGGAGGCGCAGATGACGGCCTGGGCGCCGTCCTCCTTGGCCTTGGAGATCGCCATCGTCATACCGCGGTCCTTGAAGGACCCGGTCGGGTTGGCGCCCTCGACCTTGAGGTAGACGTCGCAGCCGGTGCGCTCGGAGAGCACCTGGGCGGGGACGAGCGGCGTGCCGCCCTCCAGCAGGGTGACCACCGGGGTGTTGTCGCCGACCGGCAGCCGGTGGCGGTACTCCTCGATCAGGCCGCGCCACTGGTGGGTGTGGGCGCCTCTGTCGATCACGGCGTTCATGGCTGTTCCTACTCCCCTTCGACCCGCATGATGCTGGCCACGTCGCGCACGCTGTCCAGTGCGCGGAGCTTGTCGACCGTCGCCGACAGGGCGGCGTCGGTCGCACGGTGGGTGACCACGACGAGCGAGGCGTCGCCGTCGCGGCCCTGCTGGCGCACGGTGTCGATGGAGACGCCGTGCTCGGCGAAGACGGACGCCACCTGGGCGAGCACGCCCGCGCGGTCGTCCACGTCCAGGCTGACGTGGTAGCGGGTGACCACCTCGTCCATCGGCTTGGCCGGCAGCCGGGTGTACACCGAGTCGCCGGGGCCGGTGGCGCCGGCGAGCTTGTTGCGGCAGACCGCGACCAGGTCGCCGAGGACCGCCGAGGCGGTCGGCGCGCCGCCCGCGCCCGGGCCGTAGAACATCAGCCGACCGGCCGCCTCGGCCTCGACGAACACCGCGTTGTACGCCTCGCGGACGGAGGCCAGCGGGTGCGTGAGCGGGATCATCGCCGGGTGGACGCGGGCGGTGACGGACCCGCCGTCCGCGGCCCGCTCGCAGATCGCCAGCAGCTTGACCACGCAGCCCATCTGCTTGGCGGAGGCGATGTCGGCGGCGGTCACCTCGGTCAGGCCCTCGCGGTAGACGTCCGCCGCGGTGACCTTGGTGTGGAAGGCGATACCGGCCAGGATGGCGGCCTTGGCGGCGGCGTCGAAGCCCTCCACGTCGGCCGTCGGGTCCGCCTCGGCGTAGCCCAGCGCGGTGGCCTCCTCCAGCGCCTCCGAGTACCCGGCGCCGGTGCTGTCCATCTTGTCGAGGATGAAGTTGGTGGTGCCGTTGACGATCCCGAGCACCCGGTTGACCTTGTCGCCCGCGAGGGACTCGCGCAGCGGGCGGATCAGCGGGATCGCCCCGGCCACCGCGGCCTCGTAGTACAGGTCCACGCCGGCCTCGGCGGCCGCGGCGTGCAGCTCGGTGCCGTCCTTGGCGAGCAGCGCCTTGTTGGCGCTGACCACCGAGGCGCCCTGCTTGAACGCCGACAGGATGAGGTGTTTGGACGGCTCGATGCCGCCCACCACCTCGACCACCACGTCGATGTCGCCCCGGTTGACCAGGGCCTCGGCATCGGTGGTGATCAGGTGCTCGGGCACGCCGGGACGGACCCGTCCGGCCCGGCGGACCGCGATACCGGCGAGCTCGACCGGCGCGCCGATGCGCGCGGCGAGGTCGGCGGCGTCCGTCGTCATGATGCGCGCCACCTCGGAGCCCACCACACCACAGCCCAGCAACGCCACCTTCAGCGGCCGCGTACGCATCATCCGACTCCGCTCTGCATTCATCGTGCTTCGGTATTTCCGGCGGGATTTCGGGGGTCCGCCGGAACTTCGGTCTGTACCAGTCTCCGGGACTTTCCGTACGGATCTACGGTCGTTCCATGATCTGAGACAAGGATTTCGTCATCCGATATCGAGACGCAGGAGATCCTCCTCCGTCTCGCGCCGGACGATCACCCGGGCCGCGCCGTCGTTCACGGCCAGCACGGGGGGCTTGAGGGCGTGGTTGTAGTTGCTGGCCATCGAGCGGCAGTAGGCGCCGGTGGCCGGTACCGCGATCAGGTCGCCCGCGGCCAGGTCGGCGGGCAGGAAGGCTTCCCGGACGACGATGTCGCCGGACTCGCAGTGCTTGCCCACCACCCGTACCAGCATCGGCTCGGCGTCGCTGCGACGCGACACCAGGGCCACCGAGTACTCGGCGTCGTACAGCGCGGTACGGATGTTGTCGGACATGCCGCCGTCCACGCTGACGTAGGTGCGCAGGCCGTCCAGCGGCTTGATGGTGCCGACCTCGTACAGCGTGAAGGCGGTCGGGCCGACGATCGCGCGGCCCGGCTCGACGCTCAGCCGCGGGGCGGCCAGGTTCGCGGCGGCGCACTCGCGGCGGACGATCTCGGCCAGCGCGGCGGCGATCTCGGCCGGCTCGCGCGGGTCGTCCTCGCTGGTGTACGCGATGCCGAGGCCGCCGCCGAGGTCGATCTCGGGCAGCTCCACGCCGTGCTCGTCGCGGATCTCGGCCAGCAGGCCGACCACCCGGCGGGCGGCCACCTCGAAGCCCGCGGTGTCGAAGATCTGCGAGCCGATGTGCGAGTGGATGCCGCGCAGCTCCAGGCTGTCCCGGCCGAGCACCCGGCGGACCGCCTCGGCCGCCGCGCCGCCGCTCAGCGAGAGGCCGAACTTCTGGTCCTCGTGGGCGGTGGCGATGAACTCGTGGGTGTGCGCCTCGACGCCCACGGTGATCCGGATCAGCACCGGCTGGCGCACGCCCTGGCGGGCGGCGATCGCCGCCAGGCGCTCGATCTCCTCGTAGGAGTCGAGCACGATGTGGCCGACGCCCGCCTTCACGGCCTGCTCCAGCTCGTGCACGGACTTGTTGTTGCCGTGCAGCGCGATCCGCTCGGCGGGCATCCCGGCGGCCAGCGCGACCGCCAGCTCGCCCGGGCTGCAGACGTCGAGGTTCAGGCCCTCCTCGTGCAGCCAGCGCACGACCGCCTTGGAGAGGAAGGCCTTGCCCGCGTAGTAGACGTCCGCGCCCTCGCCGAAGGCGTCCCGCCAGGCGCGCGCCCGGGAGCGGAAGTCGTCCTCGTCCATGACGTAGGCCGGGGTGCCGAACTCGGCGGCGATCCGGTTGACGTCCAGGCCGCCGACGGTGACCACGCCGTCGGCGCCGCGGGCGACGGTCTTCGACCAGACCTTGGGGTCGAGCGCGTTCAGGTCGCTCGGCGGCGCCTGGTAGTGGCCCTCGGGCAGCACGTCGCCGTGGCGGGGACCTGCGGGGTGTGCGGAGCGACTCATCGGTGTCTCTCGTCCTTGACCTATGGCGAGGGGCGGCGGCGGTCCCCGTTGACCGTCCGCCGCCCCCGCTGTGCGCTTGGGGGTGGTGCTACATCCGCTCGGGCGCCGTCACGCCCAGGAGCGTGAGGCCGTTGGCGATCACCGTGCGCGTCGCGTCGGCGAGCCAGAGCCGGGCGTGCGTGAGGTCGGTGACCTCCTCGTCGCCCTTGGGCAGGATCTGGCAGTTGTCGTAGAACCGGTGGTAGTCGCGGGCGACCTCCTCCAGGTACCGCGCGACGTGGTGCGGCTCCCGCAGCTCGCCGGCCCGGGCCAGCACGCGGGGGAACTCGCCGAGCCGGCCGAGCAGGTCGGACTCCCACTCGCTGGCGAGCAGCTCCGGTTTGAAGTCCTGGGCCTTGGTGATGCCGAGCGCGGCCGCCTTGCGCTGGACGCCGCACATCCGGGTGTGCGCGTACTGGACGTAGAAGACCGGGTTCTCGTTGGTCTGGCTGGTCAGCACGTTGATGTCGAGCGTGATGGTGGAGTCGGTGGAGGAGCGCGCCAGGGTGTACCGGGCCGCGTCCACGCCGATCCAGTCGACGACGTCGTCGATCGTGATGATGTTGCCGGCCCGCTTGGACATGCGGACCTCCTCGCCGTCGCGAAGCATCTTCACGAACTGGCCGATCTTGACCTCGATGTTGCGGTCCATGTCGTCGCCCGCGCAGGCCGAGATGGCCTTGAGGCGGTTGACGTAGCCGTGGTGGTCCGCACCGAGCATGTAGACCGAGACCTCGGCGCCGCGGTCCCGCTTGGAGAGGTAGTAGGCGGCGTCGGCGGCGAAGTAGGTCGTCTCGCCGTCGGCCTTGATCAGGACGCGGTCCTTGTCGTCGCCGAAGTCGGTGGTGCGCAGCCAGATCGCGCCGTCCTGCTCGAAGACGTGGCCCTGCTCGCGCAGCCGGTCGATGGCCTTCTCGACGGCGCCGGAGTCGTGCAGCGACTTCTCGGAGAACCAGACGTCGAAGTGGGTGCCGAACTCCCGCATGGAGCGCTGGATCTCGGCCACCATGAGCTTGAGGCCCTCGTTGCGGAAGGCCTCCAGCTGCTCGGCCTCGGGCAGGTCGAGCACGCCCGGGACGCCGTCCACGATCGCCTTGGCGATGTCGACGATGTACTCGCCGACGTAGCCGTCGGCCGGGACGGGCTGCCCGTTGGCGGCGGCCTTCAGCGAGCCGGCGAACTTGGAGATCTGCACGCCGGCGTCGTTGAGGTAGTACTCGGTGGTGACGTCGGCACCGGAGGCCCGCAGCACCCGCGCCAGCGAGTCGCCGACGGCGGCCCAGCGGACGCCGCCGATGTGGATCGGACCGGTCGGGTTGGCGGAGACGAACTCCAGGTTGATCTTCAGGCCCTTGAGGGCCTCGTTGCGGCCGTAGAGCTCGCCGGCCTCGACGATGGAGCGGGCCAGCGCGCCCTGGGTGGCCGCGTCGAGCGTGATGTTCAGGAAGCCCGGCCCGGCGATGTCGACCTTGGCGACCCCGGGCAGCTCTCGCAGACGGGCGGCCACCAGGTCGGCCACGGCTCGCGGCGGCTTGCCGGCCGACTTCGCGAGCTGGAGGGCCACGTTCGTCGCGTAGTCGCCGTGGTCCCTGTTCTTGGGCCGCTCGACCGTCACGTGCTCGGGCACGGCGACGGCCAGCTCGCCCGCCTCGACGGCGGCGCTCACTGCGGCCTGGACTGCCTGGGAAAGTTCTGCGGGGGTCACGACGCCAAGCGTAGGCGAGAGGGGGTGCCCGCCCGCCACCCGGTTTGCCGGTTGAGACGTCCGCCCGCCCGGCTCAGCCCCGATCGACGCCATCTGTTCGCTGAGGGCGAAACCCCTCGGCCGCACCGCCGCGGACCATCAGCCGCCGCACCAGCGCCACCAGATCCGCCGGATCGAAGGGCTTGCCGAGGTAGCCGTCCACCCCGACCGACTCCCCCAGGTCCAGATCCGCCGGGGTGCAGGCGCTGACGATCGCGATCGGCAGCCGGCGCGTCCCCGGGGCGGCCCGCAGCCGGGCCGCCGTCCGCAGGCCGTCCAGTCGCGGCATCACCACGTCCAGCGTCACCACGTCCGGCTTCACCCGGCGGACCACCTCCAGGCACTCGGCGCCGTCGGCGGCGGTCACCACCTCGAAGCCCTCGAGCTCCAGGTTGACCCTGATCAGCTGGCGGATCACCTCGCTGTCGTCCACCACGAGGACCCGCCCGGACACTCCCGACACCTCACCGAGGGTATCGGCGCGCCCGTCGCCCCGTCCGGCCTTTCCCGACTTCCGCTCCCCCGTCCACCACCCCGCGCTCCGTCTCCACTCCCTCTCCGCCCCCCTGCCTCCCTCCCGCCCCTCCCCCGCCGGCCGACCGGCCCCGGACGCCCCGGGGCGCGTCGCCAAAACCCGTGCACGGACCACGGCCCGGGCCTGGTAATGTTCTCCACGTCGAAGCGAGAGCAACGACAGCACCAAGCAGGCCCCCGTAGCTCAGGGGATAGAGCACCGCCCTCCGGAGGCGGGTGCGCAGGTTCGAATCCTGCCGGGGGCACTTCGCAAGAAGTGCAACAGAGGCCCAGATCAGTGGAGTTCATCCACGGATCTGGGCCTTCGTCATGTCACGGGCAGGGTCTGCCGGCCACGCGCCGGGCCGCCGCCCACGGCGGGGCGGCGGGCCGGGGTGGGCCGTCCGCGGTCAGCCGGCGGCGAGGGCCAGGGCCGTTGCGGCGATCGTCAGGGCGGTGGTGCGGGAGGTGGTCACGAAGGCCTCTCCGGTGGCTTGGATCGTCGACGGAGAGTTTTCACGCGGCGCACACGTCGACCGAACGGGATGTCGACACCCGCTCAGGAGGCCGACTCCACCGCCTCGTCGTAGAGGGCGGCGATGGTGTGGTCGAAGTAGGCGCTGTAGGAGGTGTCGGGGCTGTCGCCGCCCTCCTGGTAGCCGCCGATGGCGCCGACCACATGGCCGGTGGCGGTGCTGATCCAGGGGCCGCCGCTGGTGCCGCCCGGGTAGTCGGGGCAGTCGACCACGCGCTGGTAGGTGCTCTGGCGGCCGGTGCTGTCGGTGCAGAGGACCGGGCCGTCGGAGCCGTTGGGGTAGCCGTAGAGGCGGACGGTCACGCCGAAGGGCTCGTCGGTCCCGAGCCGGTTGGCGCCGACCACGTCCTCGATCCGGCGGCCGGCGTTGGAGGCGGTCTCCAGGATCGCGAAGTCCTCGTCCTGGTCGCCGTCCTGGGACCAGCCGGTGGTGGTGTGGATCGCGGTGACCCGCCAGGTGCCGTAGGGGGCCGTGCCGTCGCGGTAGCCGGGGGCGAAGGTGACGCCGGAGGTGCTGCTGAGGCAGTGGGCGGCGGTGAGCAGCAGGTTGCCGGTCGTGCTGTGCAGCACGCTCGCGGTGCAGAAGTGCCCCCCGGCGGCGACCGCTCCGGTGAACAGGGCGCCCACGGTGGCGGATTCGGGGGTGGCGGGGGCCGTGGCCGTGGTGCCGAGCGCGGGCGGGGCGGGGGCCGCGGAGGATGCGGGGGCGGCGACGGGCGACGGGTTGTCGACGGAGGACGGGCTGTCGGCGGGGGACGGACTGCCGGCGGGGGCCGCGGAGTCGGCGGGGGCGGCGGCATCGACGGACGGGGGCGGGGCGGCGGCTTCGGACCCGGCGGAGGCGGGGGCGGCGGCCGTCACGGTCGGACCGGCGACGGCCGCCGCCCCGGGGGTCGGGGCGTGCGAACCCGCCACGACGGTGGCGACGGTGAGCGCCGCCAGGGCGGTGAGCAGGGTGGGTACCAGGAGGCGGCGGCGGGGGGTGCGGCGACGGTGCTGGCCCATGCCTGTCTGCTCCTGCCCTGGGTGTCGGTGCGAACTGTCGGTCCGACTATGGCGGGTGCAGCTGGGAAGGGTGTGATGCCCGGCTGGGAGCCGGATGAGAAATCTCAGCCCGCGCGGTCGGCCGCTCCGGCGGTCACCGCTCCGGCGCTCAGGCCGTCCGCCGTGATGAACGCCGTGTGGGTGCCCGCCGTGGTGCAGGCGAACGCGCCCGCCACCGAGCCGGACCGCGCGCACTCCAGCGGCGGGCGGCCCTGGAACCAGGCGTACAGGAAGCCGGTCACGAAGGCGTCCCCGGCACCGTTGGTGTCCACCACCGGGCGGCCCGGGTCGACGGCCGGGACGTGCCGGAACTGCCCGTCCCGGGTGAGCAGATGGCAGCCGTCCGCCCCCGCGGTGGCGACCACGGTGGTGGCGCGGCCCTCGGCGAGGATCCCCCGCATCACCTGCTCGTGGCGGCCCCGGCAGCCGGCCACCGAGAGGAAGACCAGGTCGGACCGGAGCGCGTACGGCCGGTGGTGGGGGTTGCGGCCGTCCCAGTCGTGCAGGTCGGTGGAGCTGCTGCGGCCGAGCCGGTGGATGTCCGGGTACATGTCCCGGTTGGGGCCGGTGATGGAGAGGTGGACGTGCCGGCTGCGCTCCACGTACGGGAGGTAGAACGCGCGCGGCAGCCGCAGCCCGTCGGGGTGGCGGCCGTCGTAGAAGGAGAACCGGCGGCCGTCGGCGTCGACCAGGTTGACCGCGCGCGGGGTGCCGTGCGGGGAGACGAGGTGGTCGAACGCCAGGCCCTGGCGGGCGTATTCGGCGAGGATCAGGGCGGCCTGCGGGTCGTCGCCGAGGTGGTCGATGAAGGCGGTGCGCAGCCCCAGGTGGTGGGCGCCGAGGGCGACGCCGTTGCCGGTGTGGGCGACGTAGTCCCGCACCGGCGGGACGTACTGCGAGTCTCCTGCGGGCACTTCGAGCCGGTCGACCCGGACGATGGTGTCGACCCCGGCCCCGCCGACGACCAGCAGGTCGAGGTCGGCTGCGGGGGTGGGTGCGGACTGGTCCGGCTCCGGCACGGCGGCGCCTCCTTGGCTCCTGGTGGTGGCCAGGAGTCAAGCAGGCGCCGGAGGTTGACTGCAAGACCTTGCTGCAATTTTCAGGTGGCCCTCTGCTCTCCGGTCGCGGTCACCTCGCCGCCCGACTTCGCGACGGCCTGGGCGTCCGCCGTGGCGTCGACCCGGGCGCCAGCCGGGGCGCCGGCACCGACCTCCCCGGTCGCCTCGCCGGGCGCCGGGCGGTGGTTGATCATCAGGAACGCGATCAGCGCCGCGGCCAGCAGGACGCCCATCGCGACCCAGGAGGCCGTCACGTACCCGTGCACCGCTCCCTGGGCCTGGACCTGGGGGTCGGCGGCGATCCGGGTGGCCAGGTAGGTCGCGGTGGCGCTGGCCGCGATGGTGTTCAGCAGCGCGGTACCGAAGGAGCCGCCGACCTGCTGGGCCGAGTTGATGGTGGCCGAGGCGGCACCCGTCTCCTGCGGGGCGACGGTCAGGGTGGCCAGGCTCATCGACGGCATGAACACCAGGCCCATCCCGAAGCCCAGCAGCAGCTCCGCCGGCAGCACCGTGGCGGCCCACGGGCTGTCCACCTCCATCCGGGTCAGCCAGGCCATCGCGGCCGCGGCCAGCAGCAGTCCGGGACCGATCAGGTTGCGCGAGGGCACCCTGGTCATCAGCCGGGCCGCGATGCCCGTCGAACTGATGATGATGGCGGCGGTCATCGGCAGGAAGGAGACACCGGACACCACCGGCGAGAAGTGCTTGATCACCTGGAGGTAGTAGGTCAGGAACAGGAACATGCCGAACATGCCGATCATCGCCAGGCCGATCGAGAGCGCGGCACCGCCCCGGTTGCGCTCGGCGACGATGTGCAGGGGCAGCAGGGCGTGTTCGGTCCGCCGCTCCACCAGGACGAAGACGACGAGCAGGGCGACACCTAGGGCCAGCGAGCCCAGCACCAGCCAGTCGGTCCAGCCCCGGGTGACGGCCTCGGAGGTGCCGAAGACGATCGCGAGCAGGCCGCCGCAGCCGAGGACGGCCCCGGGCAGGTCGAGTTTGACCCGACGGCCCTTGGCGATGTGGTCGGCGGTGAGCACGTAGTAGGCCGCGAAGGCGGTCGCGATGGCGATCGGCGTGTTGACGAACAGGCACCAGCGCCAGTTCAGGTACTCGGTCAGCACACCGCCCAGGAGCAGTCCGATCGCGGCGCCGCCGCCGGCGATCGCACCGAAGATGCCGAAGGCCGTACTCCGCTCCCTGGGGTCGGTGAAGGTGGTGGACAGCAGCCCCAGCGCCGAGGGCGCGAGGAGGGCGCCGAAGGCGCCCTGCAGGGCGCGGGCCGCGAAGAGCATGGCCGACCCCGAGGCCGCGCCGCCGATCGCGGAGGCCAGGGCGAAGCCGAGCAGTCCGATGGTGAAGACGCGCTTGCGGCCGAAGAGGTCGCCGAGCCGGCCGCCGAGCAGCAGCAGTCCGCCGAAGGCCAGCGTGTAGGCGGTGATCACCCATTGCCGGTTGGCGTCGGAGATGCCCAGGTCCTTCTGGGCCGATGGCAGCGCGATGTTCACGATGGTGATGTCGAGGACGATCATCAATTGGGCGATGGCGATGACCGCCAGCGCCCACCAGCGGCGGCTGTCCGCCGGTTCGGTACGGGTGGCAGCTTGCGCAGACACTGGGGAGCCTTCCGGTTGGTAGCGGAGAGGTCACGCAGTCGCCTTCAAGCCAAACTCGCGGGGCTGCGAATGGCAAGGAAAAACATCACCAAATAGTGTGAATCAGGACAAAAGAACCAGAGCCTCTGGGACCAGCGCACCAGGGGGCCCGGGAACGCCCGGGCCCCCGGGAGCGGATGGCTCCCGGGGGCCCGTCGGCCGCCCACCCCGCCGCCGAGAGAGGCGGGTTGGCTCCGCTACAGCGCGGCCAGCTCCGCGACCAGGTCGTCCAGGCCGAGCGAGCCCTGCGACAGCGCCGCCATGTGCCAGGCCTTGAGGTCGAACACCTCGCCGCGGGCCTCGTGCGCCGCCTTCGCCGCCGCCCGGCCGCGCAGCCAGGCGCGCTCGCCCAGCTTGTAGCCGATCGCCTGGCCGGGCATGCCCAGGTAGCGGACCAGCTCGCTGTCCAGGAAGTCGGTGGACAGGCCGCAGTACAGGCCGAAGAACTCCCGGGCGTCGTCCGGCAGCACGGGCCGGCCGGCCTTGTACGGGGAGTCCGCGGGGAAGTCGAGTCCGGCGTGCATGCCGATGTCGACGATCACCCGCAGCGCGCGCATCATCTGGGCGTTGAGGTAGCCGAGCCGGTGGCCCGGGTCGGTGAGGTAGCCCAGCTCGTCCATCAGGCGCTCCGCGTACAGCGCCCAGCCCTCCAGGTTGGCGCTGACCCCGCCGGTGCTGACCTGGTAGGTGGAGAGCCGGTCCGCGACGTAGTTCCACTGCGCCAGCTGGAGGTGGTGGCCCGGGACGCCCTCGTGGTACCAGGTCGAGACGAGGTCCCAGACCGGGAAGCTGTCGCGGCCGATGGTCGGCAGCCAGGTCCGCCCGGGGCGGGTGAAGTCCAGCGAGGGGGCGGTGTAGTACGGCGCGGCGGCGCTGCCGGCCGGGGCGATCATCGACTCGACCCGGGTGACCGGCTCGGCCAGGTCGAAGTGGGTGCCCTGGAGGTCGTTGATCGCCTGGTCCATCAGGCCCTGGAGGTACTCACGGGCGGCCTCGGCGCCCTCGATGGCCGGACCGTCGGTCTCCAGCCACTTCATCGCCTCCATCGGCGTGGCACCGGGCCGGACCTTCTCCGCCTCCGCCCGCATCTGGGCGTACAGGTCGTGGAACTCCTGCCAGGCCCAGGCGTACGCCTCGTCCAGGTCGAGGTCGGCGCCGGTCCAGTAGCGCACCCAGCGGCCGTAGCGCTCCCGCCCGGTGGTGTCGGGGGCGTCGGCGGCGGCCGGGCCGTAGACGTCCCGCAGCCAGTCGCGCAGCTGCGCCAGCGCCTCGGCGGCGGCGACGGCGTGCCCGGTCAGGGCCGGGCGCAGGCTCTCGGGGGCGTCCTGGACGAAGTCCCCGAACCAGCCCGCCCCGTGCCCGGTCGGCGCGCCCTCCTCGGGGGCGTCCTGCGCCAGCCACTCGCCGAGCTGGCCGACCACGGTGACGACCTGGCGGGGGCCGGAGAGCAGACCGCGCTCGACGCCCTCGGCGAGGGTCTCGCGGTACTGCGCCAGCGCGGCCGGCACCCGGGCCAGCCGGCGGCCGACGACCTCCCACTCGTGCTCGGTCCCGGTCGCCATCAGCGTGAAGACGTCGCGCACGTTGTGCACCGGCGAGCCGAGGTTGCGCACCGCCCGGTAGCCCTCCCCCGCGTCGTGGACGGCGAGTTCGGCGGTGAGGCGCTCGCGCAGCAGGCGCGCGCAGCGGCGCTCGGCCTCGTCCTCGGCGGCGCCGGCCGCCTCGGCCTCGGCGAGCCGGGCGAGGGTGCGGCGGGCGAGGTCGGCGATGGCGTGCGCGCCGGCCGGGGAGAGGTCGGGGAGGCGGTCGTCATCGGGGTTGAGCCCCAGATACACCGCGGTCAGCGGGTCGAGCTCGGCGAGGGCCTGGACGTAGGCGTCGGCAATACGGCGGGGGGTGGTGCCGTCTGAGCTGATCAGTTCTTCAACCATCCGGACATCATTTCGCGGCCCGGGCCGATTGCAAGACCCGTCGACGGATACTGACCGTCCGCGGTCAGGCGGTGCCGCGCCGCGCCCGCCACCACTGCCGCAGCAGACCCGGATCCCAGGTGGGCCGTCCGCGCGCGAAGCGGTGGAAGCAGAGGCCGATCAGCACCGCACAGAAATGGCCGAGATCCGTGAAGGTGTGCGAAGTGACCAGCGGGACAAGGTAGAAGACCACCACCCCGGTCCCGTACAGCCGGCGCCAGCCGCCCGCGAAGCGGTAGGTGAGCACCGCGACCACTCCGGCCAGCGCGTACGAGACCCCGACGTCCACGGTGTCGGCCAGGTCGGCCTGCAGCCGCCCCCGGACGATGCCCCAGGCCACCACGCCCTCGCTGACCAGGGTGGCCAGCACATGCGAGGTGGCGGCGACCGTGAGCCAGCGCCAGGTGCCCAGCCAGCGCTCGGCGTTGGCGTGGAAGAGGGTGAACAGCACCAGGTAGAACAGGAAGTCGGCCTGCTCCGTCCAGAGCGCGCTGGCCACCAGCGCGTGCACCGGGTGCGAGGTCAACTGGTCGATGTTGGTGGAGCGAGCGGCCAGGAACCAGTCCAGCGCGGCCGGCTCCATCCGCGCCACCACGAAGCTGGTGACCGCCAGGACCAGCAGCCACAGGTACGTCCCCGGCGCCGACCGGACCCACGCCCACACCGCCCGCGGCACCCTCCGGGCGAGGGCCGCCCGCTCCAGCGTCTGCGCCATCCGGTAGACCCTCCTCGCCTGCGACCACGGGCATCCCGTCCATATTCGGCGCTTTGTCCACTTCCGGCCCACCGACCCACGCGAACCGTGGCGAACGGCGACAAACATCCGTTCGGGAAGATCGGTGCAGGCAAGGAGCCGATCGGCCGGACGCCCATTACGCTGGCCGCCATGGAAGCCAGCTCAGCGCCCGTTCCGCCCGCCGGTGAGGCCCGTCCGCGCAAGACGGGGTACCGCCGACTGCCGGTCCAGCAGCGGCGGGAGCAGCTGATCGCGGTGGCGCTGGAGCTGTTCGCCGCGCGGCCGCCCGAGGAGGTCGGGCTGGACGAGGTGGCGGAGGCGGCGGGGGCCTCCCGGCCGCTGGTGTACCGCTACTTCGCGGGCGGCAAGCAGCAGTTGTACGAGGCCGCGCTGCGGACCGCCGCGGAGGAGCTGACCAGCCGGTTCACCGTGCCGGTCAGCGGGACCCCGACCGAGCAGCTGGCGGCCGTGCTGGACGCCTACTTCGCCTTCGTCGCCGGGCACGACGCCGGGTACTCGGCGCTGCTGCGCGGGGGTTCGGTGGTGGAGACGGCCCGGACCTCGGCGATCGTCGACGACGTCCGCCGGGCGGCGCTCAAGCGGACCCTGCGGCACCTGGGGGTACGGGAGGCCGGACCGCGGCTGACGCTGCTGGTGCGCTCGTGGATCTCGGTGGTCGAGGGCGCCTCGCTGAGCTGGCTGGACGAGGGCCGGGTGCTGGCGGTCGACGAGCTGCGGGACTGGCTGGTCGACCAGTTCGTGGCGATGGCGGCGGCGACCGCGGTGCACGACCCGCAGACCGCGGACGTGCTGACCGCGCTGTTGGCGCTGGAGGGCCCGGACGCGCCCCGGCCGAGGCGGCTGCGCGAGCGCCTGTCCATGTGAACCCCGGTGGCTCGGGCGGCGCCCCGGAGCGGTGACCCTGACCCCCGTGCCCGGGGTCGGGGTCGTGGCGGGCCGGCTCAGGCCTTGCCGAGGACCTGCCGCTGACGGCCCAGACCGTCGATCTCCAGCTCGACGATGTCGCCCGGCGCCAGGAAGGCGGCGCCGGGGTGGCCCAGCGTGACACCGGCCGGGGTGCCGGTGACGATCACGTCGCCGGGCTCCAGCACCATGAACTGGCTCGCGTAGCGGACCAGCTCCAGCACCGGGAAGACCATCTGCGCGGTGGAGCCGTCCTGTCGCAGCTCCCCGTTGACCCAGAGCCGCAGCGGCAGCCGCTGCGGGTCCGCCACCTCGTCGGCGGTGACCAGCCAGGGCCCGAGCGGGGTGAAGGTCTCCGCCGACTTGCCCTTGTCCCACTGGCCGCCGCGCTCGAACTGGAAGGCCCGCTCGGTCACGTCGTTGGCGATGGTGTAGCCGGCGATCACCTCCGCCGCCGCCCGGTGGCTCTCCAGGTACCGGGCGGTGCGGCCGATCACGATGGCCAGCTCGGCCTCGTAGTCGGTCTTGTCGCCGCCGCGCGGCACCAGCACCTCGTCGTACGGGCCGACCACGGTGTAGCTCGGCTTGAGGAAGATCACCGGCTCGTCCGGGATCGCCGCACCGGCCTCCTTGGCGTGGTCGCGGTAGTTGAGGCCGATCCCGACCACCTTGCCCGGGCGGGCGACCGGCGCCCCGACCCGCTGCCCGGCGATGTCCGTCACCGGCAGTGCGCCGGCGGCCACCTCGCGGGCCAGTTCGGCCGGGTCCAGCCCGGCCAGGAAGGCGCCGTCGATGTCCCGGGCCCGGCCCGACAGGTCGTACGCGGCACCGTCCTGGTCCAGCACGATCGGACGCTCGGCGCCCGGGGGTCCGACACGGAGGAGCTTCATCAGAGCGTCACCACCTGGTTCGTCGCAGCTCACCGGAGCGGCGGCACACCGCTCCCGGTCTATGCAAGCGAGGTATATCAACGCCGGGTGCCGGCGAACCAGACGGTTCCGGTCGGCGAATTCCTATCAATTCCTCCAAGCCGCCCGGGCCCGGAATCGGCTGCCCGTACGGTTGACAGCCCCCGCCGTGCGCGAACGGCCGCCCGGCCGGGCGGAAACCGGGGCCGGCCGGGCCGTACGCCCCGGGCCCTGTCCGGGCAGGGGCTGGGCGTCAGACGCGGCCCAGCAGCGCGTCCAGGCCCGGTGAAGCGCTCGCGCCCCGGTCCGGCCCGGCCGACCCGCGCTCCCAGCGGGCCAGGTCGCGGCGGGCGTCCTCGTACGCGGCCGGCTCGCCGGTGAGGGCCGGCAGCAGCTCGCGCAGCAGCGCGGCGGCGGCGCCCGGGCGGCCGTCGCGGGCCAGCCAGACGGCCAGGTCGTGGCAGGTGCGCAGGGTCCGCAGGTCGGCCGGGCCGCAGATCCGGGCGAACTCCGGGATCAGCCCCTCCAGTACCTGGACGGCCATCGCCGGCTCGCCGTCCGCACCGATCCGCCAGGCCTGGTCGGCCCGGCGGCGCAGCTGCTCGGGGCTGGGGTCGTCCGGGGCGAGCAGGCCGGGCCGGACGTCGCGCAGCCGCCGGCGCACCTCGGCGGCGTCGGCGGGCCGGTCGGCCGGGTCCTTGGCGAGCAGCTGGGCCACCAGGGCGGCCAGCGCCGGATCGGTGGTGCGCACCGCCGGCGGGGTGTCATGCAGGTGCTGGTACATCATCGCGACGGGCGTGTCGGCGGTGAACGGGCGCCGCCCGGTGCAGAGCTGGAAGAGCAGCACGCCGAGCGCGTACAGGTCGGCCCGGCCGTCGATCGAGGCGCCGGACCAGCACTCGGGCGCCAGGTAGGGCGCGGTGCCGACCACACTGCCGGTGGAGGTGATCCCGACGGACTGGGTGAGCAGCCGGGCGATGCCGAAGTCCAGCACCTTCGCCTCGCCGCTCTCGGAGATCATGATGTTCTGCGGCTTGATGTCCCGGTGCACCACGCCCGACCGGTGCGCGGCGTCCAGTGCCTTGCAGACCTGCCGGACCCACTTCAGCGACAGCACGTGCTCGGGCAGGCCGTCCTTGAGCACGTCGGACAGCGGCCGGCCGCGGACCAGCTCCATCACCAGGTAGTGGGTGGACCACGCCCCGTCCTGCACCCGCCCGTAGTCGTGCAGGGTGACGATGTGCGGGTTGGTGAGGCTGCCGACGGTCTTCGCCTCCTGGATGAAGCGCTGCACCGCCTCCTCGTCCGAGGCGTTCTCCTCGGACAGGACCTTCACCGCGACCGGCCGGTCGATGGTGCGGTCGTGGGCCGCCCAGACCACGCCGAAGCCTCCCCGGCCGAGCTCCCGGTCCAGCCGGTAACGGCCGTCCAGCACGTCCCCCGCCCTCATGCCTGCCCCCAAGTCCGCTGGATCCGAACGGTGTTCCCCCGCACGATAGCGGTGGAGGCGGGCGTGGAGGTGAACGGGCTACGGCTTGGGCCTGGGCAGCCCCGGCGGATTGATCTCGGAGCTCTGGACGGCCTCGCCGTCCAGCCCCCAGCGCTTCAGCACCTGTCCGTAGGTGCCGTTCCTGATGATCTCGTCGAGTGCGCCGCCCAGCGCCTTGACCAGCCCGTTGTCCTTCCTGGTGGTCGCCGCGATCTTCCCGAGGACGTCCCCGCCGCCGGAGTAGGTGCCGATCACCTCGGTCTCGCCGGTCTGCACGGCGTGGAACGCGGCGCTCGGGTTGGGGCCGACGTAGGCGTCGATCCGGCCGGAGGACAGCGCCAGGTAGTAGTCGGCGGAGTTCTGGAAGTACTTGATGTCGGTCGGCTTGAGGCCGTCCTTCACGTTCTGCTCGTTCCAGCCGACCAGCAGCTTCTCCTGGTTGGTGCCGGAGGCGACGGCGATCGTCCTCCCGGCGACGTCCTTGGGCCCGGCGACCTTCCAGCCGCTGCCCTTCTTCGCCTCGAAGCCGAGGACGTCCAGGCGGTAGGTGGCGAAGTCGTACTTCTCCTTGCGGGCCTCGGTGACGGTGATGTTGGAGAAGCCGACGTCGTACTTGCCGCTGTCCAGGCCGACGAAGATGTTCTCCCAGGAGACCGGGTTGAACTCCACCTTCAGGCCGAGCACGTTGCCGACCAGCTCGGCGATGTCCGGCTCGACGCCGATGATGGTCTTGTCGTCGTCGGCGTAGAAGTCCAGCGGTGGCGTGGTGCCGATCGAGTCGACGACCGTCAGGGTGCCTCTCTTTCTGATCTCCTCCGGAACCAGCGCCGCGAGCGCGTCGACTTTGGCGGTGGTGACCCGGTTCTGCTGGGGCGTCAGGTTCACCGTGACCCCGTTCGGCGCGGTGCCGCCCTTGGCGGGGGCGAGTCCGGCCGAGGCGCCGGAGGAGCTTCCGCAGGCGGCCAGGGTGAGGGCGGCGGCGAGCGAGGCGGCGGCGGTGACGAGGGCGCGACGGGGTAGGGACATGGCGGAACTCCTTGCTTGCGGGCTTGCGGGGGGGGAGGGGGTCGGTCAGAGGACCTTGGCGAGGAAGGCGCGGGTCCGCTCGTGCCGCGGGTCGTCCAGGACGGCCTTCGGCGGGCCCTGCTCGACCACCACGCCGCCGTCCATGAAGACGACGGTGTCGGCGACCTCGCGGGCGAAGCCGATCTCGTGGGTGACGACGATCATCGTGGTGCCGGACCGGGCCAGGTCCTTGATCACGTCGAGCACCTCGCCGACCAGCTCCGGGTCGAGCGCCGAGGTGGGCTCGTCGAACAGCAGCACCTTGGGCTCCAGCGCCAGCGCCCGGGCGATCGCCACCCGCTGCTGCTGGCCGCCGGAGAGCTGCCGGGGGTAGGCGTCCGCCTTGTCGGCCAGCCCGACCCGGTCCAGCAGCTCCAGGGCCCGGGTGCGGGCCTCGGCCTTCGGCCGCCCGAGCGCGCTGATCGGCGCCTCGGTGATGTTCTCCAGCACGGTGAGGTGCGGGAAGAGGTTGAAGTTCTGGAAGACGAAGCCGATGTTGGTGCGCTGGCGCAGGACCTCGCGCTCCTTCAGCTCGTGCAGCCGGTCGCCGGCCCGGCGGTAGCCGATCAGCTCGCCGTCGATCACGACGAAGCCCCGGTCCAGCTTCTCCAGGTGGTTGATGGCGCGCAGCAGGGTGGACTTGCCGGAGCCGGAGGGGCCGAGCACCACCGTGACCGAGCCGGTGGCCACGTCGAGGTCGACCCCGCGCAGCACGGCCAGCCGGCCGAAGCTCTTGTGCAGGCCCCGGACCTGCACCATCGGGTCACCGGACTTGGTCAGCGTGGTCATGAGCGTCCTCCGACGGCGTTCTCGGCAGCGGTGCGGGGGCTGCGCAGGCCCCGGACGAGGGCCCGGGCCCGCTGCAGCGGGGTGGGGGGCGGGGTGCGCTGGGCGCCCCGGGCGAAGTACCGCTCGACGTAGTACTGGCCGATCGACAGCAGGGTGGTCAGCAGCACGTACCAGACGGTGGCGACCATCAGCAGCGGCACCACCCGGCCGGTGCGGCCGTAGATCACCTGCACCTGGTAGAAGAGCTCGCCGAGGGCCATCACGTAGACCACCGAGGTGCCCTTGAACAGCGAGATCACCTCGTTGGCGGCGGCCGGCAGGATGCCGCGCATCGCCTGGGGCAGCACGATCCGCCAGGCCTGGCGCCAGCGCGGGACGCCGAGCGCGGCGGCGGCCTCCCGCTGTCCGGCGTCGACGGCGATGATGCCGCCGCGGATGATCTCGGCGGCGAACGCGGCCTGGTGCAGCCCGAGGCCGAGCACTGCGGCGCCGAGCGCGCCCAGGACGCCGATCGTCTCGAAGTCCGCGAAGGTCGGGCCGAACGGGATGCCGAAGCCGAACCGCTTGTAGAGGTAGGAGAGGTTGAACCAGAACACCAGCTGGACGATCAGCGGGATGGAGCGGAACGCCCAGACGTACGCCCAGGCGAGGGACTGCAGGACCGCGCTGCCCGAGAGCCGCATCGCGGCCACCCCGGCGCCCAGGACGAAGCCCAGCACCGTTCCGTAGAAGGTGAGTTCAAGGGTGCGGCCGACCGCGCGCAGGATGGTGTCGGCGGAGAAGAAGACCCGGAAGGTGGCCCAGTCCCAGCCCGGGTTGGTGGCCAGCCCGTGGGCGAACTGGGCCAGCACGACGAGCGCGGCGAGGCCGGCCGCCCAGCGCCAGGGGTGCCGGGCGGGGACGGTCCGCAGCCGGGGCAGCTCGTCCAGGTCGAGTGGACCGGTCGGCTTGGTGGCGGTCCTGGCCGGCGGTCCGCCGGCCGTGGTGATGACGGTCATGGGGGGATTCCTCCAACAGGCCGGGGGCCCGGACAGGGGGTCACGTGTGCTCGGGCGGGCTGATCCGGGACTCCTTGATCGCGGAGTCGGTCACCCCCCACTTCCGGAGGATCCGCTCGTAGGTGCCGTCCTTGATCAGCTGGTTGACCGCCGCCTGGAACGCGGGGGCCAGCGGGGAGCCCTTCTTGAAGGCGAAGCCGACGTCCAGGCGGTGGAACTCGCCGAGGAACCGCGTCCCGGAGGCCTCCTGCGAGGCCTGGTAGCGCAGACCGTTGATGGTGGACATCAGGATGTCCACCCGGCCCTGCTGCAGGCTGGTCAGCACGGTGCCGCTGTCGCTGAACGCCTTCACCTCGTACGGCTTGCGGCCGGCGTCGGTGCAGACGCTCTTCCTGCTGTTGAGCGTGGTCTCGAAGGTGGTGCCGGCGCCGGTGCCGATGGTCAGGCCGCAGAGCTGGAGGAGGTCGGTGACCGGCTGGACGGCGGTGTTGTCCTTCTTGACCGCGAAGCCCTGGCCGTCGTCGATGTAGGTGACGAAGTCGATGGTCTTCAGCCGGGCCTCGGTGACGCCGAAGTTGCCGGTGCCGACGTCGTACTTGCCGCTGCCGAGCGCGGGCAGGATGGTCTCGAAGGCGGCCTCCTCGCGCTGGACGGTCAGGCCGAGCACCTTGGCCACCGCGTCGCTGAAGTCGATGTCGATGCCGGCCGCCTTCCTGGTGGCCTGGTCGGCGTAGAACGCGGTGGGCGGGGCGCCGATGGAGGCGCCGAACTTCACGGTGCCGGACTTGCGGACGTCCTCGGGCAGCAGCGCGGCGGCGGCGTCCGACCTGGCGATGCCGGAGACGAGGTCCTGCGTGGCGGCGGCGGCCGCCTGGCCGCCGCCGCCCTTCCCGCCGACGGCCTTCGGGTCCGAGCCGCAGGCGGCCAGCGCCAGCACGGGCAGCAGGGCGGTGGCCGCGAGCAGGCGGCGGGCGGTGGTGGTTCTCACGGGAAACAGCGCCTTTCAGCTGGTCAGGTACTTCTGGAAGGGCAGCGGGCCGATGGTCAGCGGGTCGGCCGCGAGGTCGAACAACGGGGTGTAGCCGGTCGCCAGGTACAGCCCCCTGGCCTCGGGCTGGCGCGGTCCGGTGGTGAGAAAGACCCGGGAGTAGCCGGCCGCCCCGGCGGCCCGCTCCAGCTCGGCCAGGACCTGCCGGGCCAGGCCGCGGCGGCGGTGCGCGGAGTGCGTCCACATCCGCTTGAGCTCGGCGGTGTGCTCGTCGTACCGCTTGTACGCGCCGCCCGCGACCGGCTCGCCGTCCTCCAGCAGGAGCAGCAGCAGCCCGGCCGGCTCCGCGAAGGCGTCCCGCGGGTAGCGGGTCATCTCCTGGCGGGCCTCGGGGCCGTACCGGCCGACGTACTCCTCGGTGAGCTCGCGCAGCAGCGGCTCGACCAGCGGGTCGTCGATCACCACCCGGCGGACCTCCAGCACCGGGCGGGTGCCGGTGGCGGCGGCGCCGGGGAATTCGACGGGCATGGTGGCGGACCTTTCGGTTGTACGGGCGTCCGGCGGCTGCGGGCGGGCACGCCGGAGGAGGCCGCGGCAGGGCCGGGCCGGGAGGAGGCGGCGCACGTGCGGACGTGACGGTGACGGTGACGACGACGGTGCCGGCGACATGCCGAACTGCCGGAGTGCGGAAGGAGTGAGAGACGGCGAAGGCGGCAGCGTGCGCCTGGACCGCCGTCAGTGGACGGCGGATTCCCGGCCCGCGACGGGGCACCGAGGGAGGGGTCTCCGAAGGAGAGCAGGGCCGGCTAGACGGCCCGCTGCCGGGTCAGCCGCGACATGCCGCGGACCACACCCGACCGAAGTCGATGTGGTCGCGGGTGACCAGGGGCTGCTCGGCGTACATGGCAACAAGTTGAGCAGCGAACGACGCACTACGTCAACCACCCTCTGTTGCCGCACTGTTGCGATCTCCTGTCGCCCCGCGACCACCGTTTCGGCCCCGCCCACCACCCTTGACAGGCGCCGATCGCGCATGCGTACGATCAAGACGGAGTGAGTGCAGTGCCACCCGCGTTGAGGGACGCGGACCGGCGCCGACGGCCGTACGTGACCATCCCCGTACCCCCCGCCCGCCCGCACCTCCCCGCCTGGAGCCCTCCGCATGGCCACCCCGCAGGACGTCCTCCCCTCCCCCGCCCTCACCCCCGTCCGCCGCCCGGCCGCCGAAGCCGCGGACGACACCCGCATCGTCCCCCGCCGCCGGCCCGGCCAGTGGGTCTCCGCCGCCCTCGCCCTGCTGCTGTTCGCGATGGCCGCCAACTCGGTGGTCCGCAACCGGGCCTTCCAATGGGACGTGGTGGCCGACTGGTTCACCTCCGCCTCCGTCCTGCACGGCCTCACCCTCACCCTCTGGCTGACCGGCGTCACCCTCGTTCTCGGCTTCGTCCTGGGCACCGTGCTCGCCACCATGCGGCTGTCCGCCAACCCGGTACTGCGCACCCTGAGCTGGATCTACATCTGGATCTTCCGCTCCACCCCGGCGCTGGTGCAGCTGCTCTTCTTCTTCAACATCGGCGCGCTCTACCCGACCCTCGGCCTCGGCATCCCGTTCGGCCCCGAGTTCGTCAGCGTCAGGACCGTCAACCTGATCGGCCCCACCCTCACCGCCGTCATCGGCCTCACCCTGCTGGAGGCCGCCTACGCCGCCGAGGTGGTGCGCGGCGGCATCCTCTCGGTGGACCGCGGTCAGCTGGAGGCCGCCTCGGCCCTCGGCCTGGGCCGGTGGCGGGTACTGCGCCGGATCGTCGTACCGCAGGCGATGCGCTCGATCGTGCCGACCGCCGGCAACATGCTGATCAGCGCGCTCAAGGGCACCAGCATCATCAGCGTGCTGGCCGTCTCCGACCTGCTCTACTCGGTGCAGCTGGTGTACCTGCAGACCTACCAGGTCATCCCGATGCTGATGGTCGCCACCATCTGGTACATCGCCGTCACCACCGTCCTGTCCATCGGCCAGTACTACGTCGAGCGCCACTACGCCAAGGGCGCCACCCGGGAGGGCCTGCCGCCCACCCCGCTGCAGAAGGCCCGGGCCGGCTACCGCCGGCTGCGCGCCGCCGCCGACGCCGATCCGCGCACCGGGGGGAAGCGTTGACCACCCTGGTGATCGTCGGAGCCGGGCCGCGGGGCACCGGCCTGCTGGAGCGGATCGCCGCCAACGCTCCCGAACTGCTGCCCGCCGACCGGCCGTTGCAGATCCACCTGGTCGACCCATACCCGCCCGGCGCCGGCCGGATCTGGCGCTACGACCAGTCCCCGCTGCTCCGGATGAACTCGATGGCCGAGGACGTCACGATGTTCACCGACGAGCGGTCGACCATCGACGGGCCGCGCCGGCCGGGCCCCTCGCTGGCCGAATGGGCCGCCCGCAGAACGGAGTTCGCCCCGTACCGGGAGATCGCCGACCCGGCCGTCCGGGCCGAGCTGGACACCCTGGCGCCCACCGACTTCCCCACCCGCCGGGCCCAGAGCGCCTACCTGGACTGGGTGTTCCGCCGCGCCGTCGCCGACCTGCCACCGCACATCACCGCCACCGTGCACCGCGACACCGTCCGCCGGATCGACGGACCCGCCGACGGCCCCCAGTCGGTCCACCTCGCCGACCGGGTGCTCACCGCCGACCACGTCGCCCTCACCCTCGGCCACCTCGACTCCGCACCCGCCCCCCGGTACGCCGCCGACGCCGCCTTCGCCGCCCGGCACGGCCGCTTCCACCTCCCGCCCGCCTTCTCGGCCGACGCCGACCTGGCCGGCATCGCCCCCGGCGAGCAACTCGTCCTGCGCGGCTTCGGACTGGCCTTCGTCGACCTGCTGTCGCTGCTCACCGAGGGCCGCGGCGGCCGCTTCGAGGAGACCCCCGACGGCCTGGCCTACCGCCCCTCCGGCCGGGAGCCGGTGATCCACGTCGGCTCCCGGCGCGGGGTGCCGTACCACTCCAAGACCGGCTACCGCCTCCAGGGCCCGCCCGCACCGCTCCCCCGGTACTTCGACGCCGCCGCCGTCGACACCGTCCTCGCCCGCCCCGGCGCCCTCGAACTACGGCGCGACTTCTGGCCGTTGATGGCCAAGGACATCGGCTTCGGCCACTACCACGAGCTGTTCCACGCCCACCCCGAGCGCACCGCCCTGCCCTGGCCCGCGTTCCTCGCCGCGTACGACCGGCACGACTGGTACTCCCCCGAGCTCGACCGGCTCGTCGCCGAGGCCGTCCCCGACCCGGCCGACCGGCTGGACTTCGAGCGCCTCGACCTCCCGCTGGCCGGCGTCGGACTCGGCTCGGCCGAGGAGCTCCAGCACCACCTGCGCGACTACGTCACCCGGGACGCCGAACGGCGCGCCGACCCCGCCCACAGCGCCGACCTCGGCGCCTTCCTCGCCCTGCTCTCGCTCTTCGGCCAACTGCCCCGCGTCCTCGCCTCCGGCCGGCTCACCGCCCGCTCGGTCGGCGAGGAGGTCGACGAGTGGTTCTTCGGCTACTTCAGCTTCCTCGCCTCCGGCCCGCCCGGCTTCCGGCTGCGCCAGCTGCTCGCCCTCTCCGAAGCGGGCGTGGTGCACTTCCTCGGCGCCGGGATCCGGGTCGAACAGGACGAGGCCACCGGCACCTGGCGGGCGTCCGGCGCCACCGTGCCCGGCCACACCGTCACCGCCACCGCGCTGATCGAGGCGTACCTGCCCAAGCACGCGCTGGCCCGCACCCACGACCCCGTGCTGCGCGAACTGCACCGCGCCGGGCGGATCGTGGAGGAGGTGGTCGAGGACGCGCAGTACACCCACCGCTCCGGGCTGCTCACCATCGCGCCGGGCGACAGCCGCGTCCTGGACCCGGCCCTGGGCGGCGCCCCGCACCCGCGGCGCACCGCCCTCGGCCCGCACACCAGCCTGCGCGCGGCCGCCGCGTTCGCCCGGCCGCGCACCGACTCCCCCGGCTTCCGGCAGAACGACGCGGCCGCCCGCGCGCTGCTGCGGGCCCTGGCCGCACAGGAGGCGGCAGCCCTGGCGGACTGCGTGGCCGGGACGCTCTGACCGGCCCGGCCGCGCGGCCCGCCCGGGCCCTGTTCGGCCGAGGCCCTGTCCGGCCCTACGGTCCGAAGATCTCCGCGACCAGGTCCTCGGCCGTGACGTGGTCCGGAGCGGAGAGGATCCAGTCCCCGACCCCCTTGATGCCCGTCCCGCGCTCCAGCGCGCTCACACAGGCGTCGGCCTCCCGGTCACTGGCGAACTCCCAGGCCAGCAGGCGCCGGACCAGCACCACGGCCTCGATCGGGCTCATCTTCGGCCGCCGGCCCGCACGGGGAGCGGCGCCGCGGGCCCGGCGGCCCGGCGCGGCCAGGCGCTGCTGGTAGCCGGCCAGGTCGTGCCAGGCCTGGACGGTGCTCGGGTGCTGCTCCCCCAGCGCCCGGGCGAGGTCCGGCAGGAGGGTGCGCAGCTGGAGGACGGCGCCGTCCAGGTCGCCCCGGTTGGCGGCGTGGACCGCGAGGTCGTGCCGGGCCTTCAGCACCCGGCTGTCGTGGCCGCCCCAGGCCGCGTGCAGATCGGGGAGCAGCTGGGACAGCTGGCGGATCGCGGTGACGCTCTCGCCGCTCTCCCCGATGCACCAGGCCAGGTGGTACCGGGCGCCCAGGGTGTCGTCGTCGGTCGGGCCGAGCGCCGTGCCCATGTCCCCCACCAGCGTGCCGAGCAGCCGGATCGCGCCGTCGAGGTCGCCCGCCTTGCTGAGGTACCAGGCGAAGTCGCGCCAGGCGCACAGGGTGTCCCGGTCGGTGCCGCCGAGCGCGGCGAGCGCGTCCCGGGCCACCGCCTGCAGCTGGATGGCGGACTCCCCGGCGGTCGGCGCCCGGTAGGCGGCGGTCCGGCGCTCGCGCAGTGCCGTCCGGACGTCCTCGGAGCCGGCGGCGGGCGGCGCGGTGACCGGGGGCGTGGTGAGCGGCGACAGCACCGGCTCGGCCTCGACGGGCGGCGCGGCGGACGCACCGGGTACGACGGGCACGACGGGCGGCGCCGTCGGCGCGGGGGGCACCGGGGGCGGCGCGGGCGCCACCGATGCCACCGGCGGCGTCACGGGAGCCACCGGCTCCGGGCGGTCCAGCACGGTCGGGGTCGGCGCCGCGGGCCCGACCGGCCCCATCGCCACGCGCGGGTCGGCCAGCGCGGCCAGCCTCCGCTCGACCACCCGGGCGTCGGCCGGCCGGTCCTGCGGGTCCTTGGCGAGCAGCTCGGCGACCAGCCCCGCCACCCCCGGCGCCAGCCCGAACTGCGCCGGGTCCAGCGCCGGCGGCGGCTCGTTGAGGTGCTTGTACATCAGCACCGGCGTCGACTCCCCGCTGAACGGCCTGGCCCCGGTGCAGAGTTCGACCAGCACGCAGCCGAAGGCGTAGAGGTCCGCCCGCCCGTCGACCCGGCCGCCGGTCCACCGCTCGGGCGCCATGTACGCCGGGCTGCCGATCACCGTCCCGGTGGTGGTGAGCCCGCCCGCCCCGGTGTCCAGCTGGGCGATGCCGAAGTCCAGCACCTTCAGCACCCCGGCCTCGGTGACCATGATGTTGTCGGGCTTGATGTCCCGGTGCACCATGCCCGCGTCGTGGGCGGCGGCCAGTGCGGCGCAGATCTGCCGCCCCCAGCCCAGGCTCTGCGCCGGGTCGGGCGGCCCGGCCCGCAGTACCTCGGTCAGGGTGCGGCCGGTGAGCAGCTCCATCACCAGGAAGGTCACCGGCTGCCCGCCGAGCTCGGCCTCCCCCAGGTCGTGCACGGTGACGATGTTCGGGTGCGACAGGTTCCCCGCCGCGCACGCCTCCCGGACGAACCGCAGCGCCGCCTTCTGCTGGTCGCCCCCGTGGTGCCCGATGACCTTGACCGCCACCTGGCGCCGCATCCGGGTGTCGAAGGCCCGCCACACCACCCCGAAGCCGCCCTGGCCGAGCCGCTCCACCAGCTCGTACCGGCCGTCGAGGACATCTCCGACTCTCACGCGCCCCACCCCTGCCTCTCGAAGCGGTCACACTCTATCGACGCCCGTCCCGCCCGGCCGGAGCCGGTGATGGGGATGGTCCGGACGACTCGGCCGGGTGGAAGGATGGGGGTCGGGCCCCGCGACGGCGCGGCGGACCGGACGAATGACGAGCCGAGGAGCGCAGTCATGGCCAAGCAGGCCCCGCAGAGCGACCCGGCGCAGGACGCCCCCCGGGTGTCCGCGCCCCAGCACGCGGCGGCCGGGCTGCCCGCGGTCGGCCACAGCCTGCGCATGGCCGCCGAGCAGATGGGCGCCCGCCGCACCCTCGCCACCCTGCGCAAGGTCAACCAGCCGGACGGCTTCGACTGCCCCGGCTGCGCATGGCCGGAGCCGGGCAAGACGCACGCCGCCGAGTTCTGCGAGAACGGCGCCAAGGCCGTCGCCGAGGAGGCCACCGAGCGCCGGATCACCGCCGAGTTCTTCGCCGCCCACCCGGTGGCCGAGCTCGCCGGGCGCTCCGGCTACTGGCTCGGCCAGCAGGGCCGCCTCACCCAGCCGATGCTGCTGGACGAGGGCGCCACCCACTACCGCCCGGTCTCCTGGGACGACGCCTTCGAGATCGTCGCCGAGGAGCTGCGCGCCCTCGACACCCCCGACGGCGCCGCCTTCTACACCTCGGGCCGGACCAGCAACGAGGCCGCCTTCGCCTACCAGCTGTTCGCCCGCCGGCTGGGCACCAACAACCTGCCGGACTGCTCCAACATGTGCCACGAGTCGTCCGGCTCGGCGCTCACCGAGACGCTCGGCATCGGCAAGGGCAGCGTCAGCCTCAAGGACCTCTACCAGGCCGACCTGATCATCGTGGCCGGCCAGAACCCGGGCACCAACCACCCGCGGATGCTCTCCGCCCTGGAGCGGGCCAAGCGCGCGGGCGCCACCGTCGTCAGCGTCAACCCGCTGCCGGAGGCCGGGCTGGAGCGGTTCAAGAACCCGCAGAACGCCCGCGGCCTGGTCGGCCACGGCACCAAGCTGACCGACCTCTTCCTGCAGATCCGGCTCGGCGGCGACCTCGCCCTGTTCCGCGCGCTCAACCAGCTGGTCCTGGAGCAGGACGGCGGCGTGGACCGGGCCTTCGTCGAGGAGCACTGCCACGGCTTCGAGGAGTTCGCCGCCGAGGCGCGGACCACCGACCGCGCCGAGGTGCTCGCCGCCACCGGTCTGCCCTGGGAGCAGATCGAGGAGCTGGGCCGACTGGTGCTCTCCTCCCGGAAGATCATCGTCTGCTGGGCGATGGGCCTCACCCAGCACAAGCACTCCGTGCCGACCATCCGCGAGGTGGTCAACTTCCTGCTGCTGCGCGGCAACGTCGGCCGCCCCGGCGCCGGGGTCTGCCCGGTCCGCGGGCACAGCAACGTGCAGGGCGACCGCACGATGGGCATCTTCGAACGCCCCTCGGCGGCCTTCCTGGACTCGCTCGGCAAGGAGTTCGGCTTCGAGCCGCCGCGCGAGCACGGCCTCGACGCGGTGGACACCATCCGCGCCATGCGGGACGGCAAGGTCGGGGTGTTCTTCGCGATGGGCGGCAACTTCGTCGCGGCCACCCCGGACACCGAGGTCACCGAGGCGGCGATGCGCCGCTGCCGGCTGACCGTGCACGTCTCCACGAAGCTCAACCGCTCGCACGTGGTGACCGGTGCCCGGGCCCTGATCCTGCCCACCCTCGGCCGCACCGACCGGGACGTCACCGCCAAGGGCGCCCAGTTCGTCAGCGTCGAGGACTCGATGGGCCAGGTCCACTCCTCGCGCGGCGGTCTGCGCCCGCCCGCGCCGGGCCTGCTCTCCGAGGTGGCGATCGTCTGCCGGCTGGCCCGCGCCGCGCTCGGCCCGCAGGACAGCGTGCCGTGGGAGGACTTCGCCGCCGACTACGACGGGCTGCGGGACCGGATCGCCCGGGTCGTGCCCGGCTTCGACGACTTCAACGACCGGGTCCGCCGCCCCGGCGGCTTCACCCTGCCGCACGGGCCGCGGGACTCCCGGACCTTCCCGACCGCGACCGGCAAGGCCAACTTCACGGTCAACGCGCTCACCGCGCCCGAGGTGCCGGCCGGCCGGCTGCTGCTCCAGACGCTGCGCTCGCACGACCAGTACAACACCACGATCTACGGCCTCGACGACCGCTACCGGGGCATCACCGGCGGCCGCCGGGTGGTGCTGGTCAACCCGGCCGACGCCGCCGAACTCGGCCTCGCCGAAGGGGAGTACGTCGACCTGGTCGGCGAGTGGAAGGACGGCGTGGAGCGCCGCGCGCCGCACTTCAGGGTGGTCCACTACCCGGCCGCCCGGGGCGGCGCGGCCGCGTACTACCCGGAGACCAACGTGCTGGTGCCGCTGGACTCCACCGCCGACATCAGCAACACCCCGACCTCCAAGGCCGTGGTGATCCGCTTCGAACCGGACACCGGGGAGCGCTGAGCCCGGGTACGCCTGAGGGGCGGTGGACCGCGGTCCACCGCCCCTCAGGCATAAGGCTCTAGTTCTGGCCGGACGGCAGCGACGTGGCCGAGGCGCTGCCGCGGGCGGACGCCGAGGCGCTGCCCTGGGCGGTGGCCGAGGCGCTGCCGGTGCCGGCGGGCGTGCCGCTGACGGTGCCGGCCGGCGTCCCGGTGGGCGTGGCGGTCGGCGCCGGGGTGCCCGGGTCGGGCGTGCCCGTCCCGGTCGGGGTGCCGGTCGGCGTGCCCGTCGGCGTTCCGGTGGGCGTCCCCGTCGGGGTGCCGGTCGGCGTGCCCGTGGGTGTTCCGGTCGGCGTGCCCGTGGGCGTCCCGGTCGGGGTGCCGGTCGGCGTCCCCGTGGGCGTGGTGGACGGCTGGCCCGTCCCCGGGTCGGTCGGCGTGGCCGTCCCGGGCGTCGGCGTCCCCGGCGCGGGCGTGCCCGGCTCCGGGGTGCCGGGCGCGGTCGGCGCACCGGGCTCGGGGGTGGCCGCGACCTGGTTGACCGGGCTCGGCGCGATCGGCGTGACGCTGTCCCAGCCCGCCGGGAGGTCCGGCACCTTCCAGGCGCCGCCCTGGTCGTCCGGGGCCGTCTCCGGGTCGGGGCGGACGGCACCGAGGATCGGCATCGAGCCGATCGGCGACACCTTGATCCAGGCGCCCGGCCGGGGCGCCTGGACGACCAGGCCGCCGCCGATGTACAGCGCGACGTGGGTGGCGCCCTCGAAGTAGATGACCAGGTCACCGGGGCGCAGCTGGTTCAGCGGGAGGTGCTGGAGCCGGGCCCACTGCTCCTGGCTGGTCCGCGGGATGGGCTTGCCGGCGTGCAGCCAGGCCTGCGAGGTGAGGCCCGAGCAGTCGAACACGTCCGGTCCGGCGCCGCCCCACACGTAGGGCTTGCCGAGCTGCGCGAGCGCGTAGGCGACGGCGGCCCGGCCGGCCAGCGACGGGGTGCGCTCGCCCTGGCCGAGCGCGCCCGAGGCGAGGAAGGCCAGCTGGGCCTCGTCGGCCTTGACCTTCTCCAGCTTCTCCAGCTCGGCGCGCTGGGCGCCGGTGAGCGAGGAGACCATCTGCTCGACGGCGGCCAGGTCGGTGGCGACCTTGGCCTTGGCGGCGTCCTGCTGGGCGACCAGCGTCTGGGTGTTCTTCAGCGCCTCCTCGTTCTGCTTCTGCAGTCCGTTGAGGGCGTCGCGGTCGGACTTCAGCCGGTCGAGGAAGTCGGACTGGGAGCGGCTGGCCGCGGCGAGCAGCTCGGCGATGGTGACCGCCTCGTACGGGTCCTTGGAGAGCAGCAGCTCGGCGTAGGCGGAGGCGGAGCCGTTGCGGTACTGGGCGGCGGCGAGCTGGGCGGCCACGTCGGTGCCGGCGTCCACCTGCTTCTGCTGGCGGTCCAGGCGGCCCTTGAGCTCGGCGAGCGCGGCCTGCTGCTCGGCGACCTTGGCGACGCTGCCGTTGTACTGCTCGCTGGCGGCCTCGGCGTTCTTGTACAGCTCGTGCAGCTGGTCGAGCAGCGGGCCGAGGGTGGCCTTGGCCTCGGCGAGCGGGTCGGCGCCGGGGGAGGCCGTCAGGGCGCTGACGCCCGGGGTGGCGCCCGGGTCGGGGGCGGCGTACGCGGCCTGGGAGGCCAGCGGGAGCGCGAGGGCGGCGGCCGCGAGCACGGCTCCGCAGCGCAGGGCGGCCCGCACCCACGGTCGTATGCCCGCCGACTCCGCGCGCTGTGCAGCCCCGCCCATGGGTGTGTCCTCCCCGCCCTGCCGATCCCCGGGCTCCCCGGATCCCCGCCGATCCTGCCATGGGTTACCCGCCGGAAACAGACCGCACCCGTACGGGTCGGTGAATTCTCCGGTTCGGCTGTGAGACAGGTCTCAGCAAACCCTCCCGAACCGGGACGTTCTCCACTAATGCCCAGCTCAGCACGGGTGAGGACACCCTACGGAAAGCCTACGGCAACCCCTCCGACACTGTCGGAACCACGAATCCCGATCCAGTTCACCTTCCGTTCACCGAGCGTCCCTACCGTCGCGAGCGACACCAACGTCAGTGCGACAACTACGACGATTGTTTGGGTATGGAACACATCTCGTTCCTGGTGGCCGTTGTGATCATCACGGCGCTCGCCTTCGACTTCACCAACGGGTTCCACGACACCGCCAATGCGATGGCCACCTCCATCGCGACGGGAGCCCTTCGGCCCAAGGTCGCGGTCACCATCGCGGCCGTCCTCAACTTCGCGGGCGCGTTCCTGTCCGTGAAGGTCGCCACCACCATCTCCGGCGGCATCGTCAAC
The DNA here is from genome assembly GCF_044547105.1 of Kitasatospora sp. NPDC052868. Lineage (NCBI taxonomy): Bacteria > Bacillati > Actinomycetota > Actinomycetes > Kitasatosporales > Streptomycetaceae > Kitasatospora > Kitasatospora sp. NPDC052868. The sequence continues at coordinate 315,326 of NZ_JBITZW010000003.1, read as the reverse complement.
GAGAAGGCGGGCATCCACCCCGAGATCATCTTCGCCGCACTGGTCGGCGCGATCCTGTGGAACCTGCTCACCTGGCTGAGAGGCCTTCCGTCCAGCTCCTCGCACGCGCTGTACGGCGGCCTGATCGGCGCCACCGTGGTGGGCGTCGGTGTCAACGGCGTCAACTTCGACACCGTCGTCAGCAAGATCCTGATCCCCGCCGTCGCCTCCCCGCTGGTCGCGGGCCTGGCCGCCTGGGGCGCCACCAAGCTGGCGTACGCGATCACCCGCCGGACCAACGAGGAGACCGCCACCAAGGGCTTCAAGACCGGCCAGGTCTTCTCCTCCTCGCTGATCTCGCTGGCCCACGGCACCAACGACGCCCAGAAGACGATGGGCATCATCACCCTGACCCTGGTCTCGGTCGGCGCCCTGCCCAAGGGCGCGCTGCCCCCCACCTGGGTGATCATCTCGGCCGGCGCGGCCATCGCCCTGGGCACCTACATGGGCGGCTGGCGGATCATCCGCTCGATGGGCAAGGGCCTGGCGGACATCAAGGCGCCGCAGGGCTTCTCCTCCGAGTCGGCCGCCGCGACGGTCATCCTGACCTCCTCGCACATGGGCTTCGGCCTCTCCACCACCCAGGTCTGCTCCGGCGGCATCATGGGCGCCGGCCTCGGCGGCCCCAAGGGCGAGCTGCGCTGGAGCCTGGTCCGCCGCATGGTCTACACCTGGGGCCTGACCCTGCCCGCCGCCGCCTCGGTGGCCGGCGGCGCGGCCTTCCTCGCCGAGCAGGGCAGCTGGGGCGTGGCGCTGGTCGGCGTCACCCTGGTGGCCGGCTCGGGCGCGATGTGGATCATCTCCCGCCGCCAGCCGGTCGGCGCGGACAACGTCAACGACGTGACCCCGGTCGAGACCGTCACCCCGGTCGAGGTGGGCCCGGCCGCCGCCTCCGCCACCCCCACCGCCGCCTCGACCACCGTCGCGGCCTGAGCGCCGACCACCAAGGAACCGACACCATGCACATCAAGTGGAACGCCCTGGCCCAGACCGCCGGCGTCAGCTTCGGCATCACCGTCGCCGTGGTCGCCGTCTTCGCCCTCGGCATCCTGGCCCTGTCCCGCCGCGAGGCCTCCCAGTCCGCCCGCGGCTCGGAGTCCGGCGCGGCCTCCGGCGGCCGGCTGGCCCTGGCCGGCGCGTACACCTGCTTCGCCGCCTGCGCGGCGGCCGTGGTCTACGGGCTGACGCTGATCGCCGGGAAGTAGCACGGGAACCAGCACGGGACGTAGCAGCAGTACGCCGGAGGGCCGGGGAGTGGTGGATCCACTCCCCGGCCCTCCGGCGTGTTCCGGGTCAGTCCTGCTGCGTGGTGCGCAGCACCGTCTCCCGGATGAACAGCACCGTCACGAAGGCCGCCAGCGCGAACGGCGCCGCCACCAGGAAGACCACGCCCACACCGTGCCCGAAGGCGTCCGTCACCAGCGGGACGACCGGGGCGGGCAGCTTGTGCAGGTCCGGGATGCCACCGCCGCCGGCGCCCGAGGCCGGGATGTGCGCGGCCGCCAGGTTCTCCGCCAGGTAGTGGGAGACCTTGTTGTTCATGAGGGCGCCGAGCGCGGAGACGCCCATCGCGCCGCCCATGGTGCGGAAGAAGGTGACCACCGAGCTGGCCGCGCCGAGCTCGCCCCGGGGCACCGTGTTCTGCACCGCGAGCACGAGGTTCTGCATGGTCAGGCCGAGGCCGATGCCGGTGATCGCCATGTAGACGGAGAGCAGCCCGTACGACGTGTCGGCCCGGGCGGTGCCCAGCAGGCCGAAGCCGACCGCCAGCATCAGGGTGCCGGCGACCAGGTACGCCTTCCACTTGCCGTACTTGGTGATCAGCCGGCCGGCCACGGTGGAGGAGACGGCCAGGCCGAGGATCATCGGCAGGGTCATCAGGCCGGCGATCGTCGGGGACTTCTCCTTGGCCAGCTGGAAGTACTGGCTGAGGAAGGTGGTGGCGCCGTACATCCCGACGCCGACCAGCACGCTGGCGAGCGCGGCCAGCACGACGGTGCGGTGGCGGAACAGGCTCGGCGGGATGATCGGCTCGGCGGCCCGCTTCTCGATCACCACGGCGAGCGCGCCCAGCAGCAGGCCGCCGCCGACCATCGCCCCGGTCTGCCAGGAGACCCAGTCGTAGTTCTTGCCGGCCAGGGTGATCCAGATCATCAGCAGGCTGACCGCGCCGGTGACGACCAGTGCGCCCAGGTAGTCGATCCTGACCTTGCGCTTGACCACCGGCAGCTTGAGGGTCCGCTGGAGCACCGCGATCGCGGCCAGCGCGAACGGGATGCCGATGTAGAAGCACCAGCGCCAGCCGAGCCAGGAGGTGTCCACGATGACGCCGCCGATCAGCGGGCCGCCGATGGTGGCCAGGGCGAACACGGCGCCGAAGTAGCCGCTGTAGCGCCCGCGCTCGCGCGGCGGGACCATCGCGGCCAGGCAGATCTGCGCCAGCGCGGTGACACCGCCGGCGCCGATGCCCTGGAGCGCACGGCAGGCGATCAGCTCGCCGGTGTTCTGGGAGAGGCCGGCCAGCGCCGAGGAGGCGATGTAGATGACCAGCGCGATCTGCAGCAGCAGCTTCTTGCTGGCGAGGTCGGAGAGCTTGCCCCAGATCGGGGTGGAGGCGGTGAGGGTGAGCAGCGTCGCGGTGATCACCCAGGTGTAGGCGGACTGCCCGCCGTGCAGGTCGGTGAGGATGTGCGGCAGCGCGTTGGAGACCACCGTCGACGAGAGCACGGCCACGAACAGGCCGAGCAGCAGGCCGGACAGCGCCTCCATCACCTGCCGGTGCGTCATGGGTCGGTCGTCGGCGAGGGCGGCTCCGGTAGCGGCGGGTGCGGCGAGGGTCATCTGGGTCCTTCGGGGTACGGGAGGCAGGGCGCGAAAAACCGTTGCCTCAGGCAACCATAAGCCCGATGGTTGACTAAGGCAACTTTCTTCAAGCCCCGGCAAAGTCCCGGCGCGGTCAGGCCCCGACGCCCTCCCCGACCACGTCGTTGAAGCGGTGCAGCAGCTCGGCGAAGCGCACCACGTCCTCCTCGGGCCAGCCGCCCATCACCTCGCGCACCCGCGCCATCCGGGCGCCCCGCGCCTCCAGGAACCGCCGCCGGCCGTCCGCGGTCAGCGAGACCAGCCCGGCCCGCCGGTCCTGCGGGTCGGCCTCGCGGGCCACCAGGCCCAGCTCCTCCAGCGCCCTGACCTGCCGGCTCACGGTGGCCTTGCCGACCGCGAAGTGCACGCCGACGTCCGTCACCCGCACCGGTCCGGCCTGCTCGATGTAGGCGAGCAGGCTGTACGCCATGCCCTCCAGCCGGGGGTGCACCCGCCGGGACATCTCCGCCACCCGGGCCCGGCCGCGCCGGAACAGCAGCGCGACCTCGCGCTCCACCGCCATCAGGGGTTCCTCGTCGCCGGGCGCACCGGCCGCACTTGCCGCACTCACCGCGCCAGTATCCCGCAGCGGCCATGGCCGGAACCCGGCGCGGGATCCCCGACCGACCAACTACTTGATGATATGAAGTATCCGTTTTTCACTCATACGTTAGGAGATGTCGATGACCGCCCCACGGCAGGGACTCGTCGCCGAACTGAAGGATGCGGTCACCCCCCGCACGGCGCTGCTGGTGATCGCCGTGCTGCTGCTCCAGCTCGGGTTCATCACCTCGTACGTCGGCGCCCTGCACGACCCCAGCCCGCACGAGCTGTCGATCGCCGTGGTCGCGCCGCCCCAGGTCTCCCCCAGGCTGGTCGAGGCGCTGGAGGCGGTGCCCGACGACGCCGTACGGGCCGTCACCGCGCCCGACGCCGCGACCGCCACCGAGCGGATCAAGGACGAGAAGATCTACGCCGCGCTGGTGGTGGACCCGACCGGCACCGAGGACACCCTGCTGGTCGCCAACGCCCGCGGACCGGCCGCCGCCCGGGCCGCCGAGACCATCGTCACCGCCCTGGACAAGTCCCAGGGCCGGACGGTCAAGGTCCAGGACGTGGTGCCGCTGGCCAAGGGCGACACCAACGGGCTCTCCTCCTTCTACCTGGTGATCGGCTGGTGCGTCGGGGGCTACCTGGTCGCCTCGATCCTCGGCATCAGCGCCGGTGCGCTGCCCGCCAACCCCAACCGGGCGCTGATCCGGCTCGGCAGCCTGGCGCTGTACTCGGTCGCGGCGGGCATCGGCGGCGCGGTCATCGTCGGATCGGTGCTGAACGCCCTGCCCGGCTCGATCTGGGGGCTGGCCGCACTGGGCGCCCTGGTGGTCTTCGCGGTCGGCGCCGTCACCATGGCGCTGGAGTGCCTGTTCGACATCATCGGCATCGGGATCGCGGTGCTGCTCTTCGTGGTGCTCGGCAACCCCAGCGCGGGCGGGGTCTTCCCGCCGCCGATGATGCCGCCGTTCTGGCGGGCCATCGGCGCCTGGATCCCCAACGGCGCGGGCACCGACGCGGCCCGCTCGATCGCCTACTTCGACGCCGCCAACCTCACCATGCCGCTGCTGGTGCTCGCCGTCTGGGCGGCGCTCGGCGTCGCGGTGACCTTCGTCGCCGTGCTCCGCAGGCCGCGCTACGGCCGGGAGCTCGTCCACCCGTAGCCGGGACGCCGGGCCTCCTCGGGCCTCAGGCCTCCTCGGGCCTCAGGCCTCCTCGGGCCTCAGCCCTCCAGGCGGCCCGGGTCGGCGACGATCGCCCGCACCACCCCGACCGCCGCACCCAGCAGCGGTCCGCGGCGCCCCAGCCGGGAGACCGTCAGCCGGTCCTCCGACCAGGGGCGGACGGTCACCCGGGCCGCCAGCTCGGCCCGCATCGCGGGCAGCAGCCAGGGCGCCAGCTGGGCGTAGCCGCCGCCCAGCACCACCTCGGCCGGGTCGAGCAGATTGACCGCCCCGGCCGAGGCGATGCCCAGCGCGGAGCCGGCCCCGGCCAGCGCCGCCCGCACCTCCTCGTCCCCGGCCTCGGCCCGCTCGGCGAGCAGCGCCACCCAGTCGCCCCGGACGCCCTCAAGGCCGGCCGCCCGCATCACCGCCGTCTCCCCCGCGTACTGCTCCAGGCAGCCGTACGCCCCGCAGGCGCAGAGCGGCCCGTCCGGGCGGATCGGCACGTGCCCCAGCTCGCCCGCGTAGCCGCGCGCCCCGCGCAGCAGCCGGCCGTCGACCACGATCGCCGAGCCGACCCCGGCCTCGGCCGAGACGTGCAGGAAGTCGTCCGGTGCGCCGCCCAGCCAGAGCTCGGCGAGCCCGCCCAGATTGGCCTCGTTGTCGGCGCCCATCGGCAGCTCGGCCAGCTGCTCCGCGCCGGCCGCCCGCAGTGCGAGCCGCAGCTCGGCGGCGATCGACACGTCCAGCCAGCCCAGGTTGGCGGCCCGCTGGAGCACCCCGCCGCCCGTCCCGACCAGCCCGGGCACGGCCAGCGTCAGCCCGGCCGGGCGCAGGCCTGCGTCGACGGCGGCCCGGCGCAGCAGCTCGGCCAGGTCGGCCATCACGGCGGCCGGCCGGCGGTCCCGGTTGCGGATCTCCTGCCGGCGCCAGGCCCGGACCTCGCCGCGCAGGTCGACCACGCAGGCGCCCAGGTGCTCGACCCCGATCTCGGCGCCGAGGCCGCCCGGCCCCTGCGGGTCGAGGCCCAGCGCGGTGCCGGGCCGGCCGACCTTGCCGCTGGGCGCGGCCGGGCCCTCCTCGACCACCAGGCCGGCGCCGATCAGCTGCTCGGCGAGCGAGGAGACGGCCGCCCTGGTGAGCCCGGTCTCCGCGGCCACCTCGGCCCGGGAGCGCGGGGAGCGCGCGATCACGCCGAGGACCAGGGCCAGGTTGGACCGGCGCATGCCCTGCTGGCTGGCGGGCCCGGCCGGGGGCCGTTCCGTCTCGCGCATCGCCTTCACCCCGCTCCCGCACATCCCGATGGGCCCGGATGCTTGCAGCGTAACCGCGTTCCGCCGACCGCTCCCAGCATCGCGATCGGATCTAGCCGGCCTGCGCCGGCTGCTCCATCCGGGTGGCGGCCGGGTCGGGGCGCCGGGTGAAGACCCAGCGCTGCATCGCCCAGTAGCGGAACAGCATCGCGATGAAGGTGCCGACGACCATCCCGCTGAGGAAGTCGGCGACCTCCTGGGTGAACGAGTCCACCTGCGGCTCGCGCAGGTCCAGGACGTAGCGCGAGAGGATCAGCGGGATGTCGTTGACCCCGATCGCCACCACGCTGACCAGCAGGAACAACAGCACCTCGCGCTGGCGCCCGTTCGCCCGGAAGGACCACTGGCGGTTCAGCACATAGGAGACGGCGGTGGCGACCACGGTCGCGATGGTGAGCGCCACCACCGGCTTGTGCTGCAGCACGGTGAACTTCAGCGAGAAGTTGATCACCGTGGTCAGCGCGAAGCAGGTACCCCCGACCAGCAGGAACTTCACCAGCCTGCGGTGCCTGACCAGGAACGGGCGCAGCCCGGCCGGCACTCTGGCCAGGGCTCGCTGAGTGGGGGACGGCATCCTCGCAGTCTCGCACGGCGTCCCCCGCCCCTCCCGTCCGGCGCGGGGCCGCTCCTCCCGCCCGGCCGGGCGGGAGGAGCGGCCGGTCCTACTGCGCGGCGATCCGCAGCACCCCGGTGGTGGTGCCCTGGTAGACCACGCCGCCGGGCGCGATCGAGCCGACCATCTGGAGCGTGTCGTACAGGAAGCCCGCGCCGGTGTACTTGGTGCGCACGACCGCCCCGCTGCCCGGGTCGACCTCCGCGTAGTAGTAGGGGTCGAGCACCGAGGCGGCCTGGGTGCCGGGGATGACGGGGTTGCGCAGGACGGTGTGGATCAGCCCGTCGGCGGTGCTGAGCCGGGGGACGGCCGCCGAGCGCACCCGGTTGTCCCAGGCCAGGTCGCAGCCGGAGCCGTCGGCGCGGACGTCGACCCGGCTGAGCCCGCCCTCGAAGGCGCCGGACGACGGCACGCTGGGGCCGGCGTCCTCGGGCAGCTTCGGGTACGGGTAGCCGTAGGTGGAGGCGACCAGGACGGTGTTGCCGACGGCCACCGGGGAGTTCTCGCTGCCGCTGCCGCCGGCCCGGAGCACCGGCACCGAGCAGACCGGCGAGCCGTCGGAGGTCCGGTAGACCAGCAGGTTCACGGTCGGGGCGGCGTTGTCGACGATGGTGAGGTAGTCGGTGCCGGTCCGCGGGCCGAAGAAGGTCGGGGTGGAGCCGGTGCCCCAGCTGAGCTGGCCGGGCTTGCGGCCGGGCCCCCGGTCGTAGGCCTGGCGCCAGGCGATCTGCGGGGTGCCGTCGGCGGCGGCGGTGAGCAGATAGGTGGCGTGCGTGGTGGCGACGGCGGTGCCGGCCGGGGCGGTGGAGATCGAGTTGGCGACCTTCTCCCCCGCGGGCAGGGCGAGCGAGCGGACGGCGCCGGTGCGGTCGTCGGCGGTGCCGACCACCCCGCCGCCGGTGGCGAACCAGACCCGGCCCTGCCAGTCGGGCGACACCCCGGTGACGGCGTCGTCGGCGGGCACCGCGCCGGCCAGCGACAGCCGGCTGTCGACGGTCAGCGTCCAGGCGCCGGAGGCGGTGCGGTGGTGGCCGATCCGCAGCAGGTTCCGGTCCCCGTCGACGGCCACCAGGCGGTTCTCGTCGTCCAGGTAGGCGTAGACACCGCCGAGCAGCGAGCCCTTGGCGAGCGGCAGCTCGGTGATCGAGCCGCCGTCGGCGGGGTCGAGCAGGTGGACGGTCGGGGTGAGCCCGAAGATCGTGGTGCAGAGCGCGACGGGGAGGCCGTCGGAGCCGACCAGCACCGTCGGGCAGGCGGACTGCAGGGCCACCCGGTCGGAGCCGAGCGGTCCGGCCTTCGGCCCGGGCAGCGGGGTGGCGTCCGAGGAGCCGGTGTCGCCGTGCATGGTGGCGGTGCCGTCGGGGCCCGCGTACGGGTTGTGCGGCGGCATCGGGCCGAAGGCCGGGCCGGCCTGGACCGGCAGCGGACCGGGGGCCGGGTCGGCGTGGGCCGGGCCGGCGGCCACCGGCAGGAGAGCGGCGGCCGCGAGTACGGCGGCGCGCGTGGGCAGCGCGAAGCGCATGGAGATGTCCCATCGGATGAGTGGAAAACGGTGTACCGCGCACGGCGGTGCGTTCCACCCGGCTGGGGCGTCCCGGCGGGGGCCGGGCGGATCACCGCACTGGTCAGACGGCGCGGCGACAGATCGCGGAGCATGCGTACGCCAGGTCGACGTCGAGTCGACGGCTCAGGTACACATGGCGATTCACCCCGTCAGCGTGTCGCACTGACGGGGTGTCTCACAAGGGCCGTCTCAGAGAGCGGGCCGCGGCCCGGCGGGGCATCTCCCCCCGCCGGGCCGCCCGGTGATCCTCCGTCAGGCCGCCACCAGCACCTCGGCCGGCTCCAGGGCCAGCTTCAGCACCTCCCGGACGTCCGCGACCGGGTGGACGGTGAGCCGCTCCAGCACCTCGGCCGGGACGTCGTCCAGGTCGGCCTCGTTGCGCTTGGGGATGATCACCGTGCTGACCCCGGCCCGGTCGGCGGCGAGCAGCTTCTGCTTCACCCCGCCGATCGGCAGCACCCGCCCGGTCAGCGAGACCTCGCCCGTCATCGCCACGTCGGTGCGCACCCGGCGGCCGGAGAGCAGTGAGGCCAGCGCGGTCGTCATGGTGATGCCGGCGCTCGGGCCGTCCTTGGGCACGGCCCCGGCGGGGACGTGCAGGTGGACGCCGCGGTCCCGCAGCGAGGTGACCGGCAGCTCCAGCTCGGCGCCGCGCGAGCGCAGGAAGGAGAGCGCGATGTGCGCGGACTCCTTCATGACGTCCCCCAGCTGTCCGGTCAGGGTGAGCCCGGTGCCGCCGGTCTCGGCGTCGGCGAGCGAGGCCTCGATGTAGAGGACGTCGCCGCCGGCGCCGGTCACCGCGAGTCCGGTGGCCACCCCGGGGACGGCGGTGCGCCGCTCGGCCGGCTCCTGGGCGGCCTCGGGGACGTGGTGCGGCCGGCCGATCAGGGCCCGCAGCTCGTCGGCGCCGATCGCGGCGGGCAGCTTCCGCTCGCCCAGCTCGCTCTGCGCGGCGACCTTGCGCAGCACCCGGGCGATCGAGCGCTCGAGGTTGCGGACGCCCGCCTCGCGGGTGTACTCCCCGGCCAGCCGGCGCAGCGCCGCCTCGTCGACCGCGACCTCCTCGCTGCGCAGGCCCGCCTTCTCCAGCTGGCGCGGGAGCAGGTGGTCCCGGGCGATGACGACCTTCTCGTCCTCGGTGTAGCCGTCGAGCCGGACCAGCTCCATCCGGTCGAGCAGCGGCTCGGGGATGGCCTCCAACACGTTGGCGGTGGCGAGGAAGACCACGTCGGAGAGGTCCAGCTCGACCTCCAGGTAGTGGTCGCGGAAGGTGTGGTTCTGCGCCGGGTCCAGCACCTCCAGCAGCGCGGCCGCCGGGTCGCCCCGGTAGTCGGAGCCGACCTTGTCGATCTCGTCCAGCAGGACGACCGGGTTCATCGAGCCGGCCTCCTTGACGGCCCGCACCAGGCGGCCGGGCAGCGCGCCGACGTAGGTGCGCCGGTGGCCGCGGATCTCCGCCTCGTCCCGGACGCCGCCGAGCGCGACCCGGACGAACTTGCGCCCCATGGCGCGGGCCACCGACTCGCCGAGCGAGGTCTTGCCGACGCCGGGCGGGCCGACCAGCGCCAGCACCGCGCCGCCGCGTCGGCCGCCGACCAGGCCGAGCCCCTGGTCGGCCCGGCGCTTGCGCACCGCGAGGTACTCGACGATCCGGTCCTTGACGTCGGCGAGACCGGCGTGGTCCGCGTCCAGCACCGCGCGGGCGCCGGCGATGTCGTAGGCGTCCTCGGTGCGCTCGCTCCACGGGAGCTCCAGGACGGTGTCCAGCCAGGTGCGGATCCAGGAGCCCTCGGGCGACTGGTCGGAGGCGCGCTCCAGCTTGTCGACCTCCTTGAGGGCGGCCTCGCGGACCTTCTCGGGCAGGTCCGCGGCCTCGACCCGGGCGCGGTAGTCGCCCTCCTCGTCGGCCGGGTCTCCGTTCAGCTCGGCCAGCTCCTTGCGGACGGCCTCCAGCTGGCGGCGGAGCAGGAACTCCTTCTGCTGCTTGGCGACGCCCTCCTCGACGTCCTTGCGGATGGTGTCGTTGACCTCCTCCTCGGCGAGGTGGTCGCGCAGCAGCGTCAGCGCGTACTCCAGGCGGGCCGTCTGGTCCGCCTCCAGCAGCACCTTGAGCTTCTGCTCGGCGGTGGCGAAGGGCGCGTAGCCGATGTTGTCGGCCAGCTCGCCGACGCCCTCGATCTGGGCCACCCGGTCGACGATCTGCCAGGCGCCGCGCTTGCGCAGCCACTGGGTGGAGAGCGTCTTGTACTCCCTGACCAGCTCGGCGGAGCGGCCGGTCAGCGGGGTGGCGACGGCGGACTCGCGGAACGGCGTGGTCTCCACCCAGAGCGCGGCGCCGGGCCCGGTGGTGCCGACGCCGATCCGGACCCGGCGCACGGCGCGGACCAGCGCGGCCGGGTCGCCGTCGGCCAGCCGGCCGACCTGCTCGACGGTGGCCAGCGTGCCGACGGCCGCGTACGAGCCGTCCACCCGCGGGACGAGCAGTACCTCGGGCCTCCCGGCCCCGGCCGCCGCGCGGGCGGCCTCGACCGCGGCGCGCACCTCGGTGTCCTTGAGGTCCAACGGGACGACCATGCCCGGGAGCACGACCTCGTCGTCGAGCGGCAGCACGGGCAGGGTGAGCGGTGTGGACGTCGATGCCATGATCTCTCCCCAGTCAGCGAAGTTGAGCTGACCTGACTAAGGTTTGGCGGGCGCCGGATGTTCCCGGGGATTCGTTCGCCGTGAGCGAACAGGGAAGGAGCCCTCGGGGCCTGTCAAAAAACACTCTGCGGCGTGCCCGGCAAGATCGACCGGGCAGGCCTACGCGCGGTCGAGGACCGCCGCGCCGGAGCCGGACGCCCGCGAGGCCGCCGGCTGGGCGCCGGGCGCCACCCGGGAGCGCCGCAGCGGCAGCCGCCGGCCGGGGCCGCGGCGCAGCCAGCGCCAGAGCGCCACCCCGGCCAGCAGCGCCACCGGGTGGCCGACCCCGGTCACGAGGTCCCGGTCGGTGAGGATCTGGTCGGCGATCAGCACCCCGGCCCCGCCGAGCACCGACAGCCTGCCGCCGGGCGGGAGCAGCCCGGCCAGCGCGCCCAGGCTCGCCAGCACGCCGTAGCTGACGCCGATGTCCAGGTGGTCCAGCGCCGCGGACTCCATCCGCCCGGTCGCGACCGCGGCCAGCACCACCGCCTGGGACAGCACGGTGGCCGTGACGTGCCCGATCGCGAACACCGCGGCCGCCCGGCCCGCCCCGACCCGGCGCTCCAGCGGGGCGATGGTGAAGGCGAAGGCCCACAGGTAGGGCATCCAGACCGGACCGGCGACCCAGAAGCCGCTGAACAGCAGCGCGCGCACGGGATGGTGCAACAGGTTGTGCCCGTCCGAGCTGGACGCCTCCTGGAGGCGCAGCACCAGCTCCGGGTCGGCGAGCCTGGCGAAGGTGGTGGTGGCTCCGACCACCGCGAGGTAGCCGAGCGCGAAGGGGTTGCGCCGGGGCGTCGGCACCCGGGCCAGGATCCAGTCGGCGACGCCGGCCCGCAGACCGAGGCGCAGCATGCCGTACGGCGGCCCCGCGGCGGGCCCGACCTGCGGCCCGGGGCGCGATCCGACCCGCACCGCATCCTTGCGCAGCTCCGCCATGCCGTCTCCGCTCCAGACCCCGCAGCCACCGGACCCGTCCGATGCCCAACGTACCGGCGCGCGCCGGAGATCCCACCCCCGCGACTTGTCGTGACCACGGTACGTCCCGGTCCTGGGAGCCAGCTGGGAATACCCCGTGAAAACGGTGTCCGGCCCGGGCTCGGCATTGGTACGGACCTGCACTCCGTTTACGCACGAGTAGTGGCCCTGACCGGCGGCTTGGCGCCGAATCAACTGCATACGTACCGTTACGGAGTGAAAAATCGCCGGGTAAGGTATCGCCCCGTGCCCACTTGCGAGTGGGCCCGAGGGCGGCCGGACAGCCGGCCCACGGGCCGGAAATGTCCGGTCCACCTGCCGGGAAGCACCCGTTGTCCGTACGCTGCGAAGTGTGCGGGAGGGGTGGGCGGTCCACACCCGTCCCCCTGATCCGCACACACGACGGAGCGGGACGGCGGACCCGGCACAGTCCACGACGGAACAAGACTACGAGCGGAGCCCCGCCATCCCCACAGGTGGCCGGCCCGCAGCCCTGGGGGCGGTGGCGTGACCGTGACAGAAATTCAGCAGGACAACAACAACAGCGGCGGCACGGTGAGCAGCCAGCGCAGAGTGCTGGTGGTGGAGGACGAGCCGACGATCGCCGAGTCGATCGCGGCCCGACTGGGTGCGGAGGGCTTCAAGGTCGCCGTGGCCCACGACGGCCCTGGCGCCGTCGACGGCTTCCACACCTGGCAGCCGGACCTGGTGGTCCTCGACATCATGCTGCCCGGCTTCGACGGCCTTGAGGTGTGCCGCCGGATCCAGGCCCAGCGCCCGGTGCCGGTTCTGATGCTGACCGCGCGCGACGACGAGACGGACCTGCTGGTCGGCCTCGGCGTCGGAGCCGACGACTACATGACCAAACCCTTCTCCATGCGCGAGCTGGCGGCCCGGGTCAACGTCCTGCTGCGCCGCGTCGAGCGCGCCCAGCAGGCGGCCAGGACGCCCGCACTCGGCAGCCTGCGCTTCGGCGAACTGGAGATCGACCACGTGCAGCGCCGGGTCCGGCTGGCCTCGGGCGACGTCCACCTGACGCCGACCGAGTTCGACCTGCTCGCCTGCCTGGCCGCCCAGCCGCGCGCGGTACTCACCCGCGAGCAGCTGCTGGCCGAGGTCTGGGACTGGACGGACGCGTCCGGCACCCGCACCGTCGACAGCCACGTCAAGGCGCTGCGCCGGAAGATCGGCGCCAGCTGGATCCGCACCGTGCACGGCGTCGGCTACGCACTGGAGGCCCCGCTCTCCTAGCGGCGCCTCGGGCACCGGGCCTCCGGGGGGCCCGTGTCCCGAACCGCCGCTCGGACCACCGCGGGGGACCCACAGGGGACCCATGACCTTTCCACAGCAACGCAACGGGGACGCCGCCGGAGCGCGGCCGCCCACACTGGCCACCCGCGCCGCCCGCCGGGTCTGGGCCGACATCCGGCCGCTCGACCCGGTCCGGTCCATCAAGGGCAAACTCGCCCTCCTGGTGATCGTCTCGGTCTTCCTGGCCACCGGCATGGTGGTCGTCGCGATCCGCTCGGAGACCCAGATCCGGATCATCATGGTCTTCTCCATGATCGCCTCACTGCTCTTCATGCAGTTCCTCGCGCACGGGCTGACCGCCCCGCTGCGCGACATGACCGCCGCCGCCCGCGCGATGGCCTCCGGCGACTACAGCCGCCGGGTCGAGGTGGGCTCGCGCGACGAGATCGGCGAACTGGCGGCCACCTTCAACCAGATGGCGTCCGACCTCGAGGCCGCCGACCGCCACCGCCGCGAGCTGGTCGCCAACGTCTCGCACGAGCTGCGCACGCCCATCGCCGCGCTGCGCGCCGTGCTGGAGAACGTCGTCGACGGCGTGGTCCAGCCGAACCCGGCGACCCTGGGTGCCGCCCTGGAGCAGACCGAGCGGCTCGGCCGCCTGGTCACCCACCTGCTCGACCTGTCCAAGATCCACGACGGCGTGGTCGCCCTGGACGCGCGCCCCTTCGAGGTGCGCGAGTTCCTGGACGGCGTGCTGCGCGGGGTCACCGTGGACGGCGCGACGGCCGGCGGGGCGTTCTCCCGGCGCGGCGACGTCCGGCTGGCACTGGAGGTCAGCCCGACCGGCCTGACCGGCGTGGCGGACCCGGAGCGGCTGCACCAGGTGGTCGCCAACCTGGTCGACAACGCCTGCAAGCACTCCCCGCCCGGCGGCACCGTGACGGTCCGCGCGCGGCCCGGCGACGGGCCCGGCGACCTGCTGCTGGAGGTCGAGGACGAGGGCCCGGGCATCCCGCTCGCGGACCGCGGCCGGGTCTTCGAACGGTTCAGCCGCAGCGGCACCGCCACCGCCCAGGGGCCCGGCTCCGACGGCGGCACCGGCCTGGGGCTGGCCATCGCCCGCTGGGCGGTGGACCTGCACGGCGGACGGATCGAGGTGGCCGAGGCCCCGCGCGGCTGCCGGATCGAGGTGCGGCTGCCCGGGCAGCGGTGAGCCGCGGGCGGGCGGGCGCCGGGCCCGGGTCGGTCGACGTTCGCCCGCATGTCACAGAAGCGACACAGTGGTATACGGATCTTGGGCGATCACTATGTCCGGATTCGTCCTGATATGGGGGCCGATCGGCGATGATCGGTTCCCTTCCCATGCGGCTTTCTAACGCACATTTTCAGCCAAACTGCAGGTCAGGACTGTGATCTGGGCGACGCCTGAGCCCTGGGGACTGCGCGATCACTGGTCAGGGGCGTAGCCTTAATCCCCGCTGTCCAAACATCCCAAAAGGAAGCGGAAGAGGGCGGTTGCCGCCGTGTCGCCACAGTCCCAAGAAACCCCCAACAGCTCGGCAAGCTCCACTGGCTTCGGCCCCAATGAGTGGCTCGTCGACGAGATCTACCAGCAGTACCTCCAGGACCCGAACTCGGTCGACCGAGCCTGGTGGGACTTTTTCGCCGACTACAAGCCCGGTACCGAGGTGACCCCAGTGACCCAGGCCGCGACCCAGGTCGGCCCCACGCCGACCCCCGTTGCCGCCCCCGCGCCCGCCGCTGCTGCTCCGGCCGCGCCCGCCCCCGCCGCACCGGCCGCGCCCGCGCCGGCCCCCGCGGCCCCGGCGCCCGCGCCCCTCGCCGCAGCACCTGCCGCGCCCCCGGCCCCCAAGGCCGCCGCCGCAGCGCCGGCCGCACCCGCCGAGACCGGCCCCGAGCTGGTCCAGCTCCGCGGCCCGTCGAAGGCGGTGGCGACCAACATGGACGCCTCGCTGGAGGTGCCGACGGCGACCTCCGTGCGCGCCGTGCCGGCCAAGCTGTTGATCGACAACCGCATCGTCATCAACAACCACCTGCAGCGCGCCCGCGGCGGCAAGGTCTCCTTCACCCACCTGATCGGCTACGCCCTGGTCCAGGCCATCAAGGCCTCGCCGGGCATGAACCACAGCTACCAGGTGAAGGACGGCAAGTCGTACCTGGTCAAGCCCGAGCACGTGAACCTGGGCCTGGCCATCGACCTGGTGAAGCCCAACGGCGACCGCCAGCTCGTGGTCGCGGCGATCAAGAAGGCCGAGACCCTCGACTTCTTCGGCTTCTGGCAGGCCTACGAGGACATCGTCCGCCGGGCCCGCGCCAACAAGCTGACCATGGACGACTTCACCGGCGTCACGGTCTCGCTGACCAACCCCGGCGGCATCGGCACCGTGCACTCCGTGCCGCGCCTGATGCAGAACCAGGGCACCATCGTCGGCGTCGGCGCCATGGAGTACCCGGCCGAGTTCCAGGGCTCCGCCCCGGAGACGCTGTCCCGGCTCGGCGTCTCCAAGATCATGACGCTGACCTCGACCTACGACCACCGCGTCATCCAGGGCGCGGCGTCCGGCGAGTTCCTGCGCGAGATCCACCGGCTGCTGCTCGGCGAGAACGGCTTCTACGACGAGATCTTCGAGTCGCTGCGGATCCCGTACGAGCCGGTCCGCTGGGCCACCGACGTCGCCACCACGCACGACGACGAGGTCAACAAGACCGCCCGCGTCATCGAGCTGATCCACTCCTACCGGGTCCGCGGCCACCTCATGGCCGACACCGACCCGCTGGAGTACAAGCAGCGCAAGCACCCCGACCTGGACGTCACCACCCACGGCCTCACCCTGTGGGACCTGGAGCGCGAGTTCGCGGTCGGCGGCTTCGGCGGCCAGCGGATGATGAAGCTGCGCGACATCCTCGGCCTGCTGCGCAACACGTACTGCCGCACCGTCGGCATCGAGTACATGCACATCCAGGACCCGAAGCAGCGCAAGTGGCTGCAGGAGCGCCTGGAGAAGCCGTACACCAAGCCGGAGCGCGAGGAGCAGCTGCGCATCCTGCGCCGGCTGAACTCGGCCGAGGCCTTCGAGACCTTCCTGCAGACCAAGTACGTCGGGCAGAAGCGCTTCTCGCTGGAGGGCGGCGAGTCGCTCATCCCGCTGCTGGACGCGACCATCGACTCGGCGGCCGAGCACCGCCTGGACGAGGCCGTCATCGGCATGGCCCACCGCGGCCGCCTCAACGTGCTGGCCAACATCGTCGGCAAGCCGTACGGCAAGATCTTCGGCGAGTTCGAGGGCAACCTCGACCCGAAGTCGATGCACGGCTCCGGCGACGTGAAGTACCACCTCGGCTCCGAGGGCACCTTCACCGGCCTGGACGGCGAGACCATCAAGGTCTCGCTCGCCGCGAACCCCTCCCACCTGGAGGCCGTGGACCCGGTCGTCGAGGGCATCGCCCGCGCCAAGCAGGACATCCTGGACCAGGGCGGCACCACCTTCCCGGTGCTGCCGATCCAGATCCACGGCGACGCGGCCTTCGCCGGCCAGGGCGTCGTCGCGGAGACCCTGAACATGTCGCAGCTGCGGGGCTACCGCACCGGCGGCACCGTGCACGTCGTGGTGAACAACCAGGTCGGCTTCACCGCCGCGCCCGCGAGCAGCCGCTCGTCGATGTACTGCACCGACGTGGCCCGGATGATCGAGGCCCCGATCTTCCACGTGAACGGCGACGACCCGGAGGCCGTGGTCCGCGTCGCGCGGCTCGCCTTCGAGTTCCGCCAGGCGTTCCACAAGGACGTCGTGATCGACCTCATCTGCTACCGCCGCCGCGGTCACAACGAGGCCGACAACCCGTCGTTCACCCAGCCGCTGATGTACGACCTGATCGACAAGAAGCGCTCGGTGCGCAAGCTGTACACCGAGGGCCTGATCGGTCGCGGCGACATCACCATGGAAGAGGCGGAGCAGGCGCTCCAGGACTTCCAGGGCCAGCTGGAGAAGGTCTTCGCCGAGGTCCGCGACGCCGCCCAGACGCCGGCCCCGGCCGCCAACGGCAAGCCGCAGGCCGACTTCCCGGTCAACATCCAGACCGGCATCTCCCAGGAGATGGTCAAGCGGATCGCCGCCTCCCAGGTCAACCTGCCGGACTGGCTGACCGTCCACCCGCGCCTGCTGCCGCAGCTGCAGCGCCGCGCCGGCTCGGTCGAGGACAACACCATCGACTGGGCGATGGGCGAGACCCTCGCCATCGGCTCGCTGCTGATGGAGGGCCACCCGGTCCGACTGGCCGGCCAGGACAGCCGCCGCGGCACCTTCGGCCAGCGCCACGCGGTGCTGATCGACCGGGTCTCCGGCGAGGACTACACCCCGCTGCTGTACCTGACCGAGGACCAGGCCCGCTACACCGTGTACGACAGCCTGCTGTCCGAGTACGCGGCGATGGGCTTCGAGTACGGCTACTCGCTGACCCGCCCGAACGCGCTGGTCATGTGGGAGGCGCAGTTCGGCGACTTCGTCAACGGCGCGCAGACCATGGTGGACGAGTACATCGCCTCCGCCGAGCAGAAGTGGGGCCAGCACTCGGGCGTCACCCTGCTGCTGCCGCACGGCTACGAGGGCCAGGGCCCGGACCACTCGTCCGCCCGCCCGGAGCGGTTCCTGCAGATGTGTGCGCAGGACAACATGACGGTCGCCATGCCGACCCTGCCGTCGAACTACTTCCACCTGCTGCGCTGGCAGGCGCACAACCCGCACCACAAGCCGCTGATCGTCTTCACCCCGAAGTCGATGCTGCGTCTGAAGGCCGCGGCGAGTGCCACCGAGGAGTTCACCTCCGGCTCGTTCCGCCCGGTCATCGGTGACAACACCGTCGACCCGGCGAACGTCCGCAAGGTGGTCATCACGGCGGGCAAGTTCTACTACGACGTCGAGGCGGCCCGTACCGAGCGCGGGGTCACCGACACCGCGATCGTCCGGGTCGAGCGGCTCTACCCGCTGCCGGTGGCCGAGCTCCAGGAGGAGCTGGCCAAGTACGGCGACAACGTCCAGTTCGTCTGGGCGCAGGAGGAGCCGGCCAACCAGGGCGCGTGGCCGTTCATCGCCATGAACCTGGTCGACCACCTGCAGGTCGTCATCGGCCGCAGCGCCAACGGCTCGCGTCTGCGCCGCGTCGCCCGCACGGCCTCCTCGGCCCCCGCGGTCGGCTCGGCCAAGCGCCACGCCGCCGAGCAGCAGGGGCTGCTGGAGGAGATCTTCTCGCTCTGACCCCGGCTCAGGCCGAACGGCCCCGGCCCCCCGTGCACTCCGCACGGGGGGCCGGGGCCGTTCCGTCACCCGGTCGCGGTGGCGCCATGTCAAGGTCCCAGCTCTGCAACCAAACGGCCACCGGAATGCGGGCCGACCTGACGGCTCGATAGGTTGTCCCTCGCCGGATCGCCGTCCGCGCACCCGTCCAAGCGCCCCGGCGCCGGCCGAACGACCTCACCGCTCTCCCAGGGGGATCACCGCATGACCGCCGACACGCCTCCCGGCTCCGCCGCCTCACCGCTCCCGCCGATCTTCCAGCCCCTGCTCCCGGAGGACCCGAGGGAGGTCGGCGGCTACCGGCTGTTCGCCCGCCTGGGCGCCGGCGGCATGGGCCGCGTCTACCTGTCCTACACCCCGGGCGGCCGCCCGGTGGCGCTCAAGGTGGTCCGTCCGGAGTTCGCCGAGGACGGCGAGTTCCGCCGCCGCTTCGCCCAGGAGGTCACCAACGCCCAGCGCATCCACGGGCTGTACACCGCCCAGGTGATCGACTCCGGCCTGGACGCGGACGCCCCCTGGCTGGTCACCGCGTACGTGCCGGGCCCGTCCCTGCAGCAGGTGGTACGGGAGAACGGCGCGCTGCCGGTCCGCACCGTCCTGCTGCTGCTGGGCGGCGTCGCCGAGGCGCTGCAGGCCATCCACAGCGTCGAGGTGGTCCACCGCGACCTCAAGCCGGCCAACGTGCTGGTGGCCGGCGACGGCCCCCGCGTCATCGACTTCGGCATCGCCCGGGCCGCCGACGCCACCGCGCTGACCGGCACCGGCTACCGGATCGGCTCGCCGGCGTTCATGTCGCCCGAGCAGGCCCAGGGCCACCGGGTCACCCCGGCCACCGACGTCTTCGCGCTCGGCGCGCTGGCCGCGTACGTGGCGGGCGGCACCGCGCCGTTCGGCGACGGCCCGGACACCGCGGTGCTCTACCGGGTGGTGCACGAGCAGCCCGACCTGGGCGCCGTCCCCGGCGACCTGCGCGAGCTGGTCCTGCGCTGCCTGGCGAAGTCCCCGGAGGACCGGCCCACGCCCGCCGAGATCATCGAGATCGCCCGCAACCACCCGTCGGTCGGCGGGCAGCTGCGGTTCGGCGACGACTGGCTGCCCCGGCAGGTCAACACCGAGATCACCCGCCGCTCGGACCTCCCCAAGACCCCGCCGACCCCGCTGCCGGCCGCCCCTACCGTTGCGCCGACGGTGCCGCAGGCCCCGGCCGGGCCGCCCACCGCTCCCCCGCAGCCGGTCGGCCAGCCGACGCACCCGGCCACCGCCGTCTCGTACAGCACCCCGCAGCAGCCGCCGGCGACCCCGCCGCCCGGCTTCACCCCGCCGCCGCTCGGCGCCTACGGCCCGCCGCAGCCCGGCACCGAGGCCCCGACCGGCCCGCTGCTGTCCTCCCCGCCGACCATGCAGCTGCGCCAGGAGCCGCCGTCCTACGACACCCCGCCGCCGGGCCCGGTGGTCTCCGACCTCCCGGCCCCCGCGCCGGAGCCCAGGCGCAAGGGCGTCTCCTGGAAGGTGCTGCTGACCGTCGCGCTGGTCATGGCGGTCGGCGGCACGGCGGGCGGCGTCGTGCTGATGGACAAGCTGGGCAAGGACAAGGACAACGACAAGGCCTCCTCGGCCGCCCCCGCGTCGAGTGCCGCCTCCACCCCCAATCCGGCGCCCGCCGCGACCACCCCGCCGGCCGCCTCGGCCTCGCCCAGCGCGTCCCCGAGCACCGGCAGCGATCCGTTCACCACCACGCCCTCGCCCTCGAAGTCCGCGAGCAACGGCGTCACGGCCCCGGCCCGGCCGACCGGCTACTCCCCGCTGCTGGACAAGAAGCCGCTGTCCATCCCGGGCGCCGACTACTCCTCGGAGGCCTACCGGATCGACCTGGTGGCGGGCACCGTCGTGCCGCGCGGCAACGACCTCAAGTGGGGGCTGGGGGTGACGGCCACCGGCAGCAGCAACAAGGCCAACGCCTTCACCAGCTTCGGCGACGAGAAGTCGGACTTCGCCGTGATCACCGAGGCCACCGTGACCCCCGAGCAGTGCGCCATCGCGATCGACTCCCGTCCCGACACCGACCTGTCCTTCAACCGGGTCGCCCCGGGCCGGCTGCTCTGCATCCGCGACCGGGTCACCCACAACATCGCCGTCGGCGCGGTGGAGGTCGCCGACTCCACCACCGGCACCGCCAAGATCGTCATCAGCACCTGGCGGGCCAGCTAGGCCCCGGCCGGGGCGGTCCCGGACGGGACTATCCTGACCAGGTCGAATCCCCACCGGACCCGGAGTGAACCGTGTACTTCACCGACCGCGGCATCGAGGAGCTGGCGAACCGGCGCAGCGACGAGGAGGTCACCTTCGAGTGGCTGGCCGAGCGCCTGCGCGAGTTCGTCGACCTCAACCCCGACTTCGAGATCCCGGTCGAGCGGCTGGCCACCTGGCTGGCCCGGCTCGACGACGAGGACGACGAGTGACGCGGTGAACCCCGCTCGAAGGGCCCGGAAGGCAGCCGCCTTCCGGGCCCTTCGCATGCGCCCCCGTAGGGGACGCCTCGGGGGCGGCTCAGGGGCGGCTCCGGGGCGGGCTCCGGGCCGGATCCCTTGACTTCGCCGTCACGCGATATATCGTCTTTAAAAGAGAACGCGATACATCGCGAGTCACAACGGGAGGCGGCAGAGATGAGCCAGTGGACGGTCGAGGGACCCGACAGGATCACCATCGACGAGGCGGTCCGCGCGCTGCACGTGCGCATCATCGACGGCACGGTGAACGTGGTCGCGGCCGAGGGCCAGGCCCGCCTGGAGGTCACCGAGCTCCAGGGCGAGCCGCTGCACGTCACCCTGGTGGACGGCGTCCTGACGGTCACCTACAAGGACCTCAGCAGCTGGAACGACTTCGGCGACGTGCTCAAGTCGGTCGACTCGGTCAAGGGCTTCTTCTCCTCGTTCAAGCGCAAGCGCCGGGCCGCCGTCACGCTGACCGTGCCGGCCGCGACCGAGGTCAAGGTGGGCACCGTCTCGGCCGACGCCACCGTCTCCGGGGTGGCCGGGCACGTCTCGGTGCAGAGCGCCAACGGCGACGCCACCCTGGTCGGCCTCACCGGCCGGACGGACGCCAACACCATCACCGGCGACGTGGACGCCCAGTCGGTGGCCGGCCGGCTCAAGCTGAACACCGTCTCCGGCCGGCTCACCGTGGTCGCCGGCACCGCCGACAAGGTGCAGGCCAACGCCGTCACCGGCGACGTCACCCTGGACCTCGACGTGACCGGCCCGACCGACATCAAGGTCACCACGGTCAGCGGCGCGGTCGGCGTCCGACTGCCCTCGCTGGCCGACACCAAGGTCGAGGCCGGCACCAACAGCGGCGACGTGTCCAGCACCTTCGAGCAGCTCAAGGTCGGCGGCACCTGGGGGGCCAAGCGGCTCTCCGGCCAGCTCGGCGACGGCAAGGGCAGCCTCTCCGTGACCACCGTCTCCGGTGCCGTCACCGTGCTGCACCGCCCCGACACCGAGGAGGACGGCCCGGTGGTCGTCAAGGAGCTCCCGGCCGGCCCCGACCTCACCAAGGAGGCCTGAGATGACCCCCGTCTTCGGCCACGGCCGGCTCCGGCTCTACCTGCTGAAGCTGCTGGACGAGTCCCCGCGGCACGGTTACGAGGTGATCCGCCTGCTGGAGGAGCGCTTCCAGGGGCTGTACGCCCCCTCGGCCGGCACCGTCTACCCGCGGCTCGCCAAGCTGGAGCAGGAGGGCCTGGTCACCCACAGCACCGAGGGCGGCCGCAAGGTCTACCGGCTCACCGACGCCGGGCGCGCGGAGCTGGAGGCCCGCCAGGGCGAGCTGGACGAGCTGGAGCTGGAGATCGTCGACTCGGTGGCCCAGCTCGCCGGGGCGATCCGCGAGGACGTCCGGGACAGCGCCAACGACCTCCGCGAGGAGCTCTGGGGCGCCGCGCGCAAGGCGCGCAAGGCCGAGCCGGGGGCGGAGGGCGCCGAGGGCGCCGAGGGCGGGGACCCGTGGGCCGGCCCGTGGGGGGACCGGGACGCCTGGCAGCGCGCCAAGGAGGAGTTCGCCCAGTTCAAGGCCCAGGCCAGGGAGCAGGCCAAGCGCGCCAAGGACCAGGAGAAGGCCGCCAAGGCCAAGGCGAAGGCCGCCGAGGAGGAGGCCCGCCGGCTGCGCGAGCAGTCCAAGGCCGCGCGGACGGCGGCCCAGCAGGAGGCGCTGCGGCTCAAGCGCCGGGTCGAGCAGCAGGTGCGCGAGCACGCGGCCAAGGGCGACTGGTCGACCGGACTGGCCGAGGGGCTGTCCGAGCTGACCAGGGGTCTGGCCGGTCTGGCCGACGCGGCCCGCTGGGGCCACCCGGCGGAGGGCGGGGCCCCGGCCGCCGGGAAGGTCGACGTCACCCGGATCGACCTGGACAAGGACGAGCCGCCCACCGCCGCCGCGGACCTGCCGATGTGGGCCCGGACCGACCCGGCCGGCGACCCGGCCCGTGAGCTGGAGCGGCTGCTCGACCGCTTCCGCGACCAGGTCCGGGACGCGGCCCGGGACGGCGGGGTGACGGACGCCCGGCTCGCCGAGGCCCGCTCGGTGCTGGGCGCGGCGGGCGAGCGGCTGCGGCGCCTGCTGGGCTGACGCACGGGAGGACGCACGGGAGGGACGGCCGGGTCGGCGGGATGCCGACCCGGCCGTCCGCCGTCCCGGCTCAGCGGCTCAGCGGCTCAGCGGCTCAGCGGGTTCACGGGTTCACGGGTTCAGCACGATCTTCCCGAAGACCTCGCCCTTGGCCAGCCGGGCGAAGCCCTCCCGGGCCTCGGCCAGCGGAAGCACCGAGTCGATCACCGGCCGGACCCCGGCGGTGGTGCAGAGCGAGAGCAGCCCGGCCAGCTCCTCCTTGGTGCCCATGGTCGAGCCGACCACCTTGAGCTCCAGGAAGAAGATCCGGTTCAGCTCGGCCGCCTTCGGGCTGGGGCCGGAGGTGGCACCCGAGATGACGATGGTGCCACCGGGCCGCAGCGACTTCACCGAGTGCGACCAGGTGGCGGCGCCGACCGTCTCCATCACCGCGTCCACCCGCTCGGGCAGCCGGGCGCCGCTCTCGAAGGCGGCGTCGGCGCCGAGCTCCACGGCCTGGGCGCGCTTGGCCTCGGACCGGCCGGTGACCCAGACCCGCAGGCCGGCCGCCTTGCCGAGGACGACCAGCGCCGTCGACACACCGCCGCCGGCGCCCTGCACCAGCACGGTGTCACCGGGCTTCACCCCGGCGTTGGTGAACAGCATCCGATAGGCCGTCAGCCAGGCGGTGGGCAGACAGGCCGCCTCCTCGAAGCTGAGCTCCGCGGGCTTGGGCAGCAGGTTCCAGGTGGGGACGACCACCTGCTGGGCGAAGGTGCCCTGGTAGCGCTCGGTGAGGATGGAGCGCGGCTCGTCCGGGCCGACGCCGTGGCCGCTCTGGCCGATCACCGAGTGGAGGACCACCTCGTTGCCGTGCTCGTCGACGCCGGCGGCGTCGCAGCCGAGGATCATCGGCAGCCGCTCGGCGGGCAGGCCGACCCCGCGCAGCGACCAGAGGTCGTGGTGGTTGAGGCTGGCGGCCCTGACCGTGACCACGCTCCACCCGGGACGGGCCTGCGGTTCGGGGAGTTCGCCCAGCTCAAGCCCGCTCAGCGGGTCGTCGGCGTCGATTCGTGCGGCGTAGGCAGCAAACATGGTCCGGACGATAGCGGCGACGGCCGGGGCCCGGAACCGCGCGTAGGTGTGACGCGCGTCCCGGCCCCGGCCGGCTGTGCCGCAGGGCGGTCAGCGGCGGGCGACGCCCTCGGCCCGGGCGGCCTCGGCCACGGCCTTGGTGACGGCCGGGGCGACCCGCTCGTCGAACGGCGAGGGGATCACCTTCTGCGGCGTCAGCTCGTCGGCGACCACGCCGGCCAGCGCCTTCGCGGCGGCCAGCTTCATGCCCTCGGTGATCCGGGTGGCCCGGACCTGGAGGGCGCCGGCGAAGATGCCGGGGAAGGCCAGCACGTTGTTGATCTGGTTCGGGAAGTCGCTGCGCCCGGTGGCGACGACCGCCGCGTACTTGTGCGCCACCTCGGGGTGGATCTCCGGGGTGGGGTTGGCCATCGCGAAGACGAACGCGCCCTCGGCCATGGTCGAGACGACCTCCTCCGGCACGGTGCCGCCGGAGACGCCGATGAAGACGTCGGCGCCGGCCATCGCGTCGGCCAGCGAGCCCTTCACGCCCGTGCGGTTGGTCAGCGCGGCGATCTCGGCCTTGACGTCCGTCAGGTCGCCGCGGCCCTCGTACACCACGCCGCGGCGGTCGCAGACGGCCACGTCGCCGATGCCGGCGGCGACCAGCATCTTGGCGATCGCGATCCCGGCCGCGCCGGCGCCGGAGATGACCGCGCGCAGCGAGCCGATCTCCCGGCCGGTGACCTTGGCGGCGTTCCACAGCGCGGCGGTGGTGACGATCGCGGTGCCGTGCTGGTCGTCGTGGAAGATCGGGATGTCCAGGGCGTCCTGGAGCCGGCGCTCGATCTCGAAGCAGCGGGGCGCGGAGATGTCCTCCAGGTTCACGCCGCCGAAGGAGGGGGCCAGCCGGACGACGGTCTCGACGATCTCGTCCACGTCGGTGCAGGCCAGCGCGATCGGAACGGCGTCGACGCCGCCGAACTGCTTGAACAGGATGGCCTTGCCCTCCATGACCGGCAGGGAGGCCTCCGGGCCGATGTCGCCGAGGCCCAGCACGGCGGTGCCGTCCGTGACGACGGCGACCGTGTTGGCCTTCCAGGTGTAGTCGTTCACCAGCTCGGGCTGCTCGGCGATGGCCGTGCAGACCCGGGCGACACCGGGGGTGTAGGCGAGGGACAGGTCGTCCGCGTCGCGCACCGGGACGGTCGCCCGGACCTCCATCTTGCCGCCGCGGTGGAGCGCGAAAACGGCGTCGACCGGATCGTCGGTGTCCTGAGTGCTGCTGTGGATGATCTCCGCTGCCACGATGACCTCTTCGTCATTGTTCGGCGAGGACGCGTGGCCGACGGGCGGACGACCCCGGCCGGAAACCGGAAACCGGGTACGCCGAAGCGGACCCGGGGCGGGGTCGGGGCGCTGCCGTCGGGGCGGCGCCCTCGGGTGAGGGTTTTTTGTCTAGTTGTCTGCGCTGTGCTTTCGGGCCGAGCGTAGGTCGAACGAAGGCATCGCACCTATGCCTTTTCGTCCTCGTCACGTGCATTTCATCAGCCTTGCGGCCAAATGAAGGCGCCGGGCGTCTTCAAGCGCCGGGCTCCGGCGGCGGCAATGGCGAGAAGGTACACGCACCCGCAGGAGTGAACTGCAGACACGGAGGGGATTCGGTGCCTCGGATGCGGAGTCGGCGTCGTGGACTTCCGTTCCTGCGCACCCCGAGCCTGTCGCGACTCGGCGGTCTGGGTTCGAGCGTCGGGGGTCACCCGGTACCGAATTCTGACATACCCGCCGCCCCGCCCGGCAGGGCGGGATGGGAGGATCCCTTTTCCGCCACCTTGCGTACACCCCCGCGCCTCCGTGGTGACACCACACCCCTCCCACAGGAGCATCCTCATGCACCACCGCCCCCACCTGCGCCGACCGGCCGCCACCTGTGCGGCGCTGGCCACCGCCGGAGCCCTGCTGCTGACCGGCTGCGGCGGCGGGCAGGAGACCGCCAAGGACCCGGTCCAGGAGATCCGCGGCAAGGTCCCGAAGGCCCAGCGCTCCGCCGGCGTGCTGAGGATCGGCACGGACCTCAACTACGCCCCGGTGGAGTTCCGGGGGGCGGACGGCAAGCCGGACGGCCTCGACCCGGAGATCGCCACCGCGCTCGGCAAGATCCTCGACCTGCGGATCGAGATCGCCGACACCCCGTTCGAGAAGCTGATACCGAACCTGCACGCCAAGCAGTACGACATGGCGATGTCCGCGCTCAGCGACATCCGCCAGCGCCGCGACGGCACCGACGACGCGGGCAAGCAGGTCAACCCCGGCGTGGACTTCGTGGACTACTTCATCGCGGGCACCTCGATCATCGTCCCCAAGGGCAACCCCAAGGGCATCCGCACCCTGGACGACCTCTGCGGCCGGACGGTCGCCCTGCAGGAGGGCACCACCCAGGACGAGATCATCGCGCGCCAGGTGCTGGCCTGCGCCCGGTCCGGCAAGGTCCTCACCGTCCGCAAGTTCGACAGCGACGCCAAGGCGCTCGCCGAGGTCTCCTCCGGCGCCGCGGTGGCCGGCCTGAACGACTTCCCGGTGGCCGCCTACGCGGCGAAGACCACCGACGGCGGCACCCGCTTCGAGGTGACCGGCGCGCAGTCCAAGTCCAACCCGTACGGGATCGCGCTGCGCAAGGAGGACACCGCGCTGCGGGACGTCCTGGTCAAGGCGGTCGACCAGCTGATCCGCAGCGGCGACTACGACAAGATCCTCGCCAAGTGGAACGTGAGCGCGGGCGCGGCCCAGAACGCGGTGGTCAACGGCGGGATCTGAGCCGGATCCGAGCGGCATCCGGGCCGCCCCCGCGCGGGCGGCCCAAAACCCGGCAGGCCCACGGGCGGGCCTCCGGGCACTGTGCGGGGAGATCTGCATACTTATACACAGGGTGACAGGGACACGGTATTCGTCCGAATAGCGGACAGCGCAGGCCCCCGTTATCCGATTTTGATCTGAATGAGGGCCACCCGACCGTCATCAGATGGCAGGATTCCCCCCATCTCGGATCGAGCCGGCCACTGGTCGAGGCGGTTCGGTCAACGTCCACCTCGGCGGAGGGTGGCGACAGCACCAGGCACCACCCTGTGCACCTTCTGCCCAGGCCACGCACGACCGGCCCCGCCCGTACGACGACGTACAGCGAAATTCACCCGTACAGCGACGTACGACCTGCCGCCCCGGTGTGCCGCTCCCCGCGGCGCGCTCCGCCCGACCTCTCCCTCAGGAGGAGATCCCCCCCATGACCGCCCGTACCCAGCGCACCCGTCTCCTCGCGGCCGGCGCGGTAGTCGCGTCCGTCTCCCTCGTCCTGACCGCCTGTAGCAGCAGCAGCTCGGACGACGGCGGTGGCGCACCGAACGCCGGCGCCACCATCAGCGCGGTGAAGGCCGACGACAAGCTGGTCGCCCTCGTCCCCGCCGACGTCAAGTCCTCCGGCAAGCTCGTGGTCGGCGCCGACGCCTCCTACGCGCCGGACGAGTTCAAGGACGACAGCGGCAAGATCATCGGCATGGACGTCGACCTGGCCAACGCCATCGCGGCCAGGCTCGGCCTCAAGGCCGACGTCCAGGACTCGGGCTTCACCGCGATCATCCCGGGCATCCAGTCGAACAAGTTCCAGCTCGGCATGTCGTCCTTCACGGACAACAAGGAGCGCGAGCAGATCGTCGACATGGTGACCTACTTCAACTCGGGTAGCGCCATCGCGGTCAAGAAGGGCAACCCGGACAAGATCGACCCCAACGACCTCTGCGGCAAGAAGGTCGCCGTCCAGACCGGCACCACCCAGGCCGACGAGATCAAGGACACCCGCAACCCGGACTGCGTCAAGGCCGGCAAGCCGGGCATCCAGAACGACGGCGACAAGTTCGACCTCCAGACGGACGTCACCAACGCCGTCGTCTCCGGCCGCGACCAGGCGCTGATGGCCGACTCCCAGGTCGTGGATTACGCGATCAAGCAGTCCGGCGGCCAGCTGGAGAAGATCGGCTCCACCTACGGCGTCGCCCCCTACGGCGTGGCGCTGGCCAAGGGCTCGCAGCTCACCCCCGCCGTACAGGGCGCGGTGCAGTCGCTGATCGACGACGGCACCTACAAGCAGATCCTCGCCAAGTGGGGCGTCGAGGCCGGCGCGATCGACAAGTCCACCATCAACGGTGCCGTCAGCTGACCCTCCGCCTGCCTTCTCTCTCCCCCGAGGCCACACCGTGAACTCTCTGGACAAGGGGAAGGCGGACAAGGGACGGCCTGAGACCATCAAGGCCGTCCCGGTCCGCCACCCCGGACGCTGGGTGGGCGCCGTCGTCATCGCGCTACTCGCCGCGATGCTGCTGAGCGCCCTCTTCACCAATCCCGCTTTCAAGTGGGACATCGTCGGGAAGTACCTCTTCCACGACAGCATCGTGCACGGCATGCTCGTCACGCTGGAGCTGACCGCGCTCGCCATGGTCATGGGTGTGGTCGGCGGCATCATCCTCGCGGTGATGCGGCTCTCCCCGAACCCGCTGCTCTCCGGCACCGCCTGGATCTACATCTGGATCTTCCGCGGCACCCCCGTGCTGGTGCAGCTGGTGTTCTGGAACTTCCTCGGCCTGATCTGGGCCAGGCTCTCGATCGGCGTGCCGTGGGGACCGGAGTTCTGGTCCGAGTCCACCAACGTCCTGATCCCGACCTTCGTCGCCGCCCTGCTGGGCCTGGGCCTCAACGAGGCCGCCTACATGGCGGAGATCGTCCGCGGCGGCATCCAGTCGGTGGACGAGGGCCAGTCAGAGGCCTCGCACGCGCTCGGCATGAGCCGCTTCACCACCATGCGCCGGATCGTCCTGCCGCAGGCCATGCGGGTGATCATCCCGCCGACCGGCAACGAGACCATCTCGATGCTCAAGACCACCTCGCTGGTCAGCGTCATCTCGCTGGAGGAGATCTTCCGGGCCGGCCAGGTGATCTACTCTCGGACGTACCAGAACATCCCGATCCTGATCGTGGTCAGCCTCTGGTACCTGTTCTTCACCTCGCTGCTGACCATCGGCCAGTACTACATCGAGCGGCACTACGCCCGCGGCTCCAACCGGACCCTCCCGCCCACCCCGCTGCAGCGGCTGCGGCGCATGTTCGCCGGGAAGTCCACCCCGAAGACCGGTAACGACGTGGTCCCGGGGCTTGAGGGAGGTGGTCACCTGTGACCGATCTGACCAAGACGCCTGCCGACGCCGTCAGCGGCGGCCCCATGGTGCGGGCCGAGGACGTCCACAAGTCCTACGGGTCCGTCCAGGTGCTCCGGGGCATCGACCTGGAGGTCCGACAGGGCGAGGTGTTCTGCCTGATCGGCCCGTCCGGCTCCGGCAAGTCGACTTTCCTGCGGTGCATCAACCACCTGGAGAAGATCAACGCCGGCCGCCTCTGGGTGGACGGCGAGCTGGTCGGCTACCGGCAGAAGGGCGACCGGCTCTACGAGCTCAAGGAGAGCGAGGTCGCGCTCAAGCGCCAGGACATCGGCATGGTGTTCCAGCGCTTCAACCTCTTCCCGCACATGACCGCCATAGACAACGTCATCGAGGCGCCGGTGCAGGTCAAGGGCGAGAGCCGGGCCGCCGCCCGGGAGCGCGGGATGGCCCTGCTGGAGCGGGTCGGCCTCTCCGACAAGGCGAAGAACTACCCGTCCCAGCTCTCCGGCGGCCAGCAGCAGCGCGTCGCGATCGCCCGCGCGCTCGCCATGAAGCCCAAGCTGATGCTCTTCGACGAGCCCACCTCCGCGCTCGACCCCGAGCTGGTCGGCGACGTCCTCGACGTCATGCGCGGCCTGGCCGAGGAGGGCATGACGATGGTCGTCGTCACCCACGAGATGGGCTTCGCCCGCGAGGTCGGCGACGCGCTGGTGTTCATGGACGGCGGCGTGGTGGTCGAGGCCGGCAACCCGCGCGACGTGCTCACCAACCCCCAGCACGAGCGCACCCGCGCGTTCCTCTCCAAGGTGCTCTGATCCAGGCGCTCTGAAGCGCACCCCGGGCGCCCGGCAGGCCGGTCCTGCCGGGCGCCTGCGTTTGCCCCGCCAAGGTAATAGGCTGGAGGCACTCAGCCCGTTACCAACGCTTGAAAGGACCACCGTGGAGCTCGCCTCGTACGCAGACCTGGCCGTTCGGCTGGTCAACACCGAGGAGCCCGAGCGCGGCACCGACTCGCTGACCTCGGTGGAGGCCGTCCGCGGCCTGTTCTCCGACTCCTCGCGGGCCGCCGCGCTCGCCGACGAGGCGGACCTGCCGCGGCTGCGCGGCGTCCGCACCCGGCTGCGCGGGGTGTTCGAAGCCGCCGCCGAGGGGGACGAGATCCGGGGCGTCGACCTGCTGAACAGCCTGCTGATGGAGTACCCCGTCAGCCCGCTGGTCTCCGGGCACGACTACCTCGACGATGCCGGACGCCCCCGCTGGCACCTGCACCTCGCCGACAACTCGCCCACCGCCACCGCGCACTTCAGCGCCGTCGCCTGCATGGGCCTGGCCGTCCACCTCACCGAGCTGGGCGCCGACCGGCTCGGCATCTGCCAGGCCTCACCCTGCCGCAACGCCTACCTGGACACCTCGACCAACCGCTCCCGCCGCTACTGCTCCGACCGCTGCGCCACCCGCGCCAACGTCGCCGCGTACCGGGCCCGCAAGCGCCTGGAGGCCCAGGAGGCCGCCACCGCCTGAGGCCGCTCAGAAGCCGTCCGGGTCCACCCAGACCCCGAGCCGGCGGGCCAGCCCCGGCACCCGGGCCAGCGGGCCGCGGAGCAGCAGCCGCTCCAGCCGTCGACCCGGGGCCAGCCAGGCCGGGCGCGGCCGCAGCCGCAGCAGCACCCGGCCGAGCACCAGCTCGTCCGGCACCGCGCCGTAGCTGCGGCTGTCGCTGTCGATCGGCCGGTTGTCCGACAGCAGCCACCAGCCCTTCGGCCGCCGCGCGTCGGCCCGCTTCACCACCAGCAGGTCCTGCTGGAGCGGGTGGCGGAACACCACCACCGCACCCGGCCTGATCCGCGCGCCGTACCGGACGACCAGCTGGTCGCCCTCGCGCAGGGTGGGCACCATCGAGTCGCCCGCCACGTCGATCAGCCCGAACGGGGCGACACCCCCCGGGGCGCCGCCCTCCGGTTGCACCATCCGCGCCACGACTCCTCCTCCCGGCCCGCCGCGTCCCAGTCTGCCGTACGGACCGTCACCCGCCGATGTCCGGATTGGTCCGGTTCCGGCTCCGCCTTTTGCCCTAGGCCGACTGCCCGACCGCGAAACCGGGTGGCCGGAGGGGTAATCTCGGGCGCGGGAAGACGATCTAAGGAAGGACTCCCATGTTCTCTCGTCTGTTTGCACCGCGTGCCACCGCTCACGCCCACTGTGACCTGCCCTGCGGCGTGTACGACCCGGCGCAGGCCCGGATCGAGGCCGAGTCGGTGAAGGGCACCCAGGAGAAGTACCAGGCCAACGAGGACCCGGCGTTCCGGACCCGGGCCCTGATCATCAAGGAGCAGCGCGCCGAGGCCGTCAAGCACCACATCTCGGTGCTGTGGAGCGACTACTTCAAGGCCCCGCACTTCGAGAAGTACCCGCAGCTGCACCAGCTGATCAACGACACCCTGAAGGCCGCCTCGGCCACCAAGGCGTCGACGGACCCGGCCACCGGCCAGGCCCTGCTCGACCTCATCGCCGAGGTCGACAAGATCTTCTGGGAGACCAAGCAGGCCTGATCGCCGCTCAGCCGCCTTCGACCGCCCCCCTCCGGCCCGCCGGAGGGGGGCGCTCGTGCGTTCCGCGGCGCGCGCAGGCCTCCGGGACGCTCCGAGGAGGTGTCACCCCGGCACCCGGTAAGGGTTGACCGCCCTGAGCGCTTGTTATGCTGCCAGGGCGTCCCCAGGGGGAAGTCCGGTGCGAATCCGGCGCTGACCCGCAACGGTAAACGGAGCCCCGGCCCCGTGAGCCCGATCGCCCTGGGGCGCTGACCTCCCGACAACTCGCCGTGGACTGCGAAGGGATGGCGCTGCGGCACACCCCGGTGCCCCGGCCCGCCGACCCTGCCCGGACCACCGCCCGAGGCTAAGGCGCGCCCCCGTTGAGCACCGCAGCGACCGCACCGCTCCGCCGAATACCCGCCGTGCCGCTGGCCGCCGCCCTGGCCGCGGCGCTCCTGCTGTCCATGGTCTGCGCGGTGGCCCTGGGCGCCGCCGGACTCGGCTGGGACCGGGTACTGCGGCTGCTCGGCGCCGGACTGACGGGTGGTCGGCTGGAGGCCGGGGAGGCCGCCGCGTACGCGATCGTCTGGGAGATCCGGCTGCCGCGGACCGTGCTGGCCGCCGTGGTCGGCGCCGGACTCGCGGCCACCGGCGTCGCGGTCCAGGCGATGGTCCGCAACGCGCTCGCCGACCCGTTCGTGCTCGGCATCTCCTCCGGCGCGGCGGTCGGCGCCAACGCCGTCCTGCTGCTCGGCGCCCTCGCCTCGCTCGGGGTCTGGGCGCTGTCGGTCTCCGCGTTCGGCTCGGCCCTGCTGGCGATGGTGCTGGTGTACGCCGCCGCCCGGTCCGCCTTCGGGCTCACCCCGCTGCGACTGGTGCTCACCGGCACCGCGATGTCCTACGGCTTCTCGGCGGTGACGGCGCTGATGGTGTTCGGCGCCGCCCGCGGGGAGGCGGCCCGCAGCGCGATGATGTGGCTGCTCGGCAGCCTCGGCGGCGCGACCTGGGGCTCGGTGCCGATCGCCGCCGCCACCGTGCTGGCGGGCCTGGCGTACCTGGCCTGCTCGGCCGGACGGCTGGACGCGCTCGCGATGGGCGACGAGACGGCCGCCTCGCTCGGGGTGGACGCCGACCGGCTGCGCCGCGAGCTGTTCGTGGTGACCGCCGCCGTCACCGGCACGGTGGTCGCGGTCAGCGGCGCGATCGGCTTCGTCGGGCTGATGGTGCCGCACCTGACGCGGATGCTGGTCGGCGCCGGGCACCGCCGGGTGCTGCTGGTCGCCCCGCTCGCCGGCGCGCTGCTGCTGGTCTGGGTGGACATCCTCTCGCGGGTGGTGCTCGCCCCCGCCGAACTGCCGGTCGGGGTGGTCACCGCCGTCCTCGGCGTGCCCTGCTTCCTGCTGCTGATGCGCCGTCGCGGCTACACCTTCGGAGGCCGCTGATGGACATCGACCTCGACCGGGTCTCGGTCGACCTCGCCGGGACCCGCCTGGTCCACGACATCACCCTGAGCGCCGCCGCCGGCCGGGTGGTCGGCCTGGTCGGGCCGAACGGCAGCGGCAAGTCGACGCTGCTGCGCTGCGTCTACCGGGCGCTGCGGCCCGCCGCCGGGGCCGTCCGGCTGGGCGGCGCCGACCTGCACGCGCTCGCCCCGCGCGAGGCCGCCCGGCGGGTCGCCGCGCTGCCCCAGGAGCACTCCGCCGAGTTCGACTTCACGGTGGCCGAGGTGGTCGGCATGGGCCGGCTCCCGCACCGCGGCGCCTTCGCCGGACCGACCGCCGGGGACGAGGAGCGCTGCGCCGCGGCGCTGCGCCGGGCCGGCGCGGACCACCTGGCCGGGCGCGGCTTCCTCAGCCTGTCCGGCGGCGAGAAGCAGCGGGTGCTGATCGCCCGCGCGCTCGTCCAGGAGCCGCGGGTGCTGGTGCTGGACGAGCCCACCAACCACCTGGACATCGCGCACCAGTTGGAGGTGCTGGCGCTCGTCCGGGAGGCCGGTCCGACCGTGCTCACCGCGCTGCACGACCTCAACCTGGCGGCCGGCCACTGCGATCTGCTGTACGTGATCGAGGCGGGCCGGATCGTGGCCTCGGGGCCGCCCGCCGAAGTGCTCCGACCCGACCTGCTGGCCGAGGTGTTCGGCGTGCGCGCCACCCCCGTACGGCATCCGCTGACCGGCGCCGTCCATCTGCTCCTCGACCGCCTCGACCGGCTCGACCGACCCTAGGACCTCCCATGCGCACCAAGGCCGTTGCCGCCGCCGCCCTGCTCACCTTCGCCCTGACCGCCTGCGGCGCGGAGATCGCCCCCGCCGGCGATGCCGCCGCCGGCTCCGCCCACTACCCGGTGACCGTCGAGAACTGCGGCGCCAAGGCGGTCTTCAAGGCGAAGCCCGCCCGGGCGGTGACCAACGACGTCGGCATCACCGAGCTGATGCTGGCACTCGGACTCGCCGACCGGATGGCCGGCTACGTGATGCCCGACGAGAAGGGCCAGGTGGACAAGGTGGCCTGGAAGGACGGCTACGCGCGGACCAGCTGGCTCTCCAAGCAGCAGATCACCAAGGAGATCGTGCTGGAGGCCCGGGCCGACCTGGTCTTCGCCGGCTGGCACTACGGCTTCGACGACGCCGACGGCTTCACCCCGCAGGCCCTCGCCGGGCTCGGCATCGACTCCTACGTGCTCAGCGAGTCCTGCCGCAGCGGCAGGGGCCCGGAGCGCGGGGTGATGTCCCCGCTGGACGCGCTCTACACCGATCTGGCCAACCTCGGCGAGATCTTCGACGTCCGCGACCGGGCCGACCGGCTGATCGCGGAGTTCAGGGCCGAGGTCGCCGCCGTACCGCAGCCCGGGCGGCGGCCGAGCGTGTTCCTGTACGACAGCGGCGAGGACAAGCCGTACACCTCCGGGCGGTTCGCCGCACCGGAGGAGATCATCACCAAGGCCGGCGGGAGCAACGTGATGGGCGACCTCGCCGACTCCTGGACCACCGTCGGCTGGGAGAGCGTGGTGCAGCGCAACCCCGAGGTGATCGTGATCAACAACTACGGCGAGACCGGCGCCGAGGCGAAGCGGAGGTTCCTGATGTCCTTCCCCCCGCTGGCCGGGGTCTCCGCGATCAGGAACGACCGGATCTTCGTCCTGGACTACGTCGACCTGGTGGAGAGCCCCCGCAACCCGGCCGCGATCACCGCGCTCGCGGCCTATCTGCGCGGTGTGACGACCGGCTGACCGGCGCCCCGCCGGGCGTAGGCTCGGAGGTACGAGCCGACGGAACCGACCGGAGGAGCGACATCATGACCACCACGGCGCCGCCGCCCGCCTTCGACACCCGGGCGCTGCGCGAGGGGATCGGGCGCGGCGACGCCGAGGCCCTGCTCGCGCTCTACGCCGAGGACGCCGAACTGCGCATGGTCGACCGCACCACCCAGCCCAGCCACCCGCTCGTGGTGCACGGCCGCGCGGCGATCGGCGCGCTGCTGAGCGACGCCTACGGCCGGGAGACCACCCACCGGTTGGAGCAGGTGGTGCTCCAGGACGACCACGTCGCCTTCCTGGAGTCCTGCCGCTATCCCGACGGCATCCGGGTGCTGGTCAGCTCGATCGCCGACCTGCGGGACGGCCGGATCGTCGACCAGACCTCGGTCCAGGCCTGGGACGAGAACAAGTCCTGGGACGACGGCGGACCGGCCCAGTAGGCTCGTGGCATGATCCGCACCGCCGCAGTCACCGATGTCCCGGTCATCCACGCCATGATCCGCGAACTCGCGGAGTACGAGAAGGCGCCCGAGGAGGCGGTGGCCACCGAGGAGCAGCTGCGGGACGCGCTGTTCGGCGCCGCCCCGGCGCTGTTCGGCCTGATCGCCGAGGACGACACCACCGGCGAGCCGGTCGGCTTCGCGGTCTGGTTCCTCAACTTCTCGACCTGGCGCGGCACCCACGGCATCTACCTGGAGGACCTCTACGTCCGCCCGGAGGCGCGCGGCGGCGGCCACGGCAAGGCGCTGCTGCTGGAGCTGGCGCGGATCGCGGTCGAGCGCGGCTACTCCCGGGTGGAGTGGTCGGTGCTGGACTGGAACGAGCCCTCGATCAACTTCTACAAGTCGCTCGGCGCCGTGCCGATGGACGGCTGGACGGTCCACCGGCTCACCGGGGACGCGCTCGCCGCCGCCGGCGCGCGCTGAGCGGCCCCTTGCAAGTCCGGTCCGACCACTGCCACCCTGTGTCGCGATGGCTTACCATGAGTGACTCCCGCACCGGGGCCGGAAACGGTAACGTCTCGGGCGGATGCGCGGCGTCCGGCCAGGGGTATGACCGGTACGTACCGCACCACCCCTCTGGACAGTTGGGGCGAAGCAGTTGAGCCAAGCAACAGACAGTGCCGCGGCCACCGGCCCGGAAGCACAGCGCGTCACCCAGGAGGTGAGGGTGTCCCAGATCGACGGCGAGCCCGGAGTGCAGGACTTCGTGGAGGTCCGGCTGCCCGCGGCGGGGGCCTACCTCTCGGTGCTGCGAACAGCAACGGCGGGGCTGGCGGCCCGGCTGGACTTCACGCTGGACGAGATCGAGGACCTGCGGATCGCGGTGGACGAGGCCTGCGCCATCCTGCTCCAGCAGGCGGTGCCCGGCTCGGTCCTGTCCTGTGAGTTCCGGTTGGTCGGCGACTCGTTGAAGGTCACCGTCTCGGCCCCGACCACGGACGGCCGGGCCCCCGAGCGGGACACCTTCGCCTGGACGGTGCTCTCCGCCCTGGCCGGCGAGGTGGACTCGTCGGTCGGGGAGGACAAGACCGTGTCGATCAGCCTGCACAAGAAGCGCGGCGGGTCCGTCGCCCACTAGTGCGGTAGCCCAGCAGCACCGAACAAGGGCCGTCCGCCCGGCACCCCGCCAGGGGGCCGGCGGACGGCTCCCGGTACCGCCCACCACGCGGTACGACCAACGAGACGAATCCGGGGCCGCCCCACGGTCCCGGTGCTCCCGGAACGGAACGGGGGAATGGCCGTGAGTGATCTGGACCGTACCGGCCTCGCGACGGCGGGCCCTGCCGTACCGACCCAGGCGAGCGTTCCCGGCCTCGCCGCCAACGACGAAGCGCACCCGAAGGACGCCCACCGGATGAGCCAGCCGACCGAGCCGACGTCCGAACCGTCGCAGACGCCCTCGCCCCCGCCGTCCCCCGAGGAGCCTGCGGCCGAGGTACTGCGCAGTGCGGTGCCCGCCCAGGCCCCGCACCGCTCGGGTGCGCCGGACCGGGAGGCGGCCCGGGCGCTGTTCGTGCGGCTGTCCTCGCTGCCCGAGGGCTCCCCGGAGCGCGTCGAGCTGCGCAACCAGCTGGTGCGCATGCACATCCCGCTGGTCGAGCACCTGGCCCGGCGGTTCCGCAACCGGGGCGAGCCGCTGGACGACCTGACCCAGGTCGCCACCATCGGCCTGATCAAGTCGGTGGACCGCTTCGACCACGAGCGCGGGGTGGAGTTCTCCACCTACGCGACGCCGACCATCGTCGGCGAGATCAAGCGGCACTTCCGGGACAAGGGCTGGGCGGTCCGGGTGCCGCGCCGGCTGCAGGAGCTGCGGCTGTCGCTGACCACGGCGACCAGCGAGCTCTCCCAGCGGCACGGACGCTCCCCCACGGTGCACGAGCTGGCCGAGCACCTGGGGATCTCCGAGGAGGACGTCCTGGAGGGCCTGGAGTCCGCCAACGCGTACTCCACGCTGTCGCTGGACGTCCCGGACAGCGACGACGAGTCGCCGGCCGTCGCGGACACCCTCGGTGCCACCGACGAGGCGCTGGAGGGCGTCGAGTACCGCGAGTCCCTCAAGCCGCTGCTGGCCCAACTGCCGCCCCGCGAACAGAAGATCCTGGTGCTGCGGTTCTTCCGGAACATGACGCAGTCGCAGATCGCCGCGGAGGTGGGCATCTCGCAGATGCACGTCTCCCGGCTGCTCGCCCGGACGCTGGCACAGCTTCGGGAGAAGCTCCTCGTCGAGGAGTAGGCACCGCGGAGCAGTGCCGGAAACAGATGTGCGCCGGGGCCCGGGCCCCGGCGCACATCTGTTTTCACGCGCCCCCTCGCGGGGCCGCGGTCGGGCGCGGCGCGCGCCCGGCGGGTCAGTCCTGGCGCGGGCCGTAGAGGGTCGCCGTGACCCTCGGGTTGAGCAGCGAGCCGATGCCCGCCAGCCCGAGCAGGCCGATGACCGCCGCGACGGCGACCATCGGGCCGCCGCTCTGCCCCATGTAGTAGGCGACCGGCAGGCAGATCGAGTTGGTCAGCAGCGCCGGGCTGCGGCCCCAGCGCCGCCCCTTGAGCAGCGCCTGGCCGGCCAGCAGCGGGAAGACGCCGAGCAGCACGATCAGCAGCCCGCCGAACTCGTGCAGGCCGAGGTTCTTCGCGTCGGAGGTGAGGGCGTGCACCATGTCGAGGACGCCGACGACGGCCAGTGCGGCGCCCTCCAGCGCGGTGATGGCGGCGCCCACGACCAGGGGCACGGGCCGGGCCGGGCCGGGCGCGGGTACGGGTGCGGAGGATTCTGCGGTCACTCCAGCAGGGTAGCCGCCGGTTGGTCCGTACCGACCCGTAGGCTGAGCACATGCGCGCTCTCCTGGTCGTGAACCCGAAGGCGACCACCACCAGTGGCCGCACCAGGGACGTGCTCATCCACGCCCTGCGCAGCGACCTCAAGCTGGAGGTCGCCCAGACCGAGTACCGGGGCCACGCGCGCGACCTGGCCCGGGAGGCCGCCGAGGACGGCGCGGTCGACCTGGTGGTGGCCCTGGGCGGTGACGGCACCGTCAACGAGGTGGTCAACGGACTGCTGGCGCACGGGCCGGGCGAGAAGGTCCCCCGGCTGGCCGTGGTGCCCGGTGGTTCGACCAACGTCTTCGCCCGCGCGCTGGGCCTGCCCAACGACCCGGTGGAGGCCACCGGCGCCCTGCTGGACGCCCTGGAGCGCCGCCGGGAGCGGCCGATCGGCCTGGGCAAGGCGATGACCGACGGGCTGCCGGACCGCTGGTTCACCTTCACCGCCGGCCTCGGCTTCGACGCCGGCGTGGTCGGCCGGGTGGAGGAGCAGCGCCGGGCGGGGCGCAAGTCCACGCACGCGCTCTACGTCGGCCAGGCACTCCGGCACTATGTCACCCAGCGTGAGCAGCGCAGATCCGGCCCGGTCACCCTGCAGATGGCGGGCCACGAGCCCGTTCCGGGCCTGGTGCTGGCGATAGTCAGCAACACCTCCCCGTGGACGTTCCTGGGGAACCGGCCGGTCTATCCCTCCCCGCTCGCCTCCTTCGACACGGACCTCGACGTCTTCGGCATCACCCGGATGACGGCGTTCGGCACTGCTCGAACGGTCCGTCAGATCCTGCGGTCGTACGGGCCTTCGAGCAATGACGCCCGGCCCGTCGGCCCCTCGGGCAAGCATGTCGTCTCCTATCACGACGCCCGACACTTCACCTTGGTTTCACAGGAACCGGCCCCGTTTCAGGTCGACGGGGACCACCTTGGAGACAGGAGTCGCGTCAGTTTCACAGGCGTACGGCGGGCACTGCGTGTGATTGTGTGACCGGAAGGGGGGTTCACCCTTCTTCTCGAACGCACAAGCCCCCTTCACTCCATAGAAGTACTGGCTGTGAGCTAGGCGACACCGAAGAATCAAAAATTCCTCCCTGAAGGGGGTTGTATCCGGGCCCGAGGTTTGCGAACCTCTACATGGCGATCGGGACACATCGCAGCGACGGCAACCTCAGACCCTGACGGGGGCCGACCGCGGAGTATCCCTCGAATCGCCGAATCCCTCCCCAGCACAGACCACCCGGGCCCGATGGGCCTTTGGTCTCTTTTGCTGTTGCGGGATTCGTGAAAGCGTTCACATTCACAAGCCATCGATTATGCCGATCGGGTGACCCCCGCCGGCAGGAGGAGTTGGACGACCATGGACTGGCGCCACCGCGCTGTCTGCCGCGAAGAGGACCCGGAGCTTTTCTTCCCGATCGGGAACACCGGTCCTGCTCTGCTGCAGATCGAGGAAGCCAAGGCCGTGTGCCGCCGCTGTCCGGTCATGGAGCAGTGCCTCCAGTGGGCGCTCGAGACCGGCCAGGACGCCGGCGTCTGGGGCGGTATGAGCGAGGACGAGCGTCGCGCAATGAAGCGCCGCGCAGCCCGCAACCGCGCCCGCACCGCCTGATCACACGCCGCATTACCAGCAGTGACCGCTGTACCGATCAACCCATGATCAAGGGCTTCCCTGCACTTCCTGGCGAAGCCTTCCGCACAAAGGACCTTGTTCCTTGAGGTCCGACGACACCGGGCCGCCCAGGCACTTGATACTGTTCACTTAGAGCAATATTGTGGAGCTGTGGCGCTCACCGTGTGCAACGCACTGGTGAGGTGTCGTCCCACCTAGAGCCCCCGCTCCGGCCGACTCCCCCCGACGGCCGGAACGGGTTGAGAGGCCCTGCCGACCCACCCCCCCCGGTCGGCAGGGCCTCGTTTCTGTTTCCGCCCGCTTCTTACCGCGCTTACCGCGCAACCCGCTCCGGCGCACGGGAGTTCCGCGCGCCGGAGCGGGTTGCGCGCACCCGGCGCTCCCGCCGGGCACGCGCCCCGTCCGCACTCCTCGATGCATCAGGGCACCGGAGTCATCAGGGCACCGGGATCTCCAGGATCACCTTGGTGCCGCCGTTCGGCCCGGCCACCATGTCGAAGGTGCCGCCCAGCTCGCCGGTGGCCAGCGTGCGCACGATCTGCAGCCCGAGGTTGCCCGCCGTCTGCGGGTCGAAGCCCTCCGGCATGCCCCGGCCGTCGTCCTGCACGGTGATCAGCAGGTACTCCTCCGGCCGGGCGCCTCCGTTCCAGCTGTCCGACCAGCCCATACCGGTGGCCGGCGCCCGCCCGCGCAGAGCGGACACCTCCAGGTTGCCGGAGGCGGACGGCCCGAAGGCGTGCTCCAGCGCGTTCTGCAGCAGCTCGGTCAGCACCATCGACAGCGGGGTCGCCACCTCGGCGGAGAGGATGCCGAAGCTGCCGCTGCGGCGGGTGGCCACCCGGCCGTCCTGGGACAGCTCCATCACCATCGCCAGCACCCGGTCGGCGATCTCGTCGAAGGCCACCTGCTCGTCCAGCGCCTGGGAGAGCGTCTCGTGCACGATCGCGATCGAGCCGACCCGGCGGACCGCCTCGTCCAGCGCGGCCCGGCCGGCGTCGGAGTCCATCCGGCGGGACTGCAGCCGCAGCAGCGCGGCCACCGTCTGGAGGTTGTTCTTCACCCGGTGGTGGATCTCCCGGATGGTGGCGTCCTTGGTCATC
This sequence comes from Kitasatospora sp. NPDC052868, assembly GCF_044547105.1. NCBI lineage: Bacteria > Bacillati > Actinomycetota > Actinomycetes > Kitasatosporales > Streptomycetaceae > Kitasatospora > Kitasatospora sp. NPDC052868. The sequence goes on along the minus strand of NZ_JBITZW010000003.1, from coordinate 274,290 downwards.
AGTTCGCGGTCGCGGCGGCGCAGTTCGGTGACGTCCCGGCAGAGCACCAGGGAGCCGGTCAGGGTGCCCTTGGGCTTGAGCGGGATGGCCCGCAGGGTGACCACCCCGCCCTGCACCTCGACCTCGGTCTGACGGGGCGCCCAGCCGCTCGCCAGCTTCACCAGCGCCTCGTGCACGGCCGCCCGGGAGGGCGGGACGAGCTCGGCGGTGGCCCGGCCCAGGTGGCTGCCGACCAGGTCGGTGGTGAGGCCCAGGCGGTGGTAGGCGGAGAGGGCGTTGGGGCTGGCGTAGGTGACGACGCCGTCGGCGTCCAGCCGGATCAGGCCGTCGCCGACCCGGGGGGCGGCGTCCATGTCGGCCTGGTCGGCCCCGGGGAACGGGAAGGTGCCGGCCGCGATCATCTGGGCCAGGTCGGAGGCGCTCTGCAGATAGGTGAGTTCGAGCCTGCTGGGGGTGCGGACGGTGAGCAGGTTGGTGTTGCGGGCGATCACGCCGAGCACCTTGCCCTCGCGCCGGACCGGGATCGACTCGACCCGGACCGGTACCTCCTCGCGCCACTCCGGGTCGCCCTCGCGCACGATCCGCCCCTCGTCGAAGGCGGCGTCCAGCAGCGGCCGGCGGCCGCGCGGGACGAGGTGGCCGACCATGTCGTCCTGGTAGGAGGTCGGGCCCGTGTTGGGCCGCATCTGGGCCACCGAGACGTACCGGATGCCGTCCCAGGTGGGGATCCACAGGACCAGGTCGGCGAAGGAGAGGTCGGAGAGCAGCTGCCACTCCGAGACCAGGAGGTGGAGCCACTCCACATCGGCACCGGTCAGGGTGGTGTGGCGGCGGACGAGTTCGTTCAGCGAGGGCACATGGCGAGGGTAGCTCCAGCCGTGCGGGCGGGGCCGCTCGCACCCGCCCGGCGGGGCGCCCGCCAAGTTGTCCAGACCAATTTTCGGGGAGGCCTGGACAACCCAGATTGGTCTAGTCCACAATGAAAGGGCACCAAGGAGAGGCCCACCGCGCAACTGCCCTGACCGCGCGCGGCCGCTCCTCGGTCGGACGCCGTCGAGCGAGGACCCCGCACAGTTCTCGATCGGCCCGGCGCCCGACGACAGCTCCGGGCTGCGGTGCCGCATGGGTTGAGGGTCCCGTGTCGGCGCCGTGGCCCGTAGTGCTTTCCGGAACCGGAACCCGCGCTCGACCGCGGCCCCGGGCCGACAATGCCGAACCCCCGTCCACAGGCTGTGGACGGGGGTTCGGCGTTGCGCCGTACGGGCGCGAGGGTCAGTGGGTCTCGGTGACCTTCGCCAGGGCGCGCGGGGCGTCCGGGTCCTGGCCGCGGGCGATGGTGACCTCGTAGGCCAGCTGCTGGAGCGGCAGGATCTCCAGGATCGTCTGGACCTCCTCGGGCACGCCGGCCGGCAGCGCGAAGCCCGCGGAGGCGGCGTCCACCTGCGCCTGCTGGCCGATGACCACCAGGTCCGCACCACGGCCGCGCAGGCGGTCCAGGACGGGCTGCAGGGCCTCGCCGCCCTTGCCGTCCGGGACGATGGCGATGACCGGGGAGACGTTGTCGACCATGGCCAGCGGGCCGTGCAGCAGGTCGGCGCCGGAGAACGGGGAGGCCGGGATGTAGGTGGTCTCCATCAGCTTCAGCGCCGCCTCGCGGGCGGTCGGGTAGCCGTAGCCGCGCGAGGTGATGACCAGGCGCTGGGCGAAGCGGTAGCGCTCGGCCAGGGCCTTCACCTCGGCCTGGCGGGCCAGGATGCCGGCGGCCAGGGCCGGCAGCTCCTTGGCGGCCGAGCCGTCGCCGCCGCGCAGGCCCTCGACCAGCAGGTAGAGCGCCAGCAGCTCGGCGGTGTAGGTCTTGGTGGCCGGGAGGGCCTTCTCCGGGCCGGCCAGCACGTCGATGTGGAACTCGGAGACCTCGGCCAGCGGCGAGGCGGGGTTGTTGGTGACCGCCAGGGTGATGGCACCGGCCTCGCGGGCGGCCTTGGTGGAGGCCACCAGGTCGGGCGAGCCGCCCGACTGGCTGACGGTGATCACCAGCACGTCGGTGAGGTCCGGCTTGGCGCCGTACGCGGTGGTGGTGGACATCGAGGTCAGGCCGGCCGGCTTGCCGAGCAGGATCTCGATCAGGTACTTGGCGTACAGGGCCGCGTTGTCGGACGTGCCGCGCGCGGTGAGCAGGACGAAGCGCGGGTTGCGGGCGGCGATCTCGGCCGCGATCTCGCGGATCTTCGGGGCGCCCTCGTCGAGGATGCGCTGGAGGACGGCCGGCTGCTCGGCCATCTCCGCCGCCATGATCCGGCCCGGGACGGAAACAGTCTGCGTGTCGGACATCTGGATGTGCCTCCGATGAGATGGTTCTACCCCGCCAGGGCGGATTGCCCGGCGGGACCTCTACGGCGGCGAGTCCGCACACTCGCTGCGGTGATTCCTGCGGCAATCCTACGGGGGGCTTCCCCGTGGAGCACATTCGAGAGCGCCCCCCGGTGGACCGGAGGGCGCTCCCGAGGGCTCCGCGGACCCGTCAGGACGGGTTGTTGATCAGCTGGTCGATCGCGGCGTCGGCCTCCTTGGTGGCCTGGTCCACGGTCTTTCCCTTGAGGATCTGGGTCAGCATGTCCGGCAGGATCTTCTGCTTCTCCACCGCGCCCCAGCCGGGGGCCAGCGGGGTGAACCAGGCGTCCGGCACCGCGTTGGCCGCGGCGGAGGTGGCCGGCTTGCTCTTCAGCGGGTTCAGCTGGGTCAGGTTGTTCGGCAGGATGTCCTTGTCCGCCAGCGCCTGCTGCGACTTGGTGCTGGTGAACAGCCGGATCCAGTCGGCGGCCAGCGCCGCGGACGGCGACTTGGCGGTGACGGCGAGGTCCGAGCCGCCGATGAAGGTCGGCAGCGGCTTGCCCTCGGGGCCGGGCATGGTGGCCACCTTGACGGCGTCCTTGAGGCTCGGGTCGCCGGTGACCGGGGCGGTCACGCTGGCCGCCTCGTAGCCGTTGCCGTAGAAGGACGCGGCGTGCCCGCGGGCCATCGCCTCGAACTGGTTCTGCTCGTTGACCGCCAGGTCGCCCTTGTTGTACTTGCGCACCAGGTCGACGAAGTGGGTGATGCCCTGCTGGGACTTGGCGTCGTGCAGGGTGCCGTGCCAGTTGCCGGCGCTGTCGAACCGGGCGATGGTGCCGCCGTACGCGGAGACGTAGCTCATCGCGGCGTACCAGTACGGGCCGGGCAGGTACACCGGCGAGTAGGTCTTGTCCGCCTTGTTCTTGTCGGCGATCTTGTCGAGGGCCGTCCGCAGGTCGTCCTCGGTCTTGGGGAAGTCGGCGCTGCCGGTCGCCGCCTGGAAGGCCGCGGAGTTGTAGATCGCGACCCGGGCGCCCGCGTAGTACGGCACGCACCACAGCTTGTCCTGGTAGGTGCAGGTGTTGGCCAGCGCCTTGATCCAGGAGTCCGCGTTGTCGAAGGTGGTCCGCTCCACCGGCGCCAGCGCGCCGGACAGGACGTACTTCATGGTCTCGGTGTTGCCGAGCTCCACCACGTCCGGGGCGCTGCCGTCGGCGATCGCCTTGTCGAGCTTGCCGACCTTGTCGGCCCACCCCTGGTAGGAGAGCTTCAGGGTGACGTGCGGGTACTTGGCGGCGAACTCGTCGTTCACCCGCTGCACCAGGTCGGGCCAGTTCTTCTGGGCGTCGTCCATCAGCCAGACGGTGACCGTGCCGGTGGCCGTCTTCGGGTCGATGCCGGCGGACTTGGCGTCCCCTGACGGCGAACCGCCCGAGGAACAGGCCGTCAGTCCGGCGGCCAGCGCCATGGTTCCGAACGTCGCGATGAGCCGACGCTTCTTCACGCCATCCTCCGAGGGTGCTAGAGCCTGTGCCCGCCGGCAGCGTGATGGCGCCCGCCGGGAACGGCCCGGGCATGGCAACGAGGAGCTTCGGGAAGGGCTGATACCACATCCGGTGAGGTTTAATTTCGAACCGGATGCAGTGGACTCTGGCCTAGACCACTGCCAGTGTCAACGCCAAATGGCCTGCCCGGAGGGGCCGTTGCAGACCTGTTGTAGCCCGTGGCGATCAGTTGCGGCGCCATCACCCTAAGTAGAACTTAAGGCTGGCTTAAGACCGATTTGAGGGAACACCGACAGGTAGCGAACCCGCAGGTCAGCAGCAGTGAAAACAGAACGGGCCCGTCATGCGCCATGCGCATGACGGGCCCGTTCCTAAGGTGCCCCTCGGCACCCCGGGTGACCGATCCGACGTGGACTCAGCCGATCGCTCCCGGCTGTCCGGTGAGCACCTCGACGGCCGCCAGCCCGCAGACCCGGGCGGCACCGTGGGTGGCGATGTGCAGCGCGCCGACCGGCTCGGACTGCGGCAGGCCCATCTCGACCACCGCGGCGTCCGGACGGGCCGCCACCAGACGGGACAGCGCGGCGGACATCCACTCGTGCCGGTGGGCGTCGCGGACCACCAGCACCAGGCGGCGGCCCTCGGCGCCGGCCACCACCTCGGCGACCACGGCCTCCAGCCGCTCCGGGTCGGCGATGTCCGGGCCGACCTCCAGGGTCCGGGTGCCGGGGAAGCGGTCGGCCAGCATGCCGGCCACGCCCCACGGGGTGACGTCCCCGACCGCGATGTTGGGCTCGGCGGAGAACGAGGCCACGTACGGGCGTTCGGTCACCGGCAGGGCCTCCCGGCCCGGCGCCCGGACCACCCGCAGCGCCCGGCGGGCGGCCCGCAGGCCGACCGCCAGATCGGGCTCCAGCCGCTCGCCCTGGGCCTCGATCCGGCCCCAGCTGCCGAGTGCGCGCACCCGGGCGGCGGCGTCCGCCAGCCGCTCCTCGGGGAGCAGGCCGGCCTGCACGCCCGACACGATGGCGTCGCGCAGCAGCAGCACGGTCTCCTCGTCGGCCAGCCCGCCGCCGACGCAGATCGCGTCCGCGCCGGCCGCCAGGGCCAGCACGGTACCGTCACCCATGCCGAAGGTGTCGGCGATGGCGCCCATCTCGATCGCGTCGCTGACGATCAGACCCTGGTAGCCGAGGCCGCCGTCGGCCGGGGCGGCCCGCAGCAGGTCGCGCAGCACCCGGGGGCTGAGCGTGGCCGGGAGCTTGGGGTCGAGCGCCGGGATCATGATGTGGGCCGTCATCACGGCCTTCGTCCCGGCCGCGATCGCGGCCTCGAACGGGATCAGGTCGCGGGCGCGCAGCACGTCCAGGTCGACGTCGATCACCGGCAGGCCGTGGTGCGAGTCGACCGCGGTGTCGCCGTGCCCGGGGAAGTGCTTGGAGCAGGCGGCCACGCCGGCCGACTGCAGGCCCTCCACCCAGGCGGCGGTGTGCCGGGCGCACAGCTCCGGGTCGGCGCCGAAGGAGCGGACGCCGATCACCGGGTTGCGCGGGTTGGAGTTGACGTCCGCGGTGGGCGCCCAGTTGTAGTTGACGCCGGCGGCGGCCAGCGCCCGGCCCAGCTCGCGGGCCACGTCGCGGGTCAGCGCCGGGTCGTCGATCGCGCCGAGGGCGAAGTTGCCGGGCCAGGAGGAGCCGGAGCCCGCCTCCAGCCGGGTGACGTCGCCGCTCTCCTCGTCGATCGCGATCAGCAGGTCGGGGTTCACCGCGCGCAGCGCCGAGGTGAGCGCCGAGAGCTGCTCCAGGTCGGTCACGTTGCGGTCGAACAGCGCGACCGAGCCGAGGCCGGCCTCCAGGTGGCGGCGCAGCCACTCGGGCGGCTCGGTGCCGACGAAGCCGGGCTGGAGGACGGTCAGGGCGTCGCGGTGCAGCTGGTCACTGACCGGGAGTGTGGGGATGAGGATGCTCACGGTCGATCAGCCCTTCACGGCGCCGTCGGTCAGTCCGCCGACAGCCTTGCGCTGCAGGAAGACGAACAGGATCAGGATCGGGATGGCGAACAGGGTCGAGGCGGCCATGGTGGCGCCCCAGTCCGTGCCGAAGTTGGTCTGGAACGAGGACAGCCAGAGCGGGAGGGTCTGGCTCTCGGCCTTCTTGTTCAGCCACAGGACGAGCGGGAACTCGTTCCAGGCGGTGATGAAGCCGAACAGCGAGGTGGACATCAGGCCCGGTGCCAGCAGCGGGAAGATCACCTTCACGAAGGCCTGGCTGCGGGTGCAGCCGTCCACCATCGCCGACTCCTCCAGCTCCTTGGGCACCGCGGCGATGAAGCCGCGCAGCGTCCAGATCGTGAAGGGCAGGACCATCATCATGTAGAAGATGGTCAGCGGGACGAGGCTGTTCAGCAGGTCGTTGTCGCGGGAGATCATGTAGACGCCGATGGTCATGACCTCCCACGGCGCCATCTGGGCGACCATGACGACCAGGACGAAGGTCTTGCGTCCGCGGAACTTCATCCGGGCGATGGCGAACGACGCCAGGGTCGCGATCACCAGCGAGATCAGCACCGCGCTGATCGTGACGGTGAGGCTGTTGGTGACGTACGTCCAGAAGTTCGGGGCGTGGACGGCCTTGTCGAAGTGGTCGAGGGTCGGGTTCAGCGGGAGGAACACCGGCGTCCGGCTGATGATGTCGTTGTCCTGCTTGAAGGCAGTCGAGAACATCCAGTAGACGGGGAAGATGAAGAAGACGAAGAGGACGACCGCGATGACGTTCGGCCAGGTACGTCCGATGAGCGAGCGCCTCACAGCTCGTCCTCCTGCTTCAGAATGATCCGGAAGTAGTACGCCATCAGCGCACCCAGCATCAGGATGGTGAGCACCGCGATCGCGGAGCCGACGCCGAAGCGCTGGGCACCGCTGCCTTCGAGGAAGGCGTGGACCGGGAGGGTCCGGGTGAGCGAGTCGGGCCCGCCGTGGTTGATCAGGTAGACCTGCGTGAAGGCCTTGAAGACCCAGATGACCTCAAGGAAGGTCGTGGCCAGGAAGAAGGGCTTCAGGTTCGGGAACACCACCGAGCCGAAGATCTTGAACGCGCCGGCCCCGTCCATCCGGGCGGCCTCGTAGAGCTCCTTCGGGATGGTGGTCAGGGCGGCGTACATGTTGAAGGCCACGAAGGGGACCGAGCCCCAGACGATCAGCAGGATGATCACGAAGAACGTCGTGTACTGGCCCTCGGTCCAGCTGAAGGTGGCCATCGAGTGCCAGCCCAGCTTGTCCAGGAACCAGTTGACCACGCCGAAGTGCTGGTCGAAGAGCCAGGTGTAGACGGTGGTCGCCGCGACCACCGGCATCGCCCAGGCGAGGATCAGCGAGAGCGAGAGCAGCAGCCGCATCTTCTTGCCGAGGCGGTTGAGCAGCAGGCCGATCAGGGTGCCGCCGACCATGATCAGGACCACGTTGACCACGGTGAACGCCACCGTGCGGCCGGTGACCGCCCAGAAGTCCGGGTCCTTGAGCTGCTCGGTGTAGTTCTCCAGGCCGTTCCACTCGGTCAGGTGCAGGATGAACTGCCGCCTGTTGAGGTTCTGGAACGACAGCAGCACGGTCTTGAGCAGCGGCCAGCCCAGCAGGGCCAGGGTCGCCACGACGGCCGGTGCCAGCAGCAGGTACGGCAGGAGGCGGGAGCCGATGCCGGCCCGGGCCGCCGGTCTGCCGCTGTTCTTCGGGGTGCCATGGGTGCCGACGACGGCACCCTTCTCAGTACTGGCCACAGCAGCCTTCCCTGACTCCGGGGACTGTGTCTGCACCCGCTCCGAATGCACAGCCATCGTTCTCTCTTCCTAACAACCTGGCCACGACGGATAGGCGCCGCCCACCGGCTCCCCGCCGGGAGTCGGTGAGCGACGCCGCTCGACTTGCTTACTGCTTGGCGTTCAGACGCTTCGCGATCTCGTCGTCGGCCTTCTTGGCGGCCGCGGCGTAGTCACCCGTGAGGGCGCCGGTCAGGAAGCCCTTGATCGGGTTCGGCTCGTTCTCGACGCTCGCCCAGGTCGGGACGTTCGGGGTGATCGCACCGTTGGAGGCGGCCGGGAGGGCGGCCTTGGCGAAGTCGCCGGCGACCTGGCTGTTCAGCGCGGCCTTGTTCGGGACGTTGCCCGCGGCGGCGACCAGACCCTCGTTCTTGTCGTTGAGGGCGATCTTCAGGAAGTCCTTCGCCATCTCGGTGTTCTTGCTGGTTGCCGAGATCGCCAGGTTCGAGCCGCCGAGGAAGACGCTGGAGGCCTTGTCGGCGGTCTTGCCCGGGAGCGGGAAGAAGCCGATCTTGTCCTTCGGCATGGTCTTCTCGTCCGGGAGCTCCCAGCCGAGACCGATCATGGCGCCGATGTCACCCTTGCCGAAGACGTCCTTCTGCTGCGGGGTGGCCTCGTCCTTGTCCTTCGGAGCGGTGGTCGAGTAGGCCTGCAGCTTCTTGTAGGTCTCGAAGGCCTTCTGCGCCTCGGGGGAGGACAGACCGCCGACCCACTTGTCGCCCTCCTTCTTGGCGAGCTTGCCACCCTCGCTGGTGAGGAGACCGAAGTAGACGTACCACTCCTGGCCCGGCATGTAGATCGCGTCGGTGACGCCCGCGGTGGCCTTCAGCTTGTCGAAGTCCGCGTAGAGCTCGTCCAGGGTCTTCGGCGTGGCGGTCAGGCCGGCCTTGGCCCACAGGTCCTTGTTGTAGGCGACGACGCGGTTGGTGACGAACCACGGGGCGGCGTACTGCTTGCCGTCCAGGATCGCGGCCTCGTTCTGGTTGGCGGCCCAGTCGGCCCCGCCCAGGGCGGCCTTGTCCTTGGTGATGTCGAGCAGACCACCGGTGGCGGCGTAGCCCGCGGTCTGGGTGTTGCCGACCTCGAGGACGTCGACCGAGCCCTCGGACAGACCGGCGGTGACCTTCGGGCCGATGCCGTTCCACGGCTGGACCTGGAAGTCGACCTTGGAGCCCGGGTAGGCGGTCTCGAAGTCGGCCTTGACCGAGTCCGTCCAACCCTTGGGGGCGGAGCCGTCCATCGTCCAAACGGTCAGCGTCTTGCCACTGTAGTTCTTGGTGGCGGCGGAGGAGGACGAACCGCTCGCGGTGTTGTCGCTGTCCTTCTTGCCGTCCGAGCCGCAGGCCGCCAGGCCGACGACCATTGCTGCGACGCCGACCGCCGCGATGAGCTGACGCTTCACGCCATCCTCCTGAGGGATGCCTGGGTTACCCCCGTCGGGTGGCAGCGGCAGACCCACATAAAGCGGGAGGAAAGGTGCCGCGGTCCCCAGCGAACGGGTGGGGGGATTCATAGTTACCGGCCTAGTGGTGTAGACCAGATGCCTGGAGCTTGGCCTAGACCAATGGGCCTGTCAACGGCTGTTCGACCTATCAGGACCACCCGTTATCAAGCCGACACCGCACATCGTTCATCGCGTGATGAGGTATTCGTTCCGTAGCCATACATGCAACGATGTGAGCCGTTAACGATATGGCGGGGCACCTTCAGGCCCCGTAAGAAGCGGGAGACAGGTCCGATGAGCAGCGACGGGGGCAGCACGGCCCAGGTGAACGACCCCCAGGAGAAGAGCCCCCAGGGCCAGCCCGCCGGGGACGCCACCGCACGGGTGCCGAAGTACTACGGCCTCAAGCGCCACCTGCTGCAGCTCACCGAGACCCAGCCCGCCGGCACCCCGGTGCCGCCCGAGCGGGCGCTGGCCGCCCAGTTCGACACCTCGCGCACCACCGTGCGCCAGGCCCTCCAGGAGCTGGTCGTCGAGGGCCGGCTGGAGCGCATCCAGGGCAAGGGCACCTTCGTCGCCAAGCCCAAGGTCGCCCAGGCCCTCCAACTGACCTCCTACACCGAGGACATGCGGGCCCAGGGCCTGGAGCCCACCTCCCGGCTGATCGAGATCGGCTACATCACCGCCGACGAGCACCTCGCCCCGCTGCTGGACATCAAGCCCGGCGGCCGGGTGCTGCGGATCGAGCGCCTGCGGCTGGCCAACGGCGACCCGATGGCCATCGAGGTCGCCCACCTCTCGGCCAAGCGCTTCCCCGCGCTGCGCCGCAACCTCGCCAAGCACAACTCCCTGTACACCGCCCTGCGCGAGGTGTACTCGGTGACCGTGGCCGAGGCCGAGGAGACCATCGAGACCACCCTCGCCAACCCGCGCGAGGCCGGCCTGCTCGGCTCCGACCTCGGACTGCCGATGCTCCAGCTCTCCCGGCACTCCTTCGACGCCGAGGGCCAGCCGGTCGAGTGGGTCCGCTCGATCTACCGCGGCGACCGCTACAAGTTCATCACCCGCCTCAAGCGCCCGGAGTAGCCCTCCGGCCGCCCCGGCCCCCTGAGCTGCCGAGCCCCGGCGCGCGAAGCGCGTGCCGGGGCTCGCGCGCGTCCGGATAGCGGGAAGTTCCGCCGTTTCCGGTGACACAGATCACTCCATGCTCTAGATTTCGCACCCGTACTGACTGTCGATCACCAGTGGTGCTGCTCGGCGGGCTCAGGGGGGTGTGCGGTGCCCGCTGGGCTGCGGCGCCGACGGGGTGACCCCTCCGGAGCGGAGCCGAACCATGTCGTCAGACCTCCATCCCACCGAACCTGTCATGCCCGAGCCACCAGGGACGATCCCGGCCGTCACGCCGGAGCGGGTGCTGGCCGGACTCGCCCTGCTCGTGCCGATCGTCGCGATGCTCTGGGTGTCCTCCTACGACAAGACCGACCCCGAGGTCGGCGGGGTCCCCTTCTTCTACTGGTACCAGCTGCTCTGGGTGCCGATCTCGGCCGTCTTCACGGTGGCCGCGTACCTGCTGATCAACCGGGACGAGAAGGCCCGCAAGGCCCTCCGCAAGGCGGGTGGCGCGCGATGAACGGCGTCAACGTGCCCGCCCTGGTCGTCTTCCTGCTGTTCTTCGCCCTGGTCACCGTGATGGGCTTCCTCGCCTCGCGCTGGCGCCGGGCGGACGACGCCCAGCACCTGGACGAGTGGGGCCTGGGCGGCCGCAGCTTCGGGACCTGGATCACCTGGTTCCTGCTCGGCGGGGACCTCTACACCGCGTACACCTTCGTCGCCGTCCCGGCGGCCGTCTACGCGACCGGCGCGGCCGGGTTCTTCGCGGTGCCGTACACGATCATCGCCTACCCGCTGGTCTTCCTCTTCCTGCCCCGGCTCTGGTCGGTCTCCCGGGTGCACGGCTACGTCACCCCGGCCGACTTCGTGCGCGGGCGCTACGGCTCCAGGCCGCTGTCCCTCGTGGTGGCGCTGACCGGGATCCTGGCCACCATGCCGTACATCGCCCTGCAGCTGGTCGGCATCCAGGCGGTGCTGGACGTGCTGGGCGTCGGCGGCGGCGAGAACGCCAACTGGTTCGTCAAGGACCTGCCGCTGTTCATCGCCTTCGGCGTGCTGGCCGCGTACACCTACTCCTCCGGGCTGCGGGCGCCGGCGCTGATCGCCTTCGTCAAGGACACCCTGATCTACATCGTGATCATCGTCGCGGTGATCTACATCCCGATGCGGCTCGGCGGCTACGGGCACATCTTCGACGCGGTCGGCGAGAAGTTCAGCGCGCCCAAGGCGGCCGGCTCGTTGACGGTGCCGGAGAACAAGCAGTGGACGTACGCCACGCTGGCGATCGGCTCGGCGATGGCGCTGTTCATGTACCCGCACTCGGTGACCGGCGTGCTGGCCTCCAAGTCCCGCAACACGGTGCGCCGCAACATGGCGATCATGCCCGCCTACTCGCTGATGCTGGGCCTGCTGGCGCTGCTCGGCTTCATGGCGATCGCGGCGGGCGTCGGCAAGGGCGACAAGAAGTTCAACACCCAGCTCTCGGTGCCGCAGCTGTTCGAGAACATGTTCCCGGACTGGTTCACCGGCGTCGCCTTCGCCGCGATCGGGATCGGCGCACTGGTGCCGGCCGCCATCATGTCGATCGCCGCGGCCAACCTCTTCACCCGCAACGTCTACAAGGAGTACCTGAAGCCCACCGCCACCCCGGCCGACGAGACCAGGGTCGCCAAGCTCGCCTCGCTGCTGGTGAAGGTCGGCGCGCTGGTCTTCGTGCTCACCATGGACAAGCAGGCCGCGATCAACCTGCAGCTGCTCGGCGGCCTGTGGATCCTGCAGACCTTCGTCTCCATCGTCGGCGGCCTGTTCACCCGCTGGTTCCACCACTGGGCGCTGTTCGCCGGGTGGGCGGCCGGCATGGTCTACGGGACGTGGCAGGCGTACGGCCTGGCCAGCCCGGCGACCAAGCACTTCGGCGGCAACGCCACCGAGATCCCCGGCATCGGCGAGCTGGGCTACATCGGCCTGACCGCCTTCGTGCTCAACCTGCTGGTCTCGGTGGTGCTCACGGTGGTGCTGCGGGCGCTCAAGGCCCCGGAGAGCCCGGACGAGACCCGTCCGGGCGACTACAGCGCCGAAACCGGCGACGAAGAGCTGAAGAACGCGCCGGAGCCCGTGGCGGCGCACTGATACGCCCCGCGCGCGCCCTGTGATCGCGCCGCCTTCTCCGTGAACACTGGAGAAGGCGGCGCGATCATATGTATGAACGGCCGCACACCCAGAGCACCATCCAGCACGACCAGACCGGACCGCCGGACGGCCGGCAACTGATCGCACCGGCATCGACCACGGGGAGAAGCGGCGATGGCAGAACTCGGCACCACCCTCAACGGCCAGTACCAGTCCACCCACGGCGCACCGCCCACCGCACCGGCCGCCGCCCACCGGCTGCCGTCCGTCCTGATCGCCACCCGGCACGGCGAGTCCACCGCCAACGTGGAGTTCCAGCTGGCCGAGGCGGCCGGCGCGCTGAGCGTGCCGATCAGCTGCCGGGACGCGGACATCCCGCTCTCGCTGCACGGCCAGCAGCAGGCCCAGGCGCTGGGCCTGTGGTGGGCCGCGCTGCCCAGCGCCGACCGCCCGCGCAGCGTCTGGTGCTCGCCGTACGTCCGCACCACCGAGACGGCCCGGATCGCGCTCGCCCAGGCCGCCGGGCTCGGCGCGGTACCGGTCTCGCTGAACGTGCGCTACGACGAGCGGCTGCGCGACCGCGAACTGGGCGTGCTGGAGATGCTGACCAAGGCCGCGATCGAGGCCAAGTACCCCGAGGAGGCCGCCAGACGGCGCAAGATGGGCGAGCTGTACTACCGGCCGCCCGGCGGCGAGTCCTGGGCCGACGTGGCGCTGCGGATCCGCGGGCTGCTGCGCGACCTGGGCGAGGAGGAGGCCGGGCGGCCGGTGCTGCTGGTCGGGCACGACTGCACGGTGCTGATGCTCCGGTACGTGCTGGACCGGCTGACCGAGGCGCGGCTCACCGCGCTGGAGCCGGTGCGCAACTGCTCCACCAGCATCTGGCGCGCCGAGGGCGGGCGGCTGCAGCCGGCGCACTGGAACGACACCGGGCACCTGGAGGGCACCCGGTAGCCCGCCGGGCCCGGCGCCTCGGCGGCGGCTCGGCCCTCCGCGGCGGCGGCTCGGCCGGCGACGGGATCAGCCGGCGACGGGCTCGGCGAAGCAGCGGCGGTAGGCCAGCGGGGTCGTGCCCAGCCGGCGCCCGAAGTGGTGGCGCAGGGTGGCCGCGTTGCCGAAGCCGCAGCTGGCCGCGATCACGTCCACCGATTCGGTGGTGGACTCCAGCATCCGCTGCGCGAGCAGCAGGCGCTGCCCGGTGAGCCAGCGGTGCGGGGTGGTGCCGGTCTCCTGCTGGAAGCGGCGGGCGAAGGTGCGCGGCGACATGTGGACCCGGGCGGCGAGCTGCTCCACGGTGGACTCCTCGTCCAGGTGGTGGCGCATCCAGTCGAGCAGCGGGGCGAGCGACTCGCCGTCGCCCTCGGGCAGCGGGCGGGCCACGAACTGGGCCTGCCCGCCCTCCCGGTGCGGTGCCACCACCATCCGGCGGGCGATCCCCCGGGCCACCTCGGCCCCCTGGAACCGGCGCACCAGGTGCAGACAGGCGTCGATGCCGGCCGCCGTCCCGGCCGAGGTGATCACCGGGTCGTCGTCCACGTAGAGCACGTCCGGCTCGACCGTGGTCAGCGGGAAGCGCCGGGCCAGCTCCTCGGCGTGCCGCCAGTGCGTGGTGGAGCGGCGGCCGTCGAGCAGCCCGGCGGCGCCGAGGACGAAGGCGCCGCTGCAGATCGACAGCACCCGGGCGCCGCCGTCCACGGCCGACCGGACGGCGTCGACCAGCGGTTGCGGGTACTGCGGGCGCAGGCCCGTCGCCGTGACGATCACCAGGTCGGCCTCGGCCAGCCGCTCCGGGCCGTACGGGACGTCCACCGTGAAGCCCGCGTGGGTGCGGTGCGGACCGGTCCGGGCCCCGGCGATCGCGAAGTCGTACCCGGGCAGGCCCTCCTCGGTGCGGTCCAGGCCGAACACCTCGCAGGCCACCCCGAGTTCGAAGGGGTGGAGCTCCTCCAGGACCACCGCGACCACGTTCGTCAGCATGCCGCCCAGGATGCCCTCCCGGACGGGCCGGGGGGAAGGGGCCGGGTGGCAGTATTTCGATGCAATCGGTCGTTCCTGCCACTCGTGGTGTCCGGGCGGCCCCGCGAGAGTGGAGCCATGGACTCCGACACACTCGCAAGCGCCCTCGCCCTCGCCGGTGCCGTCGGCGGGTTCGGCCTGCTCGGCACCCTGATCGGCCGGGAGGTCGCCCGGGGCACCGCCGCCGGCCGCGACAACTGGCACCGGGCCGGCGGCTATCCCGTCGACCCCGCCCTGCCCGACCGGCTGTACGGCACCATGCCGGCCGCCTCCCTGCGCCCATCCGCCGACCCCGCCGCCGACTCCCCCGCCCTGCCCGCCGCCGACCGCCCCGCTGTCGTACCGGCCGGCCGGGCCGCCACCCGCCGGGGCGCCGGCCCGGCCACCCGTCCGGCCCCGACCCGGGCCGTACCGGCCGGCTCCGGCACACTGGCCGGATGGACATCGTCATCCGCCGGGCCCGCACCGAGGACCTCGAAGCCGCCGGCCGCATCACCGTCGAGGCCTTCGTCGGCGACGGCTACACCTCGCCCGAGAGCCGCTACGTCGACCTCCTGCGCGACGCCGCCCGCCGGGCCCGGGAGGCCGAGCTCCTCGTCGCGGTCGACCAGGCCGACGGACGGGTGCTCGGCTGCGTGACCTTCGCCGTGGGCGGTACCGAGTGGGCGGACATCGCCGACCCGCACGAGGGCGAGATCCGGATGCTCGCCACCGCCGCGGCCACCCGCGGCCGGGGCGTCGGCGAGGCGCTGGTCCGCGCCTCGCTGGCGCGCAGCCGCGAACTGGGCCTGGCCGGCATGGCGTTCTCCACCCGGCCCGAGATGACGGCCGCCCACCGCATCTACGAGCGCGTCGGCTTCCGCCGCACCCCCGAGCGGGACTGGGCGCCGTACCCGGGCATGGACCTGATGGTCTACAGCCTGGCGTTCTGAGCGGGCCCCGGGGCTGGGCGCCCCGAGGCTGAGCCCCGTCCTGGTACGGCCTAGGCCTTTCCCTTGGTGCGTTCCAGCAGCACCACCCGGAGGTTGGGCACCGCCTCGGTGCGGACGGTGTGGAACTGCTTCAGCTCCTTGGCCACCTTGTCCGACACGCTGCCGTACGGCCGGCGGTCCGCACTCGCCACCAGCAGCCAGATCCGCTGGACCCCGGCCATGCAGCGGGCCGGCTCCTCGCACTCCAGCGCGCCGAAGCTGCCGGCCTGCTGCGCGGTCACCCAGAGCAGGGTGTCCTTCGGAGCCGGGCGGTCGCGCAACTCGTAGGCCAGCGCCCGGCGCATCGAACTGGTCGGCTCGAACACCACGCCGTCCCCGGGGTGCAGTCCGTCGCTGATCACCCGGGCGGCGGCGCGGGCGTCCGCCTCCCCTCCCAGGTCGTCCCGGACGCTCGCCTGGGCCGGCCAGGCCAGCACCGCGGCCAGCGCGAAGGCCACCACCAGCGGAACCGGCCCGACCACCCAGCGCGGCGGGGTCCGGGAGGCGGTGAGCTGGGCGACCAGTCCGGGCAGCCGACCGATCGCGGCCGCGGTGAGCAGCATCCAGGCGGGCACCGTGAAGAGCAGGTAGCGGGCCAGGAACAGGTGCAGCCAGTGCGCGGTCGCCACGGTGACCAGCACCGGCACGAGCGCCCAGCAGATCAGCGGGCCGACCTGCTGGCGGAGCAGCAGCAGGCCCACCGCGCCGAGCACGCCCAGCGGCAGCAGGGTCCAGCCGAGCGCCGAGGAGCCGGCCAGGTCCTTCACGAGTTCGCCGAGGTCGCCCCAGTCGCGCGCGTTCCAGGCGATCTGGCCGCTCTGCCCGGCGCCGAGCAGCAGCAGCGGGCTCAGCAGCAGCACCGCGGCGGCCGAGGCCACCGCCCACCGGCCGAACAGCACCCAGCGGGCCCCGGCGTCGTCCGTGCCGCGGCGGAACTCGCGGGCGACCAGCAGCAGGTGGCCGGGCAGCACCATCAGCGTCACCAGGTGGGTGAGGCCCATGGCGACCACGGTCAGCGCGTAGCCGGCCCAGAGCAGCAGCACCGGCCGCAGCCCGGCCGCGGCGGGCCTGCGGTCCTGGACGATCCGGGTGATCAGCAGGGTGCTGCCGGAGGCCGCCAGGACGGCGAAGGCGTACGGCCGGGCGTCCTGGCCGTACCAGGTGATGCTGGGGCAGACCGCGAACAGCACTCCGGCCAGCAGGCCCAGCCGGGGGGAGAGCAGCCGCCGCCCGAGCAGGGCCACACAGCCGGCGGCGGCGGCCATCGCGAGCGCCGAGGGGATCCGCAGCGCGGCCTCGGACTGGCCGGCCACCGACACCCACAGGTGCAGCAGCAGGTAGTAGGGGGCCAGCACCAGGTCCATGTTCCCGGTGAGGGTGCCGAGATCGGACCAGGACAGCGTGGCCGCCCACCAGGAGGCGTGCTCGTCCCGCCAGAGCTGGCGGTCCTGGATGCCGTAGAGGCAGAGCGCGAGGGTGAGCAGCACGGGCGGCAGGGCGATGCCGAGGGCGGCCCGCCACGGCGGGGCCTGCTCACCGGCCTCGGGCGCGGCCGGGACCGGTGGCGCGGACCCGGTGGAGGCCGGGGGCACGGCCGGGGGCGCGGGCGGGGGCGGCGGCGCCGTGGGGGGCGCGGGCGCGGGCGGGGACGGGGGCATCGGCGGGTGGCCCGGGGCCGGCGGCCAGGCCGCCGATGCACCCGTCGCACTGGTGGAGGTGGTCATCGCTACTGTTTGACCCAGATCCGGTAGTAGCCGGTTCCACCCACGTGTGTGAAGGGAATGCGCCCGAGCAGCCGGTAGTGCGGGCTCTGTGCGATCGCCTCCGCCACCACCCGGTCGGTGTCCGGGGTGGCGACCCCGTCCAGCACCACCAGGTCGAACCAGCCGTCCGCGATGGCCGTCCGGTAGCCGTCGTCGCCGGTGTGCAGCTTGTCGGCCTTGTCGACGTACCCGATGCCGTAGGTGGAGGTCCACTGGCTCTGCAGGGTGAGGTCGCGGGTGTAGTACACCGGGACGTTGTCGGCCGAGGCCAGGTAGCGGCCGGTGCTGGTGACGTGCTGGCGCAGCACCTCGGTCATCCGGGTGGAGTCCGGCCAGGTGTCGAACCGCCAGGTCGACTGGGTGAGGCCGAGCGCGAGCGCCACCACCCAGAGCAGGATGCCCAGTTGCGGGTGCCGGAAGTGCGGGCCGACCAGGCGGGCCAGGCCGATGCCGGCCATCGGCGCGGCGAACAGCAGCCCGAAGCCGAGGTGCTTGTAGAGCGCCACCGAGGTGTGCAGGTGCATCTGGTAGGCCGGGGCGAGCAGCGCGGTGCCGGTCAGCAGCAGTCCGAGCAGGACCCGTCGGCGCCGGCCGGGGCCGGTCATCGTGCGGACCAGCGGGGACTCGTTCATCCGGCCGCGCAGCGCGTAGGCGATCGCGCCGCCGACCGCGGTGACGAACATCAGGCCGCTGAACTCCACGCACTGGCGGGCCAGTTCCGTCCAGGGCTCGGTGCCGTGCGCGCGCTGGGTGGTGGTCGCCTGGACGCCCTTGAGGACGTCGGTGAAGGTCATCCCGAGCCAGAGCAGCGCACCCGAGCCGCCCGCCAGCAGCACCCCGCGCAGCATCGGCTGGCGGACGCCGTTGCGCCGCCCGGTCAGCACCGCGAGCAGCACCAGGCTGGGCAGGTAGAGCGCCGAGGCGTACTTCAGTCCGACCGCCAGCACCGCGACCGGTGCGGCCGCCAGGACGACGGCGGCGGGCGCCCGGTCGCTGCGCACCACGATCCAGATCGCCAGCGCGAGCAGCAGCACCGCCGGGGCGTCGTAGGTCGCGAAGAAGCCCAGCACCACGGTGGACTGGGTGACGGCGAACATCGCCGCCGCGCCGAGTGCGACGCGCTCGTTGAACAGCCGCCGGGTGAAGCCGTAGAGCAGTGCGGTGGAGCCCAGCATGGAGAGCAGGCTGAACAGCCGCACCCCGAGCATGCCGAAGTGGTTCTCCACCACCGCGGCCACGATCGGGTAGAGCGTCGGCGAGCCGGAGAAGTAGGTGTTGTAGTCCTTCGGCACCGGGGTGCCGTACATCCAGTGGGACAGCTGCGCGTGTCCGGCGTACATGTACAGCGCCTCGTCCTGGAACGCGGTGTTCGACAGGCGCACGGACATCGCGGTCTGGATCGCCAGGATGGCGATCAGCAGGGCACGGCTGACCCAGGAGCGGCGCCGGCCGGAGTCGAGCGTCCAGCTGGCCTCGGGCACCGGCGGCAGGGTGTAGCCGGGGCCCTCGTCGACCTCGGCGGGCTCGGCCTCGGCCTCGGCCTCGGCTGCGCGGCGGCGGCCGCGGCGGGGCCCGGCCTCCGGGTCCGGCTCCGACCCCGGCTCCGCGGGCTCGGCCGGTCCGCGGGTGGCGGGGGCGGCCGACTGCTCCGGCTCCGCCCCGGGCGCCCTACGGCGGCCGCGGCGCGGCCCGGGCGGGCTCGGCAGGGGCTCGACCGGTCCGTCCTCGGCGGGGGCGGCCGACTGCTCCGGCTCCGCCCCGGGCGCGCGGCGGCGACCGCGGCGCGGCCCGGGCGGGCTCGGCACGGGCTGCTCGGCGTCGCCGTCGAGCGGCTCCTCCCGCGGCAGGGCCTCCTGCTGCAGGGCCTCCTGTTGCAGGGCCTCCGACGAGCGGGCGCCCCGCGAACGGGCCTCCGGCGAACGGTTCGGCTCCGGGTTGGTCGACTGCGGCCGGTTCGGCTGCGGACGGGGGCTCTCGAACCACGACCCGCCGGTGTCGGGGATCCGGACCGGCCCGTCCTCGACGAACGGCGGCTCGGTGGCCGAAGGCTCGACCGGCAGCGGCTCGACGGACTGCGGCTCGACGGGCGGCCCGTCGGCGCGGCGGCCGTCGGCGGCCTCCGGTCTCGGGCCGGGGACCCGGCGGCGGGTGCGGTGCGCTGGGGAGGACGTCATCAGGGGCTCTTCACATCGAAGCTGTAGCGGCCGTCGGAGACCGCCTGCTTGAAGGCGGTCTGGGACTGCTGGTCGCTCTCGATCCGCCAGTCGACCTCCTTGTTGAGGTTGAACCAGATGAAGCCCAGGCAGTCGGAGCGCTTCAGCACGTTGGCGGCGAGGTTGAAGATGTCGGCCGGTTTGCGGGCACCGGGTTCGGAGCCGGTCTCGGCGATGATCCAGGGCTTGTTGGTGAAGGTGCGGATCTGGGTGAGGGTGGGCGTGTACAGGGTGTCGAAGGTGCCCGCTTCGAGGTGCGTGTAGTACGCGACGATCCCCACCCAGTCGACGTAGGTGTCACCGGGGTAGTACTGCTTGAGCGTCACCGTCGGCACCGGGTTGATGCTGTTGGGGCTCCACACCCAGATCACCTGGCCGACACCGAGCTGGGTGAACACGTCGTGCAGGTGCTGGTAGGCGGCGACGAAGTCGGCGGCGGTGGTGGTCTTGGTGCCCCAGTCGTACCAGGTGCCGTTGAACTCGTGGGCGAAGCTGATCGCCACCGGGATGTTGGTGTTGCGCACGGCGGCCGCGTACCGCTTGACGTAGTCGTCGTGCTTGCCCGCCGCGATGTCCGCGAGCGGCGTCTTGTAGGGCTCCCAGGCGATGAACGGCATCGCCCCGGCCGCCCAGGCGTTGGTCACGCCCTTGACGTCGTACTCGTCGCCCCAGCCGGAGTAGTACTCGACGATGTTCGGCCGCTTGCCGGCCTTCGTCGCGAACTCGTCCACGCCGGTCATCGACTGCGGGGCGCCGTCGACGGCCACCCCGACGTACTTCTTCGCCGGCTTGAGCAGCGGCCGGACGTCGTAGGGCAGGTCGGCGGCCGCCGTCGCGGAGGGCGAGGGGGCCGCCGCGGAGGCGTTCGGCGACGCCCCGGCGGAGGCCGTGCCGGAGGCGGTCGGGGCCGGCGCGGGGGCGGCGGCCAGCGGTCCGAGCGGCTTCTCGCCGAGCAGGTCGCAGGCCGCCAGCGGGAGCAGCAGCAGGGCCGCCGCGAGCGCGCGGACCAGACCGGAGCGGGCCCGGTCACCCCGTCCGGAAGTGGTGTGGAGCGTCATGCCGATGCGTCCTGGGATCGGGGCTGGATGAGGATGCGGCCGACGGTCACCGCGTAGAACAGGCCGGAGGAGAGGACCAGGGCGAAGTCCAGCGGGTACATCGTGAACATCCGGTAGACCGCCGCGACCACCCAGACCAGCGCGGAGCCCGCGCCCCAGACGATGACGCCGGTCCAGAACCGCCGCTGGCGGTTCTTGGCCTTGCTCGAACCGGTCGGCTGCCAGCCGCGCTCGCGCCCGCGGACGAGGTCCCAGACGGCGAAGAAGTGCGCCCAGCCGTACATCATCCGGCCGGCCCAGGCCTCCAGGCGGTACGGCGCCCGGTGCCAGAGCGGGAAGATCAGGGTCGCGTACACCAGGCTGGGGATGACGAGCGTCAGGTGCTCGACCTTCAGCAGGTCGGGCCGCCAGAGCAGCAGCATGATCGGCAGCATCGGCAGCGCGAAGGTCAGCAGCGCGGTGTGGATGTAGTACAGGAACCCGGAGATGTAGCAGAGCCGGGTGGTGAAATCGAGCTTGGTCTTCCAGAACTTCCGGCTGGTCATCAGCGACATCGAGCCCATGCACCAGCGGTACTGCTGGTTCTGGAAGGCCCCCGCGTTGTCCGGGCAGACGCCGGTGGACAGCGCCACCGGTATGTACTGCAGGTCCCAGCCGAGGGCGCGCAGGTCGAAGCCGGTGTGGACGTCCTCGGAGTGGGCTATCAGCGTGGTGCCGCCGTTCTCGTCCAGCGCCGCCCGCCGGTAGACCGCGCAGCTGCCGACGCAGATCGCGCCGTCGTTGCGCTGCCGGGCGACCTGGACCGAGCGGTAGAACAGCTCCTGGATCGCCCCGGCGCCGCGCTCGATCCAGTTCTGCGAGTCCAGCACCCGGAAGAACTGCGGCGTCTGCACGATGGCGAGCCTGCTGTCCCGCTGCAGGTACGGCAGGACCTCGTGCAGCAGGTCGTGGCGGGGCGCGAAGTCGGCGTCGAGGATCAGGATGAACTCGCCGTCCGAGCGCCCGAAGCCGTAGTGCAGGTTGCCGGCCTTCTTGAACCAGCCGCGGTTCTCCCGGACGCCGTAGCGGAAGCCGAAGTCGGCGGCCATCGCCTCGACCTCGGGGTTCGCCGCGTCGTCCAGGACGAACGGCATCACCAGGCCCGGGTAGTGCTCGGCCATCTTCCGGACGTACGTCCACGTGTTGTGCAGCACCTCGATCGGCTCGCCGCAGACCGGCAGGAAGACGTCCACGGTCGGGAGGTCGTCGGGCTTCCACTGCCGGACCAGCCGGCGGTGCTCCTTGATGTCGAAGTTCGGCGTGAAACTGTTCACGCGCAGCGACACCAGGTAGTAGACGACCGTGAAGAACAGGAACGGCACGCAGAGCCAGAACCACGACCCCACGGAGTACAGCTGGCCCTGGCTGATCACCAGGCAGGCGAAGCTGACCACCGAGCAGAGGGTCAGCACCCACTGGTGCCTGATGGTGTAGCTGTACTTCTCCTGCGAAGTGGGCGGGGCCGGCAGCAGCAGCGACGGGACGGGCTCTCCCGGGCTGCCGCGTCTGCGGCCTGCCGCTCTGCGCCGTCTGCTGGTCGCATTGACGGCAGCGCTCACCGCGCGGTACCTCCTGCTCGCTGATTCCCCGTCTCGGGGGCGCTTTGGGGCAGGCCGGTGCCTCCCCCCGAAAGCGGTCATCCTATCCGACGGCCATCTGCCGTCCGCACCGGGACGGTTGGCCGCCGGACGGTCCGCCGGCGGCCTCCTGCGGCAGACTCAGCCGGTGTGTCCGGCGCGGCCCAGCAGGACCGCCTTGGTGCGGTCCGCGAGCAGGGCGCCGGCGGTCGAGGCCACCGGGTCGCTCTGGTCCGGGGTCTGCTTGAGCGAGCCCGCCACGGTGAAGTAGCCGAAGCGGCCGATCGCGGCGTGCGTCTCCGTGCAGCCCGACTTGTCGGTCACGCAGAAGGTGGCCACGCCGGGGCCGGACAGGCCCTGGATCAGGCCGGCGTGACGGCCGAGCGCGCGGTCCGCGCCCGCCTTGTTGTCGAAGACCGCGACGCCGACGGTCACCGCGCTGTCGCCGCTGACGTACGTCGCGCGGACCAGCGAGCGGCAGGTGTCGTCGCCGAGGGCGAGGCCGAGGCCGCCGGTGGTCGCCTTGGAGCACGGGGACGTGGCCCCGGTCACCTTGCGGGTCCACACCTTGCCGTCGATGGTGCGGGTCTGGTCCGGGAACAGCGTCGCGGCGTCGACCGGGAGCTTGTCGGTGGCGGCGTCCGAGATGACGGCCAGCGCCTGCTCGGTGGGCACGCCCGCCGAGGTGGAGCTCGCGGTCGGCTTGGGGTCGGCCTTGGTGTCGCCGTTGCCGTTGATCCACACCGCGGCCGCGACCACGCCGCCGACCAGGACGGCGGCCAGCGCCGCGGCGCCGATCCACAGGCGCTTGCGCTTGCGGGACTCGTTCGCGTGGCGGTCCGCCATCGCACCCCAGTCCGGCTCGGCGGGGCCCTGCGGCGCGGGCTGCGGCCACTGGTTGTACGGGGCGGGCCCGCCGGGGCCCTGGGGCGGCCCGGTGTGGGGCTGCGGCGCGGGCTGCGGCATCGGCTGGGCCATCGGCTGCGGCGCGGGCTGCGGCTGGGCCATCGGCTGCGGGGCCGGCGGCGGGTACACCCCGGGCCCGCTCGGCACATGCGGCGGCGCCGGCGGCTGGGCCTGCGGCGGCACCCCGGCCCCCGGCTGCGCGTACGGGGTCGCGGGCGGCCCGAAGCCACCGGGCGGCGGCACCGGCGGCCCGCCCTGCTGCTGCGGCGGCACGGGCGGCTGACCCGGCGGCACCTGACCCGGCGTTTCCGGCTGCTGACCCGGCACCGGCTGCGCCGGCTGACGCGCCCACTCCGGCGGTACGCCCGTTCCCTCGCTCATGTGCCGAGATCGTAGGGCATGACCCTGACGGCCAGTCGTCCGGTAACCAATCCGTTCCCAAAACCGGCCGTCCACCGGACACGCCGGGGCCCGCGCCCGCACCCGCCGTCATCGTCCCGACACGCGGCGCCGCACAACATGTGGTGTCGCATCGAGCGGACACCACTAGATGTATGCTCGACCCTGCTGTCGACGCAGGGGAACCCGGTGCGAGTCCGGGACTGCCCCGCAGCGGTGTGCGGGCGGCTCCCCAAAGAGCCCGCGAGTCCGACTACCTGCCGACGGCGTGCCACGGCCTCCCCGCAGAGGCCCTGCAGCACGTGCAGTACTTCCGGGCCTCGCGGGCGGGCCGGGGATGCCACCGTCGCGCGACGCCACCGGGCGTTCGCGCCGTGCTCCCCTGCCCCGATCGGCCCGGTTGCCGGATCCGCCGCCGATCGCCGCCAGGAGAGAGCGCCTTGACCACCGCTGCCTCAGTCACCCTGCCCGCCCAGGGTTCCCCCGCCGAACCGACGGTTTCCGACCCCGGCGGTTCGCTGCTCCGGCTACTGACCGACCGCAGCGTCGATCTCCCCCAGGTGGACCCCGGCCATGTCGCCGCCGCCGCGCTCCGCGGCCGCCACGCCGGCTCGGACTTCGCCGAGCTGCGCGGGCTGGCCGTGGAGGCCGCCGCGTCGATGATCGCCGAGGACCCGCAGTACTCGAAGCTGGCCGCCCGTCTCCTCGCCCTGGAGATCGTCGACGAGGCCGTCAGCCAGGGCTCGGTCTCGTTCTCCGCCTCGATCGCCGTCGGCCACGCCGAGGGCCTGATCGGCGACACCACCGCCGCCTTCGTCGCCAAGCACGCCGACACCCTGAACGCCCTGATCGACCCCAGCGGCGACGACCGCTTCGAGTACTTCGGCCTGCGCACCGTGCAGAGCCGCTACCTGCTGCGCCACCCGATCACCCGCAAGGTCGTCGAGACCCCGCAGCACTTCCTGCTCCGCGTCGCCAGCGGCCTGGCGGTCGGCGACAACGAGCAGTCGGTGCGCGAGGTGGCCGAGCTGTACCGCCTGATGAGCCGGCTGGAGTACCTGACCTCCTCGCCGACCCTCTTCAACTCCGGCACCCGGCACCCGCAGATGTCGAGCTGCTACCTGCTCGACTCGCCGCTGGACAACCTGGACTCGATCTACTCGCGCTACGCCCAGATCGCCCGCCTCTCCAAGCACGCCGGCGGCATCGGCCTGTCCTACTCGCGGATCCGCTCGCGCGGCTCGCTGATCCGGGGCACCAACGGCAAGTCCAACGGCATCGTCCCGTTCCTGCGCACCCTCGACTCCTCGGTCGCCGCCGTCAACCAGGGCGGCCGCCGCAAGGGCGCGGCCTGCGTCTACCTGGAGACCTGGCACGCGGACATCGAGGAGTTCCTGGAGCTGCGCGACAACACCGGTGAGGAGGCGCGCCGCACCCACAACCTGAACCTGGCGCACTGGATCCCGGACGAGTTCATGCGCCGGGTGAACGCCAACGCCGACTGGTCGCTGTTCTCCCCCGCCGACGTGCCCGAGCTGGTCGACCTGTGGGGCGTCGAGTTCGACGAGGCCTACCTGAAGGCCGAGCAGGCCGGCAAGGCCGTCCGCACCATCCCCGCGCAGACCCTGTACGCCCGGATGATGCGCACCCTGGCGCAGACCGGCAACGGCTGGATGACCTTCAAGGACGCCTCCAACCGCGCCGCCAACCAGACCGCGCTGCCCGGCCGCACGGTGCACAGCTCCAACCTCTGCACCGAGATCCTGGAGGTCACGGACGACTCCGAGACCGCCGTCTGCAACCTCGGCTCGGTCAACCTCGGCGCGCACGTCGCCGCCGGTGCCACCGCCGCGGACCTGCTGAACGCCATGGACTGGGACCGGCTGGACGCCACCGTGCGCACCGCCGTCACCTTCCTCGACCGCGTGGTGGACATCAACTTCTACCCGACCCCCGAGGCCGGCGCGTCCAACTCGCGCTGGCGCCCGGTGGGCCTCGGCGTGATGGGCCTGCAGGACGTCTTCTTCCAGCTCCGCCTGGACTTCGACTCCGCCGAGGCCAAGCAGCTCTCCACCCTGATCTCCGAGCGCATCATGCTCACCGCCTACGAGCGCTCCGCCGACCTGGCCGAGCAGCTGGGCCGGCACGAGGCGTACGGCGAGACCCGCGCCGCCCGCGGCGAGCTGCACATCGACCACTTCCCGAGCGCCGCGCCCGAGTGGGCCGATCGCTGGACCGCCCTGCGGGCCCGGATCGCCACCACCGGTCTGCGCAACTCGCTGCTGCTGGCGATCGCGCCGACCGCCACGATCGCCTCGATCGCCGGCGTGTACGAGTGCATCGAGCCGCAGGTCTCCAACCTGTTCAAGCGCGAGACCCTCTCCGGCGAGTTCCTCCAGGTCAACCCGTACCTGGTGCGCGAGCTCAAGGAGCTCGGCGTCTGGGACCAGCAGACCCGGGACGCGCTGCGCGACGCCAACGGCTCCGTCCAGGAGCTCAACTGGCTGCCCGCCGGGGTCCGCTCGCTGTACCGCACGGCCTGGGAGCTGCCCCAGCGCGCGCTGATCGACCTGGCCGCCGCCCGGATGCCGTACATCGACCAGAGCCAGTCGCTGAACCTCTTCATGGCCGCGCCCACCATCGGCAAGCTCAGCTCGATGTACGCGTACGCGTGGAAGGTCGGTCTGAAGACCACCTACTACCTGCGCTCGCGCCCGGCGACCAGGATCGCCCAGGCCGCGTCGGGCACGGCCCGCGCCGCCGCCCCGGTGCCGGTGGCGTCCCCGACCCTCACGCCGGAGGAGGAGGCCGCGCTGGCCTGCTCCCTGGAGAACCCCGAGTCCTGCGAGGCCTGCCAGTAATGTCCGACGACCGCGAGAAGATGCTGCTCGACCCCGGGTTCGAGCTGACCCTTCGCCCGATGCGCTACCCGTCGTTCTACGACCGCTACCGCGACGCGATCAAGAACACCTGGACCGTCGAGGAGGTGGACCTGCACTCCGACGTCGCCGACCTCGCCAAGCTGAGCGAGGGCGAGCGGCACATGATCGGCCGGCTGGTCGCCTTCTTCGCCACCGGTGACTCGATCGTCTCCAACAACGTGGTGCTGAGCCTCTACAAGCACATCAACTCCCCGGAGGCGCGGCTGTACCTGTCGCGCCAGCTGTTCGAGGAGGCCGTGCACGTCCAGTTCTACCTGACGCTGCTCGACACCTACCTTCCGGACCCGGAGGACCGCAACGCGGCCTTCGCCGCGGTGGAGAACATCCCCTCCATCCACCAGAAGGCCCAGTTCTGCTTCAAGTACATGAACGCGGTCGACCACATCGACTCGCTGCAGACCAAGGACGACCGCCGCGCGTTCCTCCTGAACCTGATCTGCTTCGCGGCGTGCGTCGAGGGCCTGTTCTTCTACGGCGCGTTCGCGTACGTGTACTGGTTCCGCTCGCGCGGCCTGCTGCACGGGCTCGCGACGGGCACCAACTGGGTGTTCCGGGACGAGTCCATGCACATGGACTTCGCGATGTCGGTCGTGGACACCGTCCGCGAGGAGGAGCCCGACCTCTTCGACGACAAGATGGCCCAGCAGGTCACCGAGATGCTGGAGGAGGCCGTCGAGGCCGAGCTCCAGTTCGCCCAGGACCTCTGCGGCGAGGGCCTGCCCGGCATGAACACCGCGTCGATGCGCGAGTACCTGCAGGCCGTCGCCGACCAGCGGCTCGCCCGCCTCGGCATGCCGATCCGGTACGGCTCGACCAACCCGTTCGGCTTCATGGAGCTCCAGAACGTGCAGGAGCTGACCAACTTCTTCGAGCGCCGGGTGTCGGCGTACCAGGTCGCCGTCGAGGGCTCGGTCGCCTTCGACGACGACTTCTAAAGAAGACACGTACGGCAGAGGTGCCCCGCCCGGCCACGGCCGCGCGGGGCACCTCTGCGTTGGCCCAGAAGACCGGAAGGCCCCCGCACCCGGCCCCTGTCACGAAGGCCGCCCACGCCCCGGCGGCGCGGAGCAGAGCCGGCCCCTCCGGATCCCTGGAGTCCCGGAGGGCCGTCGCCGTCAACCCGACCCGCGTCCCGACGCAGCTCCCGCCCTGACCGCTGTACGTGCCTGGTCGGCCGGTCCGGCAAGGGCCTCCTGGGGCTTCCTAGCCCCAGATGCCCTCGGTGGGCAGGCTCCAGTAGCAGGAGCCGTTGGTGCCCGAATTGTAGTTGTACCGGGGGTCGCCCCAGGCGTAGAGCGTGCTGCCCGTGGCCGGCCCGACGATGCCGTCGACCTCGGTGTTCGGGTCGGTGTCATTGGCCTGCAGGTACCTGATCGCCTCCTCCGTCTGCGGGCCGAACAGGCTGTCTTCCTTGATCTGTGCGTGGTAGATGTTCATGGTCTTGAAGATGTGGTTGAGGCTGTGCTGCACGCACCACACGCCGGCCTTCGTGTTGGGGTAGCCGTTGCCGATGTAGCTCACTCCGACCCTGGCCTGGGCGCTGCCGCTCAGCATGCCGCTCACGAACAATGCCGCGGTGCCCGCAACGAGACCGATCCTGGCAACCCTGCGCTTGCGCATGGCCCTTCCCCCTCTTGACGGTGTTTCGGAATTCACCAGGGGGCTCTCTTCACCCCTGGCGCTGCGTCAACTATAGGAATCCGCAACCCACTCCGAGTGGCGCCAAACCCCGCAAGCGGCATCCCGGGATTCGTCTCACCACGCTGACCTGGGAATTGGGACGCCACCATGCCCCCAATTGGTGACGTCCCACTCTGACGGACGGTGGGTGGAGACGACCACGGCCCACCGCGACGCCATCCGCTCCTGCACCAGCCCCGGCCGGTCCGACTTCTCATGCGCGTGGTCGCGGCTGCTCAGGCCCGCGCGCAGTTCGCACAGTTCGCGCGGTTCGCACGGCGAAGGCGGTGGCGGGCGGCCAGACCCAGGGCTAGGCCCCAGGCGAGGAAGAGGCCGTACCAGAAGAGGCCCCAGGCGGCCTGCGGGTGGGCGTCCTTCGCGGCGAAGGCGGGCGCGGAGACCACGCGGTCCGCGGCGAGCAGGTACTGCATGGCGAAGTAGATGGAGCCCCAGAGCACCATGCCGACGGAGGCGATCGCCGCCGGAACGGCGATCAGGCGGGCCGGGATCCGCCGGCCCCACGGGCGTACCAGGGCGAGCGGGAGCACCGCGCCGAACACGGCGACCAGCCCCATCCCCCAGTATCCGGTCGCCGCCGCCCATGTGCCGTGCGGCGCCGAGGCAAAGTCGCCCGGGAAGGTCGCCGCGACGCCGGCGCCCCACCAGAAGTGCGGTGCCGCATAGGCGAGCGCGGCCCCGGCGGCCGCGTAACCGGCCCACCCGGAAGAACGGTTGCTCCGGTCGGGCAGCGGGAGGGCGGTCACGGCGGCCATGGGGCTCTCCGGGGATCGTCGGGTTCGGCGCGGTGATCCGAGTCTTCCCTCGTGAGCACCCGCGGCGGATCCGGCCGCCGCACGATCCCACTCCCCCTGCGGGGGGAGGCGGCCCCTACGCAGGAAGTCGGAGGGGCCGACTTCCTGCGCAAGAACCGCGAGGATTCAGCCGAACCACCGGGCGGGGCGCCCGTGCCCGCGCGCGCCGCCCGTACGGATGAACTCCCGGGCCGCGCCGCCGCGAGACATCCGCACACGATCAACCCCCGCGTACGGTCCGGCGCACAGCCGAACGAAAGGGGCCCACCGTGCCGACCGGAATCCTCGACTACAAGAGCGATGCGATCGTCCAGCTCATGAACATGGCGGAGGAGGACTGGACCGAGCAGGAGCTCAAGGACGCGCTCCAGCGGGCGATCATGCTGGAGCTCTCCACCATCCCGCCCTACGCCACCGCCCTCTGGTCGATCACCGACCCGGACAACGGCAAGCCGGTCCGCCACACCATCCGCGAGATCGTCTTCGACGAGATGTCCCACTTCGGCCTGGTCTGCAACATGCTCACCAGCATCGGCGGCACCGTCGCCCTCACCGACCCCGCCACCGTGCCCAAGTACCCGGGCCAGCTCCCCGGCGGCGTCAACCCCGGGCTGGAGGTCTTCCTCAGCGGGCTGAGCCGCGACTCGGCCTGCCTGTTCGCCGACATCGAGAAGCCCGAGCACCCGCTCGCCTTCGCCGCCGACGGCAACACGATCGGCGCCTTCTACCAGCGCATCGCCAACGTGTTCCCGAAGTTCGCCCACCTGCTCACCGGTCAGCGGCAGGTGGAGTTCCCGCTCGGGTCGAGCCACGGCGCCGGCAACGACATCATCCCGATGAACACCATCGACGACGTCCTGAAGGCGATCAACATCATCCAGGAACAGGGCGAGGGCACCACGGCCTCCCCGGTGAACCCCTTCCCGGGCTCCCCGGGCGAACTCGCCCACTACTACGCCTTCAAGGAGATCGCCGTCGGCAAGAAGCTGGTCTTCGACGACCAGACGGGGAAGTTCGAGTTCGCCGGCCCCGACCTCCCGCTGCCGGACACCTCCCCGGTCGCCCGCGTCCCCCAGGGCGGCTGGGCCAACTCCCCCGGCAACGAGCCCGACGCGACCACCGCCGGCCTCCTGCGCACCTTCAACCAGCACTACAGCGACATGCTGCGCGCCCTCGAGGGCGCCTGGGGCGCCGACGGCCCGGACTCGATCGGCCCGGCCATCGGCCTGATGGGCCAGATGCGCCGCGCCGCCCAGCAGATCAACGGCGTCAAGCTCCCCGCCGATCCCCGCTTCACCTACGGCCCGGAGTGGCTGTTCGTCCAGTAGCAGCCCGCGCCGCGGAACGACGAAGGCCGGTGCGATTTCGCCGCACCGGCCTTCAACACGCCCTCGGACGTCAGTCGTTCGCCACCGTCGCGTACCGCGGCGTGCCCTCGGCCATCTGCCGCAGCGCGTCCTTGCGGTCCCGCTTCGACAGCTTGTCGATGTACAGGAACCCGTACAGGTGGTCCGTCTCGTGCTGCAGGCAGCGGGCGAAGAAGCCGGTGCCCTCGACCCGGATCGGGTTGCCGTCCTTGTCCACGCCGGTCACCGCGGCGTAGTCGGGCCGGGCCAGCTCGGCGTAGGCCGTCGGCACCGAGAGGCAGCCCTCGTTGCCGTCGTCCAGCACCCGCTTGCTGCCGGCCGGCAGCTCCTCCAGGACGGGGTTGACGACGTGGCCGATGTGGCGCACGCCCTCGTCGTCCGGGCAGTCGTAGACGAAGACCTTGAGGTCCACGCCGACCTGGTTCGCGGCCAGGCCGACGCCCTCGGCCGCGTACATCGACTGGAACATGTCGTCGATCAGCGCCGACAGCTCACCGTCGAACACGGTGACGTCCTTGACCTCCCGGTGCAGCACCGGGTTGCCGTACACCGTGATCGGACGCGCGGTGCCCTTCGAGAGGTCCGGCTCCTCGCCGACCACCTTCACCGGCTGGGCCTCGCCCTGCTCGGGCTCGTGGTCGTGGTCGTGCTGGTGGTCGTGCTGCTCCGCCATCGCTGCTTATCTTCCGATTCCGTGGACTACCGAGGTATACCGATCAAGAGTAAGCGGCCCGGTCAGCAGACTTCTTCGAGATCCCGATACGCCCTGGTCGACGGCGCCGCCGCCACCCAGCGGTCCAGCAGCGTACGCACCACCCCGGCCGGCGCCGCGAGCCCGCACTCCCGCTCCACCAGCCAGGACATCCCGCCCGCGCCCTGACTCAGATGGCTCAGGTGCCCCGGGTGGGCCGCGTCCCCGTCGTCGTGCGGATCGTGGTGGGCCGTGTGCCCGTCGTCGGACGCCATCCGGCTCTCCGAACACGCCCGGCACAGCAGCCGCACCGAGGACGTCCAGTCCTCCGCCGCGTACCCCGCGTCGGCGACCAGCCGCTCCAGCGCGTCCCGGTCACCCGCCGTGGCGGCCTGCAGCAGCACCACGTACGTCGGCACCGGGGACGGCGCCCACAGCTCGATCTCGTCGAACACCGGGTACGCCACCCCGTCGGTCACCCGCTCACCGTGCGGGGCGCCGTCGTGCAGCACCACCTCGCCCCACCGGCGGCCGGAGGACGGCAGCGGAATCGACAGCACCTCGATCCGGGCCGGGTCCAGCCGGCGCCCCCACACCACCTCGGACTCGCCGTCCGGCGACAGTCGCACCGGCGTCGTCCCCAGGTCCAGGCTCACCGGGCCGTCCGGCTGCGCCCCGGGCCCGCCCGGCAGCCGCAGCCCGTACGCCTGCCAGGCCCGCCTCGCCAGCGGCCAGTCCTGCAGCGCCGTCGCCGTGATCCCGAGGTTCCACCAGTCCGGCGCGCCCTGCTCGCGGTCCAGCAGCGCCACCGCCCGCAGCCCGGCCGACCGCGCCTGCTCCCAGTCCCGGCGGAACTTGTGCAGCAGCGCGAGGTTGAACCAGGAGTCCGACAGCCACGGCTCCAGATCGGCGGCCATCACCAGCAGCGCGCCCGCGTCCTCGAAGCGGCCGTCGCCGATCAGCGTGAAGGCCCGGTCGGTCGTCTGCCGCCAGGTGGCGGACGGCCGGTGCCGTGCCCGGTGGAAGATCCTCACGTTCGTCCCTGCCGTCGTCGTCCGCTGAAGTCCCGCACCACTTCTCCCGTATCCGCTCCCGCGTCACGGTCCCGGTGCCCCGGGTCGGTGTTCCACGCTACGACCGCATCCAACCACGCCCGCTGCCGCCTGCGCTCCCCACCGCCGCGGTTGCACCTGCTTCCCGCCCCCGCCCCTACCCAGCCTGCCCGCCCCGCCGCCCGGCCTCAACCCCAGCCGCCGGGCCGGCCCCGGAGACGACCCGGGCCCGAGCCGGGGCCGAGCCGGAGCCGAGCCGGAGCCCGGCGGGAATCTAGCCCCGCACCCGCACCAGTGCGTCGACGACCCGGGCGTCGTAGACCCGCCCGCGCCCCATCCGCAGCACCTCCAGCACCTCCAGCCCCCCAACCGCCTCCCCCACGCCCCGCCCCCGGGCCGCCGTCAGCAGGTCGTCGTGCGCGTTCGCCACCCGGATGATCCGCGCCGCCAGCGGCACCGAGCGGTCCGCGCCCCCGTCCGGCCCGTGCCACGGGTCCGCCGACCGGGCGACCTGCTCGGCCACCTGCCGCGGCACCCCCGTCCGCCGGATCACCTCGCTCCCCAGCCGGGCGATCCGCTGCTGCTCCTCGTCCGACAGCAGCGCCGTCGCCCCGTCCGGCACCGGCTCCACCAGCGACAGCTGCCCGACGTCGTGCATCAGCGCCGCGTACTCCAACAGGGCGAGCTCACGGGTGCCCAGCCCCAGCTCGCGCCCCAGCGCGCACGCCGTGTCGGCGACCCGGCGGGCATGCCCCGGCGGGGTGTAGCCGGCCACCTCGGTGGCCTTGGCCAGGCTGGCGATGGTCTGCCCGGTGGTGGCCCGGGCGGCGGCGGCCCGCCGGAACGACACCTGGGCCAGCAGCAGCGGCGCGCAGAACAGCGGCAGCGCCCAGAGCCCCACCTCGCCCGCCGCGAGGCTGACCAGCATCCCGGTGGCGACGATCGCCGAGCCGATCCCGAACAGCGAGCGCAGCTCGTCCTCCAGCGCCGCCGGGAACCGCAGCCCGGTGCGCGCCCGCCGCAGCGCCGCGGCGAGCGTGGCATCGCACAGTGCCGCCAGCGCCGCCACCACGGTCAGGAACAACCCGTACGCGGGGCCGTCCGGCGAGTACCGGTCGACCAGGCCGCTGTTGTAGAGCGGCTGGAAGAGCACCGCGGCGAAGCCCACCCCGATCAGCCGCCGGGCCGCGGTGTCCCGCCGGGCCGGGTCGTTCCACGGCCGCCGCCGGTGGCGCCGCGCCGACCGGGGCACCACCGCCGAGGGGAGCAGCGCGAGCAGCATCCCCGCCCCCGCGACCACGACCACCTGGAGCACCCCGTGGGCGGTCGGCAGCCCGCGAAGCGGCCCCAGCAGGGCGTAGGCGAGCGCCCCGGCGGCCCCGATCGGCGCCTGCTCGCGATCGCCCGGAAGGGTGATCCGGACGCACTCACCGAGCGCGATCAGCACGACGAAGGCCAGTGCCACCCCGGGCGCGGACACCCCGCGCACCACGACCGCCCCGAGCGCGACGGCGAAAAGCCCGACCGCCCCGGCGTGCACCGCCCCCGGACCGGCCCCGAACGCCGCCGTCCCGCCGGCCCGGCCGGTCCCGCCCGTCCCGCTCATCCGGCCCGTCCGGCCCGCCCCGGTCACGGCTGACCGGCCATCGGCCCGGTCCCGCCCTGGGCCGGCACCCGGCGCGGGGCCGCCCGGGCCGGCTCGGGCACCCCGAGCGGGATGTCCGGCACCGCCCGGATGCAGTCGCCGGGCGGCGGCAGCACCGGCTGCCAGTCGTGCACGGCGAGCGCGTCCACCAGCGCCCCCACCATCACCGGGTCGAACTGGCTGCCCGAGCAGCGCTGCAGCTCGGCGACGGCCTCGGTGACCGGCCGCCCGCGCCGGTAGGAGCGGGTCGAGGTCATCGAGTCGAAGGCGTCGGCCACCGAGATGATCCGGGCGAACTCCGGGATCTGCTGCCCCACCAGCCCGCTCGGATAGCCCCGGCCGTCCATCCGCTCGTGGTGGTGCAGGATCCCGGCGTGCGCCTCGCCGAGGAAGGCGATCCCGTGCACCAGCTCGTACCCGTACACCGGGTGCACCTCCACGGCCCGTCGCTCGTCCTCGGTGAGGGGACCGTTTCTGCGCAGCAGCTCGGTGGCCACGCCCAGCTTGCCGACGTCGTGCAGGATGCCCGCGAACCGCAGCGTGCGCAGCCGTTCGGCCTCCATGCCCAGCTGACCGGCGATCAGCACGGCGGCCCTGCCCACCCGTTCGCTGTGGCCGCGGGTGTACGCGTCCTTGATCTCGACCGCCTGCACCAGCGCCTGGACGGTGGCCTGGTGGGCGTCGCGCTCCCGGTGGCCCTGGGCGAACACCCACGCGGAGATGGAGAGCGGCAGCAGCGCCAGCAGCGCCGCGAAGGCCCCGTACGGGCCCTGCCAGAGCACCGCGACCATCAGTCCGCCGGCCGCGTGCACCAGGACCGGCAGCCCGACCGCGGCGGCCGGCCCGCGCAGCAGCACCCCGGGCCGCCGCCCCTCGGCGAGTACCAGCATCACGCCCACCAGCACCCCGTTGGCCAGGCAGAACGCGCCGACGGCGGCCAGCGCGGGCAGCAGCGCGGCCGGGAACCGCGAGCCCAGCAGCAACTGCGGCCCGCACAGCAGGTGGAACACCACCGAGGAGGCGAACGCGCAGAGCGCGAGCTGCGAGCCGTTCCACAGCTGCCGCAGCCAGAAGTGC
Source organism: Kitasatospora sp. NPDC052868 (assembly GCF_044547105.1). Classification (NCBI taxonomy): domain Bacteria; kingdom Bacillati; phylum Actinomycetota; class Actinomycetes; order Kitasatosporales; family Streptomycetaceae; genus Kitasatospora; species Kitasatospora sp. NPDC052868. The sequence goes on along the minus strand of NZ_JBITZW010000003.1, from coordinate 239,752 downwards.
GGCTCGGGGTGGCCGAGCAGCCCGGCCGGGACGGCCACCAGCGCGGCGGCGGCGGGCGGCAGCATCAGCACCCCGGCGAAGAGCACCGGGAAGAAGGCGTTCGCCCCGGACCGGGCCGGGGCCCGCTCCGGCAGCGGCCGGCGCAGCACCAGCCGCAGCAGCCGCAGACAGGGCGTGGGCAGGCCCTGGGCGAGCGACTCCCAGCAGCCGTGCAGGAACGCCAGCAGGCCGACCTTGGGCCAGTCGACCGGCCCGCCCAGCCAGCGGGGCGCCCCGAGCGGGAGCGCGTCGGACAGCAGCGGCAGCAGGCAGCAGAGCGCCGCCACCGGGACGGCCACCAGGTACCGCACGGCGCCCTCCCGCAGGGCTTCGCCTCCACTGTCGGTAGCGATCTCGACCTCCCCGCCGTCCTGGCCCGCTCTGCGCTCAGCGCGCCGGGCGGACCGGCGGTGAGTGTCCGTCAGGAGGATAGGCCGCCACTCCGGTGCAGGGACGCATGATCGCGGAATGCCGCAGCTGGCGCATTACCAACTCACTCGAACGAGTGACGGCGCATACGAGCAGAAAGGGAGCGGCCCCGGGAGCGCGTGCTCCCGGGGCCGGGTGTTCAGATATCCGTGGAATCCGAGGTGTCAGGCCTGTCCGGCCGATCCACCCGGCGCGGCCGGTCCACCGGATCCGGCCAATCCGCCGCATCCGATGCGAACACGCGTCCGCCCGCCGATCGGCGGGCCGCCGCTCACTCCGCCGGAGCGCCCGCCTCGACCGACGCGCCCACCGGCCGGACCGCCGCCTCGGTGGCGGCCTTCGGCGGCACGGCGACATGGACGTCCGCGGCGTCGACGGCGACCACCACCGCCTCGCCGGAGCGCTGCCCGGCACGGATCGAGTCGATCCTGGCCAGCACCTTGCCGCGCAGGTCGGCCGGGGTGTCGTCGCACCCGCAGCAGCGCTTGATCAGCGCCTTGATCGCCTGCTCCAGCCCGTACTTCTCCAGGCACGGGGAGCACTCCTCGAAGTGCACCCGCAACTTGTCGTAGTCGCCCTCGGCCATCTCGTTGTCGAGGAATTCATAGAGGTGGTCGAGGACCTCGCCACACTCGGTGTCGTGCGGATCGCCGCAGCTCATGAGCCCGAGCCCTTCGCTTCCTGCCCTGCCCCGCTGCCGGCCGGGACGAGCCCGCGCTCACGGGCGTAATCCTCCAGCATGCCGCGCAGCTGACGACGGCCGCGGTGCAGCCGGGACATCACCGTACCGATGGGAGTACCCATGATGTCCGCGATCTCCTTGTACGCAAAGCCCTCTACGTCCGCGAGATAGACGGCGATACGGAATTCCTCCGGAATGGCCTGGAGGGCGTCCTTCACGTCGCTGTCCGGGAGGTGGTCGAGCGCCTGGGTCTCGGCCGAGCGCAGACCGGTCGACATGTGCGACTCGGCCCTGGCCAGCTGCCAGTCCTCGATCTCCTCGGCGGCGGTGCGCTGGGGCTCCCGCTGCTTCTTGCGGTACGAGTTGATGAACGTGTTGGTGAGGATGCGGTACAGCCAGGCCTTGAGGTTGGTGCCCTCACGGAACTGGTGGAAGGACGCGTACGCCTTGGCGAACGCCTCCTGGAGCAGGTCCTCCGCGTCGGCCGGGTTGCGGGTCATCCGCAGCGCCGCCGAGTACATCGGATCCAGGTAGCCCAGGGCGTCGCGCTCGAAGCGCTCCCGCCGGGCCTCCTCGCTCTCCTCCGCCGACACCCGGAAGGTGTCCTCACCGATCGCCTCGGCCAGCTCCTCACCGGTGAGCGCCTCGCCCGTGGGCAGGCTCTCGCCCGGGCCCCTGCCCGGCTCGGCCTCGTGCTCGGTCCCGACGACCGGACCCACCTCCTCGGCATGGCGCCCCACGGCGGGCCGCCCCGAAATGGAGGATATCGGCCTGACGGGCTTCTCGCCCGCGGCAATCCACTCCGACCATGCAGGGGCAAAGGCCGTGGCGGCCTCGCGCTCCTCCGGCCGCTCGGGGCACGCGATCGAACCCATCTGTGCTGCCTTCCACCTCGGGACTCAAGCTGACGAGGGTGTCAACCACGCCGAGGGCGCCCGCATTCCCGCCCCACCCCCTTGATTCACCCGCCAGGGTGAGCGGGCGGCCACAGCCCGCTCACGAACCACCCGGAGCCGCCCCGAGCAGCCCCGACAGCCAGCCGCCGACCGCACCGGTGATCAGCTCCAGCACCTCCTCCTGCCCGATCGGCGCCCGCTTCGGCACGTCGAACCCGTGGCCGCCGTACGGCACGGACACCAGCTCGTGCCCGGCCGGCAGCTCCGGGAACTCCGCCGGGCCGCCGAACGGATCGGCCACGCTCTGCACCACCAGCGTCGGCAGGCCCGACTCCAGCAGCTCCTGCGCCCGGCTCTTCTCCGGCCGCCCCGGCGGGTGCAGCGGGAACGCCAGCGCCAGCACCCCCACCGCGCCGGTGGCCGCGCCCGTCCGGCAGGCCACCCTGGCCCCGGCGCTGCGCCCGCCGACCACCAGCGGCGGCCCGTCCCCGGCCAGCCGCTCGGCGACCGGGGTCCAGGCCGCGTCCAGGGTCTTCGGCGCCGGGCCGAGCCGCTTGCGCGCCACCCGCCACGGCTGCTCCACCAGCGCCACGGTGAACCCCAGCGGCGGCAGCGCGGCCGCCAGCGCGGCGAGGTCCCTGGCCTCGATCCCGCCACCCGCGCCGTGCCCGAGCGCCAGCACCGCCGCCGGGTCGGCCGCCCGGTGCCAGGTGATCCGGGCGTCCCCGGCGGGGGTGGGGAGGAGTTCGGTGGTCATCGTGCGGGGCTCCCGGTTCGGAAAAGCGCGGTGCTCGGAAAACGTGGTGGTCGGAAAGCGCGGTGCTCGGAAAACGTGGTGGTCGGAAAGCGCGGTGCTCGAAAACGTGCTGCTCAGAAGAGCGTGGTCTCGTGCTCGACCTCGGTCCACGGCCGGGTCAGCTCGGGGCCGTTGTTGCGGATGCTGCCGACGGCCGGCGAGACCGGGGTGGCCAGCAGCGCGCCGGGCGGCGGAGGTATCAGCAGTCGGCGCAGCTCCTCGGGTTCGACCGCCGCCGGGTCGAGCCAGTCGTCGAAGGAGCCCGGGTCGAGGAAGAGCGGCATCCGCTCGTGGATCGGCGCGAGCAGCTCCTCCGCCTCGGTGGTGACGATGGTGAAGGTGACCAGCCACGCCTCCGGGTGCCCGGCCGGCACCGTCCGGTTGCGCCAGAACTCGTACAGCCCGGCCAGCGCCAGCGGGGCGCCGTCCGCCCGGGAGACGAAGAACGGCTTCTTGCGGGGCTTGCCGCGCTCACCCGGCACCGTCTGCCACTCGTAGTAGCCGTCGACCGGCAGGATGCACCGCCGGGAGGCGAAGGCCTGCCGGTACGAGGGCTTCTCGTGCACCGTGTCCGACCGGGCGTTGATCATCTTCACCGCCGTCTCGGCGGACCTCGACCACTGCGGCACCAGGCCCCAGCGCAGCACCCGCAGCTGCCGCACGGGCTGCGTGCCGCCCTTGGGCACCCGGTCCAGCACCACGAAGGCGCTCTCGGTCGGGGCGACGTTCCAACTGGGCGCCAGCGTCTCGGCCGGATCCCACTGCCGGACGCCGAACAGTTCGACGATGTCCTCGGGCGTACTGCTGGAGGCGAAGCGACCGCACATGCCGTCAGCTTGCCACGCGCCGCACTCTCACCGATTCCTCATCCCGAACAGCGGAACCCCCCGCCGCCGCCCGGCCGTCCCCGCATGGGAGGCTGCCACCTCGGCCGCCGGACCGCAGGCAGGGAGCACACGCATGGACACCCAGAGCATCGGCGAGGTGTGGGACCGCGTCACCGGCACCCAGCCCGCCCCGCCCGGCTGGCTCGTCCTGGCCACCGGCGCCGCCGCACTGCTCACCGTGCTGTTCCGGCCGCTGTGGCGGTTCGGCCGCAACGCCGTGACCATCGCCCACGAGGGCGGCCACGGCCTGGTCGCCCGCCTCACCGGCCGCAGGCTGGCCGGCATCCGGCTGCACTCCGACACCTCCGGCCTGACCCTCTCCTACGGCCACCCCACCGGGCCCGGCATGGTGCTCACCGCCGCCGCCGGCTACACCACCCCCGCGCTGCTCGGCCTCGGCGGCGCCGCCCTGCTCGGCGGGGGCCGGATCACCCTGCTGCTCTGGCTGGCCATCGCGCTGCTGCTGGCCCTGCTGGTCCGGATCCGCAACGCCTTCGGCCTGCTCTCCGTCCTGCTGGCCTGCGCCGCCTTCCTGCTGGTCTCCTGGTACGGCAGCACCGAGGTGCAGGCCGCCTTCGCCTACCTCGGCAGCTGGTTCCTGCTGTTCGGCGGCGTCCGCCCGGTGCTGGAGCTCCAGCACCAGCGCCGCCGCGGCCAGGGCGGCGACTCCGACGCCGACCAGCTGGCCCGGATCACCGGCATCCCCGGCCTCGCCTGGGTGACGCTGTTCCTGGTGACCGCCCTCGCCTGCCTGGCCCTCGGCGCGAACCGGCTGCTGGGCTACTAGGCCCTGTCCGACCGGGGGCCCGTCTTTGCAAAATCCCACCGCGACTTTGCAAAGACCCCTCAGGGCGCGGCGGCCGCAGTACCGTCCCGCCATCCGGCCACGGGCGGGGACAGTTCCCGTACGGCCCCTAAACTTGCCCCATGACCGAGACCCTGTGGCCCGCCCCCGTCGCGACCACCCCCGTTGACGCCACCGTCACCATCCCCGGCTCCAAGTCGGTCACCAACCGGGCCCTGGTGCTGGCCGCCCTCGCCGGCGAGCCCGGCTGGGTACGGCGCCCGCTGCGCAGCCGCGACTCCCAGCTGATGGCCGACGGCCTGCGCGCCCTCGGCGTCGGCATCGAGGAGCGGGTCAACAACGACGCCGGCGGCACCGGCGGCGGCGAGGCCTGGCGGGTCATCCCCGCGCCCGCCCTGCTCGGCCCCGCCTCCATCGACGTCGGCAACGCCGGCACGGTCATGCGCTTCCTGCCCCCGCTCGCCGTCCTCGCCGACGGCCCGGTCCACTTCGACGGCGACCCGCGCAGCTACGAGCGCCCCCAGCACGGCGTGATCAACGCCCTGCGCGCGCTCGGCGGCCGGATCGACGACGGCGGCCGCGGCGCCTTCCCGCTCACCGTGCACGGCACCGGCGCGCTGGACGGCGGCCCGGTCGAGCTGGACGCCTCCTCCTCCTCGCAGTTCGTCTCCGCCCTGCTGCTCTCCGGCGCCCGCTACAACCAGGGCGTCGAGGTCCGCCACGTCGGCGGCCCCGTCCCCTCCCTCCCGCACATCCGGATGACGGTGGAGATGCTGCGCCTCGCCGGGGTCCAGGTCGACGCCCCCGAGGACGGCGGCGAGAAGGACGTCTGGCGGGTCACCCCCGGCGCCCTGCTCGGCCGCGACATGGTCGTCGAGCCCGACCTCTCCAACGCCGCGCCGTTCTTCGCCGCCGCGCTGGTCACCGGCGGCCGGGTCGCCGTCCGCGACTGGCCCAAGCACACCACCCAGCCCGGCGACCAGCTGCGCGAGATCTACACCCGGATGGGCGGCGTCTGCGAGTTCACCGACGAGGGCCTGCAGTTCACCGGCAGCGGCCGGATCCACGGCATCGAGGCGGACCTGCACGACGTCGGCGAGCTGACCCCGGTGATCGCCGCCGTCGCCGCGCTCGCCGACTCCGAGTCCCACCTGTACGGCATCGCCCACCTGCGGCTGCACGAGACCGACCGGCTGGCCGCGCTCGCCAAGGAGATCAACGACCTCGGCGGCGACGTCACCGAGACGGAGGACGGCCTGCGGATCCGCCCGCGCCCGCTGCACGGCGGCGTCTTCCACACCTACGAGGACCACCGCCTGGCCACCGCCGCCGCGGTGATCGGCCTGGCCGTCAAGGGCGTCCAGGTGGAGAACGTGGCCACCACCGCCAAGACCCTGCCCGACTTCCCGGTCATGTGGGCGGACCTGCTCGGCGAAGCGGTGGCGGGCGGCTGAGCGGAGACTGAGCACATGCGCCGCTACGGCAAGGACGCCGACGAGGACGACATCCGCAACCGCCCCGCACGCCGCGGCTCCCGGCCGCGGACCCGGATCCGGCCCAAACACGACGACGCCGCCGAGGCGATGGTCCTCACCGTCGACCGCGGCCGGCTGACCTGCCTGCTCGACGCGGGCACCCGGCAGGAACGCGAGATCGTCGCCATGAAGGCCCGCGAGCTGGGCCGCAAGGGCGTCGTCGTCGGAGACATCGTCAACATCGTCGGCGACCTCTCGGGTGACGCCGACACCCTGGCCCGGATCGTCCGGGTCGAGGAGCGCACCTCGGTGCTGCGCCGCACCGCGGACGACGACGACCCGTACGAGCGGATCGTCGTCGCCAACGCGCAGCAGCTGGCCATCGTCACCGCGCTCGCCGACCCGGAGCCCCGGCCCCGGCTGATCGACCGCTGCCTGGTGGCCGCCTACGACGCGGGCATGGAGCCGCTGCTGGTGCTCACCAAGTCCGACCTGGCCCGGGCCGAGCCGCTGCTGGAGTCGTACGCCCCGCTCGGCATCAACTACGTGGTGACCCGTCGGGACGAGCTGGCCACCGAGGGCGCCGAGGCCGTCCGGGCGCACCTGCGCGGGCTGTCGACGGTGTTCATCGGGCACTCCGGTGTCGGGAAGACCACCCTGGTCAACGCGCTCGTGCCGCTGCACCAGCGGACCACCGGGGTGGTCAACGCGGTGACCGGCCGCGGCCGGCACACCACCGTCTCGGCGCTGGCGCTGCGGCTGCCGCCTCCCCCCGGGGTCAAGCCGGGCTCGAAGAAGGCGCTCGATCCGGGCTGGGTGATCGACACCCCGGGCTTCCGCTCCTTCGGCCTCTCGCACATCGACCCCTCCCGGGTCATCCTCGCCTTCCCCGACCTGGAGCCCGGCACCGCCGAGTGCCCCCGGGCGTGCAGCCACGACGAGCCGGACTGCGCGCTGGACGCCTGGGTGGCGGACGGCCACGCCGAGGCCGCCCGGCTCTACTCACTGCGCCGGCTGCTGGCCAGCAAGGAGACCCGCGAGGGGGACTGACGGCGCGGCGCGCCGCTTGTTTTCCGCGCGTTCGAGGTGTCGGACCGGCCAGGCCTGGTGATCATAGGAAAGTCGGGCCGGGTTACGGTCCGACACCTCGATCGACAGGGAGAGCACGCGATGGCATGGGCCCTGGTGATCCTGGCCGGCCTGCTGGAGACCGGCTTCGCTATCAACCTCAAGCTCAGCGAGGGGTTCACCAAGCTCTGGCCCACCATCAGCTTCTGCGTGTTCGCCCTCAGCAGCTTCGGCCTGCTCACCCTCTCCCTGAAGAGCCTGCCGGTCGGCCCGGCCTACGCGGTGTGGACCGGGATCGGCGCGGCCGGCACCGCGATCTACGGCATGGTCTTCCTGGAGGAGACCACCTCGGCGCTCAAGCTGGTCTCGATCTCGCTGGTGATCGCCGGGGTGATCGGGCTCCAGCTGAGCGGCTCGGCGCACTGACGCACGGCCCGGCGCCGCCCCGGACCGTACGGACCGGGAGGCCCGCCCGCCCCTGGTCGGGGGCCCTCGTGGGGCGCTCCACGGCGGCCGGACGCACGGCGTCCGCTCCGCGAGCCCGACTGTCCCGATCGGGTACGGCTCGCTAGGGTTTCGACCATGGCCGACTACCACGATGATCTCCGACTCGCCCATGTCCTCGCCGACTCGGCCGACTCGATCACCCTGGAGCGCTTCCGCGCCCTCGACCTGAAGATCGAGACCAAGCCCGACCTGACCCCGGTCAGCGACGCCGACAAGGCGGCCGAGGAGCATGTGCGCGGGGTCCTCCAGCGGGCCCGTCCGCGCGACGCGGTGCTCGGCGAGGAGTTCGGCCTGCAGGGCTCCGGCCCGCGCCGCTGGGTGATCGACCCGATCGACGGCACCAAGAACTACATCCGCGGCGTACCGGTCTGGGCCACCCTGATCGCGCTGCTGGAGGACGGCCCGGACGGCGTGGAGCGCCCGGTGGTCGGCATCGTCTCCGCCCCCGCGCTGAACCGCCGCTGGTGGGCCGCCAAGGACCTCGGCGCCTTCGCCGGCCGCAGCCTGGCCAAGGCGAGCCGGATCCACGTCTCCGGGGTCTCCCGGATCGAGGACGCGTCGTTCTCCTACTCCTCGCTCTCCGGCTGGGAGGACCGCGGCCGCCTCGACCCGTTCCTGGACCTCACCCGGGCGTGCTGGCGCACCCGCGCCTACGGGGACTTCTGGTCCTACATGATGGTCGCCGAGGGCGCGGTGGACATCGCCGCCGAGCCCGAGCTGTCGCTCTGGGACATGGCCGCCAACTGCGTCATCGTCGAGGAGGCCGGCGGCCGCTTCACCGGCCTGGACGGCGTCCCCGGCCCCGGCGGCGCCGACGCGGTCGCCTCCAACGGCCTGCTGCACGAGGAGGCGCTGCGCCGCCTCAGCGTCTGAAGTCCTTCCCCGTTCATGGGTGCGGGCCCGTGCCGACCGGCTTTCCGGTCGGCACGGGCCCGCGGCTCATCGGGGACGCGGCGGCGTCACTTCTGCTTGCGCAGCTCCCGCACCGCCTCGTCCAGGCGCCGGCCGTAGTCGGCGTCCGCCTTGCGGAAGTTCTCCACCGCCCGCTCGACGATGTCCTCGCGGTCGGCCGAGACCTTGGCGATGAAGCCGGCCAGGTTGGCGATCAGCCGCTGCTTCTCGTCCTCGGAGAACAGCCGGTACAGGGTGCCGGCCTGCACGAAGTCGTCGTCCTCGCGGTGCGAGGGCGCCTCGTGGGTGCCGGTGGCCCCGGTGACGGCCGTGGCGGCCCACAGCGGGCGGTTGGTCTGCACCGCGCCGCCGAAGCTGTTCGGCTCGTAGTTCTTGCGGCGGCCGTGGCGGCCGTCGTACAGGTGGCCGTCCCGGCTGTTGGTGAGCGCCTCGGTGGCGTGCGGGCGGTTCACCGGCAGGTGGTCGGCGTTGATGCCGACGCGGTAGCGGTGGGCGTCCGCGTAGGCGAACAGCCGGCCCTGCAGCATCTTGTCCGGGGAGGGGCCGATGCCGGGCACGAAGTGCGCCGGGGAGAAGATCGACTGCTCGACCTCGGCGAAGACGTTGTCGGGGTTGCGGTTGAGCTCCAGCCGGCCGATCTCGATCGGCGGGTAGTCCGCGTGCGGCCAGACCTTGGTCAGGTCGAAGGGGTTGAAGCGGTAACCCGCCGCGTCCGCCGCCGGCATGATCTGGACCTGCACCGTCCAGCTCGGGAACTCGCCGCGCTCGATGGACTCGCGCAGGTCCCGCTGGTGGCTGTCCGGGTCCTCGCCGGCGAGCTTCGCCGCCTCGTCGGCCGTCAGGTTCCTGATGCCCTGGTCGGTCTTGAAGTGGTACTTGACCCAGAAGTACTCGCCGGCCTCGTTCTGCCACTGGTAGGTGTGCGAGCCGTAGCCGTTGAGGTGGCGGTAGGAGGCGGGGATGCCGCGGTCGCCGAACAGCCAGGTCACCTGGTGGGTCGACTCCGGCGACAGGCCCCAGAAGTCCCAGACGTTGTCCGCCTCCTGCGAGCCGGTGTACGGGTCCCGCTTCTGGGTGTGGATGAAGTCCGGGAACTTGATGGCGTCCTTGATGAAGAACACCGGGGTGTTGTTGCCGACGAGGTCGTAGTTGCCCTCCTCGGTGTAGAACTTCAGCGCGAAACCGCGCGGGTCGCGGACGGCGTCGGCGGAGCCGAGGTTGCCGGCCACGGTGGAGAACCGCAGGAAGGTCTCGGTCTGCCGGCCGACCTCGGAGAGGAAGTGCGCCCGGGTGTACGCGGAGACGTCGGCGGTCACCGTGAAGGTGCCGTACGCGGCGGCGCCGCGGGCGTGCACCACGCGCTCCGGGATCCGCTCGCGGTTGAAGTGCGCGAGCTTCTCGAACAGCTGCTGGTCCTGGATCAGCGCCGGACCGCCGACACCGGCGGTCTCGGTGTTCTGGTTGTCGGCGACGGGGGCACCCGCCTCCGTGGTGAGGGTGGGGCGCAGCTCGTCCTGAGTGGTCATAAGAGGGTGCCTCCGCGTGATCCGGTCGTGATGAACCGATCCTAACTTGGACTTTGTCTAAGTCAATACTGGAACCAGGTCCGGAGCGTCACTTACCCTGTACCCATGAGTGATCTGCTGGAGCGGCTTCGCGGACGTGGGTGGCGGCTGACCTCGCAGCGCCGGGTCGTTGCCGAGGTCCTCGACGGTGAGCACGTCCACCTGACGGCCGAGGAGGTGCACGCCCGCGCCGTCGAACGGCTCCCCGAGATCAGCCGCGCGACGGTCTACAACACGCTGGGCGAGCTGGTCTGCCTCGGCGAGGTGCTGGAGGTCTCCACCGACGGCCGCGCCAAGCGCTACGACCCCAACGCGCACCACGCCCACCAGCACCTGGTGTGCTCCGGCTGCGGCGCCATCCGCGACGTCCACCCGCAGGGCGACCCGCTGGCCGCGCTGCCCGCCGCCGAGCGCTTCGGCTTCCTGGTGTCCGGAGCCGAGATCACCTACCGCGGACTCTGTCCGGACTGTACGAACGGACCCTGACCGCTACGCGCTCAACTCGGCGTGCAGCGCGCCCAGCAGGCGCCCCGCACGCTCCGCGACCTCGGCCGGGCCGTAGTCCGTGGCCCGCCGGCACCAGTTCTCCGCCTGGACCGGCTCGCCGCGCCGCAGCGCCAGCAGGGCCAGCCGCAGCGCCGCCCGCCCGTGCCCGGCGTCCGCGGCCCGGGTGTACCAGAGCATCGCCTCGGCCTCGCTGTCCTGCCGGGCCAGCAGCAGCCCCAGGTTGAACGCGGCGCTGCGGCTGCCCGCCTCCGCCGCCCGGCGGTACCAGCTCTCCGCGATCTCCAGCGCGCCGCGCTCGGCCGCCCGCACGCCCATCCGCACCTGGGCCCGCCGGTGCCCGGCGTCCGCCGCCAGCGCGTACCAGTGCTCGGCCTCCGCGTCCGCGTCCCCCCGCCGGTCCAGCACCGAGGCCAGCCGGAACGCGCCCTCCGCCGAACCGCCCGCCGCCGCCTGCCGGTAGCGGTCCAGGGCGCCCGCCAGGTTGCCGCGCTGCTCCTGGACGACCGCCAGCTGGAGCGCCGCCTCGCCGTGCCCCTCGGCGGCGGCGCGCGCGTACCACTCCTGCGCCTGCCGCTGCTCGCCGCGCCCGGCGTGCAGGACGCCCAGGTTGAACGCGCCGTCCACGCTGCCGGCCTCGGCGGCCTTGGAGAACCACGGCTCGGCGCCCGACTCGTCGCCGCGCTGGAGCAGCACCACGGCCAGCGCGTTGCAGGCCTCCCGGTGCCCGGCGTACGCGGCGCGGCGGTACCACTGCTCGGCCTGCTGGTCGCGGCCGGCGCCGGCGCAGAGCAGACCGAGGTTGAAGGCCCCGTTCTGGTCCCCCGCGTCCAGCGCGCTGCGGTACCAGCGCTCGGCCTCCGCGGCCTCGCCCCGGCCGGCGTGCAGTGCGCCCAGCGCGTTGGCGGCGTTGCCGTCCCCGGCCTCGGCGGCCTCCTGCCACCAGTCGGCCGCGGCGGCGGGGTCGCCGGAGTCGCGCAGCAGGAAGCCCAGCGCGCAGGCGGCCCGCGGCTCGCCGTTCTGCGCCGACTGCCGGTACCAGCGGGCGGCCTCCTCCAGCAGCGACTGGTCGGTCCTGGCCCGCTCCTCCAGCAGCACCCCGAGGCGCAGCGCCGCGCGGGCGTGGCTGCGCGCCGCGGCGGTGCGGTACCAGGTCTCGGCGGTCTCCTTGTCCCCCGCGGCCTCGCGCATCCGGGCCAGCCGGTAGGCGGCCTCGCGGTGCCCGGCGTCGGCGGACACCTTGAACCAGCGCTCGGCGCGCACGTCGCGCCGGTGCTCCATCAGGTCGCCCAGCGCGTACGCCCCGAGCGGGTGGCCGTGGTCGGCGGCGAAGTGCAGCCAGTACTCGGCCGCCTCCTCCTCACCCTGGTCGCGCAGTTGGAGGCCGAGCGCGTGCGCGGCCGGCGCGCTGCCGGCCACCGCGGCCTGCCGCCACCACTGGGCGGCCTCGGCCCGGTGGCCCTGCTGGTGCAGCAGCACGCCGAGGTTGTTGGCGGCGGCGCGCAGCCCGGCGGCGGCGGCGCTGCGCAGGTACGGCTCGGCGTCCTCCAGTTCGCCGCGGCGCAGCAGCAGGGTGCCGAGCCGGCCGGCGGCGTCCGGGTCCCCGCCGTCGGCGGCCTGGCGGTGCCGGGCCTCCAGGGCGGCCTGCTCGCGGGCGGCGAGGGCGGTCTCGAAGCTGGCGGAGTCGAAGCCGGCGGAGCCGGGGCCGGCGGAGCCGGGGCCGGGCTGGCCGTCCTGCTCCGCCTCACCCTCGGTGAGCGCGCCGTACGAGCCGATGGCCGAGGTGAACTGACGGGCCGAGACGTGCACCAGGCTGTCGGGGCCGTAGCCGTCGGCGGTGCGGCGCTCGGTCAGTCCGCTGGTGCGCTGGGCGGGCAGGGCTCCGGGGTGGCGCTCGGGGCTCTCCGCCCAGGCGTCGGTGTCCGCCTCGGTGGTCGCTGCGGGCTTGGCTCCTGGTCCGTTCCTGCCGATCAGCCTCATGCCGACTCCCGCTCCCCCAGAGTGCCGCGGCATCCTCCCCCGGCCTGCGGCCAGGGGGACCCCCAGGGGGCCTGCCGGATCCGACGGCCGGTCAGCAGCCGTGCAACGTCCCCCGTATGTCCCATCGTCGCATCACCCGCAACCCGCGTACACCTGCCCCGGCCGATTTCGGCGGGGCGGACCCGAAGCCGACGGAATTGCTTCGGCGCTTTGTCGATTTCCCGACACTTCGATGCCACAAACCCCGATGCCCGCAACGGTCGATAGTACCGGAGCGGGCCGGGCCGCCCCCGGATGAAAACGCAAGAGGCCCGGAGGATGATCCTCCGGGCCTCTGCTGCTACTGAGTAGCGGGGACAGGATTTGAACCTGCGACCTCTGGGTTATGAGCCCAGCGAGCTACCGAGCTGCTCCACCCCGCGTCGGTAGTTGAACTGTAGCACGGGTGCGGGGTGGAACAGGAATCGGTTTTCCCAGCTCAGGGACTCGTGCTCGGCGCGGTGCTCGGGGCCGGGTTCGTCGGGGCCGCGGTCGGGGCCGTCGTCGGGGTCGCCGCCGAGGGCGAGGACACAGGCGTGCCGCCCGCCTTCTGCTGGGCCTCCTGGGCGGCCTTGATCGCCTCGCCGAGCGCCTTCTGGGCCTGGCCGTAGGCCGCCCAGTCGCCGTTCTTGAAGGCGCTCTGGCTGTCGTTGTACGCCTTCTCCACGTCCGCCCAGGCCTTCTGCAGCTCGGGCGAGGTGCCGGTGCTCGGGGGCTGCGTCGGCGAGGTCGGCGTCCCCGGAGTGGTCGGGGTGGTCGGGTTGCTCGGCACGGTGGGCGTGGTCGCGGGGGCCGCGCCGGCGAAGACCTTCTTCAGCGCCTCCTCCAGGGTGTTCTCGAACGCCACGTTGTCGTTCCCGTACACCGCGAGGACCTTTTGCAGCGTCGGGTACTTGGCACCGCGTCCGCGCACGTACACCGGCTCGACGTTGAGCAGCCCGCCGCCGACCGGCAGGGTCAGCAGGTTGCCGTACTCCAGGTCCGAGTCGCCGCCGCTCTTCAGCAGGGTGATCTGCTGGGCCACCTCCTGGCGGGAGTTGAACTGCGACTGCACCAGGTTGGGGCCGAGCGTCTTGCTGTCCCCCGGCACCTTGAGGATCCGGATCTTCCCGTAGTCCGGCCCCGGGTCGGCGCTGACCGCCATGAAGGCCGCCAGGTTGTCCCGCTTGTTCGGCACGAAGGCGGTGGTCAGCGAGAAGCTCGCCGAGGTGACCGCCGGGTCCGGCATCCGCACCGTCAGGTAGTACGGCGGCTGGACCTGCTTGGTGTCGCTGGTCGGGTCCACCGGGACCTGCCAGATGTCGCTGCCGTTGAAGAACGAGTTGGCGTCCGTCACGTGGTACTGGCCGAGCAGGTCGCGCTGCACCTTGAACATGTCCTGCGGGTACCGCAGGTGCGGCATCAGCGTGGCCGGGATGTCGGCCTTGGCCTTGACGGTGTCCGGGAACGCCTTCATCCAGGTCTTCAGCACCGGGTCGTTCTCGTCCCACTGGTACAGCGTCACCTCGCCGGTGTACGCGTCCACGGTGGCCTTGACCGAGTTGCGGATGTAGTTGACCTGGTTGGCGGCGGTCAGCAGCTCACCGCGCTGGTTGGTCAGCGAGTCCTTGGTGGCGGTGCCCAGCGTCGTCTTGGACGAGAACGGGTAGCCGTCGGAGGTGGTGTAGCCGTCCAGCACCCAGACCACCCGGCCCGGCTGGCCGTTCTCGCCCGGCTCCACCACCGGGTACGGGTCGGCGTCGATGGACAGCCACGGCGCGACCTTCTCGACCCGCTCCTTGGGGGTGCGGTCGTAGATCACCTTGGCGCCGTGGCTGATCGCGCCCGCGTACAGGATCTGCGGCTCGGCGAACTTCACCGCGTAGGCGGCCCGGGTGATCGGGTTGTCCAGCGAGACCCCGCTGCCGCCGCCGTAGGTCGACTCCTTGTTCTCGCCGGAGTCGGTGGTGTAGTCGATCTCCTTGTTGGAGCCGCCGACGATCGAGTACGTGCCGGTCTTCTCGCCGTAGTAGATCCGCTGCTGGTAGTCGCCCAGCGAACCGGTGGCCGGCAGGCCCGACTCGGTGAAGACCGGCTGGCCCTTGTCGTTGACCTGGTTGCCCTTGGCGACGACCGCGCCGTAGCCGTGGGTGTACTTGAAGTGGTCGTTGATCCAGTTGCGCTGCACCCCGTTGAGGTCCAGCTCACGCAGGCCGATCACGGTGTCCTGGGCGCCCGCGCCCTTTCCGTACCGGTCCACGTCCAGGGTCTGCGGGAACGCGTAGTACGAGCGCTGCTGCTCGATCGACTGGAAGGTCGGCGAGACCACGTTCGGGTCCAGCAGGCGGATGTCCGCGATGGTCTGCGCGTCCGGCTTGAGCGCGTCCGCCGTGGTCGAGCCCTGCGGGGTGTACGGGGTGGTCTGACTGTCCGCGATCCCGTACGCCTGCCGCGTCGCGTCGATGTTCTTCTGGATGTACGGCGTCTCCTTGGCCTGCTCGTTCGGCTTGACCTGGAACTGCTGCACGATCGCCGGGTACACCCCGCCGATCAGCACCGCCGACAGCACCATCAGGCCCAGGCCGATCAGGGCCGGCGCCCAGGTGCGGCGGATCGGGGTCAGGAAGAACAGCACCGCGCAGATGATCGCGACGAAGAACAGGATGGTCTTGGCCGGCAGGAACGCGTTGGCGTCCACGTAGCGCAGACCCGTCCAGCCGGACACCCCCTTGTAACCGCCGGTCTTGACCGCCAGCGCGTACCGGTCCAGCCAGTACGCCACGGCCTTCAGCAGCACGAAGACGCCGAGCAGCACCGCCAGGTGGCCCTGCGCCCCGGCGCTCGCCCGGCGGCCCGGGCCCTGCAGCCGCAACCCGCCGTACAGGTAGTGCACCAGCACCGACGCCAGCAGCGAGACGATCACCGCGCTGAACGCGAAGCCGAGCAGGAACTCGTAGAAGGGCAGCTCGAAGGCGTAGAAGGAGACGTCCAGGTTGAACTGCGCGTCCTTGACGCCGAAGGACGTCCCGTTGGTCCACAGCAGCCAGGTCCGCCACTGGCCGGACGCCGCGGCACCGGCCACCAGGCCGATCACCAGCGACAGCCCGATCAGCGCCCAGCGCTTGAACGGCGCCAGCCCGGCCCGGTAGCGGTCCAGGCTCTGCTGCTCCACCGACATCGCCGACAGCGGCGGCCGCAGCCGGTGCGCCAGCCAGATGTTGGCGCCCGTGATCACGGCCATCAGCAGGCCGAAGACGGCGAACAGCCCGACCTTCGTCCAGAGCTGGGTGGTGAACACCGAGGAGTAGTGGACGGACTTGAACCAGAGCCAGTCCGTCCAGAACCCGGCGAACATGACGAACAGCAGGAAGAGCACCGCGAGCACGCCCAGGGTGAGCAGGGCGACCCGCGCACGCCGGGAGGGCGGGCCTACCCTGCGCCGGAATCCCGGCCCTGAGCGTTCCGGCATCTGGAATACCACGGTGGCACCTCAGCTGTGTCGTCTGGAATAGGTTCGGTCGTCAGTGCAACTTAACCAGGCTTTAGCCGAGTTCCCACCGTTAGCAGACGGTTACGACAACCGCCCGCCACCGGCCGCCGTCCGTGTGTGGCAGCGCCCCGGCCGCCCGGCGTGTGAGGATTGGGACATGTCCGATGTCTCCTCTTCCTCCCCCGACGACGTCTCCAGCCTCCCGGCCGCGACCCCGCTCACCCGGGCCGCGCTGGAGATCGACGAGTACGCCGCCACCCTCGGCTGGGACCTCCCGGCCCGGCTGTTCGCCCTCGTGGACAGCGCCGCACTGCGCAAGGCCGACCCCCGGGTCGCCAAGCAGCTCGGCCTCGCCGACAGCGACGAGCCCGGTCTCACCCCGGTCGAGCAGGACGAACTGCCGGCCGGCATGGAGCTGGACAAGTTCCTCGGCACCATCGCCTGGCCCGACGCGGTGGCCGGCTGCGCCCTCGTGGTGGAGCGGCTGATGCTTCCGCCGGGCGCAGAGCAGTCCCGCCCGCGCAACGCCAGCGACGCCCAGCTCGCCGACTGGGTGGCCAACCACCCCAAGCGCGAGGAGGTGCGGATCACCGCCGCCGTGCTGCGCAACGGCAAGAAGGAGATCGCCCTGCGGCTGCGCTCCAAGGACACCGCCCGCGAGGTGCTGACCGGCCCCGACCTGGTGCCGGGCCTGACCAAGGCGCTGCTGGCGACCTTCTCCTGACCCGGCCTTCCCGCCCGGCCGGCCCCGGCCGCCGGGCGGGGCCGATGGCCGGCTGCGGCGGCTCTGCTACTTGGTGCAGGACGGCAGCGCGGAGGTCTGCCCGGAGCGGACCTGCTCCAGCGACTTCAGCGCGCCGTCCAGCGTCTCGGCCTTGATCAGGGTCAGCCCGGACGGGGTGGCCTTGCTCGCCTCGGCGCAGTTGGCGGCCGGGGTGAAGAAGTACTCGGCGCCGGCGTCGCGGGCGGCGATCAGCTTCATCGATATGCCGCCGATCGGGCCGACCTTGCCGTCGTCGGTGATGGTGCCGGTGCCGGCCACGAACCGGCCCGCCGTGAGGTCCTCCGGCGTCAGCTTGTCGATGATGCCGAGCGAGAACATCAGGCCGGCGCTCGGGCCGCCGACGTCCTGCAGGCCGATGTCGATCTGGAACGGGTAGGTGTGCCGGATCCCGGCCACGATGCCGACCATCGCCGCGTCGGCGCGGTCCGGCTTGAGCGTCGGGTCGACGTCCCCGGCCCGCTTGGTGATGACGGCGACATCGGTGCTGGCGGCCTTGGCGCCGTTGGCGTTGGCGTCTTTGACCCGCGGGACGACGGTGAACATCACCAGCTCGCCCGGCTTGTGCCTGGTGACGGCGTTGGCGACGTCCTCGGGGGTGGTCACCGGGGTGCCGCCGACGGCGACGATCTGGTCGCCCGCGTGCAGCCTGCCCTCCGCCGGGGCGCCGGCCGCGACGGACTTGACGATCAGCTCGGCCCCCACCGGGATGCCCAGCTGGGTGAGCGCCGCCGTCCGGGCGCTGTCCTCGGAGGAGGCGAACTCCTCGGCGTTCTGCCGCTTCGCCTGCTCGTCCGTCTGGCCCTTCGGGTAGACGTTGTCGTGCGGGACGACCAGCACGTCGCCGCGCAGCCACCCGACCACCGCGGAGACCAGGCTGGGCTCGTACTTGGCGCCGGTGACCTGGACGGTCGTCATGTTGAGGTGGCCGCTGGTCGGGTACGACTCGTGGCCGGTGATGCTGATCACCGGCTTGCCCGTCTTGTCCTGCATCCCGAGCGTGTTGTACGTCGGCCCGGGGCTCATCTCCGTGTACGGCACCTTCGTCAGCACCGAGACGCAGAGCAGCGCTATGAGCAGCAGGGTGGCGGCGAGCATCGTCGCAGAGCGGCGTGGCATGCCTCGACAGTACGGGACGCGGGTGACGCGGCGCCCGCCGGGCTACCGCCCGGGGCGCTCGCCCGGGGCGCTGTCCGCGGTGGTGCGTTCCATCGCCGCCATGAAGCGCCGGTGTTCGGCCAGTGAGGCCGGGTCCCCCGTGGCTCGCGGGGCCCGTTGGGCCCACCCCGCCCACAGGGCGGCGAGCAGGACGGCGACTACCGGAATGATCAACCAGGCGAGCACAGCCATCTCAGTACTCCCAGCTCGTCGTGTCTATGAGCAGATTAACCACCCCGGCGGACAACGCAGGTGGCGCCGTCCGGGTTACGGGACGGCCGATCGGCTCACTGCCAGGGAGTATTCGGCGCACCGGTCCACACCCGTTCGGGTGAGGGCGCGGCGCGCCTGCCGGAAAGCGGTGCGGCGGGGGGCTTCAGCAGCTGCGGCGGGAGCCCTTCGGCAGCCGCCGGCGGGCGGCCGTCAGCAGCTGCCGGCGCCGACCCACTCCTCCTCGCCGTCGGAGAAGACCTGGTGCTTCCAGATCGGCACCTCGTGCTTGAGGTCGTCGATCAGCCGACGGGCGGCGGCGAACGCCTCACCCCGGTGGGCGCAGGAGACCGCGACGATCACGGCCTTGTCGGTGATCTCCAGCCGGCCGATCCGGTGCACCGCGGCGAGCGCCCGGACCGGGAAGTCCGCGACGATCTTCTCCGCGATCCGCCGCATCTCCTGCTCGGCGGTGGGGTGGCAGCTGTACTCGAGCGCCGCGACGGACTTGCCGCCGTCGTGGTCGCGAACCGTCCCGACGAAGACGGTCGTACCGCCGGCCGCGTCGTCGCCGACCGCCTCGTACACCTCGTCGAGCGAGAGCGGGGTGTCGCGGACGGCGAGCAGCCGGATGGGGTCGTGGTTCTCGGACATGACTCCATGATTCCCCATCCCGGGTGGTTTCGGGCAAGGGCCTTCCGTATCACGATTGCGAAATTTCGCATCGTGAGAACGGGATAGGGAATCGACCGCCCGACCGGTCAGAAGCGGCGCCGCTTGCGGGCCCGGCGCACCAGCGCCGCGGTACCGACCAGCGCCACCGTCGCCCCCGCCGCCCCCAGGCTGGTGGCGGCCTCCTTGCCGCCCAGCCGCCGCCCGGCCACCGCGTGCTTGCCGGAGACCTGCGCCAGCAGCTCCGCCAGCACCTGCTCGTTGCTGTACACCGGGCGCCAGCCCGCCTCGTGCAGGCGGCTGCCGGACACCACCCACGGGTACATGGTGTACGCGAGGTCCCCGGCCGGGGCCGGGGTCAGGCCCAGCCGGTGCAGCCGGGCGGCGGTGCCCAGCGCCAGCGAGGCGGGCAGCTCCATCCGCCGGATCCCGGAGAGCCGCTCCACGTCCTCCTGCTCCAGCCAGCCGTCGCAGCCGACCGTGACCTCGCCCTCGACCAGGCCGAGCGCCGCGTACTCCAGCGCCGCCGCCAGGTCGTCCACGTGGCAGAACTGCCAGCACGGCCGGGAGCCCGCCACCACCAGCAGCCGGGGCGCCTCGAAGTGCCTGGTCAACACGGTGTCGACGCCCGGCCCGACCACCACGGCCGGACGCAGCACGGTGACCTGGAGACCCGGGTGGGCGCGCGGGGCCCGCCGGGCCAGCCGCTCGATCTCCAGCAGGTCGCCGACCAGCGAGGCCTCCTCGGTGGCCCGCAGCTCCGAGTCCTCGGCCAGCGGCACCTCGTTGTCGGCCAGCGCGCCGTAGACCATCGCCGAGGTGCAGAGCACCACCCGGTTGACCCCGGCGGCCGCGGCGGCGGTCAGCACGGTCTGCGCGCCGCGCACGTTGTAGGCGCTGCGGGCCCGCGGGTCGGACTCCATGCCGAGGTCCATCGCGAGGTGGACGACCACGTCCACCCCGGCCAGCCGCTCGGCCACCGCCGGGTCGCGGACGTCCAGGATCCGCCACTGGACCCCGGGCACCTCCCCGCGGCGGTCGTCCACCGCGAGCACCTTCTTCACACCGGGCGAGGCGACCAGGCGTGCGGCGACGCGCTCGCCGAGCACGCCGGCGGCGCCGGTCACGGCCACGGTCAGCGGCCTTCCGCCGTAGGCTGGAGGCGGCGACGCCGTGATGTCCGGGGCGTCCTCACCTCCGGTCAGCCCAGAGCGAACGTCCGAGGGCGGGGAACTCACCGGCCATCCTCCACGGTTAGCTTATGTGCGTACGTACGTGTGTCAGTACGTCCATCCTGCCCGAGGCTAAGGCCCGGCGGTGCACCCGGCGCGGGCCAGCCGCGCGGGAGCCGCCCACCGGCCACGAGTCCCCCACTCCGCCGACCGCCTCGGACCGGCAGTTTTCACCCGCCACCACCCGCAAGACGGCCGACCGGATCGAGGACCCCGTGAGCGACCTTCCCTTCGGATTCGGCGTTCCGCCAGAGGAGCCCGAGGACGGCAAGGACAAGGACAAGTCCGAGCAGGACAAGCCCCAGCAGGGCAAGCCCGAGCAGAGCGGCCAGTCCCCGTTCGGCTTCGCCGGGAACCCGCTGGGCGCGCTGTTCGGCATGGGTATGCCGGGAGCCCCCGGTGGGCCGGGCGCCGGCGGGCCCGGTGCGGACAACCCCTTCGCGGCGATGTTCGGCGGCCTCAACCCCAACGACCTCGGCGCGGCCTTCCAGCAGCTCGGGCAGATGCTCTCCTTCGAGGGCGGCCCGGTGAACTGGGACCTCGCCAAGGACATCGCCCGCCAGACCGTGGTCGCCGAGCCCGTCGAGGGCAAGAGCAAGGACCGCTCGGTCAGCGCCACCGAGCGCTCGGCCGTCGCCGAGGCCGTCCGGCTCGCCGACCTCTGGCTGGACTCCGCCACCGAGTTCCCCTCCGGCGCGGGCACCGCCGTCGCCTGGAGCCGCGCCGAGTGGATCGAGGCCACCCTTCCGGTCTGGAAGGACCTCGTCGACCCCGTCGCCGAGCGGGTCGGCACCGCCATGGGCGGCGTGCTGCCCGAGGAGATGCAGGCCATGGCCGGCCCGCTGATGGGCATGATGCGCTCGATGGGCGGTGCCATGTTCGGCACCCAGATCGGCCAGGCGCTCGGCGCGCTCGCCGCCGAGGTGGTCGGCTCCACCGACGTCGGCCTGCCGCTCGCCCCGGCCGGCAAGGCCGCGCTGCTGCCGCAGAACATCGCCGAGTTCGGCGAGGGCCTGAACGTGCCCGCCGACGAGGTCCGGCTCTACCTCGCCCTGCGCGAGGCCGCCCACCAGCGGCTCTTCGCCCACGTGCCGTGGCTGCGCGCCCACCTGTTCGGCGCCGTCGAGGCCTACGCCCGCGGCATCAAGGTGGACAGCTCCCGGATGGAGGAGCTGGCCGGCCAGCTCGACCCGAGCAACCCCGAGGCGCTTCAGGAGGCCCTCGCCGGCGGCCTGCTCCAGCCCGAGGACACCCCCGAGCAGAAGGCCGCGCTCGCCCGCCTGGAGACGGCGCTCGCGCTGGTCGAGGGCTGGGTGGACGCCGTCGTGCACGCCGCCGCCGAACCCCACCTCCCGCAGGCCGGCGCCCTGCGCGAGACGGTCCGCCGCCGCCGCGCCGCCGGCGGGCCCGCCGAGCAGACCTTCGCCACCCTGGTCGGCCTGGAGCTGCGCCCGCGCCGGCTGCGCGACGCCGCCCGGCTCTGGGCGCTGCTCGCCGACGCCCGCGGCATCGAGGGCCGCGACGACCTCTGGCAGCACCCCGACATGCTGCCCACCGCCGCCGACCTGGACGACCCGGACGCCTTCGTGCACCGCGGCAGCGCCGACGACCTGGAGGGCGGCCTCGACTTCGACGCGATCGACCGGCTGCTCGGCGAGGCGGCCGCCGGCGGCTCGTCCGCGTCCGACGCCAAGCCCGACCTGGCCAAGAAGGACGAGGACGAGGACGGGAAGGGCGAGCCCACCGCATGACGATCACCGACCCGGGCGCGTCGACCCGGCCCGCCCCCTCGCTGCACGCCGACGCCGTCCGCACCCTGGCCGGCTGGCGGCCCGCCGACCCGGACCAGGACCAGCTGCGGCGCGACTACCTGAACCACCTGGCCGAGCAGCCCGAGGGCCTGTACCGCTCCTGCCTGCCCGCCCACATCACCGCCAGCGCGGCGGTCGTCGACCCGGCCGCCGGGCGGGTGCTGCTCACCCTGCACCCCAAGGTCGGGATGTGGCTGCAGATGGGCGGGCACTGCGAGCCGGGCGACCCCGACCTCGCCTCGGCCGCGCTGCGCGAGGCCACCGAGGAGTCGGGCATCCCGGACCTCGTGCTGCTGACGGTCGACGGCGTCCCGGTGCCGGCGAAGCTCGACCGGCACCAGGTGCGCTGCACCGGCAAGGACCGGCCGGAGAACACCCACCTCGACGTCCAGTACATCGCGGTGGCACCGCCCGGGGCGCAGGCGCTGATCAGCGAGGAGTCGCTGGATCTGCGCTGGTTCGACTTCGACCGGCTGCCCGAGCTGACCGACCACTCGGTGCGCGTCCTCGTCGCGCGGGCCCGGGAGCTGACCGCCCGCGGTTGAGGTGAAGGCATGAAGTAGGGGCGCGGGCCGGACGGCCCGCGCCCCTTTTTTCGGCCTGGTCGGCCCTCGTCGCGTTCTTTTCGGTCTGGTCGGCCCTCGTCGCGCCGTCTTCGTGTCGTCCTTCCGGCGGGGTGTGCGTCAGCCGCAGGAACCGGCCGGGTCCGGCTCCGGCCGGGCGCCGGGGATGTGCGGCAGCCGGGCCGCTGACACCACGCCCTCCAGATAGCCGCGGGCCCGCTCGGTGCGCGGATAGGCCTCCAGCAGGGCCCAGAAGGCCGGGCCGTGGTCCGGCACCAGCAGGTGGGCGAGCTCGTGCAGCAGCACGTAGTCGACCACGTACTCGGGCATGCCCTGGAGGCGGTGCGAGAGCCGGATCGTGCGCTCGCTGGGGGTGCACGACCCCCAGCGCGAGTTCTGGTTGGTGACCCAGCGCACCTGCGCGGGCTGGGCCCGACCGCCGAGATAGCCGGCCGAGAGCTCACGCGCCCGGGCGGCCAGCGCGTCGTCGCCGAGCATCCGGCGGCTCTCCTGGGCCGCCAGCTTCTCCAGCATCTGCGCGACCCAGCGCTGCTCCTCGGCGTGCGACATCCGGGCCGGGATCAGCACGATGGTGCGGTCGCCCTCGCGGTACGCGGACACGGTACGGCTGCGGCGGGCGCTGCGGCGGACCTCCACCCGGGAGCGGTCGAACTGTTTCTCGACATGCGCTTCACCGTGCTTGTCCGCGCCCGGAGGGGGCGGCGGCGGTTCCGCGGATGTCGGCCGCTGATCAGGGCGCCCGCGCGTGCTCGGCGCCGCCACCTGCGACCCGGACGCTGCACGGGCACGCCGACGCGACGCCGGGGGATGGGAGTCCCGTTCGGCTGCCATGGCACACGACGTTACCCGGTACCCCTGACAGAAGTCCGCTGCCGTGGCCGAAATCTTTCGTGGAGTGATCGCGAACGAAAGGCCGACAGAGGGTGTCCGGAATACGACCTCGGACCGGACATCGAGTTATCCACAAGGAGTGCGAACCGATGGTGTGATCATGGACCCGGACCTGTGGATAACCCAGAGCACGACGTCGTTCCGATCGGGCATGCTGCCGTCAGCCGTCCGGAAACGATCGGAAGGGACACCACCGTGCGCCTTGCCCTGAAGCCCGCCCTCTCCCGCAGCTGGCGGGACTCCGACACCCTGCAGTTCGGCACCCTCCAGCGCTACGCCGGGGTGGTCGAACGCGCCGACAAGACCCTCTGCGACTTCCTCGGGCTGCTCGACGGGACGCGCGAGCGGCCGGAGCTGCTCGCGGCCGGCGAGCGGGTCGGCCTCGGCCGCGACCCGGCGGACGCACTGCTCGACGAGCTGGAACAGGCCGGGCTGCTGGACGACGCCGACGCGGCGGGCGCCGCGCTGCGGCGCTACCCGCAGCCGCACCGCGATCTGCTCGGGCCGGATCTCGCCTCGCTCTCGCTGGTCCACTCCAGCCCGGGCGCCGCACCGGCCGTCCTGTCCCGACGGGCCGACCTGCGGGTCGAGGTGCGCGGCGCCGGCCGGGTCGGGGCGGCGCTCGCCGCGGTGCTGGCGGCGGGCGGGGCGGGGGCCGTCACCGTGGTGGACAACGGGCGGGTCGGCCCCGGGGACTGCTCCCCCGCGGGTCTGCCACCGGGCGACGTCGGGCGGCTGCGGGCGACCGCCGCCCGCGAGGCCGTCCAACGGGCCTCGGCGCGGCGGCCGGCGCCGGGCGGCGGCCGCGTGGGGAAGGGGCCGCCCGATCTGGTCGTGCTGGCGCCCAGGGACGGCAGCGGGGCGTTCGCGGGCGGCACGTACGCGGCCAGGGAGCTGCTGCGGGCCGGGGTGCCGCACCTGTACGTCGGGGTGGTGGAGGAGATCGGGGTGGTCGGGCCGCTGGTGGTCCCCGGCGTCTCGGCCTGCGGCCACTGCCTGGTGCTCACGAGGGAGGACGAGGACGCCGCCTGGCCCCGTCTGCTCGCCCAGCTGGCCGACGAGGGCCCCGGCCGGGCCCGCACCCCGGCCTGCGACACCGCGTTGGCGACGGCCGTGGCCGGTCTCGCGGCGCTCCACGTCCAGCTGTACCTCGACGGCCTCCGCCCACCCAGCGTCGACGGCTGGTGCGAGATCTCCGCGGGTGACGGTATGTCCCGCCGCCTGCGCTTGAAGGGCCATCCGGACTGCGGCTGCCTCTGGCAACCGCTGCCGCCACCGAACTGACCACGACCACCGAACCCCGGGAAGGGAGGCCTGGCCGGCCATCAGCAGCTGGGGGCCCAGCACCCTGCATGGCCTCGTCCTGCCCGCTGCAGCGGGCAGGACGAGGGGAAGGGAAGGCCGCGGGCGGCCCGGCGCCGGCCGCACCCTGGCCTGCGCTGCGGGCCGCGTTGGGCCGTCGTTTGCGGGCCGCGTTGGGCACGGGCGGCTGTCGGCAGGGCGCGGACAGGTGTGGACCGGGACAGCCAACAGGCCGAATGAAAACGAAGCGGAGGTGGTGGGAGGGGGAGGGGGGTGGGCCCCAAATCGCAGGTCAGCGCGCCGGCCTCGGGCGCACCGCCCGAGGCCGGCGAAACACCGCAGGAGGCCAGCCCGGCCCCTCCGCCCGCAGCGGAGGGGCCGGGTGGAAGACCCTCCCCCACCCGGTAGCAGACCAGGCATCAGCCGCCGACGCCCCGCCGCCGGTGCCCCGCCGCCGGGCTCCCCGCAGCGGTCGGGCCCCACTAGGGCGGCACTTCACCGCCGGTGGAGGTTGCCCCGGCTTTCCTCGGCTCGGCGGCGTTCTTCGGCCGGGCCGACGGCCGCGGCCTGGGAGGCCCCCGAGGTAGGGGTGGGACAGGGGGCAAATACGAGCGGGCCCGGGGCGGGGAGCGGGCACAATGGCGTAGTGATGGCCGGCCCTCCGTTGTGGGGGGCCGGGGGCGTGTGGGATTGGAGGCCCGGGTGAGCGATCTACCGCGCAAGGCAGTGACCCGCACGGCACGGCTCGCCGCCCTGCCGCTGGGGATAGCCGGTCGGGCCACACTCGGACTGGGCAGGCGGATCGGGGGGCGGTCGGCCGAGGTGGTGACCGCCGAGCTCCAGCAGGCCACCGCGGACCAGCTGTTCAAGGTCCTCGGCGAGCTCAAGGGCGGGGCGATGAAGTTCGGGCAGGTGCTGTCCGTCTTCGAGGCCGCACTGCCGGAGGAGGTCGCCGGTCCCTACCGGGCGGCCCTGACCAAGCTGCAGGACGCCGCTCCCCCGATGCCCGCCGCGAAGGTCCACACCGCGCTCGCGCAGCGACTCGGCAAGGACTGGCGGGAGCTGTTCCGCCAGTTCGACGACCGGCCCGCCGCCGCCGCGTCGATCGGGCAGGTGCACCGGGCGATCTGGCACGACGGGCGCGAGGTCGCGGTGAAGGTGCAGTACCCGGGGGCGGGTGACGCGCTGCTGGCCGATCTGTCGCAGCTGAGCCGGGTGGCCTGGCTGCTCGGCCCGCTGATCCCGGGGCTGGACATCAAGCCGCTGATCACCGAACTGCGCGAGCGGGTCGCCGAGGAGCTGGACTACGAGCTGGAGGCGGCCGCGCAGCGCAGGCACGCCGAGGTGTTCGCGGGCGATCCGGACATCGTGGTGCCCGGTGTGGTGGCACAGGCCGACCAGGTGCTGGTCACCGAGTGGATGGGCGGCACCCCGCTGGCCGAGGTGATCGCCTCCGGCACCCAGGAGGAGCGCGACCGGGCGGGGCACCTGCTGGCCCGGTTCCTGTTCGCGGGCCCGTCGCGGACGGGTCTGCTGCACGCCGACCCGCACCCGGGCAACTTCCGGCTGCTGAAGGACGACGGTCCGGCGGCCGGCTGGCGGCTCGGGGTGATGGACTTCGGCACCGTCGACCGGTTGCCGGGCGGGCTGCCCGCCCCGATCGGCGCGTCCCTGCGGATGGCGCTGGCCGGGGACGCGGCGGGTGTGCTGGAGATGCTCCGCGAGGAGGGCTTCGTCAAGCCCTCCATCGAGCTGGACCCGGATGCGGTGCTCGACTACCTGGTGCCGATCATCGAGCCGGCCGCGGTGGACACCTTCCACTTCACCCGGGCCTGGATGCGGGCCCAGGCGGCCCGGATCGCCGACCCGCGCTCGCCCGCCTACAACCTGGGCAAGCAGCTCAACCTCCCCCCGGCGTACCTGCTGATCCACCGGGTGACGCTGAGCACCATCGGCGTGCTCTGCCAGCTGGGGGCCAACGCGCCGTTCCGGGCGGAGATGCTGCGGTGGCTGCCGGAGTTCAACGACCAGCCCGAACCGGCCGCGCAGGCGAAGAAGCGCGGGGCGGCCGGAAGGCGCTGACCCACCCCGTACTGACCACCCGCGCTGATCCGCCCCGCGCCGACCAACCCCGCGCCGACCAGCCCCGTACAACGGCCGAAGGCCGCTCCCCGCGATGGGGGGCGGCCTTCGGCACGACGGGGGTGAAACGAACCTGGCGGTGACTACATCAGCGCGACGGCGAGGGCCTTGCGGGCCCGGAGCGAGGCGCGTTCGGCCCGCTGCTTGAGCCGGCGGGCGCGGACGACCCGGCTGACGAGCCGTTCGTGCTCGGCCTCCTGGAGGCGCTCTTGCATATGGGCACGGGCCAGGGATTCGTGGAGAAGTTGCATCTCAAGGGTCCTGTTCTGGATCTGAAGTTCAGTGGTCTGCTCGGCGCGGACGGTCGGATCGATGGCGGCGGCGGTCATGTGGTGGTCCTGCTCGTGGTGCGACGTTGGGAAGGGGACGGTGCGGGCGGCGTCGGCCTTGGCGGCGGCGAGACGCACGGAGCGACGCAGGGCGCTGTCCAACGGGGGCTGCTCTCCCCGACGGACGGCCCGGGCTCCGAGCGCGGGGTTCACGCTGCGACCTCGGTCTTGCGCGGACGGCCACGCGGACGCTTCCGGGCCACGATCACGCCCTGGACGAAGAGCTCGCCGCCCCAGACGCCCCACGGCTCGCGCCGCTCCAGCGCACCGGTGAGACAGGCGTCCTTGACCGGGCAGGTGCCGCAGAGGGACTTCGCGTACTCGACGTCGGCGGGCGTCTCGGCGAAGAAGACCTCCGGGTCGAAGGTGCGGCACGGGATGGGCTGGCCAAGAGCCTCGGCCTGGTCGATCGAGGTGAGCTGCATAAGAGAAACCTCCGGGGGGTCGGCCTGGTCGGCCTTGGTGTTCTGGCTTGTCGGCGGTACGGACGGGATGGGCGGCGTGATGACCGTGGACACTGTTGGCGTCTTCCTCGTCTTTTCAGTGGGTCCGGCTCAGCTGACTGGTGGGGCTGGGCCGGAGGCCCCGGGGGGCCTGGGTCGGTCTTGCGTACCGGACAAAACAGAAGGGCCGCGGATCCCGTTTACGGGTTCCGCGGCCCTGGAGGGTGCCGACCTGAGGCTTCTCAGGTTCGTTCTCTCCAGGGTTCAGGCCCGCGGAAGGCCCGCATCCGGATGGCCGTGGCGCCCGTAAAGGCGGCCTTGGCCTGGTTGATCTGCTGCTCGTTCTGCTTCTGGGCGTTTCCGGCACCGATGGCCTGCGCATAGCCGCCATGCATGGCGGCCGCTACTGCTGCCTTCGGTGCCTGGGTCGGTCGCTCATCACGCAGGGAGCGCGACATGGCGACCGGGGCCCAGTCACGGGACAGACCGGTCTCGACGGAGGTGCCTTCGCTGCCGCCCTTGACGCCCGTGCTGGAGAGATCAGTGTGTCCAAGACCACTGACAGCGGGGACGACGGAGGCGGGAACGACGGAGACACCGAGGGTGTCGAGACCCAGACCGGTTCCGCACAGCAGGGCGAGGGCCCGCAGGCGGGCATCACGCACGGAGGTAGCGTCGACGGTCTGGCCAGTCAGTTTGGTGATCATGATGGTTTCCACTGTCTTCGCCTCCTCTCGGCGTCTCGCGGAGCCTGGTCTCCCGGGCTCCGAACTGTTCGGATGTCTGTCTCGGTGATGCAGGTGGTGCAGGTGAAGCTGTGGCGTGCAGGGGTATGCGTGACAGGTGTGACCCCGTGCGACCGCGTCCCCTTGACCGCTCCGGCAGGCTATTGCGCTCCCGGTATGGCGCGCAAACTATTTTTCCGGCGAGTTCTCGGCGGGGTTCTCCGGCACGTTCGCCGGTGAGCCCCAGCGGGTTGCGAAGCCGCGGTCCGAACCGCCCGGGCAACCGACCGGAGTGGTCCGGGTCGACTCAGGCGGGATCACCCGGATCGCCGTCCTCGACGTCGACCGGATCCTCCGCAGGCTCCTCCCCCGCACACAACGAGAGCACGGCGGCCCCGTACTTGTCCAGCTTCATCGCACCGACGCCCGAGATCACCGCCAGGTCCTGCCGGGTCGCGGGGACGTCCTCGGCGATCGCCATCAGCGTCGCGTCGGTGAAGACCACGTAGGCCGGCGCCCCCTGCTTCTTCGCCTGCCCGGCCCGCCACTCGCGCAGCCGCTCGTACAGCCCCTCGTCCATGGTGGACGGGCAGCTCTCGCAGCGGCGCAGCTTGCGCTCGACCGCCTCGGTGAGCACCCGCTCGCAGACCCGGCACTTGACCGGCCCGCGCACCCGGCGCCCGGCCGCGCGCTCGCCCGGCTCGACGCCGCCGCGCCCGCCCCGGCCTCCGGCGCGCACGCCCGGTGCGCCGGAGCCCGGCCGCAGGCCGTCCAGGAAGCGGGTGGGCTTGCGGCTGGCCCGGCCGCCCGGGGAGCGGGAGAGCGCCCAGGAGAGCGAGAGGTGCTTGCGGGCGCGGGTGACGCCGACGTAGAGCAGCCGGCGCTCCTCCTCGACCTGCTCGTCGGTCTTCGCGTAGATGATCGGCATGGTGCCCTCGGTGAGGCCGACCAGGAAGACGGCGTCCCACTCCAGGCCCTTGGCGGCGTGCAGCGAGGCGAGGGTCACGCCCTCGACGGCGGGGGCGTGCTGGGCGGCGGCCCGGGCGTCCAGCTCGGCGACGTACGCGGCGAGGTCGGCCGGCTCCCCGGCGGCCGCGCGGGTGCGCTCGAAGTCCTCGGCGAGCCGCACGAGCGCGGCCAGCGACTCCCAGCGCTCGCGGACCGCTCCGGAGCCGGCCGGGGGCTCCGGGGTGAAGCCGCGGCTGGCGAGGACGGCGCGGACCTGGGCGGCGAGCCCGGGGACGCCGTCGGTGAGCGGGTCGGAGCCGGCCCGGGCGGCGCCGCGCAGCAGCACGCCGGCGTCCCGTACCTCGGGGCGTTCGAAGAACCGCTCGGCGCCCTTGAGCTGGTAGGAGATGCCGAGGTCGGAGAGCGCCTGCTCGTAGACCTCGGACTGGCCGTTGGTGCGGAACAGCACGGCGACCTCGCTGGCCCGCACGCCCGCCGCCAGCAGGTCCCGGATCCGGCGGGCGGTGGTCTCGGCCTCGGTGGGCTCGTCCTCGTACTCGGTGTAGACGGGCTCGGGGCCGGCCTCGCGCTGCGAGACCAGCTCCAGCCGGTGCCGGGCGGCCTGGCCGCGGGCCTGGGAGAGCAGGCCGTTGGCGAGGTGGACGACCTGCGGGGTGGAGCGGTAGTCGCGGACCAGCTTGACCACCGTGGCCTCGGGGTGGCGGGTGCGGAAGTTGAGCAGGTAGTCGGGGGTGGCGCCGGTGAAGGAGTAGATCGTCTGGCTGGCGTCGCCGACCACGCAGAGGCTGCCCGCGGCGGTGCCGGTCCACTGGTCGAGCAGGCGCTGCTGGAGCGGGGAGACGTCCTGGTACTCGTCGACGGTGAAGTGCCGGTACTGGGAGCGGACCTGGTCGGCGATGTCCGGCCGGTCCTCCAGGATGGCGGCGGTGAGCAGCAGGACGTCCTCGAAGTCGATCACGCCTCGGCGGGTCTTGGCCTCTTCGTAGACGCGGTAGACCTGGGCGGTCTCGGCCGGGTCGCGGGGGGCCTCGCGGCCGGACTTCTGGACGGCGGCGGGGTAGTCGTCGGGCCCGATCTGGGTGACCTTGGCCCATTCGATCTCGGCGGTGAGGTCGCGCAGTTCGGTGCGCTGGACGCGCAGGCCGCAGCGGCCGGCGGACTCGGCGACGAGTTGGACCTTGCGCTCCAGCAGCTGGGGGACGGGCCCGCCGATGGCGCGCGGCCAGAAGTAGTGGAGCTGGCGCAGCGCGGCGGCGTGGAAGGTGCGGGCCTGGACGCCGTCGGCGCCGAGCTGGCGCAGTCGGCCGCGCATCTCGCCGGCGGCACGGGCGGTGAAGGTGACGGCGAGGACCTGGGCGGGCTGGTAGACGCCGCTGCGCACGCCGTAGGCGATCCGGTGGGTGATGGCGCGCGTCTTGCCGGTGCCGGCGCCGGCGAGGACGCACACGGGCCCGTGCAGGGCGGTGGCGACGGCCCGCTGTTCCGGGTCGAGTCCGGCGAGTACCGCGTCGGGGCCGGAGGCCGCCCGGTGGTCGTCGTCGAACGGGCTGCCGCTCAAGAGGTCTTCCTGCATGCGTTCCATCCTCTCAGCCCGGTGGGACAACTCGGGCGGGGTTGTCCACAGGAGCGGTGTGATCGCAGGATGATCGCTGTGCGTCCGGGCGTGCGGGCCTGCCCGTACGCCGGGCGGATGCGGCATGGCGGGCGCACGCGCAGTGCACCGGCCGTGCACGCGGAATGACCGATGCGCGGCCTGCGTTCTCCCCTGAGACCGCACGCCCTCTTCCCGAAGGAGCCCCCTCGATGTCCGGCAGCGTGACGATGTACAGCACGACCTGGTGCGGGTACTGCAACCGACTCAAGAGCCAGCTGGACCGTGAAGGCATCGGCTACACCGTGATCAACATCGAGGAGGACCCGGCGTCGGCGTCCTTCGTCGAGTCCGTGAACAACGGCAACCAGGTCGTGCCGACGGTGCTGGTGACGCCGGTGGGCGGCGGCGAGCAGGTCGTGATGACCAACCCGAGCCTGATCCAGGTCAAGAAGGCCCTGGCGGCCTGACGGGCGCGGCGGTCCGGGCCGGGGCGTTACGGCGCCTCGGCCCGGGCCGGGTCGACCGGTGCGGCGGGCGCCGGCAGTGAGGCCCGGGCGGCGAGGTCGCCTACGCCGTAGACGAGTCGGCTGCGGTCGGCGGAGTAGCGGGTCTCGATGACCCGGACGGGCCCGCGCCGGTCGTAGGTGACCCTGGTCTGGACGACCAGCGGCACCCCGGGGCCGCCCTGGAACCACTGGGCCTCCTCCGGTCCGGGCATCCGGGCGACCAGGTGGTCGACGGCCCCGATCTCGGTGCGGCCGAGTGCGGCGAGCACCGCCTCGTCGCCGCCGTCGATCTGGTCGGGCTCCATCAGCGGGGTGCCCGCGGCGAGTCCGGCGCGGTAGTGGCTCTCCTCGATGGAGTAGGGCTCGCGGTCGAGCAGGCGCAGTTGCCGGCGGACCACGATGGCCTCGCCGGGGCGCAGTCCGAGCCGTTCGGCGATGTCCACCCGGGCCCGGACGATCATCATCTCGAAGTCGACGCCGAGTTCCCGTCCGGCCTCGGCGGCCTCGCCGGCGTAGATGGCGGTGGGCAGGGCGAGGCAGTCGCGCGGCGCGCTCGGCAGGACCGGTCCGTAGGCGCGGTGGTCCAGGACGGGGTGCTCCCTGAGGTAGGTCCCCTTGCCCTGGAGCCGGACCAGCCGGCCCTCGTTGACCAGGACGTCGACGGCCAGTCGAACGGTGTTGCGGGCCACGCCGTACTGGCGTTCCAGTTCGCTCTCGACCGGCAGCGCGGACGCGGCGGTGAACTCGCCCTCGGCGATCCGGCGGCGCAGATCGGCGGCGAGGCGCTGGTATTTGGGGGATTGGGCGGTGCCCCGTGGGATTGTCACCCGAGTGAATGTAGCGAGCGCGGTGACGCGCTTTCAGCCGTTTGCGGCAATGTCGACCGGGATCGGTGACGGCGCCTTTCCCTGGTACCGCAGCCGCCCTGCACAGGGCCCCTCCGATCACGAACATCGGGCCGGGAAAGGAAATTGGGGGCGCGCGACATGATGTCGCGCGCCCCCAATTCGCCGTATTACCAGCGCGCCGCGGAGGGCAGCGGCTCGCCGTACCAGAGTTCGACCAGATGACGTGCGATCGAGATCCCGGACGGCGGCAGGATCTCGCCGGCCGCCATCCCGGCCTTCAGCTCCTCCCGGGAGAACCAGCGCGCCTCGGCCAGCTCCTCGCCGTCCACGGTGATCGCCGTTCCGTCCGGGTGGGCCTTGCCCATGAAGCCCAGCATCAGGCTGGACGGGAACGGCCACGGCTGGCTGGCCACGTACCCGACCTCGGCGACCCGGACCCCGGCCTCCTCGAAGACCTCGCGGACCACCGCCTGCTCGATCGACTCCCCCGGCTCGACGAAGCCCGCCAGGGTCGACCAGCGGCCCTCCGGCCAGAGCGCCTGCCGCCCGAGCAGGCAGCGGTCCTGGTCGTCGGTGATCATCATGATCACCGCCGGGTCGGTCCGCGGGTAGTGCTCGGCCGCGCAGGAGGTGCAGCGCCGCACGTGCCCGGCGCCGGCCTTCTCGGTCGGGTGGCCGCAGCGCGAGCAGAAGCTGTGCAGCCGGTGCCAGTGCTCCAGCGCGACGGCGTGCACCAGCAGCCCGGCGTCCCGGTCGGACAGCATCGCGCCGACCTCGCGCAGCCCGGCCGGACGGGCGTCGCCGTCCAGCCGGCCGGGCAGGCTCTCGCCGGCCATCGCGAAGTAGGAGACGCCCTCCTCGTCGGTGCCCAGGAAGTAGCGGTCACCGGTCTGCGGCGCCTCGAAGGAGGGCAGCAGCACCAGTTCGGTGCCGTGCCCGGTGTCCACCACGAAGGCCTCGCCGCCCGCGATCGGCAGCACCTTGGTGGTCGGGTGGCTCCAGGCGGCCGCCAGCCAGGGCTCGTCGAACCGGTGCTGGGCCGCCCGGTCCACCCCGGCCCGGGCCAGGGCCAGCTGCTGCGGGCGTTCGGTCTCAGGCACGGTGCTCACTTCGTTCCATCCCCATGTGATGAGTCATCCGGATGAGTGGTCGGGCGGCGGCGCCCCACCGCCGGGAGGCTGCGGCGCCCCGGCAGGCCGGGCAGGCAGGGCAGGCCGGGGCCAGCGGCGCCCTCACGCGTCCTCGCCGCCCGGCCGCCAGTTCTCGGCCAGGTCGCCCCACAGGTAGGCGGCCGTCTCGACGCCCTTGGCCAGCAGGTCCAGCTCGACCTTCTCGTTCACCGAGTGCCAGCCGTCCGAGGGCACCGAGATGCCGAGGAAGAGCACCGGCGCGCCGAGCACGTCCTGGAGGTCGGCGGCCGGGCCGGAACCGCCCTCGCGGGTGAAGAGGATCCGCTGCTCGAAGGCGCGCCCCATCGCCCGGACGGTGGACTGCAGCGCCGGGTGGTCCAGCGGCGTCAGACAGGGCCTGGTCGCCCCCGGGAAGACCAGCTCGTACCGGATGCCCTCGGGCACCTGCTCGGCCACCCAGGCGCGGACCGCCTCCCGGACCTTCTCCACCTCCTGCCCGGCGACCAGCCGGAAGGAGAGCTTCAGGTGCGCCGAGGCCGGCACGATGGTCTTGCCGCCGGGGCCCGTGTAGCCGCCCCAGATGCCGTTGACCTCGGCCGTCGGCCGGGCCCAGATCCGCTCCAGGGTGGAGTAGCCGGCCTCGCCCAGGGTGGCGGAGGACTTGGCGACCTCCAGCCACCGCGCCTCGTCGAAGGGCAGCTCGGCGAAGAGCTCCCGCTCGCGCTCGGTCAGCTCGACCACGCCGTCGTAGAAGCCCGGGACGGCCACCCGGCGGTCGGCGTCGTGCAGCCCGGCGGCGAGCGAGGCCGCGACCGCGGCCGGGTTGGGGACGGCCCCGCCGAAGGAGCCGGAGTGGATGTCGGTCTGCGGCCCGTACAGGTCGATCTGGGCGTCGGCAAGGCCGCGCATGCCGGTGCAGACGGTCGGCGTGGTCTCCGACCACATGCCGGTGTCCGAGATGATCACCACGTCGGCGGCGAGCCGCCCGGCCTCGCGGCGGACGAGGTCCGCGAAGTGCGGCGAGCCGGACTCCTCCTCGCCCTCGATCAGCAGCTTGAGGTTGACGGCCGGCGCGGTGCGGCCGGTGGCGGCCAGGTGCGCCCGGACCCCCAGGGTGTGGAAGAAGACCTGGCCCTTGTCGTCGGCGGCGCCGCGGGCGAACAGCTGCCTGCCGACCACGGTCGGCTCGAACGGCTCGGTCGCCCAGCCGTCCTCCTTGGCGGCGGGCTGCACGTCGTGGTGCCCGTACACCAGCACGGTCGGCGCGGACGGCTCCCCGGACGGCCACTCGGCGAACACCGCCGGCAGGCCGTCCGTCTCCCACACCTCGGCCACCGGGAAGCCGGTGTCGCGCAGCTTCGCGGCCAGCCACTCGGCGGAGCGGCGGACGTCGCCGGCCCGCGCCGGGTCCGCGGAGACCGAGGGGATGCCGAGCCATTCGGAGAGGTCGGCGAGGAAGGCGGCCTGGTGCCGGTCGATGAAGGAGCGGACGACGCTGTCCGGAGTTCTCGTCATACGGACGACTTTAGTTCGCCCGTGCGGGTGTCCGCCCCGGGCGTTCGGCCTGTGGTCGCCCCGGGGGCTGTAACCTCCGTCACCCCGGAACCTCCGTCACCCCGACCACCCGGGCCGACGACGCCGCCCCGGGACGCCCGGACCGGACGACGCCACCCCCGGCCGCACGGGACGGCGGCCGGGGGTGGCGAAGGGGCGGGGCGGGGACGGTCAGACCGTCCGGCGCAGCAGCGAGATCCGCGAGCGGGTCAGCAGGGCGGCCAGCGCCACCGCGAGCACCGGCAGGACGATCACGGTGAGCGCCATGATGGGCCAGGGGAAGACCACCACCGTCTGGTCCGCGCTCTCCTCCGCGGGCATTCCCGGGTAGGACTGCGCGATGCCCTCGACCTTGCGCAGTGCGACGGCCGGCACCACGCCGCAGACGGCGCCGAGCAGGGTGCCCATGGCGGCGATGACCCCGCACTGGAACCCGGAGAGGGTCCGCCGGATCCGGGGCGCCGCACCGACCGCCGCGAGGGTGGTCAGGTCGCGCTGGGAGTCGGC
Organism: Kitasatospora sp. NPDC052868; assembly: GCF_044547105.1. Taxonomy (NCBI): domain Bacteria; kingdom Bacillati; phylum Actinomycetota; class Actinomycetes; order Kitasatosporales; family Streptomycetaceae; genus Kitasatospora; species Kitasatospora sp. NPDC052868. Next base: position 204,311 of record NZ_JBITZW010000003.1, on the reverse strand, counting down.
GGCGGCGAGGCCGGTGGCGATCCCGGCCGCGCCGAGGGCGACCAGGGCGGCGAAGGCGGTCAGGCCGAGCGAGATCAGGTCGCGTTCGGGCCGGAAGCCGCGCTCGACCTCGAACATGGTGCCGTCGGACAGCTTGTCGAGCCCGCCCATGGCCTTCTGCTCGGCGCTGTCCGGCGGCGCCGTCCGGGGCAGCCAGACCGAGCCGGCGTCGCTGCTGGTCAGGCCGAGCCGGCGGACGGTGTCCGGGCTGACCACGGCCTGGGCGCCGACCGGGATGACCGCGGTGGCCAGGACGGCGTCGACGGTCACCTCGCTGCTGGCGGCGGCGGAGCGCTGGCCGGGCTTCTCGTCGGCCGGGTTGGTGGGCTCGGTCAGCTTCAGCACCGCCTTGCCGTCCTTCAGGTAGGCGGCGTTGAAGACCACCGCCTTGCCTGCGGCCAGCGCCTGGCCGGCGGCCGGGTCGTCCGCGCCGTACAGGTTGTGCAGGAGGGTGGCGTCACCGGCCATCAGGCTGCCGAAGGAGTTGCCGCGGAACCCGTGGCCGCCCTTGCAGCGCTCGTCCTCCTTGAGGGTCCGCTGGGTCTCCGGGTTGGAGAAGTCGAGGACGTCCTGCTCGTAGACCGGGCAGCGCCGCTCCTTGGGCATGACGACGTTGACGTAGCCGCAGGTGAGGCCGTCGGTGCTGCAGTCGCTCTTGTAGTTGACCCGTTGCACGTCGGCCCGGGGGCCGAGGCCCGGGACGGTGGACTCGACCACGGCGCGCTGCTGGGGCAGCATCCGGCCGTCGGCGGTGGCGCCCCACCCGCTGTTGAGGGTGACCGCGTTGGCGGGGGCCGAGGCGGTGTAGTCGCGGCGCTGCTGCTCGTCGCTGCTGGCGGTGTAGATGCCGACGGCGACCGAGCCGGCCACGGCGGCCATCACCGCGGCGACGGCGGGCGCGGTGCGTCCGCGGTGGCGCACCGAGTCGCGCAGGGCGAGTCGGGGGCCGAGCGGGAGCCAGCGGCCGATCCGTCCGAACAGGCCGACCAGGTAGGGCGTCAGGGCGACCATGCCGAGCTCGGCGATGATCGAGCCGCCGAGGACGGCGGTGCTGCGGTTGCCGAAGCCCGCGGTGGCGCCGAACAGCGCGAGGGCGGAGCCTCCGAGGAGTGCCAGCAGGCCGAGCAGGGCCAGCTTGCGGTTCGGCGGCTTGAGCGAGTCACGGCCGGTGAGCGCGGCGACGACGTCCTGCCGGGACGCCTGGACCGCCGGGACGACGGCCGCGAGCAGTCCGGTGACCAGGCCGATGACGAGCACGCCGGAGAGGTCCAGCGGCTGCAGGTCGAAGTGGCCGAACCGCTTGCCGGCGAACTGCTCGGCCTGGGTGCGCAGGACGGCGACCAGGCCGACGGCGAGGCCGAGGCCGACGACGGCGCCGCTGACGCCGAGCACGATGCCGCCGCCGAGGACGACGGCGCGGACGTTGGCGCGGTCACCGCCGCCGGCGGCGAGCAGGCCGAGCTGCCGCCGGGAGCGCCTGGCCCCGACGGCGAAGGCGGGGCCCGCGAGGAGCACGATCTCCAGCAGGGCCATGCCGGCCACGGTGGCGAGGATGACGACGGAGGTCTTGTCGAAGTACCTGGTCCCGCCGGACTGTTCGGCGTCGTGCTTGACGTAGAGCGGCACGTCGGAGCGGGCGGGCGGGTCGAGGACGACGCTGCGGGAGGCCACCGTGAAGCCGTGCTTGTTGAACTCCGCCACCTTGGGCCAGTCCAGTGCGGCCCCGGCCGGGAGCTTGACCAGCCAGCGGGTGGGCTCGCTGTTCTCGGCGCCGCGGCCGCGGCCGCGGTCGGGGACGGCCAGCTTGGACAGCGGCTCGATCAGCTCGCCGGGGCGGGCGATCAGGGTGGTGGCGCCCAGGTCGTCGGGGTACTCGGCGACGGCGGTGATGGTGTACGGGGTGGCGTCCATGCCGCGCGGGGCGGTGTGGTCGCCGAGCTTGAGCCCGGCCCGGTCGAGGAACTCCTGGGTGGCGGCGATCTCGTGGGCGGCGCCGGGGGCGCGGCCCTTGACCAGGTTGATCCGGCCCTGCCAGAGCCGGTCGTTGAGGTCGGCCTCGACGGTCTGCACGTTGAGCAGGCCCTCGGCGGTGCTGGTGGCGATGTAGGGGCCCTGGCGGACCGGGACGAGCGCACTGCCGGGCGGGAGCAGCTGTTTGACGAGCTCCGGGGGCTCGGTGTCGAGGCTGCGGCGCTGCTCGGGGGTGTACTGGGGCTGCCCGTTCTCCTTCCTGGTCTCCTTGGCGTCGTCGACGGTGAAGTCCTCGTCCGGGTCCGGTGCCTGCAGCACGACCGCGCCGCGGTCGATGAGGCGGACCTCGGCGTCAGAGCGGCCCATGGTGCGCACGACCCGCTCGCCGGGGTCGAGTTCGGCGCTGCGGAAGACGACGTCCGCCCCGGTGACGCCGAGGACGGGCAGCGCGACCATGGCGACGACGAGGGCGCTGCGGCCCTTGGCGCGCAGGGCGTCGCGGCGGGCGATGCGCAGGGCGACCCGCCAGGCGCTGAGCCTCACTGTTCCACCGGGCCCTTCCCGCTGTTGGCGGCGGCGGTGACGAGCAGGCTGCCGGCGTCCTGGCTGACGCTCTCGTCGACCATGCGGCCGTCGCGCAGGAAGACCACGCGGTCGGCCCAGGCGGCGTGGCGGGCCTCGTGGGTGACCATCATGGCGGCGGCGCCGGCGTCGCAGCGGGCGCGCAGGACGGCGAGGACGGACTCGCCGGTGGTGGAGTCGAGGGCGCCGGTGGGCTCGTCCGCGAGGACGAGGCGGCGCTCGCCGATCAGGGCGCGGGCGATGGCGACGCGCTGCTGCTGGCCGCCGGACATGTCGTCGGGGAACCGGTCGGCGAGCTCGGGGATGCCGAGCTCCTCCAGGGCGGCCAGGGCCTCGCGGCGGGCGGACCGGCCGGAGGCGCCGTCGAGTTCGCGGGGCAGCGAGATGTTCTCGGCGGCGGTGAGGGCCGGTATCAGGTTGTAGTCCTGGAAGACGTAGCCGACCGAGCGGCGGCGCACCTCGGCGAGCCGCTTGCGGTTGAGGCCGCCCAGGGCGACGCCCTCGACGAGGACCTGGCCGCCGGTCGGGGTGTCCAGGCCGCCCGCGAGGGTCAGCAGGGTGGACTTGCCGGACCCGGAGGGGCCCATCACGGCGACGAACTCGCCCGGGTGGACCTTGAGATCGACCCCCCGCAGCGCCTGCACCTCGGATGCGCCCTGGCCGTGGACCCGGGTGACGTTGTCCAGGTGCAGCACGGGTTGGCCGGTGCTCCTGGTCGGATCGGTGTGGGACACACTTCCCCCTGCTGTTCTCTGGGCCCGCACCGCTGAGCGGTCGGGGCCGGTGGTTCGTCAGGTCCGTACGGGGTCAGGCCTTGGTGGTTCGGCGCCCGGTACGGGTCCTGGCCGCCTTGGCCGCCTTGGCCGTCTCGGCCGCCTGTGCCTCGGCGGCCCTGGCCTGTTCGATCTCGGCCTGCTTCGCGAGCCTGGTCTCGCAGTGGTCGAGCCAGCGGATCTCGGCCTCGGTCTGGAAGATCAGCTGTTCCAGGACGAGCAGCCAGGCGAGGTCGGCGCCCTGTGCGGTGCCGGGCCGGCGCTCGCCGGCCAGGGCGCGGCCCTTGAGCCGGGTGTAGTCCTGGAGCGCCTTGATGCTGTGGCGGCGCTGGCCCTGGACGACGGCGGGCACGTCCACCCCCGGGACGGTGACCGCCATGGCGAGCTTGATCGCCAGTTCGTCGCGCGGCGGGTTGGTGCGCGGCACCGGGGTGTCGAACCAGGACCGCAGCTCGGCCCGGCCGGCCTCGGTGGCCGCGTAGAACTGGTGCCCCTCCTCGTCCTCCCCGGCGGGCTCGACCAGTCCGTCCCGCTCCAGGCGGGACAGCGTGGTGTAGACCTGGCCGACGTTCAGCGGCCAGGTGGCGCCGGTGCGCGCCTCGAACTCGGTTCTCAGCTGGTAGCCGTAGCGGGGGCCCTGGTCGAGCAGGGCGAGCAGACCGTGACGGATGGACATACCGAGTATGTATACCCGGTATGCCCGGCGGGCTCAAGCCGCGCCCCCCGCCCCGCCGAGCGGGTACCGTCGTGCGGTGTGAGCCAGTTGCGCATCGCCACCTTCAATCTGCTGCACGGTCAGCCGCTCGCCCCGGACGGCGCCCCGGCGCCCTATCCCGCCGACGCCGGCGGGCCGTTGGCGCAGGCGGTGGCCGGGTTGGACGCCGACGTCCTGGCGCTTCAGGAGGTGGACCGGTACCAGTCGCGCTCCGGTGGCACCGACCAGGCGGCCGTCGCCGCCAAGGCGATGGGCGCGGCCGACTGGCGGTTCGCGGCCGCCCTGCACGGCCGGCCGGCGCCGGTGGCCGGCTGGGTGCCGGAGCCGTCGGCGCCCGCCGGGATCCAGGTGTACGGCCCGGGCGAGGTCGGCGACGGCGCCCCGCCCGCCTACGGCACCGCGCTGCTGACCCGGCTGCCGGTACGGCACTGGCGGGCCCGGCGGTTCGCCCCGGCACCGTTCGGGCTGCCGCTGCGGGTGGCCGGGCGGCGCGGGCTGACCCCCGTGCCGGACGAGCCGCGGGCCGCGCTGGCGGCCGTCCTGGAGGGCGAGCACGGCCCGTTCACTGTGGTGGCCGCACACCTGTCGTTCGTGCCGGGCTGGAACATGGCGCAGCTGGCCGGGATCCGCCGCTGGATCTCCGACCTGCCGCAGCCGTACCTGGTGCTGGGGGACTTCAACCTGATCGGTGCGGTGCCCCGGACGGTGCTGGGCGGGGCCACGGCGCTGGACCGCACCGCGCCGCGGGTGCGGGTGCGCGAGCTGCGCGCGGCCCGGCGGGCCCGGCCGCAGCTCGTGGCGGAGCGCCGGAGGCGGGTGCGCGAGCCCCGGGCCCGGCTGCAGGGCTGGTACGACCTGGCCCGCACGCCCACCTACCCGTCGCACCGGCCGGCCGTGCAGTTCGACCACGTGCTGGCGGTGGGCGTGCCGCGGACCGCGGTCGGTCCGGCGCGGGCCCCGCGGACGGCGGTCTCCGACCACCGCCCGCTGGTTGTCACGGTCGGCCTCTGAGCCCTGGGCTCTGGTCTCTGAGCTCTGAGCTCTGGTCTCTGAGCTCTGGTCTCTGAGCTCTGGTCTCTGGGCGCGGTCGGCCGCCGAGGACGGTCAGCCGCTGAGCTCCGCCTCCGGGCTCAGCCCCCTGGGGTGGGCCCGCTGCCCGTTCTGGTGGGGCAGCTGGGGGATCGGCCCCGGCGGGTCGTACTGGAGGAGCAGCATCGCGGCGTCGTCCCCGAGTTGGCGGCCGACGTGGCGGACCACGTCCTCGTGCAGGCGCTGCAGCACGTCCACCGGCCGGCCGTCCGCGCAGTGCGGCAGCCGTTCGGCGAGCGGGTAGAAGACGCCGGAGCGGTCGCGGGCCTCGATCACACCGTCGGTGAACAGCAGCACGCGGTCCCCCTGGTGGAGCGGGACGCGGTGGACGGGCGGGCGGACGTCGGCCGGGTCGAGCACGCCGAGCGGGGGCACCGTCTCGGCGAGCTCCAGCGGTCGGACGGGCTCGGCGCCGCGCAGCAGCAGCGGCGAGGGGTGGCCGCAGTTGACGATCTCGGCGGTGCCGTCGGGGCGGACCCCGATCAGCACCAGGGTGACGAACTCCTCCTCCACTCCGGGGTGGTCGTTCTCGTGCAGGGCGCGGTCGAGGCTGACGGCCAGCCAGCCGGCCACCCGGTCCAGCGCGGGCTCCTGGTGGGCGGCCTCGCGGAAGGCCCCGAGCACGGCGGCGGCGGTCTCCACCGCGCCGAGGCCCTTGCCGCGGACGTCGCCGACCACGGCCCGCACGCCGTGCCGGGTGTTGACCACCTCGTAGAGGTCCCCGCCGATCCTGGCGTGCGCGGCGGCGGCCTCGTAGTGGACGGCGGCCCGGACGGTGCCGACCCGCTCGGGGACGGGCCGCAGCAGCACCCGGCGGGCGATCGAGGCGACCAGCTGGGCGTCGGCGAGCGCCTTCTCCTGGCGCAGCCGCAGGGTGGCGCTGACCCAGCCGATCGCGGCGACCAGGACGATGGCGAAGACGGTGGCGCTGTGCACGGACTCGCCGAGCGCGTCGCTGTAGGCGGCCATCAGGAAGGCCACGGCCTCGGTGCACAGGCCGATGGCGAGCGGGTACCAGGTGCGGCGGCTGACCACGGCGGCCAGCGCGGGGACGGCGGTGAGGGCCGGTTCGACCGTCACCTCGGTGTTGCTGAAGTAGTCGAGGGCGACGACCAGCGCCATGCCGATGAACGGCAGCGCGAGCGCCGTCCTCGGCCAGGTGCCGGTCGTGCCCGGAGCGGTCCCCGGGGTCGGCCCGGCGAACCGCTCTCTGATCCATCCGGTCGCGCTCAACTTCGGTCTCTCCAGCAGAAGACGCCGGTGCCCGTGGGCACCTGCGGTGATGACTGAGGGTTAGGGAATGCGGGCCTCGCTGGCGGCCGGAGTACGGGGGTTGACCGGTTACCGACCCCACAATAGGCACGAAACGTGCACTACGCACAGGTTTCGCCCGATGCCGTGATGACTTGAATGCTCTCCGTGACTCATTCTTCACTGTTCCCGATCAGGAGCCGTTCCAACTCTTTTCGGTCGGGAAGTCCTGCGGGTTGTTCGATCCGACCACTGCGGACGTACAGGAAGGACGCCGTGACCTGCTCCAGCGGAACGCCCAACTGTTCGGCCCAGGCCACCCGGTAGACCGCGAGCTGGAGCGGGTCGGCGCTCTCCTCGCGGTGCGTCTTCCAGTCCACCACTTCGTAGCGTGACGCGCCTCCCGATTCTGACCGCCCGTCACCCTCCCGGTAGACCGCGTCGATCCGGCCGCGCACCACCCGGCCCGCCAGCACCAGCTGGAACGGCGCCTCCACCCGGTACGGCGTCCGGTCCGCGTACGGGGTGCGCAGGAACGCCTCCTTCAGCCGCTCCAGGTCCTGCTCGTCCTCGATGCCGTCGTCGTCCGCTCCGGGCAGCGCGCCCGGACCGAGCAGCAGCAGCGGCTCGATCCGGGACTGCACCCAGGCGTGGAAGCGGGTGCCCCGGCGGGCGGCGGGCTGCGGCGGACGCGGCATCGGACGGGCCAGGTCGTGCGCGAAGCCGTCCGGATCGGCGGCCAGCCGCAGCAGTTGGGTGGCGGAGAGCGCGGCGGGCAGCGGCACCTCCCGGACGCTGCGCCGCGAGCGCTCCAACTCGCCGATCAGGGCGGTCAGATCGCGGTCCCAGGACTCCACCTGGCGGCGGTCCTCGGCGGCCATCGGCTCCGGCTCGGGGGCGCTCTGCCCGGCCAGCCGGCGGTGCACCACCTCGGCGACCCGGCGGCGGGCCCGCTGGGCGCCCTGGTCCAGCGGCATCGGCCAGGGCCGCTCCACGGGCGCCGCCAGCGCCGGGTTCTCGGCGCCCTTGAGCGGCTGCTCGGCCCACTGCTCGACCTCGCCCGCACCGGGCTGCTCGCAGTGCGCCCGCAGCTCCTCCAGGAAGGCGGACGGCCCGCGCACGGTCTTCTGCGAGGGGCCCCACCAGTGCCCGGAGGCCAGCAGCAGCGAGCGCGGCCGGGTGAAGGCGACGTAGCCCAGCCGCAGCTCCTCGGTGGCGGAGTGCGCGGCGAGCTCCTGCTTGAAGGCGGCCATGGACTTGTTGTTCCACCCGCCGCGGACGTCGGGCAGGGTGGCCGCGTCGCCGCGCAGGGCGTGCGGGAGCACCCGCTTGGTGCTGGTCCACCGCTCGCGCGGGCTCCCGGACGGGAACGCGCCCTTGACCAGGCCAGGGACGGCGACGACGTCCCACTCCAGGCCCTTGGACTTGTGCACGGTGAGCACCTTCACGGTGTCCTCGCCGCCGGGCAGGCTGCTGTCCAGGCCGCGCTCGTACTCCTGGGCGGCCCGCAGGAAGCCGAGGAAGGCCGACAGCCCCGGGTCCCCGTCCAGGTCGGCGAAGCCCGCCGCGACGTCCAGGAAGGCGTGCAGGGTCTCCCGGCGGCGGGCGGCCAGCGCCTGCGGGGAGGCCGCGAGCTCGACCTCCAGGCCGGTGACCGCGAGCACCCGGTGCAGCACGTCCATCAGCGGCTCGGCGAGCGAGCGGCGCAGCTCGCGCAGCTCCCGGGCGAGCCGGGCGAAGCGGACCCTGGCCTCGGCGGAGAACGCCAGCTCGTCGGGCTGGTCCGGGTCGAGGAAGGTCTCCAGCGCGTCGGCCAGCGACACCACCTCGGTGGGGTCGGCCTCGGCGACGGCGGCGGCCAGCGCCTCCACCCCCTCGGGGCGGGCGGTGCGGACCAGCTCGGCGGCGCGCCGGCCGAGCAGGGCGAGGTCGCGCGGGCCGATCCGCCAGCGCGGGCCGATCAGCAGCCGGACCAGCGCCGCGTTGGCGGTCGGGTCCTGGAGCACCTCGCAGGCCGCGACCAGGTCGGCGACCTCGGGCAGCTGCAGCAGCCCGCCGAGCCCGACCACCTCGACCGGCACCTCGCGGGCCACCAGGGCCGCGTGGATGTCGGGGAAGGCCGCGCCGCCCCGGCACAGCACCGCGATCCGGCCCGGGGCGGTACCGGTGCGCACCAGGTGGGCGACCGAGTCGGCCAGCCAGTCGACCTCCTCGGCGTGGGTGGGCAGCAGCGCGGCCCGCACGAAGCCCTCCTGTTCGGCGCCGGGCGCCGGGCGCAGCGCCTCGACGCCCTCGTGCATGGCGCGCAGCGGTGCGGCCAGCCGGTTGGCGAAGGCGAGCAGCCGGCCGCCGCTGCGGCGGTTCTCGCTGAGCGCGTACCGGGCGGCGGGGGCGGCGTCGGCCTTCGGGAAGTGCCGGGGGAACTCGTCCAGGTTGGCGACGGAGGCGCCGCGCCAGCCGTAGATGGCCTGGCAGGGGTCGCCGACGGCGGTGACGGCGTGGCCGGTGCCGGTGCCGGTGCCGCTGCCGCCGTTGCCGTCCGGGCCGGCGCCGAACAGCCCGGCGAGCATCAGGCGCTGGGCCACCGAGGTGTCCTGGTACTCGTCGAGCAGGACGACCCGGAACTGGCCGCGGAGCAGTTCGCCGACCTCGGGCCGCTCCTGGGCGAGGCGGGCGGCGGCCGCTATCTGGTCGCCGAAGTCCATCAGTGCGCCGGCGGCCTTGCGGCGGCGGTACTCCTCGACCAGGCGCAGCAGTTCCAGTCGGGCCCGGGCGGTGCCGGGGACGGCCCGCAGGTCGTCGTTGCTGAGCCTGGCGGTGGCGAGGGCGTCCAGCAGGTCCTCGTCGTGGGCGCGCAGGGCGGCCGGCTCGACCAGGTGCTCGGCGAGTTCGCCGTCGAGGGCGATCAGGTCGGCGACCAGGTTGGTGAAGGTGCCGGTGAGGGCGGGGAACGGGCCGCGGGCGGAGCGCAGCACCTGGGCGGCGAGCTGGTAGCGGGTCGCGTCGGCGAGCAGCCGTACGTCGGGTTCGATGCCGATCCGCAGGCCGTGCTCCTTGAGCAGCCGGCCGGCGAAGGCGTGGTAGGTGGAGATCTCGGGCTCGCCGAGCGGCTCCTCGCCGTACCCGGCGGCGCTCCCCCACTCCTCGGCCGCGGGCACCCCGACCCCGCCGGCCCGCAGGGCGGTGCGGACGCGTTCGGCGAGCTCGCCGGCGGCCTTGTTGGTGAAGGTGAGGCCGAGCACCTCCTCGGGCCGCACGGCGCCGGAGCCGACCAGCCAGACCACCCGGGCGGCCATCACGGTGGTCTTGCCGGAGCCCGCGCCGGCCACGATGACGGCCGGTTCCAGGGGGGCGCCGATGGCCGCCATCTGCTCCGGGTTGAAGGGGATGCCCAGCAGGTCCTTGAGCTGGTCGGGGTGGCTGAGCACGGCGGTCACCCTTCGAGGCTAACCGCAGGCGCCGACATCCCTCACTCCACCAGCTGCGCACCGTCCCGCTGGGCGGAGCAGCTGCGGCGGAAGCCGCAGCGGTCGCAGCCGCCGCCGGTCTGCGGGACGAAGTGCTCGGCGAGGACGCGGCCGGCCGCGTCGGCGAGGAGTCCCTCGATCCACGGCTCGCCGTCCGGCGGGCCCTGCTGCTGCACCTTGGGCGCGTCCGGGGCGGCCTTGGCGGCGGGCTCGCGCAGATGCACCAGCTCGGCGCCGCCGGGGTGCGGCGGGCCGCCCTCGAAGCCGGGCAGCTCGTTGAGCGCGCCGGCCCGGACGGCCAGCTGGTAGACGGCGAGCTGTTTGTGCTCGGGCAGCGACTTGTCGGAGGGGATCTGCTTGCCGGTCTTGAAGTCGACCACGTAGGCGCGGCCGGCCTCGTCCTTCTCGACCCGGTCCATCGAGCCGCGGATCTGCACCGCGACGCCGCCGACCTCCAGGGTGACGTCGAAGCCGTGCTCGGTGGCGACCAGGTCCCGGCCGCGCTCCAGCACGTGCCAGTTGAGGAAGCGCTCCAGGGCGGCGCGGGCCGCGGTCTTCTCCTGGTGGGACTTCCAGGGCGCGTCGAAGGCGAGCGCGTCCCAGACGGTGTCCAGGCGCTCCATCAGCACGGCGAGGTCCGCCGGGGTCCGCCCGGAGCCGACCTCGTCGGCCAGGGCGTGCACGACGTTGCCGAAGCCCTGGGCGGCGGAGCCGGCGCCCCTGGCCTTGACCTCCTTGTCCAGGAACCACTGCAGCGAGCAGTTCTCCAGCTGTTCCAGGCCGCTGCCGGACAGCCGCACCGGCCGGTCGGCGTCGCGCAGCGGCTCGGGGGCGGCGGTGGCGTCGTCCAGGCCCCACCAGCGGTCGGGGTGGGCGGCGGGGACCAGCGGCAGGCCGTCCTCGTCGGCGGCCGCGGCCAGGGTGGCGAGCCGTTCGGCGGCGGCCCGGCGCAGTTCCGGCGAACGGGCCGGGTCGACGGTGACCGCGCGCAGCTCGGCGACCAGGGCGGGGACGGACAGCGGGCGGCGCGGGCGGTGGGTGACGTCCTCGACGGTGACCTGCGGGGTGCGCCGCAGCACCCGCCCGGTCCGGGGGTCGACGTCCTCGCGGTACAGCTCGCGCAGGAACCGGGAGGGTTCGTCGCCGTCCTCGGCGGGCGCCTTGACGGCGGTGACGATCAGCCGTTCGCGGGCCCGGGTGGCGGCGACGTAGAAGAGCCGGCGCTCCTCGCCGAGCAGGGCGGCCGGGGAGAGCGGTTCGGCGAGGCCGTCGCGGCCGATCCGGTCGGCCTCCAGCAGCGAGCCGCGGCGGCGCAGGTCGGGCCAGAGGCCGTCCTGGACGCCCGCGACCACGACCACCCGCCACTCCAGGCCCTTGGAGCGGTGCGCGGTCATCAGCCGGACGGCCTCGGGGCGGACGGCCCGCACGGTGAGGGTGTCGGCGGCGATGTCCTGGGCCTCCAGCTCGGCGAGCAGGTCGAGGGCGCTGCGGTGGCCGGTGACCTGTTCCTCGGCGCGGGCGGCGGTCTCGAACAGGGCGCAGAGCGCGTCCAGGTCGCGGTCGGCGTTGCGGCCGGCGGCGCCGCCGCGCAGGGCGGCCCGCTCCAGGCGCTCGCGCCAGCGCCGGCTGCCGTCCCACAGGTCCCAGAGCGCGTCCTCGGCGGTGCAGCCGCCGGCCAGCCGTTCGCGGACCTTGCGCAGCAGGGTGCCGAGGTCGCGGGCGCGGCGGGCGTACGAGGGGTCGAGGGCGACCAGCCGCTCGGGTTCGGCGAGGGCCTCGCGGATCAGCTCCTCGGCGGGGCGCAGCGCGGCGGCGGGCAGGCCGGCGGCGCGCAGGGCGGCGCGCTCCTCCTCGCGCAGGGCGCGGCCGAGGCGGCGCAGGTCGGAGCCGTCCATGCCGCCGAGGGGGCCGGTGAGCAGGCCGTGGGCGAGTTCGGTGGTCAGCGGGTCCGGGGCCTCGGGGCCGGGCCGCTCGGTCCCGGGGCGGCGGGCGGCCTGCTCGGCGCAGACCCGCAGGGCGAGCAGCAGCTGGGCGACGGCCGGCTCCTCGCGCAGCGGCAGGTCGTCGCCGTCGATCTCCAGGGGGACGCCGGCCGCGCCGAGCGCGCGCCGGACGCCGGGGATGGAGCGGGCGCCGGCCCGGACGAGGACGGCCATCTCGCCCCAGGGCACGCCGTCCTCCAGGTGGGCGCGGCGCAGCAGGTCGGCGATGGAGTCCAGCTCGGTGCCGGGGGTGGGGTAGGTGTACACCTCGACCCGGCCGCCCTCGCGGGCGGGCAGCAGGGCGCGGTGCTGGGCAAGCTTGTCGGCGGGCAGCCGGCCCATCGGCATCCGCCGGGCCAGCTCGCGGGAGGCGGCGAGCAGCACGGCGCCGGAGCGGCGGGAGACCCGCAGCACCTTGACCTCGGCGGGGCTGCCGTCGGCCTGGCGGAAGGTCTGCGGGAACTCCAGGATGCCGTTGATGTCGGCGCCGCGGAACGCGTAGATCGACTGGTCCGGGTCGCCGACGGCGATCAGTTCGCGTCCGCCGCCGGCCAGCTGGCGCAGCAGCCGGACCTGGGAGGGGTCGGTGTCCTGGTACTCGTCGACGAAGACGACCTCGTAGCGCTGCCGCAGCTCCTCGCCGACCTCGGGGCGCTCGGCGAGCAGCACGGCGCGGTGGACGAGCTCGGCGTAGTCGAGGACGCCGCGCAGGTCGAGGACGTCGAGGTAGTCGGCGAGGAAGTGGGCGGCGGCGGCCCAGTCGGGGCGCTGGACGCCCTCGGCGAAGCGTTCGAGCTCGGCCTCGCCGAGGCCCAGTTCGCGGCTGCGGGCGAGTACGGCGCGGACCTCGTCGGCGAAGCCGCGGGTGGTCAGGCAGGCCCGCAGGTCGAGCGGCCAGCCGATCCGGGAGGTGCCGAGGCGGGTGTCCTCGGCGCCGCCGGCCAGCAGTTCGCGGACCATGACGTCCTGCTCGGGGCCGGAGAGCAGGCGCAGCGGCTCGGCGTAGTCCTGCGGGTCCTGGTGGGCGCGGAGCAGGGCGTAGCAGAAGGAGTGGAAGGTGGTGGCCTGCGGGGGGCGCAGGGCGGTGGACCGGGGGCCGGCGGCCGCGGCGCCGAGCCGGGCGGACATCCGGTCGCGCAGCTCCGTCGCGGCCTTGCGGCTGAAGGTCAGGACCAGGATCTTCTCGGGGTCGGTGCCGTCCTCTATCCGCCGGGCGACGGCCTCCACCAGGGTGGTGGTCTTGCCGGTGCCGGGCCCGGCGAGCACCAGCAGCGGGCCTCCCGCGTGCTCGACCACGGCGCGCTGGTACTCGTCCAGCACGGGCGGGGCGGGCTGGGCGAGGGGGCTGCGCACCAGACGGTAGGGGGAGCTCACGGACGTCCTGGGGGTTGTGCTGCGGGCGACGGAAGGCGGGCCCCGCGAGGGGCCCGTCCGTATCGAGCCTACGATCCTGCCCCGTCATTCCCGTCCGCGCACCGGTTTCCGGTTTTCCGTGCGGGCGCCCGGCTACCGTCCGTCCCAGCGGGCCCGCCGCAGATCGACCCGGGGCGGGTCGGCGTGCTCGCGCAGCGGGGTACCCTCCTCGCGGTAGCGGGTGAGCGCCCGCCGCTCGTGGCCGGGCAGGAGGCGTCCGTCCGCGCGGATCACGCGCCACCAGGGCACGGCGGCGCCGTACAGGGCCATCACCCGGCCGACCTGCCGGGGGCCGCCGTGGCCGAGGTACTCGGCAACGTCCCCGTAGGTCATCACCCGGCCGGGTGGAATCCGCTCGGTCAGGTCGAGCACCAGTTCGGCGAAGGGCGGCAGCGCGCCGTCGTCGGTAGCGTCCGTCACCTGCGGCATTCTTCCCCACCCGGGGAAGCGGGCGGGACCGTACGAACGATCCGCCGCGCCCGATGCGCCCCCTGTCCAGCACGGGGCGCCGAGGCATGCCACCATCTTCGGGGCGGTGAGTGGTGATACGAGGACAAGACCAGATGACCGGGACGGCAGACGTGGGCGTGGACGAGGACTCCGACGAGTCCGCAAACGCCGTGCCCGCAGGTCCCGGCGGTGGGCCCGCCGCCGAGCCGACGCCGGAAGTCTCCCTGATCAAGGACCGGACGATCAAGACCCCGCAACCGCTCAGCCCGCGGGCCGAGGCACCCGAGGAACCCGAGGCACCCGAGGCCGCGACCGGCCCGGCGCCGGCCGCCGGCGTCCCCGCGCAGCAGCCCGCGCCCCCGCAGGAGCACGACGCCCACGAGGACACCCCGCACCTGGACGTCGACGAGCCGCTGCTCGCCGCCCGCGCGCACCGGCCGTCGGACCTGATCCGCTTCCTGGCCGGCGTCTTCGGCATAGTCGCGGTGTTCGTCCTGGCCGGCGTCGCGACCTCGACCACCACCGGCATCGAGCTGGACATCGCCTCCAACGCCCCCCGGTTCTCGCCGGTGCTGTCCACCATCGCCGGCCTCGTCTCCAGCGTCGCGGTGCTCGCCGTCCCGCTGGCCTTCGCGGTCGAGCGGCTGATCAAACGCGACGGCCTGCGGGTCGCCGACGGCGTCCTCGCCTCGGTGCTCGCCTACGGCGTCTCGCTGGGCATCGACTGGTGGGTGGCCGAGGGCGCCTCCGAGCAGATCCGGGACGCCCTCACCCGGTTCCCGCTGGAGAGCACCGGCACGCTCACCGACCCCGTGCACGGCTATCTGGCCCCGGTGATCGCTTACATGACCGCGGTCGGCATGTCGAGCCGGCCGCGCTGGCGCGTCGCCCTGTGGGTGGTGGTGGTCTTCAGCGGGATCACCGAGCTGTTCGGCGGCTACACCACCCCGCTGTCCCTGCTGCTCACCGTGCTGATCGGCTGGTCCGTCGCCTACGGCACGCTGTACGCGATCGGCTCGCCGAACATCCGGCCCACCGGCCAGCACCTGATGATCGGCCTGCGCAAGGTCGGCTTCACCCCGGCCAGCGCGCACCGGGCCGCCGACGCCCCCGGCGGCACCCGCCGCTACTTCGTCGCCCAGCAGAGCGGCCCGCCGCTGGACGTCCACATCATCGACCGCGAGCAGCAGGCCTCCGGCTTCTTCTACCGCGCCTGGCGGCGGCTGCGGCTGCGCTCGGTGGCCGTCCGGCGCAGCCCCCAGTCGCTGCGCCAGGCACTGGAGCAGGAGGCCCTGATCGCGTACGCGGCGGCCGCCTCCGGGGCCCGCGCGCCGCAGCTGGTCGCCACCTCCGAGCTGGGCCCGGACGCCGCGATCCTGGTCTACGAGAACGTCGAGGGCCGCACCCTGGACGACCTCGCCGACGAGGAGGTCACCGACCAGGTGATGGCCTCGCTGTGGGAGTCCGTCGCGGCCCTGCACGAGCGCCGGATCGCCCACCGCCGGCTCACCGGCGAGTCCCTGCTGGTGGTGGACGGCAAATCGGCCTGTCTGGTCAACCTCTCCGGCGGCGACATCGCCGCCACCGACCTGACCCTGCGGATCGACGTCGCCCAGCTGCTCACCACCTTCGCGCTGCGGATCGGCCCGGAGCGGGCGGTCGCCACCGCCAACGCCGTGCTCGGCGCGGACCGGGTGGCGCAGGCGCTGCCGCTGCTCCAGCCGGTCGGGATGAGCCGCTCCACCAGGGTCGACCTGAAGAAGCTCACCAAGGAGCGCAGGACCGCCGCCCGGGCCAGGGCGCTGGAGCAGGTCGCCGCCGGCGAGCGCACCCAGCAGCAGGCCGAGGAGGACATCGCGGTGGCCGGCGAGGACCTGCTCAGCCGGATCCGCGGTCAGATCCTCCAGATCGCCCCCGAGGCGCCGACCGAGACGGCGAAGCTGGAACGGCTCAAGCCGAAGACCCTGATCATGGTCATCGCGCTGACCTTCGCCGCCTACCTGGCGCTGACCACCATCAAGCCGGCCCAGCTCAAGCTCTCCCAGATGAACTGGGCCTGGGCGGCGGTGGCCCTGGCCGCGGCCGCGTTCAGCTACGTCGCCGCCTCGATGAGCCTGACCGGCTTCGTCCCGGAGAAGCTGCCGTTCCGGCGCACGGTGGCGGCCCAGATCGCCGGGTCCTTCGTCAAGCTGGTGGCGCCCGCCGCGATCGGCGGCATCGCGCTCAACACCCGCTACCTGCAGAAGGCCGGGATCCGCTCCGGCCAGGCGGTCGCCTCGGTCGGCGCCTCGCAGCTGGCCGGCCTCGCCGGGCACCTGCTGCTGCTGTTCAGCTTCGGCCTGATCACCGGCAGCCAGACCAACGGCGACCTCTCCGCCTCCCGCGCGGTGATCATCGGCGTGCTGTCCGCCGCCGTGCTCGCCCTGGTGGTCGCGGCCGTCGCCCCGCTGCGGCGGTTCGTCCTGAACCGGCTGCGCTCGCTGTTCTTCGGCGTGGTGCCCCGGATGCTCGACCTGATGCAGACGCCCAGCAAGCTGGTCACCGGCTTCGGCGGCATCCTGCTGCTCACGCTGTCCTTCACCGCCTGCCTGGACGCCTCGGTGCAGGCCTTCGGCGGCAGCATCAGCTTCTCCGCGGTCGCGGTGGTCTTCCTGACCGCCAACGCGGCCGGCTCCGCCATCCCCACCCCCGGCGGCATCGGCCCGGTCGAGGTCGCCCTGATCGGCGCCCTGACCGTCGCCGACGTGCCCCCGGCGGTGGCCACCCCGGCGGTGTTCCTCTACCGGGCGCTCACCTTCTGGCTGCCGGTGCTGCCGGGCTGGATCTCCTACAACGTGCTCCAGCGCAAGGGCGCGCTCTAGGCCCTGTCCGGACAGGGCCTAGAGGGTCCGGACAGACGGAGGAGGGCCCGCCGACCGTGACGGTCGGCGGGCCCTCCTCCGCGTTCGGAGCCTCTGGTGCCCTTAGTAGACCGGCTTGTGCGGCTCGATCTGGTTCACCCAGCCGAGCACGCCGCCGCCCAGGTGGACGGCGTTGGCGAAGCCGGCCGACTTCACCACGGCCAGCACCTCGGCCGAGCGCACGCCCGACTTGCAGTGCAGCACGATCTTCCGGTCCTGCGGCAGCGACTCCAGCGCGTTGCCCATCAGGAACTCGTTCTTCGGGATCAGCACCGCGCCGGGGATGCTGACGATCTCGTACTCGCCGGGCTCGCGGACGTCGACCAGGAAGATGTCCTCCTTGTCGTCCTGCCACTGCTTCAGCTGCTTCGAGGTGATCGTCGAACCGGCGGCGGCGGCCTGCGCCTCCTCCGACACGACGCCACAGAAGGCCTCGTAGTCGATCAGCTCGGTGACCGTCGGGTTCTCACCGCAGAGCGCGCAGTTCGGGTCCTTGCGGACCTTCACCTGGCGGTAGTTCATCTCCAGGGCGTCGTAGATCATCAGCCGGCCGACCAGCGGGTCGCCGACCCCGGCCAGCAGCTTGATCGCCTCGGTGACCTGGATCGAGCCGATGGACGCGCAGAGCACGCCCAGCACGCCGCCCTCGGCGCAGGACGGGACCATGCCGGCCGGCGGGGCCTCCGGGTAGAGGCAGCGGTAGCACGGGCCGTGCTCGGCCCAGAACACGCTGGCCTGGCCGTCGAAACGGTAGATCGAGCCCCACACGTACGGCTTGCCGAGCAGCACCGCCGCGTCGTTCACCAGGTAGCGGGTGGCGAAGTTGTCGGTGCCGTCGACGATCAGGTCGTAGCCGGAGAAGATCTCCATCACGTTGTCGTTGTCGAGGCGCTCCTCGTGGAGGATCACGTTGACGTAGGGGTTGATCTCCTTGACCGACTCCCGTGCCGACTCGCCCTTGGAGCGGCCGATGTCCGACTGGCCGTGGATGATCTGGCGCTGCAGGTTGGACTCGTCCACCACGTCGAACTCGACGATGCCGAGGGTGCCGACACCCGCGGCGGCCAGGTACATCAGCGCGGGCGAGCCCAGGCCGCCGGCGCCGACACACAGCACCTTGGCGTTCTTCAGCCGCTTCTGCCCGGCCATGCCCACGTCGGGGATGATCAGGTGGCGGGAGTACCTGCGGACCTCGTCAACGGTGAGCTCGGCGGCCGGCTCGACCAGGGGTGGCAGCGACACGGGGACTCCGATGGTCGTCGGTTCAGGTGGCCAGGGCCAACCTCTTGGGGCTTGTTGCTCCGCCACCGAGGTGGCTCTGCTAGGCCAACAGTGTCACGCGGCCCCGGTATTCCGAGACAGCCCGTCCGATGGGCGAGACGACCGGCGTCGGATCGTGGGACCGGGCTCCGGGGCCGGTCAGCGGCGCGGCGGCCCGCCGTGGACCGGCCCCTCGGGCCACCGCAGCCGCGCCGACCGGCCCGGGGTCGGACCCGGAGTCAGACCCGGCAGGCCGTCTCCAGCCAGACGTCCCCGAGCGACTCCTCCAGCGGCACCTGCGTCCGCCAGCCGAGACGGTCCCGGGCGGTCCGCACGTCCGCCTGCCGCCACGGCACCGGCTCGCCGACCGGCACCCGGCCCTCGGTGGGCCGCGGCTCCAGCACCCGGTGGCCCGGCAGGTGGTGCCCGGCCGACTGCTCGACCGGTCCGCCGACCTGCGCGGGCAGCAGCACCGGCCGGTTCTCCTCGACGATCGAGCCCTCGAAGCCCGACGCCCGGACCAGCAGCTGCGCCGCGTCCCGGGCCCGGACGGCGTGCCCGCTGCCGATGTTGATCACGCCGGTGGCGGCCGACACCGCCGCCGCCTGGATCGCCCGCGCGACGTCCCGGACGTCCACGAAATCCCGGTATCCGGACAGGTCCGGCATCCTCACCTGGGACTCCTCCCGCTCCAGCGCCCGGCGCAGCCCCTCGGCGAGACGGCCGAACAGCGAGGCGGTCGGCGACCCGGGGCCCACCACGTCGAACACCCGCAGCACCGCCGCGTCCAGCCCGGAGGCAAGCACCAGCTCCGTCCCGGCCAGCTTGGACACCCCGTAGGGGCCCACCGGGCGCGGCTCGGCGCTCTCCGCCACCGGGACCCCGCCCGGTACCGGTCCGTACTCGGCGGCCGAACCGACGTGCACCAGCCGGGCCGGCTCCCGGCTGCGCCGGATCGCCTCGCAGACGGTGGCGACGGCCAGCGTGTTCGCCCGGATCAGGGTCCGCGAGCTGCCGTAGGTGGCGCCCGCGCAGTTGATCACCACCTGGGGTGCGACCGCGTCCAGGAAGCGGGCCAGCGCACCCGGGCTCCCGGCGGTCAGGTCGAAGCGGATGTCGGCGGAGTCGCGCCGGCCGAGCACCGTCACCTGCAACTCCTGGTCCACGAGCAGACGATCGGTGACCCGGCGGCCGATGAAGCCGTCGGCGCCCAGCAGCAGCACCCTCATCGGGGGGTGTCCTTCCACGAAGCGAGGTCGGGTATCGACCTGGCGGACAGAGTGAACAGGGGGAGGTTCAGCGGTGTGCACCGGCCCGGCCGAGCACCACCGACGCATACCCGAAAAGCACCAGCGCGACCGCGCCGCCGCCGAGCAGTCCGGCGGACGGCAGGCTGCGGCCCGTCGCGAGCAGGGCCGCGGTGAGGACCGGCCCGGCGAGTGCGCCGAGCGCGGCGGTGGCGGTCCGGCCGCAGCGGGCCAGCAGCGCGGGCAGGACCAGCAGCAGTCCCAGCACGCCCTGCGCCGCCCACTGGGCGCCGTCGGCGCGCTCGACCGCCAGGTGCAGCAGCCCGCCGCCGTGGTCCGGGCCGGGGCGCGGGGCGACGGCCGTGAGCACGGCGAGGGCGGCGAAGGTGAGCACGGCCAGGACGGCCAGGTGCAGTGCGACGGCGACCGGCAGCACCGGCCGCATCCGGGAGCGGAACTCGGCGAGCGTGCCCGCCGTCCCGAGGTGGCCCCGGCCGACGTGCCGGAACCAGCGGGCGGCCCAGTCCGCGGACCCGGCCGACAGCGCGGCCGCGAGGACCAGGGCGGCCGTCACCCGGCCGTCGCCGGCCGCGCCACCGGGCGCCCCGGCCAGCGGCAGCAGCAACAGGCCCGCCACGCCGAGCCCGTGGGCCAGCAGCACCGGCCGCCGTGCGCGGACCGGCTGCTCCGGCTGCCCCGGCTGCTCCGGTTTGTCGGCCCCGGCGGCCCCGGCGGCTCCGGCGGCCCCGGCGGCTCCGGCGGCTCCGGCGGCCCCGGCGGCCAGCTCGGGCAGCAGGACCAGCGGGACGGCCACCGGCAGCAGGACCGGCCGGGCGCCTCCGAGAGCGGCCGCCGCGGCGCACGGCAGCGCCGCCAGCGCGGCCACCCGCAGGGCCGCGCCGAAGCGCCGCCGCCGGCCCTCCCGTCCGCCGGCCGCCTGCGCCGGACCGGGCGGGCGGCGCGGCACCCGGGCGTACAGCTCCTCGGCGAGCGAGAACAGATCGGCGTGCCGGCACCGGGCGGCCGCCGCCGCTCCCAGCCCGGCCTCCTCCAGGCCAGCGGCGATCTCCAGCGGGTCGACGGCCCGCTCGCACAGCACCCGGTGGGCGGCCATCACCTCCCGCACCGGATCGCCCGTCACCCGGCCCGCCGGACCCCCGGCCGCCTCGCCGGCGCCCCCGCCCGGCACCGCCGGGGCGCCGGCGGTCGGGCCGCTGCCGGTCATCAGACCGCCTCGGCCAGGGCGCCGGGGCGCTCGCGCGCCTCCTCGGCCCGCCCGGCCCGCGGCCCGTCCTGCCGTCCGTCCCGCGATCCGCTCCCGGAGGCGTCCGGGCCGTCGTCCGGACCGGCGGCCGCGGCGGCCTGCGGGGCGCCCGCGCCCCGGCCGTCCGCCAGCCAGTACTCGGCGGGCCGGGCGAACGGGCGCGGGTGCTCCCCGACCGCCCCGGCGCCCTCGGCCGCCGGGAAGGCGGGCCACTGCGAGACCAGCTCCAGGTAGACCTCCCGGAACGCGCCGATCACCGGTTCCACGGCGAAGCGTTCCTGCGCCCGCAGGCGGCCCGCCAGCCCCAGCCGGGCGCGGCGCTCCTCGTCGCGCAGCAGCGCCAGGCAGGCGGCCGCCAGCGCCCGCGGATCGCGCGGCGGCACCAGCAGCCCGGTCGGGCCGACCACCTCCCGGGCCACGCCCACGTCCGTCGAGACCACGGCCCGCCCGCTCAGCATCGCGTCCGCCAGCAGCCGGGGGCTGCGCTGGGAGAGCGCCGAGAAGACCACCACCGTGCCGCCCTCCCACGCCTCGGCGGTCGAGGCCGGCCGGCCGGCGAACTCCACCGCGTCGGCCACCCCCAGCCGCCCGGCGACCGCCCGGCAGTGCGCCAGGTAGCCGGGCGCCGCCTGCTCGCCGTGGACCACCAGCCGCGCCCCCGGCAGCTCGGCCCGGACGCCGGCGAAGGCGTGCAGCATCAGCTCGGTGTCCCGGCCCGGCTCCAGCGGACCGGCCCAGACCAGGGTCGGCGCGGCGGGCTCGGGACCGGCCGGCGCCCGGGACACCGCCGGGGTGCCCTCGTACACCACCCGGGTGCGCGACGGGTCGGCCCCGCAGCGCCGCTGCCACTGCTGGTCGTGGGCGCTGCCGGGGGTCAGTATCGCGGCCTGCCGGTACGTTTCCTCGGTGAGCGCCCGGAAGAAGGACAGCAGCAGCGCCCGGACCGGCCACCGGTATGGCGCCTCCCGGTAGCCGAGGTACTGCTCGCGCAGGTGCAGCCCGTGCTCGGTGACCACCAGCGGGACCCCGTGCAGCCGCTTGGCCACCAGCGCGGGCAGCGCCGCCGGCCCGCCGCCGACCACGTGGCAGAGGTCGGCCGCACCCAGGCCGCCTGGCCCGGTGCCGTACCAGGGGGCGGAGAGCGGGCGCAGGCACTGCTCCAGCAGGTCCGCCGCGACCAGCACGTCGCAGACCAGCGGCTGCCCGGCCGAGGTGTCGGCCCCGGGCGAGCGCCACACCCGCTCCAGCGCGCGGCGGGCGTGGGCGGAGCCGAGGAAGGCGGGCAGCGCGCCGTCCTCGCGGGCGAGCGCGGCCAGCCGGTACAGCCCGGCGCCGAAGGAGGCCCGCCCGCCCGGCATCACCAGGGCCCGGACCAGGTCCTCGTAGGCCCGGACGTACTGCCGTCTGCGCAGCGCCCCCGGTGTGCGGCCGGGCGGCCGCCGGCCCCACAGGGCCAGCTCGTGCACCCCGTGCCAGCGGCCCGAGGGGCTGTCGGCGACGCCCGAGCCGGCCGCCCCGGCCAGTACGTACAGCTCGAACTCGTGCTCGCCCAGGCCTTCGACCAGTCGGGCGCACCAGCCGCCCGCGCTACGCTGTGCGAATGGTCGGGCGCCCTCGGTGAGCAGTGCAACGCGCACGGGAGACCTCCAGAGCAGGGCGGATCGACGGACGGGTCAACGGATCGCCGGACGGCTCGAACGGGCCGGGCGGCCGGGGCGGGCACCCGCCCCTCCGGGCACACGCCCGCTCCGGCGGTCGCACCCGACCCGCCGGCACCCCTGTTCGCGGCCGCCGGCCTTGTCCGGCGCCCGCTCCTCCCCCACACCTGTTCGGTCCGACAGCAGAAAGGTAGGACCGGCCGGCGGCCCTCCATCGGTCACCTGGCTGGTTGCCACCTGAACGAGTGAACCGGCGTGACCTCGCCCCGAACCGGGGCGTTATCGCCGCCCGGTCCGGCCGGTCCGCCCGGTCCGTCCGCGCGCCCGGCCGGACCGGGCCTACCGCGCGTCCGCGCCCAGCAGCTCCCGCACCGCCCGGGCGACCTGGTCGGGGTACTCCATCATCGACACGTGCCCCGAGTCCGGCAGGACCAGCAGCCGGGCGTCCGCGAAGGCCGCGCAGGCCCGCCGCGCCGAGCGGTAGGAGACCAGCTTGTCGCGCAGTCCGTACACCAGCAGCACCGGCACCCGGACCCGCTCGGCCTGCCGCCACAGCGCCTGGTCGCCGCGCTCGGTGTAGGCGGAGACGATCCCGCGCGCCGAGCCGACCAGCGCCGGCATCGCGTACGGCAGCTCGGTCCGGCGCCGGTACTCGGCCACCGCCTCGGCTCGCACCGCCGGGGCCAGCGCCGCAGGGTCCCCGTAGACCAGCCGCAGCAGGCCGTCGGTGGCGTCCTCCACGCTGCGGCCGTTCGACGGCAGCCGGCGCAGCAGGGCTGGCAGGCCGGGCACCGCGAGCAGGGCGGTCGGCCAGGCGCTGCGCTGTGGCGGGAGCTCCGGCAGCGCGGGCGAGATCAGGGTGAGGCTGCGCACCAGGTCCGGGCGCAGGGCCGCGAGCCGCACGCAGACCGCGCCGCCGAGCGAGTTGCCGAACAGGTGCACCGGCCCCCGCCCGGTCGCCTCCAGGTAGCCGATCACCGCGCGGACGTGGCCGTTGACCGAGAGGTTGCCGTCGGCGGGCGGGGCGGAGCGGCCGAATCCGGGCAGGTCGACGGCCTCGCCGTCGACCACGTCGCGGAGCCGGTCCATCAGGGCCGTCCAGTTGCCCGCCGAGCCGCCGAGCCCGTGCACGAACAGCGCGGGCTCCCGCACCCCGGCGCCGTCCGCACCGTCCACCGGCCCGCCGTCGGGGCCGCTCACCGCCAGCACCGCACCGGGGATCTCGACCGTACGGAACTGCGCGGGCTCCCCCGCCGACGTGCGTACCTGCTGCTCAGCGCTGCTCATGGTGGACGATGGTAGTGAGAAGCACCCCCGCGGGCCCAGGCCCCGGCCTCTCCCGGCCCGGTCGTCTCATCCCTTGTCGTACCACTGCCGACTGCCGTGGTCAGCGCCGTATTGTGGGCACCTGACAAGGGGGCCCGGAGCTTTTCTCACGCTCGCCAAGCGCGAACGGGGTTACCGAAAAGTAGAATCAGTCACCTTGCCCGCCCCGAACAACCCGTGAAGTGAGGAGCGCCGTGACGGCCATCCAGGAGGCGCAGGAGCGCCCGCGCGGTGCCCGCCTGCCGCGAAGCGCCCGCCGTGAACAACTGCTCGGTGCCGCCCAGGAGGTGTTCGTCGCCCAGGGCTACCACTCGGCGGCCATGGACGACATCGCCGACCGCGCCGGGGTCAGCAAGCCGGTGCTCTACCAGCACTTCCCCGGGAAGCTGGAGCTCTACCTGGCGCTGCTGGACAAGCACTGCGACGCGCTGGTCGAGTCGACCCGCTCGGCGCTCGCCGCGACGACCGACAACAAGCAGCGGGTCGCCGCCACCATGGAGGCGTACTTCAACTACGTCTCCAGCGAGTCCGGTGCCTTCCGCCTGGTCTTCGAGTCCGACCTGACCAACGAGCCCGCCGTGCGCGAGCGCGTCGAGCGGGCCTCGGACGCCAGCGCGACGCTGGTCAGCAAGGTCATCCAGGAGGACACCGACCTGCCGGAGGCCGAGTCCAAGCTGCTCGCGGCCGGCGTCTGCGGCCTGGCCCAGATCACCGCGCGCTACTGGCTCTCGCAGGGGCTGCAGATCCCGCGCGACGAGGCGGTGCGGCTGGTCGCCAGCCTGGCCTGGCGCGGGCTGAAGGGCTTCCCGATGCACCCGGGCGAGCCGGGCTCCGGCGACGAGGACGACGACCGGCCCCAGGCCGCTTCCGAGTAGCGATCTGCCGGGCTTCGCCGCGCCGATGATCGGGTGCTCTATGGTGAAGCCGTACGGCGCGGTCGCCGCGAACGCTTGTCCCAGGCGGTCGGTGTCCGCGCGTGGATGGCTGCAACCCCGGAGGGACGGAAGCCGTGGAGGTCAAGATCGGCGTTCAGAACGCGCCGCGCGAGATCGTGATCGAGAGCCCGCAGACTGCCGATGAGGTCCAGGACGCGGTCGCCAAGGCGCTGGAGGGCACCGAGAAGCTCTTCTCGCTGACCGACGAGCACGGTCGCCGTGTGATCGTCCCGGCCGAGCGCCTGGCGTACGTGGAGATCGGCGAGCCGGCCGTCCGCAAGGTCGGGTTCGGCACGCTCTGAGCCGCTTCACGGTGCCCCGCCCCCTCACCGAGGGTGCGGGGCACCGCTGCGTGTACGGCCCCGCGACCGGGGGTACGGCGACAGTGCGGCCGCCCCTGCGCCGCACCCGCGCCATCGGGGAGGCACCCTTGCTGGTCGAGTCGCTCGCCTTCGTCCTCATCGGTCTGGTCACCGGACTGACCGCGCTGCTGGCGCTGCCGGCGTACTTCCCGGCCGGCCGGGCGCTGACGATGGGGACGGCGCTGGTGGCGGCCCTGCTCGGCGGGGTGATCGCGCGCTTCGCCCTGGACGGGCGGTACCCGGCGGCCACGCTGGCCGTCTCGGCGCTCTGCTCGGCGCTGCTCACCTCGGTGCTGGCCCGGCCGGACCTCGCGGCCGGCCGCGCACTGGCGCACCGGCACCGCCCGCACCGCCCGGGCGCCCACCGGCGGCACCGGCCCGCCTGACGGCCGGTGCCCGCGGACGGGGCTAGGAGGCCAGTCCCAGGGCGGCCATCCGCCGGGTGTGGGCCTCGGTGATCCGGTTGAACATCTTGCCGACCTCGACCAGGTCGAAGCCCTGCACGCTGCCGCCGACCAGCAGGTTGGACAGCGCGTCGCGCTCGGCGACCACCCGCTGGGCCTGGCTGAGCGCCTCGCCCATCAGCCGTCGGCCCCAGAGCGCCAGCCGGCCGCCGGACCGCGGGTCGGCCTCGATGGCCTGCCGCACCTTGTCGACGGCGAACTGCGCGTGCCCGGTGTCCGACATCACGCCGAGCACCAGGTCGCGGGTGTCGTCGTCCAGCCGGACGGCCACCTCGCGGTAGAAGTCGGTGGCGATCGCGTCACCGACGTAGGCCTTGACCAGGCCCTCCAGCCAATCGGAGGGGGCGGTCATCCGGTGGAACAGCTCCAGCGGCTCGACGAACGGCCGCATCGCCTCCTGCGGGTCCGCGCCCACCTCGGCGAGCCGGTCGTGCAGCCGCTGGTAGTGCTGGAACTCGGCGCAGGCCATCCGGGCCAGCGCCGCCTTGTCGGCGAGGCCCGGCGCGAGCTTGGCGTCCTCGGCGAGCCGCTCGAAGGCGCTCAGCTCGCCGTACGCGAGGGCGCCGAGCAGGTCCAGCACGGCCGCCCGGTACCCCGGGTCGGCCGAGCAGGTCGCCCAGTCCCCGATCGAGCCGGTCGCACTGTCCTGCGTCTCCCCATGGGTCTCCATGACCTGCCACCTTAGTCCCGCCCGGCGCGAACCCCCACCACCCGCCGCCACCGCCCGGCGCGGCCCTCCCCACCGGCCCCGGAAGGCGCCCGCAGGCCCTGCCGACCCCGCCGGAGGGGCCCCCGCCACCCGCTCGTTGCCCCTTGATCACCGCGATGTCAGACGCGTCACGTGTTCGAGTCGTCGCGTGACTGTATGGTGGTAGGGAGGCCCGTAGTGCTCGCACGGTGTCACCGCCGTCTCGGTGTGCCGGGCAAGCCCGCTCCGCAGCGGGACCGTCCACCAGGACGTGTCCGTACCGGAAGCCGGGTCCTCATGTACGCGGATGCCCGGTCGGAGAGCCGATCGGCTCCGACCATGGCTTGGACCTCAAGCCCTGGCACCGCATCAGTGGCCGAGCGAGGGCCGCCGCGGACCGCGCCGCCCCCGGCGAAGGTCCCGCGCAGGTCCCTCACGGGAATCCTCCCCGACGCCGCCGGCGACGACGCGCCCCGTACCGGGCCGCGCGAACCACCGGCCGGCCGCAGGGACCGGCGCGGTTGTGCGTCCGCGCAGCTGTATTCAGGGCCCTGGCCCGTACGCAGCCGCGCGGCTGCCCGCCGCTCTCTCGCTCTCGGCCCCACCACACGGAAGAGGCAGCACCCTGTCCACCACCGCTGAACCCGCCAAGACCACTTTCCGGGATCTGGGGATCCTCGCGGAGACCGCCGAGGCCCTTGAGGCCGTCGGCATCCTCCACCCCTTCCCCATCCAGGAGATGACCCTCCCGGTCGCGCTGACCGGCCACGACGTCATCGGCCAGGCCAAGACCGGCACCGGCAAGACCCTTGGTTTCGGCCTCCCGCTGATCGAGCGCGTCGTCGTCCGGGCCGACATCGACGCCGGCCGGGCCACCGAGGACCAGCTCTCCGACGGCCCGCAGGCGCTGATCGTCGTCCCGACCCGCGAGCTGTGCACCCAGGTCACCAACGACCTGCAGACGGCCGGCAAGGTCCGCGACGTCCGGGTGCTCGCGATCTACGGCGGCCGCGCGTACGAGCCGCAGGTCGAGGCGCTCAAGAAGGGCGTCGACATCATCGTCGGCACCCCGGGCCGCCTGCTCGACCTCGCGGGGCAGCGCAAGCTGGACCTGTCGAAGGTCCGCGCGCTGGTCCTCGACGAGGCCGACGAGATGCTCGACCTGGGCTTCCTGCCCGACGTCGAGAAGATCATCACGATGCTGCCGGCCAAGCGGCAGACCCTGCTGTTCTCGGCGACCATGCCGGGCCAGGTCATCAGCCTCGCCCGCCGGTACATGAGCCAGCCGACCCACATCCGGGCCGCCGCGCCGGACGACACCGGCCACACGGTGGCCAACACCACCCAGCACATCTTCCGGGCGCACTCGCTCGACAAGGTGGAGATGGTCTCGCGCATCCTGCAGGCCGAGGGCCGCGGTCTGGCGATGATCTTCTGCCGCACCAAGCGCACCGCGGCCGACGTCTCCGACCAGCTCACCCAGCGCGGCTTCGCGGCCGGCGCGGTGCACGGCGACCTCGGCCAGGGCGCCCGCGAGCAGGCGCTGCGGGCCTTCCGCAGCGGCAAGGTCGACGTGCTGGTCTGCACCGACGTCGCGGCCCGCGGCATCGACGTCGAGGGCGTGACGCACGTCATCAACTACCAGTGCCCCGAGGACGAGAAGACCTACCTGCACCGGATCGGCCGCACCGGCCGGGCCGGCGCGTCCGGCACCGCCGTGACGCTGGTGGACTGGGACGATATCCCGCGCTGGCAGCTGATCAACAAGGCGCTTGACCTCAAGTTCAACGAGCCGGAGGAGACCTACTCCACCTCGGCGCACCTGTACGAGCTGCTGAAGATCGCTCCGGGCACCACCGGTGTGCTGCCGCGCTCGGAGCGCACCCGCGCCGGGCTCGGCGCGGAGGCGGTCGAGGACCTCGGCGAGACCGGCGGGCGCGGTTCGCGCTCGGCCGGCGGCGCCCGGGGCGGCCGCGGCGCGGCGCGGGGCGGCTCCGGCCGGCCGGCCGACGCCCCGGTCGAGGCCGCCGAGGAGAAGCCGGCCCGCCGCTCCCGCGAGCGCCGTCGCACCCGCGCCGGTGAGACGGTCGCGGACGCGGCCGTGGTCGAGTCGCCCGCCGAGGCGGCCGTGGCCGTCGAGGCCGTCGAGGCCGGCGCACCCGCCGTCGAGGGCGAGGCCGCTCCGCGCCGCCGTCGCCGTCGTCCGCGCGGCGCCGCCGGCGAGGGCGCGGCCACCGCGGTGGCCGAGGCCCCCGTGGAGGCTCCCGCCGCCGACGCGGTGGAGGCCGCGGAGAAGCCGGCGAGCAGGCCGCGCACCCGCAGCCGGGCCAAGGCGAAGGCCGAGCCGGCCGCCGAGGCCGCACCGCAGAGCACCGGGGACGCCCCGGCCGAGGCCGCCGCCCCGCGCCGCCGCACCCGCAGCCGCCGTCCGGCCGCGGCCGGCGAGGCCACCCCGGAGAGCTGAGCGAACGCCCGAGGGGGCGGCGGGTCCGGTCCGGACCCGCCGCCCCCTCGGCTTTTCCCGCACCGGCCGCGGGCGCCGCACTACGCTCGGGGTTACCGGCCGGTCACCCCGGGGCCGGCCGCCGAACCTCCGCAGGAGACCGCCCATGAGCACCCCGCCGTTCCTCACCCTCCCCAGTTGTGCGCACGCACTGCGGCTGCCGACCGCCCGGGGCGGGTTCGCCGCACTGCGGGCCGAGCCCGCCGGGGCGGTGCGCGGGAGCGTGCTGCTGGTGCCCGGGTTCACCGGCAGCAAGGAGGACTTCATCGCCCTGCTGGAGCCGCTCGCGGAGGCCGGCTACCGGGTGACGGCGGTCGACCAGCGCGGCCAGCACGAGACCGGCGGACCGGACGACCCCGGGGCGTACGCCGTCGGGGAGCTGGGCGCGGACGTCCGGGCGCTGTCCGAGGCGCTCGCCGACGGCGACACCCCGCTGCACCTGCTCGGGCACTCCTTCGGCGGCCAGGTGGTCCGCGAGGCCGTCCTGGCGGCCGCCGCGGACGGCCCGCTGCCGTGGCGCTCGCTGACCCTGATGTCCACCGGGCCTGGTGCGATCGAACCGTCCGAGGCCGCCCGGACCAAGCTGCTGATCGACGTGCTGCCGACGATGAGCCTGGAGGAGATCTGGCAGGTGCTCCAGCAGATGGAGGAGGGCTCCGGCGACCCGGCGAAGCGTCCGTCCGCCGAGGTCGCACGGTTCCTGCACCAGCGCTGGGTGGCCAACGTCCCGCAGTCGCTCGCCACCACCGGCGGCCATCTGATCGCCGCACCCGACCGGGTCGAGGAGCTGGCCGCCGCCACGGCCGCCGCGGCGCTGCCCGTGCTGGTGCTCTCCGGGGTGCGGGACTACGCCTGGCCGGTGCCCGAGCAGACCGCCATGGCGCTGCGGCTGGGCGCCGAGCGCGTGGTGGTCGAGGACGCCGGGCACTCCCCCAACGCCGAGCAGCCGACCGCCACGGCCGCCGCCCTGGCCGGTTTCTGGGCTCGCTCGTAGCGCGTCCCGCCGGGCCCACCGGCGTCCACACGGGACAAAAGTCGTTAGTTGCGGTAATATTTGATTCTGTCTGGGAATCATCGTCGCCATCGACGTCATCGCCTATCGGCCGAAACCAGGACTTTACGGACGGGCAACGGCCCGGTAGCAGCACCACGACACCGTGGTCCATGCCGCACCAGCGACACCAGCAGCATCTGGCAAGCAGGGGGGAGCCCTTTGCCGCAGCAGACCTTCGAGCCGGCCGTTCTCCGCTCGACCCGACAGACCCCACCAGGGCTGATACCGACTCAGCCGCGACCGCCCCGCCCGACGGGGCCAGGAAAGGACAGGCCCATGCGCTTTGAAATCCTTCGACTCGACGACACCAACGGAAACGCCACCGACCGACTGATCGCCGACGCCGAAACCGTCCGCGAGCTCGTCCAGGCCGCCGCCCGCACCGGCGAACGCCTGCTGATCCGTCCGTGCCCGACCGTCTGACCCGGTGCGGCGCCTCCGCCCAGGAGGGCTCAGCCGCCGACGAGCCGGGAACGTCCGACCCCGACGTTCCGATACCGGACTGACGCCCCGCCACCGCATTCGCCGATGACGGGGCGTCAGTCCGTGCGCCCGCTTCCGTCGGCCCCCGCGGCCGCCGACGTTTGCCACCGCCCCCGACGGGACATTTCCTAGCGGGAACCGCCCGCAACGCGCCCACACCGCGCGGGCCGGGCGCCCGCCACCGACAGGTCCCGCCGAGCCCTCCGTACGGGTGATCGTCCTTGACGCGGCGGTCCGGAGGGAGGAGCGTTGTCGGCTATGAGGGGCGAGCCAAGCTGTCCGAGGTGCGCCGGCCGGGTCCGCGCCCCCGGTCTGTTCTCCGACACCTGGCAGTGCGACCAGCACGGAGCCGTGCACCCGATGCAGCCCGTGCTGCCCCCGAGCGTCGAGGCGCTCGGCGTGGCCGTCGCCCGCTCACAGGTCCCCGTCTGGCTGCCGTGGCCGCTGCCGGTGGGCTGGCTCTACACCGGGATCGCGCACGTCGGTGACGATGTCTCCGGCGCCCGCGCCACCGCCGTGGCCTGCGCGGGCCCGGCGCCGCTCGGCGGGTTCGGCGAGCTGGTGCTGGTCGCCGAGGAGCTGGGGGTCGGGCTCGGGGCCCGCTACGCGGGGCTCAGCGGGCCGGATCCCGGCGAGTCCGTCTCGCTCTACAAGCCCGCCGACGCCAAGCTGATGGCGGCCGGTCGGCCCACCCCGATGTTCCACGTCCCGGACGCCCCGGCCGACCGCGCGGTGTTCGTCGGCGAGGCCCGGGGGCTCTGGCTCTGGGCGGTGGCCTGGCCGGAGCAGTCCGCGCTGGTGATGTACGACGAGCTGGTGCTCACCGACCTGCGCGAGGCCGGCGCCGAGCTCGACCTGCTGCCCTGCGGGGCGGTCTCCCCCCGCCTGTTCGGCTAGCCCGGCCCTGTCCGGGAGCTGCCCTGGGCGCCGTCCGGCCGGGGTGTCTGACGGGCCTTGAGGCGCGGCCCCCGGGCGGACGGGGCGGCGGACTATTCTGGGCGGCATCCCGAGC
Source organism: Kitasatospora sp. NPDC052868 (assembly GCF_044547105.1). NCBI lineage: Bacteria > Bacillati > Actinomycetota > Actinomycetes > Kitasatosporales > Streptomycetaceae > Kitasatospora > Kitasatospora sp. NPDC052868. The sequence continues at coordinate 173,423 of NZ_JBITZW010000003.1, read as the reverse complement.
GCCCACCTCCAGGAGCCCGCCCCGTGCGCATCGACCTGCACGCCCACAGCAACGCCTCCGACGGCACCGACAGCCCGGCCGAGCTGGTCGCGGCCGCCGTCGCCGCGGGCCTGGACGTGGTGGCGCTCACCGACCACGACACCGTGTCCGGCCACGCCGAGGCCGCCGAGGCGGTGCACGCGCTGCCCGCCGGCACCCGGCTGACCCTCGTCCCGGGCGCCGAGCTGTCCTGCGTGGTGGAGGGCGTCAGCATGCACCTGCTGGCGTACCTGTTCGACCCGGCCGAGCCCGGCTTCGCGCGCGAGCGCGAGCTGGTGCGCACCGACCGGTTCCGGCGCGGCCGGGCGGTCGTCGAGCGCTGCCGCGAGCTCGGCGCCGACATCAGCTGGGAGCAGGTCGAGCGGATCGCCGGCACCGGCTCGGTGGGTCGGCCGCACATCGCCAGCGCCCTGGTCGAGGCGGGCGTGGTGGCCACCGTCTCGGACGCCTTCACCGCCGACTGGCTGGCCAACGGCGGCCGGGCGGACGTCCGCAAGCACGAGACCGACCCCGTCGAGGCGGTCCGGCTGGTCCGGGCGGCCGGCGGGGTGCCCGTCTTCGCCCACCCGGGCGCCGTCAAGCGCGGCCGGACCGTCTCCGAGCAGGTGATCGCCGAGCTGGCGGCGGCCGGGCTGGCGGCGCTGGAGGTCGACCACATCGACCACGACGAGCCCACCAGGGAGCGGCTGCGCGGGCTGGCCGCCGAGTTGGGGCTGCTGACCACCGGCTCCAGCGACTACCACGGCGGCCGCAAGACCGTCCGGCTCGGCGAGCACACCACCGACCCGGCGGTGTACGAGGCGCTGCTGGCCCAGGCGACCGGCGCGCAGCCGATCGGGGGCTGAGCCCGGCCCGGCCCGCGCGCGGGCGTACCGGTGCGGGCGGCCGTGCGGCGGCCGCACCGCGCGCCCCTGAGCGGGCGTCAGTCCAGCGGTACCCCGCGGCGGTCCGGGTCGCGCAGGTCCGTGCCGTGCTTCAGCCAGCGCTCCTCCAGCGCGGCCGCGCCGTGCACCCGCTTCCAGCCCGCCTCGTTGGGTGTCATCGGCAGCAGCGGCAGGAAGCGCACCGGGTCGGCGGGCTCGTCCAGCTCCAGGTCGGCCACCAGACCGCCGGGTTCGGCGGCCAGCACGGAGGTGAACGGCGCGCCGTCCCAGAGCGGGGAGCCGAGGTCGAGGGAGCCGCCGGGGGCCAGTACCAGGCCTTCCACCTGCGGGGTCGCGGCGAAGGTGGCCAGCGTCCGGAGGACGCTGTCGCGGCCCCCACGGACCGTCAGCAGCAGTTCCGCGCGCGGCCCGCGCACCTGGTCGGCGACCGGCGCGGTCGGGTCGGCCATCGGCGCGGCGGACATTCCGAGCGTGGCGTAGCGGACCAGGCCGTCGGCGTCCGGGCCGAAGCGCAGCACCTCGATCCGGTCCGCGCCGAGGAAGGTCACCGAGGCGCGGCCGCCCGGCTCGCCGAAGGTGGTCAGCAGCCGGGCCTCGACGGCGGCCAGGACCGCCGTCCTGGAGAGGTCGGGGGAGCCGCCGGAGGGATCGCCGAAGAGCGGGAAGTCGTGCGCCATGCCGGTGAGCGTAACCCGCCGCGGGGGACCGGCCCGCGAACACCCCAGCGGCGAGGGCCGGTCAGATGTTAGTGTGAGCGACTGGCCACCGGGGATGCTTCTACCCCCGGGGCAGCGGCGCGAAGGAGGTGGTTGCGGTGGATACCAGCCGACCATGCAGTACCGGCAGCTCTACCCGGCCCGGACGCCTTCCCCGTACCCCTCGCCACGCAGGCTGAAACAACAGCAGTAGCAGCTGAATCAGCCGCGTCCGCCGAGACGACCGAGGCAGTGTCGAGTCGGCCGGGAGAGCACCCTCACCGGCGTCCGGTCGTTCCAGCGCGTGCCCCAGCAAGGCCGAGGACCGACCGCAGGCGCCATTCCACCGGTGTTCCATGCCGTCGCACCACGGCCACCCGCCACCGTGCCGCCGTGCGGCGGCTCCTGCCCCAGGGAGCCTGCCATGTCGATGATCAACAGCCTGCGCGCAGCCGTCCGCACCAACCGCCGCCGTTCGGCGGCGGGCCTGTTCGACTCGATCCACCCGGGCCAGTCCGTCTCGGCGGTGGTGGACTGCGCCGTCTACCGGCACGGCAAGCGGCACGGCGAGACCTGCAGCCCGCGTGAGGCGGCCCGCCAGGTCCGGGCCTCGCAGCAACTGCCGGACGGTGCGGGATCGTTCAGCTGGATCGGGCTGCACGAGCCCACCGAGGCCGAGTTCGAGGGCATCGCACAGCGCTTCGGGCTGCACCCGCTGGCGGTCGAGGACGCGGTGCACGCGCACCAGCGGCCCAAGGTCGAGCGCTACGACGACGTGCTGTTCGCCGTCTTCAAGACGATCCGCTACGTCGAGCACGACCAGCTCACCCCGACCAGCGAGGTGGTCGAGACCGGCGAGCTGATGGTCTTCGCCGGGCGGGACTTCGTCATCACCGTCCGGCATGGCGGGCACAGTTCGCTGCAGGAGCTGCGCCACCGGCTGGAGGCCGACGCGGACGGCTCCGGGCTGCTCGCCAAGGGCCCGTCCGCGGTGCTGCACGCCATCGCCGACCAGGTGGTGGACAACTACCTGCTGGTGGCCGACCGGCTGCAGACCGACGTGGACGAGATCGAGTTCGACGTCTTCTCCAACAAGGGCGGCCGCGGCACCGACGTCGGCCGGGTGTACCAGCTCAAGCGCGAGGTGCTGGAGTTCAAGCGCGCGGTGGCGCCGCTGCTGCGGCCGATGCAGCAGCTCTCCGAGCCGCTCCAGCGGCTGGTCGACCCGGACATCCAGAAGTACTTCCGGGACGTCGCCGACCACCTGGCCCGGGTCACCGAGCAGGTGCACGGCTTCGACGAGCTGCTGAACTCGCTGCTCCAGGCCAATCTGGCGCAGGTGTCGGTGGCGCAGAACGAGGACATGCGCAAGATCACCGCCTGGGCGGCGATCTTCGCGGTGCCCACCATGATCACCGGCGTCTACGGCATGAACTTCGACTACATGCCGGAGCTGCACCACAGGTACGGCTATCCGATGGTGCTCGGCAGCGTGGTGCTGATCTGCATCGGGATGTACCGGGGCTTCCGGCGCAACGGCTGGCTGTGAACGCCGGGGCGGGCCGGTCGCGGTGGGCCGGTCCTGGTGGGCCGTCGCGGTGGGCCGGTCGCCGCCCCGGGTACCGGCCCCGGCCTCAGGCGGCGTCCGGGCGGCGGCCGCCGCGGGCCACCAGGACCAGTCCGAGCAGGATCAGCACCACGGCCGGGTAGGCCGCCGCGGGCGGCCACTGGCCCAGCCAGAGCGCTGCGATCAGCGCGGCGCCCGGCGTCTCCAGCAGGATCGCGGTGGAGGTGACGGACGCGCCCAGGGTCCGTACCACCCGGTTGCTCAGCGAGTGCCCGAGCAGCTGCGCGGTGACCATCAGCAGCACGATCTGCCACCACACCGGGGCCGGCCAGCCGGACATCGGGGTGCCGGCCACCAGGCAGACCGCCAGCAGCACCACCGCCGTGGTGGCGTAGCAGACCAGGGTGTACGCGGTGGTGCTGACGGTCTTGCGGACCTCCGCGCCCAGCAGCATGTAGCCGGCCGCGGCGAGGCCCGCGCCGAGCGCCAGCGCGTCGCCGAGCAGGGCGCGCGGCGAGAGCGAGAGGTCCACCCCGGTGAGCACCAGCACGCCGGCGAAGGCCACGCCCGTGCCCAGCCAGACCAGGCGCGGCGCCCGGACCCCGAGCAGCCGCATCAGCAGGATGGTCCACAGCGGGGTGGTGGTGACCAGCGCGGTCGCCGATGCCACCGAGGTCATCCGCAGGCTCGGCATCCAGAGCGCGAAGTGGGCGGCGAGCAGCACCCCGGCCGCGATCGCCAGCAGCAGCGCCCGCCGGCCGATCCCGCGCAGCTCGCCGCGATGGCGCAGCAGCGCGTACGGGCCGAGCACGCCGACCGACATCACGTTGCGCCAGAACGCGATCGCCAGGGCGGGCGCGGCGGTGGCGCTGATCAGCGGTGCGGAGAGCGAGATGCCGGAGACGGAGACCGCGAGCAGCAGCAGGTCGACCCTGGGGAGCGGGTGCGGGGCGGCCGCGGCGGTCCGGCCCGGGGCGGGACGGTCGGGGGCGGCGGTCTCGGACCTGGCGGCGGGCACGGCGCTCCTCATGGCTCGGGGTGGGTCTGGCTCGGGGTGGGTCTGGCTCGGTGTCAGGCCGGCTCGGGGCGGGTCCGACTGGCTCGGGGTGGATCCGGCCGCTCCTAAGGTAAGGCCCGTGCTGCCGTCATGGAACTGTCGGCCGACGGGTGAGACACCCGGTGGACGCCGCAGGCCGTACGCTGTCGGCCATGGACCGTACGCCTGCCGCAGCCGCGACCGCCGACGACTTCCTCGACCGGGCCCTGTTGGAGGAGGCCGCGAAGAAGTCCGGCCTGCTCTGGGTGCGCGCGGACGGTCAGGAGCAGAGCCGGGCGCTCTGGCACGCCTGGCACGACGGCGCGGTGGTGGTGGTCGGCGACGGCGCCGAGCAGCCGCTGCACGGGCTCACCGCCGGGGCGGGCGCCGTGGTGACCGTCCGCAGCAAGGACAAGGGCGGCCGGCTGACCGGCTGGTCGGCCCGGGTCTGCGAGCCGGCCCCGCAGAGCGAGGCCTGGCTCGGCGCGGTCGAGGAGCTCAAGGGCAAGCGGCTGAACGCGCCCGACACCGACACCATCGCCGACCGCTGGGCCCGCGAGTGCCGGGTGCTGCGGCTGGAGCCGGTCGGCACGCTCACCGAGCACCCGGGCGCCATGCCGGACGGCTCGCACGCCGCCGCCCCGATGCCCACCGCCGCCACCACGCGCCTGCCGATCCCGGCCGGGCTGCCCAGGCTGCTCTTCAAGCGCCGCAAGGGCCAGAGCGCCTCCTCGGCCAAGTAGCCCGTCACCTCCCTTCTCCCGGGCGCCCACGCATCTGGCCGCCGGCCTCCCGTGCAGGTCGGCGGCCGTGTCAGGGGCTCCCCGGGCGGTGCTCCGCGCCCCGCCGCACGGCCGCCGCTCGCCGGGCCGGGCCAGGGGTGCGCGGGTAGCCTTGGCCGCGGGGCGCGCCCGCTCGCGCCCGTCCGTCGGGCATCGAGCGAGTCGAGGGAGTCCATGGCAGGGCCAGGCACCCGGGTCTTCATCTCGCACCTCTCCGGCGTCGCCGTCTTCGACCCGAACGGCGACCAGGTCGGCCGGGTCCGCGACGTGGTCGTCTCGCTGCGCCTCGGCGGCCGCCCGCCCCGGGTGCTCGGACTGGTGGCCGAGGTGGTCGGCCGGCGCCGGATCTTCCTGCCGATGACCAGGGTCACCAGCCTGGAGTCCGGCCAGGTGCTCACCACCGGGGTGATCAACATGCGGCGCTTCGAGCAGCGCCCGTCCGAGACCCTCGTCCTCGGCGAACTGCTCGACCGCACCGTCACCCGGGTGAAGACCGACGAGGACGTCACCGTCCTGGACATCGCGATGGTGCAGACCCGGCTGCGCGAGTGGGAGATCAGCAAGGTCTTCGTGCAGGTCGGCCGCCCCGGCCGGCTGCGCAAGTCCCGGGGCGAGACGCTCACCCTGGACTGGAAGGCCGTCACCGGCTTCGCCCTGCGCGAGGAGGACCAGGGCGCCGCCAACCTGCTCGCCACCTTCGACCAGCTCCGCCCGGCCGACCTCGCCAACGTCATGCACCACCTCTCGTCCAAGCGCCGCGCCGAGGTGGCCGCCGCGCTCGACGACGAACGGCTCGCCGACGTCCTGGAGGAGCTGCCCGAGGACGACCAGGTCGAGATCATCGGCAAGCTGAAGGACGAGCGCGCCGCCGACGTCCTGGAGGCGATGGACCCGGACGACGCCGCCGACCTGCTCTCCGAGCTGCCGGGCGAGGAGGCCGAGCGGCTGCTCCAGCTGATGGAGCCGGAGGAGGCCGAGCCGGTCCGCCGCCTGCTGACCTACGAGGAGGACACCGCCGGCGGCCTGATGACCACCGAGCCGATCGTGCTGGAGCCGGACGCCACCGTGGCCGAGGCGCTCGCCCGGGTCCGGGTCTCCGACCACAAGCCGGCGCTGGCCGCGCAGGTCTTCGTCTGCCGCCCGCCGAACGAGACCCCGACCGGCAAGTACCTGGGCACCGTGCACTTCCAGCGGCTGCTGCGCGAGCCCCCGTACACCCTGGTCGGCTCGCTGGTGGACGACGACCTGGACCCGCTGCCGCCGAACACCCCGCTGCCGCTGATCACCAGCTACCTGGCCACGTACAACATGGTCGCCGCCCCGGTCGTCGACGAGGCCGACCACCTGCTCGGCGCGGTCACCGTCGACGACGTGCTCGACCACCTGCTGCCCGACGACTGGCGCGAGGCCGCCCTGCACGGGCTGGACGACGAGCGACACGGACTGGACGACGAGAGAGAGGTGGCCGGTGGACGCTGACCGCAAGGGCCGACGGGACGACTCCCCCCGCCAGCGCCTGCAGGGCGAGCTGCGCCAGCTCCGCCAGCTGCGCGAACTGCGCGAACTGCGGGCCCGCGAGGGCGGTCGCGTCCAGCGCGCCGAGGCCGTCGCCGCCGGCCCCGCCCGCGCCCGGCTCGACCAGCCGCGCACCGCCCGCCCCGGCCTGATCACCCTGCCCGCCTACGACCCGGAGGCGTTCGGCAAGCTCTCCGAACGGATCGCGCGCTTCCTCGGCACCGGGCGGTTCATCGTCTGGATGACGATCGTGGTGGTCGCCTGGGTCGGCTGGAACACCGTGCTGCCGGACCAGGTGCACTTCGACGACTACCCGTTCATCTTCCTCACCCTGATGCTCTCGCTGCAGGCCTCGTACGCGGCCCCGCTGATCCTGCTCGCGCAGAACCGCCAGGACGACCGGGACCGCGTCAACATGGAGCAGGACCGCGCCCGCAGCGACCGCAACATCGCCGACACCGAGTACCTGACCCGCGAGGTGGCCGCGCTGCGGCAGGGTCTCGGCGAGGTCGCGACCCGCGCCTTCATCGCCTCCGAGCTGAGCGGCGTCCGCTCCGAACTCCAGGCTCTGCTCAGGGAGATCGACGAGCGCCGGGAGACCTCCGAGGCGCTGTGACCCTCGGCACGCTACCGACGGGTTAAGGGGCACCGCCAGCGCCGTACCATCAAGGCATGGCCAACGAGACAGAGGTCGCGGCCGGCGTCACGGAGGACTCCGTACGCCAGGCGCTGGCGACCGTGAACGACCCGGAGATCAACCGCCCGATCACCGAGATCGGCATGGTGAAATCGGTCGAGATCGCCGAGGGCGGCGCGGTGCGCGTCGCGGTCTACCTGACCGTCTCGGGCTGTCCGATGCGCGACACCATCGTCACCCGGGTGACCGAGGCGGTCGGCAGGATCCCCGGGGTGACCGGCGTCGAGGTCGAGCTCGACGTGATGAGCGACGAGCAGCGCAAGGAGCTCTCCCAGCTGCTGCGCGGCGGCGCCCCCGAGCGGGAGATCCCGTTCGCCAAGCCCGGCACGCTGACCCGCGTCTACGCCGTCGCCTCCGGCAAGGGCGGCGTCGGCAAGTCCTCGGTGACGGTCAACCTCGCGGCGGCGATGGCCGCGGACGGCCTGAAGGTCGCCGTGGTCGACGCCGACATCTACGGCCACAGCGTGCCGCGCATGCTGGGCGTCGAGGGCCGGCCGACCCAGGTCCAGGACATGATCATGCCGCCGCAGGCGAACGGCGTGAAGGTCATCTCGATCGGCATGTTCACCCCCGGCAACGCCCCGGTGGTCTGGCGCGGCCCGATGCTGCACCGCGCGCTGCAGCAGTTCCTGGCCGACGTCTACTGGGGCGACCTGGACGTCCTGCTGCTGGACCTGCCGCCCGGCACCGGCGACATCGCGATCTCGGTGGCCCAGCTGGTCCCCAACGCGGAGATCCTGATCGTCACCACCCCGCAGATGGCCGCCGCCGAGGTGGCCGAGCGGGCCGGCACCATCGCGGTGCAGACCCACCAGAAGATCGTCGGCGTGATCGAGAACATGGCCGGCATGCCCTGTCCGCACTGCGACGAGGTCATCGACGTGTTCGGCACCGGCGGCGGCCAGACCGTCGCCGAGGCCCTCACCCGCACCGTCGGCGCCACCGTGCCGGTGCTCGGCTCGATCCCGATCGACGTCCGCCTGCGCGAGGGCGGCGACGACGGCCGCCCGGTCGTCCTGGCCGCCCCCGACTCCCCCGCCGGCGCCGCCCTGCGCGCCGTCGCCGGCAAGCTCGGCGGCCGCCAGCGCGGCCTCTCCGGCCTCTCCCTCGGCCTCACCCCGAAGAACAAGTTCTGACCCTGCGGTCGTCGGACGGGCCGGGCGGCTTCGCCCGGCCCGTCCGCGTTTGCGCACGGGCGCCGCGGGGCCGGGCCGGAGTCCGTACGTGCGGGCTAGGGGCGGGTGTAGGCCGAGAGGTCGGGGACGGTGGAGAAGCCGGCTCCGTAGGCGCTGACCCCGCGGCCGAAGGCGCCGAGGAGGACGCCGGGGGCCTCGCCGGCCAGGACCCAGCCGTACTCGGACTCGCGGTAGCGGAAGGGCTGCGGCAGGCCGTTCACCGGGAGGCTCAGGGTGGACCAGCCGGGGCCGGCCAGGTCGTCGGCGAGGTCCCAGGCGAGCGAGCTCTGCTGGTCCAGCCAGTCCTGGCGCAGCGCCCGGTCCAGCTGGCCCGGCCAGGTGGCGGCGAGCAGGCCGGAGCCGGCCAGCCAGGCGGCGGAGGACGCCGAGGTGGCCTCCAGCGTGCCGGTGTTGTCGGCGCTGCGCCGGCTGTCCCGGCGGGCCACCGTGACGACCACGGCGAACCTGCGCATGTCGCGCGGCTCGTAGTGCCTGGCCGGCTCCTCGCCGTGGCCGAGGGTGCCGTAGTCGACGCTGCCGGCCGCCCCGGCGCGCGGACCGCCCGCGCCGGCCTGCATCAGGTAGCGGCGGCCGGTCCAGCCGTCGTCCAGGCCGTACCAGGGGAAGTCCGCCGACAGGTACGGCACCAGCGGGTCGGCCGGGCCGGCCTGCCCGCCGACCATCGGGCCACCGGCCGTCGCCGTCCCCACCGCATGACTCGTCGCGTCCATCCCCGGACCTCCTCAACGCACGTTTGCCTGCCGTGGCGCGCTCCCATCGTGGCGCACCCCGGCGTCCCCGCCGGGCGTCTTCGGTCCGGAACGGACCGGAAAGTGACAGACGGCACAGCGGGAACAATCAGCACAATAGCGGCGGACACGCCACCGCCCCGGCCAGCCGTGCGGCCGGGCGGGGCGGTGGCGTCGTCGCGACGACGTGGGATCAGGTGGCGTCCGGGTCGAACGGGGGGCGCTCGCCGGGCTGCAGCGGGGCGCCGGCCCCGGCGGCCGCCGGGGCCGGGACACCGGACTTGTCCATGCTCACCGTGCCGGCCCGGCCGTTCACGGGGGCGGCCGGCTTGTCGTCCAGCACCGACCGGATGTCCAGGCTGTCCCGCATCTCCTTGAGGCCCAGCGGGTCCTCCTGGCCGCCCATGAGCTGCTTGCGGACGAACGTCTTGGGGTGGAGGTCCTCGAACTCGAAGTCCTTGAACTCGGGACCGAGCTCGCTGCGGATGTCCGCCTTCGCGTCGTCGGCGAAGGCCCTGACCTTCCGGATGAAGCCCATCGTGTCCTGGATCATCTTCGGGAGCTTGTCCGGGCCGAAGATGACGATGGCCATGATGACCAGGGTCAGGATCTCCAGGGCGCCTACGTCGCTGAACACCCAAACTCCCTAGCTCGGCGGACGACGGTTCCTACAGGGTAATGGCCACCAGCGGTTTCGTACCCCACGGTGTGATGAAGCCGTGGTGAAGAGCCGCCGATGATCAAGGCCGTCCCGACCGGTGGGCGAGGAGCCCGCTGGAGGTTCTCTAGCGGTTCTCGTGGTGCAGCCCGGCGATGCCGGTGCTCGGGGTGCGGTCCGACCCGTCGTAGGGCGGGAACGCGCTGCGGGTGGCCGCCACCGGGCGCACCGGGAAGTCCACCGGGACCTGTGCGTTCATCGGGACGTGCCCGCCGCCGCGGCCGGTGTCGCCGACCGGGCTGACCGAGGTGCCCTGCTGCTCGCCGTTCTGGGCCGCGAAGGAGCCGACCCCGCCGAGCGTCACCGCGGCGACCGAGAAGGCCCCGGCGGCGGCGAAGACGAAGCGGCGCCCGCGCGGCGCGATCTGCCGGACCATGGCGGGCCCGGTCGACGCGGCGGCGGGCTGGGGCTGCGGCTGGGCGGAGCCGGCGGGCCGACCGGTACGGCGGCCCATCAGCGGGCGCAGCACAGAGCCGCCGCGCCCGAACGCCCTGGGGTCGACCCCCGGCAGCGGTGCGTCGGCCCCGAGCGCGCCCGCGCCGAAGGAGGCGCCCGCGCCCCGGCCGAAGGAGCCGCCGTTGAGCCGGCTGCCGCCGAGCGTGCCGCTCGCGGCCACCCCGCCGCCGGGCAGGTCGTCGTCGTCCCGGCGGGACCGCTCGGGGGGCAGCTGGTCGTCCTGGAGGGTGCCGACGGCCATCAGCCGGGCCATCAGCGCCGAGGACGGGCCGGGGGTGCCGGTGTGGGTCAGCAGGTGCTTGACGGCGCGGCCCTCGTCGGCCTCGGCGAGGCACTGCGGACAGGTGGCCAGGTGTGCCTGGACGCGGTCGCGCGAGTCGTGGCCGAGTTCGCCGTCGACGAAGGAGGAGAGCCGCTCCCCGAGGTGGTGCTCCTCGACGGGCTCGGCGGGCCGTACGGCCACGGCCCGCAGCGTCGGCTCACCCGGCGGCGGCTCGGCGGGCAGCAGGGGTGTGTCCGGGCCGTCGTGGCCCCGGCGTCCGGGCAGCGCCCAGCCGCCCCGCCGGGCCGCGGCCCGGCCGGAGGCGTCCGGCTGGCCCGGTCCCGACCGGCCGGTTCCGCTCACGACCGCCTCCGTCCACGCCCGCCCGGCGCGCCCGCCTCACCGGCGGCGGCGCCGACCGGCACCGGCTCCTCGGAGCCGCCCCGGCGCTCACGGCCGGGGGCCGCGCCGGGGGCGCGGTGCTTGAGCGCGGCGCGCAGGTGGGAGCGGCCGCGGTGGATGCGGCTGCGGACGGTGCCGAGCTTGACGCCCAGGGTCGCGGCGATCTCCTCGTAGGAGAGGCCCTCGATGTCGCACAGCACCACGGCGGCGCGGAACTCCGGGGCGAGGGTGTCCAGCGCCTGCTGGACGTCGGCGTCGAAGTGGGTGTCGCTGAAGTGCTGGGCCGGGCTCGGCTCGCGGCTGGCCAGGCGCTCGGCGGCGTCGTCGCCCAGGGCGTCGAAGCGGATGCGCTGGCGGCGGCGGACCATGTCCAGGAAGAGGTTGGTGGTGATCCGGTGCAGCCAGCCCTCGAACGTGCCGGGGGTGTACGTGGACAGCGAGCGGAAGACCCGGACGAAGACCTCCTGGGTGAGGTCCTCGGCGTCGTGCTGGTTACCCGTCAGGCGGTAGGCGAGGCGGTAGACGCGGGCGCTGTGCGCCTCGACGATCTCCTCCCACGAGGGCGGAGTCCAGCTCTGCGCGTCGGGGCCCTCGGTGAAGGTCGCGAGGGCGGCGGGGGCCTCGGCGGTACCGGCGGCCGGCGTCACGGTCGCGGCGGCCGGCTGGTCCAGGGTGGAGTGCGCGGGCTGGTTCATCACGGGCTTCGGCGTACGGGCCGACGTGGTGCCGCGGATGTGCCGCCGCACAGGGACGTCGCCCTCGGCCACACCTCCTCGGTCGGCTCTTCTGCCCAGCAGGGCCACCACCATATCCACCTCACCCGTCAAGCCCGGATAAAAGTGCCCGGGGGTATCCGAAAGGCGTCCGTTCACCCGGTCCCAGTTCCACCAACGGCCCGCCGCCGTACGCGGTTCCCGGTCGGCCAGTAATCTGTGGCAGGAAATATCGACATCCCCTCGGCACCGGGCCGCCACCCGGGGCTCCGAAAGAGGCAGCCATCAGCGAGTTCGGGCCCGCGCGCGTGGCCCTCTCCGACACCTTCGTCGGCGAGGACGCGGTGTTGACCTACGCCCGGGCGCAGGCGGCGCGTACCGGGATCAAGGCGATCGGGCCGGGCGGCGGGGCCTGTCTGCGGCTGCTGGCGGCCGCGCTGGACGCCAAGGCGGTCGCCGAGATCGGCACCGGGACGGGCGTCTCGGGGGTCTACCTGCTGCGCGGGATGCGGCCGGACGGCGTGCTCACCACGGTGGACTCCGAGCCGGTGCGCCAGCAGCTGGCCCGGGAGGCGTACCAGGCGGCCGGGTTCGCGGCGAACCGGTCCCGGTTCATACCGGGCCGGGCACTGGACGTGCTGCCCCGGCTGGCGGACGGCCAGTACGACCTGGTGTTCTGCGACGGGGATCCGGCGGAGTCGCGGGAGTACCTCGCGGAGTCGCTGCGGCTGCTGCGGCCGGGCGGGATGGTCTGTTTCGAGGGCGTCTTCCAGGAGGGCCGGCTGACCGAGCCTGACGTGCAGGACCCGCCGACGCACGCCGTCCGGGACCTGCTCCGGGACGTACGGGAGAGCGAGTCGCTGCTGCCGGCGCTGCTGCCGGTCTCCGACGGGCTGCTCTGCGCGGTCAAGCGCTGACAAGCCCGGGGCCCGTCGCGTCACCGGGCCGTCAGGCTGCCGCGCCGCCGGGTACGAGGCCCCGTGCGGGAACCCGAAGGGCCCGGGTCGACGTGGTGTCGTACCCGGGCCCCGGTGGCACATCTCCAGGAGATGGGGAGCACCCGCTGCGGTCAGCCGCAGGCCTTCTTCAGGGCCTCGCCGAGGGCGTCGGCCTCGTCAGGCGTGAGCTCCACCACAAGGCGTCCGCCGCCTTCGAGCGGAACGCGCATGATGATGCCCCGCCCCTCTTTGGTGACTTCGAGCGGGCCGTCACCCGTCCGCGGCTTCATGGCCGCCATGCTCGTTCCCCTTCCTGCAACCGCTCAGCTACGCACCGGCAGTCCGTCCACCGCCGGTATCGAACGCATTGATCGGAAGCCATTATCCCGCATGCCACGGCCTGATGACCAACATCACTCTCGGTGCAACCACGGCCGGACCGCCCCCAAGCGCCACATTTCCCGCCATAAGCCCCGGCGCGGCGGCGCTCCGTACGCCACCGGAAGGTGCGATACCTCACACTCCCCACCCGGCCGTACGCTCCGGCATCCTGACACACGACCGACCCCACGACGATCACTAGGGAGCCCTCGCCCATGTCCGATTCCGTGCTCTACGAGCTCGACGGCGGCCTGGCCGTCATCACCATCAACCGCCCGGAGGCGATGAACGCGCTGGACGTCGCGACCAAGGTGGCGCTGCGGGACACCGTGGCGGCCGCCGCCGAGGACCCGGCGGTCCGGGCCGTGCTGCTCACCGGCGCGGGCGAGCGGGCGTTCTGCGTCGGGCAGGACCTCAAGGAGCACCTGGGCCAGCTCAAGCGGGCCGAGGAGACCGGCGAGGGCGCGCTGAAGACCGTCGCCGAGCACTACAACCCGCTGGTGCGGGCGCTGGCGGGCATGCGCAAGCCGACCGTCGCGGCGGTCGGCGGGGTCGCGGCGGGGGCGGGCGCCTCGCTGGCCTTCGCCTGCGACTTCCGGATCGTCGCGGACACCGCTGGCTTCAACACGGCCTTCGCCGGGATCGCGCTGACCGCCGACTCGGGCGCCTCCTGGACGCTGCCGCGGCTGGTCGGGCACGCCAAGGCGACCGAGCTGCTGATGCTGCCGCGCACCGTGAAGGCCACCGAGGCGATGGAGCTGGGCCTGGCCACCAAGGTGGTGCCGGCCGCCGAGCTGGCCGCCACCGCCCGGGTGTTCGCCAAGGAGCTGGCCGAGGGCCCGACGGTGGCCTACGGCGCCATCAAGGAGTCGCTGGCCTACGGCGCGGCGCACACGCTGAGTGAGCTGCTCGACAAGGAGGACGAGTTGCAGACCCTGGCGGGCGACAGCGAGGACCACCGGATCGCGGTCCGCGCCTTCATCGCCAAGGAGAAGCCGAAGTACCTGGGGCGCTAAGCCCTGTCCGGCCCTGGAACCCCAGGGCCCGTCAGGGCCCCGGACAGGACCTAACGCGGGTCGAGGGCGGTGCGGACGTGGCAGTCCGCCAGGTGGTCGTCCACCAGGCCGCAGGCCTGCATCAGCGCGTAGGCGGTGGTCGGGCCGACGAAGCGGAAGCCCTCCTTCTTCAGCGCCTTCGCCAGTGCCGTCGACTCGGGCGTGACGGTCGGCACCTCGCTCAGTGCGCGGGGGGCCGGCCGGTCCGGGTCGCCGGCGAACCGCCAGATCAGGGCGTCCAGGCCACCGTCGAGGTCACGCGCGACCTTGGCGTTGGCGATGGACGCCTCGATCTTGGCGCGGTTGCGGATGATGCCGGTGTCGGTGAGCAGCCGCTCGACGTCGGCCGGGCCGTACTCGGCCACCTTGGCGATCTCGAAGCCCGCGAACGCGGCCCGGAAGCCCTCCCGGCGGCGCAGGATGGTGATCCAGGACAGCCCGGACTGGAAGGCCTCCAGGCAGACCCGCTCGAACAGGGCGTCGTCGCCGTGTACCGGGCGGCCCCACTCGGTGTCGTGGTAGACCCGGTAGTCCTCGGCCGAATCCCCCCAGGCGCAGCGGCGCAGGCCGTCCGGGCCGAGCACGGCGCCGTTCGACGGCTCCACGGACGGCTCCGCGGACCCCTGCCCGGGCTCCTGCACGGGCGACTTTGCGGCCGGCTCGGCGAGCGGTTCGCTCACTGGTCCTGCACCGGCTTCGCGTCCTCGGGCTCCTTGGTGAGGGTCGCCACCGGCTCGACCACCCTGGCGAACTCCTCCAGGCCAGGCAGCGGTTCGGCGCCCGCGTCCGGGCCGCCGGCCTCGACCGCGCCGCGCAGCGTGGCGGCCGCCTCCAGCTCGGCGATCCGCGAGTCCCGGTAGGCGAGTTCGGCGCCGAGGCGGTCGAGGACGTCGTCCACCTCGTCCATCCGGTAGCCGCGCACGGCCATCGGCAGCCGGATCCCGTCCACGTCGTCCCGGCTGAGCGGACGGTCCTGCGGAAGCCGCGCCGCGATCCGGTCGTGCACCGCCTCCGGCAGTGAGCCGCCCCCGCCCAGCGCCACCAGCGCGGCGCCGCCGACCACCACGGCCATGGCCACCACGATCACCCAGAACACGAGCTGTCCTCCCGACTTCCCGGCCGGCCTCGGTACAAGTGGGATCATGGTTCCCGGTAGGCCGGGGGCCATCATCGCACCCGCAGCAGCTGTGGAGGAGACATCGGTGGCACTGCGTCTGGGAGCTCGGGAATTCGCCGACGACGAGCTGGTGATCATGGCGATCGTCAACCGCACCCCGGACTCCTTCTTCGACAAGGGGGCCACCTTCGCCGACGAGGCGGCGTTCGCCGCCGCGGACCGGGCGATGGCCGAGGGCGCGGCGATCCTGGACATCGGCGGGGTGAAGGCGGGGCCGGGCGACGAGGTCACCGTCGAGGAGGAGCTGCGGCGCACGGTGCCGTTCGTGGCGGAGCTGCGCAAGCGCCACCCGGAGGCCGTGATCAGCGTGGACACCTGGCGGCACGAGGTCGGCGAGGCGGTCTGCGAGGTGGGCGCGGACCTGCTGAACGACGCCTGGGGCGGGGTGGACCCGCGGCTGGCCGAGGTGGCCGCACGCCATGACGTCGGGCTGGTCTGCACCCACGCGGGCGGCGCCGAGCCGCGCACCCGGCCGCACCGGGTGGGCTACCAGGACGTGATGGCGGACATCCTGCGGGTCACCGTCGGGCTGGCCGAGCGGGCGGTGGGCCTCGGGGTGCGCCGGGACGCGCTGATCATCGATCCGGGGCACGACTTCGGCAAGAACACCCGGCACTCGCTGGAGGCCACCCGGCGGCTGCCGGAGATGACCGCGACCGGGTTCCCGGTGCTGGTCTCGCTCTCCAACAAGGACTTCGTCGGGGAGACCCTGGACAGGCCGGTGAACGAGCGGCTGCTCGGCACCCTGGCGACCACGGCCGTCTCGGCCTGGCTGGGCGCCCAGGTGTACCGGGTGCACCAGGTCGCGGAGACCCGCCAGGTGCTGGACATGGTCGCCTCGATCCGGGGCACCCGCCCCCCGGCGGTCGCCCGCCGGGGGCTGGCCTGATCCTTCGCGGCCGACTCGAACGGGCCCGGACCCGACCGGACCCCGGGGCCTGGACCCTAGATCTCGTGGGCCGGCCGACGGGCGTCGGCGAGGATCTTCATGACCTCGTCGATGTCGTCGGTGATCTGGAACAGCTCCAGGTCGTGCGGGGCCGCCTTGCCCTGCGCGACCAGGGTGTTCTTCAGCCAGTCGAAGAGCCCGCCCCAGTACTCGCTGCCGAACAGGATCACCGGGAAGCGGGTGACCTTCTTCGTCTGCACCAGGGTGAGCGCCTCGAACAGCTCGTCCAGCGTGCCGAGGCCGCCGGGCAGCACCACGAAGCCCTGGGCGTACTTCACGAACATCGTCTTGCGGACGAAGAAGTAACGGAAGTTCAACCCCAGGTCGACGAACTCGTTGAGCCCCTGCTCGAAGGGCAGCTCGATGCCGAGGCCCACGCTCAGGCCGCCGGCCTCCGAGGCGCCGCGGTTGGCCGCCTCCATCGCACCCGGACCGCCACCGGTGATCACCGCGTAGCCGGCCTCGGCCAGCGCGCGGCCGATCGCCACGCCCGCCGCGTACTCGGGCGAGTCGATCGACGTCCGGGCGGAGCCGAAGACGCTGATCGCGGGCGGGAGTTCGGCCAGCGCGCCGAAGCCCTCGACGAACTCGGAGGTGATCCGCAGCACCCGCCACGGGTCGGTGTGCAGCCAGTCCGTCGGGCCGGTGGTGTCCAGCAGGCGCTGGTCCGTCGTGCTGGTGCCGACCTGGTCCCGGCGCACCAGCACCGGGCCCTGCTGCTTCTCGGGCCACGACCTCTTCGGGCGCGGCTCCCCCACCTGCTCAGGGCCGTGTCCGTAGTGCTTTTCGTCTCCTGTGCCTGTCATGACGAAACCCTACGCCCGCCGATCCCGGTTTTCAGGCAACGGCGGAAGGTCGGTTGGGCAACCGGAAGATGGCGTTCGGCCGTTGACCGGTGTCCCGGTCAGGCGGTCAGCCAGGCGCGCAGCCGCTCCTCGGTCTCGGCGATGGCGGCGAGCGAGCAGTGCTCGTCCCGCTTGTGCGCCATGTTCGGGTCGCCGGGGCCGTAGTTGACCGCGGGGACGCCGAGCGCGCTGAACCGGGCGACGTCGGTCCAGCCGAACTTGGCCCGGGCGACGCCGCCGGCGGCCGCCAGGAAGGCCTGCGCGGCGGGCTGGGAGAGGCCGGGCAGGGCGCCCGGGGCGGAGTCGGTGACGGTCACCTCGAAGCCGCTGAAGACCTCCCGTACGTGCTTCTCGGCGTCCGCCTCGCTGCGGTCCGGCGCATAGCGGAAGTTGACCGTCACCACGCACTCGTCGGGGATGACGTTGCCGGCCACGCCGCCGTCGATCCGGACCGCGTTGAGGCCCTCGCGGTACTCCAGGCCGTCGATCTCCACCCGGCGCGGCTCGTACCGGGCGAGTCGGCCGAGCACCTCGGCGGCGTGGTGGATGGCGTTGTCGCCGAGCCAGCTGCGGGCGGAGTGGGCGCGCATGCCGGTCAGCCGGACCTGCACCCGCAGGGTCCCCTGGCAGCCGCCCTCGACGGTGGCACCGCTGGGCTCCATCAGCACGGCGAGGTCGGCGGCCAGCCAGTCCGGGTGCTCGGCGACCAGGTGGCCGAGGCCGTTGCGGTGGGCCTCGACCTCCTCGCAGTCGTAGAACACGAAGGTGAGGTCGCGGTTGGGCTCGGGCAGGGTGGCGGCCAGCCGCAGCTGCACGGCCACGCCGGACTTCATGTCGGAGGTGCCGCAGCCGTACAGCAGGTCGCCCTCGACGTGGGACGGCACGTTGTCGGCGATCGGCACGGTGTCCAGGTGCCCGGCGAGCAGGACCCGCTCGGCGCGGCCGAGGTTCGTCCGGGCGACCACGTTGTTGCCGTACCGGTCGACGGTGAGGTGCGGGTGGGCGCGCAGGGCGGCCTCCACCGCGTCGGCGAGCGCCTGCTCGTCGCCGCTCTCCGACGGGAAGTCGACGAGCCGGGCGGTCAGCGTGCCGCCGTCGAGGGTGAGGTCCAGGGGTGCGTTCGGGCTGCTCATGGTCGTTCAGCCTAGACCCGGGGCCGGTCGCGGAGACGTGCCCCGGGGGAGGCCGCGGGGGCCCGTCGCAGAACCATCGGCGCCGTACACCCGTCCGAGTGGGTACGGTGTCGGATCAAGGAGCACGGTGGAGAGGGGCGGCGGTGGCCAGGAGGAAGAGCGGCGGGCAGGGCGACGAGTCGGCGCCCGCGCGTCGTCGCAGGCCGCTGCGGGCGGTGCTGATCGGCCTGTTGGTGCTGGCGGTGGTCGCGGTGGGCCTGTACTGGCTGCGCGACCAGAAGCTCACCCCCGAGGGCTGCTCGGTGAAGACCCCGGCGGGCGAGGGCACGCTGGAGATCCCGCAGGCTGCCAACGCGGCGACGATCGCCGCCGTGGCGCACGCGCGCGGGCTGCCCGACCGGGCGGTGACGATCTCGCTGGCGACGGCGATGCAGGAGTCCAAGATCCGCAACCTGTCGGGCGGCGACCGGGACTCGGTCGGCCTGTTCCAGCAGCGGCCCTCGCAGGGCTGGGGCACCGTGGAGCAGATCCAGGACCCGGTCTACGCGACCAACAAGTTCCTGGACGGCCTGGTCAAGGTGCCCGGCTACACCCGGCTGCCGCTGACCGACGCGGCCCAGCAGGTGCAGAAGAGCGGCTACCCGCAGGCGTACGCCAAGCACGAGACCAAGGCGACCCTGCTGGCCTCGGCGCTCACCGGCCGCGAGGGCGCCGCGCTGAACTGCGTGGTGCACGACTTCGCCGAGCCGGAGCCGGCCGAGGAGGCCGCCCCGCCGACCGCTTCGGGCGCCGCCTCCCCCGCGGGCACCGCCGCTCCGGCCGGCCGGCCGGACCGGACCCAGGCGCTGACCGACCGGGTGCGCCGTGAGTTCGGCCGGACGGTGACCCCGGCGGCCGGGTACAGCTCCACCGTCAAGGGTGCGGAGAACGCCGTCTCGCTCACCCCCGAGCCGAACACCAGCACCGACGCCGGCCCGGACGCCGAGCGGCAGAACGGCTGGGCGGTCGCGCACTGGGCGGTGGCGCAGGCCCAGCAGCTGGGTATCGAGACGGTCGCGTACGACGGCCGGATCTGGCGGAAGGCCAAGTCCGAGGACGGCTGGAAGCCGCAGCCGACCGGCACCTCGACCAAGCTGGTGCAGGTCTCGCTGACGACCTCGGGGAAGAGCTGACCGCCGGTTGACGCACTGGTGAGCGGATCACCGCCGAACGGGTGATTCGGGTCAACCTGGGTGGACGGCCGGGTACGCACCGACCGCCGGTGCGCAGAACCGTCACTTCCCTTGCCGCGCAGCCCGTTCCCGGCCCCGGCCGGACGGGCTGCGACGGCCGTTCAGCGGTCATACCGTCCGATCGTCGGTAAGACCCTTTCCTTGCACCGACCGAAACCTTCTGGCTTCTGAAGCGGTAGTGACGTTGTCCGCCCTAGCGGACGGGACGGACCCAGACCCTTTCGAGGAGCCCCATGTCTCACCCCCTCACGCGCCGGATCGCCCAGGCCGCGCTGCTCGTGGCGGCCGGCGCGACCCCGCTGGTCGCGGCCGGCTCCGCGTCCGCAGCCGACGCGCTGGTGCCCAGGTCCGACCTGGCCGCGCCGCTGGGCCAGCTGACCAACACCGACGCGGGTTCCACCCTGCAGCACACCACCCACGAGCTGGGCCAGGCCGCCGGGGACACCGGCGCCGCCACCGTCGCCGCGGGCGTGCCCGCCACCGCCGACGCCACCGGCAACATCGTCGCCCACCAGCTCCCCGAGGCGAACGAGAAGGCCGGTTCGCTGACCGCCCCGGTCGACAAGACCGCCGCCACCACCGGCCAGCTCTCCGCCATCACCCCGAAGGTCGCGGCCGCCCTGGCGGGCAAGGTCGGCGACGCGGTCACCGGCCACGGTGCCGAGGGCCGCAGCGCCGGCGCCGGCGCCAACCCGGTGGGCGGGCTCTCACAGGCCACCGAGAGCCTCCCCGGCGGCGGTGCGCTGGCCGGAGCCGTCCCCGGCACCAACGCCGTCACGGACGCCCTGCCGCTCGGCTCGGTGACCCGCGCGCTGCCGGCGGGCCTGCCCGCCGGCCTGCCCGGCGCCGACGTCCTGGGCCTGGCCGAGCACGGTTCGGCCAACCGCCTCGGCGGCGCCGACCTCGGCCCGAACTCCCCGCTGGCCGGCCTCAGCCCGATCACCGGCCTGCTCGGCGGCATCGGCGGCGGCGGTCTCGGCGGCCTCCCGCTCTAGGCCCGACCCGCGGCCGGGGCGACCCGGGCGGCGTGCGGACGGCTGACGGGCCGTGCGGTGCGGGCCCGCGCGGGGGCCCGCACCCAGGACCCGCAACGAGGCGGACCCACAACGAAGGGGGCCGGTGTCCAGTACTGGACACCGGCCCCCTTCGCGGGTGCGGCTCAGCCGCGCAGCCGCTCCACGGCCGCCGCGACCCGCTCGTCCGTCGCGGTGAACGCGACCCGGACGAAGCGCTCGCCGGCCGGCCCGTAGAAGTCGCCGGGCGCCACCAGGATGCCCAGGGCGGCCAGTTCGGCCACCGTCTCCCAGCACGGCCGGTCCTGGGTCACCCACAGGTACAGGCTCGCCTCCGAGTGCTCCACCCGGAAGCCGTACGCCTCCAGCGCGGCCCGCAGCGCCGAACGCCGGGCCGCGTAGCGCCCGCGCTGCTCGGCCACGTGCGCGTCGTCCGCGAGCGCCGCGATGGTCGCCGCCTGGACGGGGGCCGGCACGATCATGCCGCCGTGCTTGCGCACCTCCAGGAGCTCCCTGACCACCACCGGGTCGCCCGCCACGAAGGAGGCGCGGTAGCCGGCCAGGTTGGAGCGCTTGGAGAGCGAGTGGACCGCCAGCAGGCCCTCGTGCTGCCGGCCCTGCCCGTCGGCGCCGCAGACGTCCGGGTGCAGCACGGAGACCGGGTCGGCCTCCCAGCCCAGCTCCAGGTAGCACTCGTCGCTGACCAGCAGCACCCGGTGCTCGCGGGCCCAGGCGACCGTGCGGCGCAGTTCGTCCCTGCCGAGCACCCGGCCGGTCGGGTTGGACGGCGAGTTCACCCAGAGCAGGCGTACCCGCGAGCCGTCCAGCTCGTCCACCGAGTCGTACTCGACCGGCTCGGCGCCGCAGAGCCGCGCGCCCACCTCGTAGGTCGGGTAGGCCAGCCTCGGGTAGGCGACCTGGTCGCCGGGGCCGAGGCCGAGCTGGGTCGGCAGCCAGGCCACCAGCTCCTTGGAGCCGACGGTCGGCAGGACGGCCTGCGGGCCGATCTCGGCGCCGACCCGGCGGTTCAGCCACCCGGCGACCGCCTCGCGCAGCTCCACCGGGCCCCAGACCGTCGGATAGCCGGGCGTGTCCGTGGCGGCGGCCAGCGCCTTCTGGATCACCTCGGGGACCGGGTCCACCGGCGTGCCCACCGAGAAGTCGCAGAGCCCGCCGGGGTGGGCGAGCGCGGTCTGCTTGTACGGCTCCAGCTTGTCCCAGGGGAAGACCGGCAGGAGGTCGGAAACGCGGCGCGCCGCCCCCGGGTGGCCCGGGAACGGCGCGTGCGTGCTGTCGTTGGTGCTCACAGCTTCAGTTGCCACCGATCGATTCAGTGCTCGTCGGTGTTCTGCGGCGGCAGAGCGGCGATGAACGGGTGGTCCCGCTCGATCAGCCCGAGCTTCGAGGCACCACCGGGCGAACCGAGGTCGTCGAAGAACTCGACGTTCGCCTTGTAGTAGTCCTTCCACTCCTCCGGAGTGTCGTCCTCGTAGAAGATCGCCTCGACCGGGCAGACCGGCTCGCAAGCACCACAGTCGACACACTCATCCGGGTGGATGTAGAGCGATCGCTCGCCCTCGTAGATGCAGTCAACCGGGCACTCTTCGATGCAGGCCTTGTCCTTGACGTCGACACAAGGCTGCGCGATGACGTAGGTCACGCTGTCGTTCCTCCTCGGAAGGGCTCGGCGGCCCATTCTGTTTTGCTCGCGTGCGCGGGTGAGCGCGGCGTCGTCGATGCCCGCCCCTAGTATCGCGGGTCAGGGAGCGCAAATGCACAGGAGGTGCCCAGATGGCGGCTGACGGCCCGGTCCAGGACCGTCCGGAGGTCCGGATAGATCGCTCTGACGTGGGACGACGCGTCTCCGTTCGACGACTGACGGAGTTCGTGGACGACAGGCCGGTGTTCCGCGATGCGATCGGCGTGCTCACATCGTGGGACGATCATGGGCTGACGGTCGCCCCGCGGAGTGGCGATCCGGTCGCGTTCGAGGAGAAACTGCTGGTCGCGGGCAAGACGGTGCCGCTCTTCCCGGCCCGGCGGGCGGCGCTGCCCGAGGCCTCGCCGGCGGAGCTCCAGCGGATCGCGGCGCGCAGTTGGTCGGCCGTCGAGCAGGAGCCGCTGGGCGCGTGGACGCTGCGCGCCTCGGCCGGGTTCACCCGGCGGGCCAACTCCGTCCAGACCCTCGGCGACCCGGGGCTGCCGCTGGACGAGGCGCTCGCGGCGGTCCGGGAGTGGTACGCGGCGCGCGGGCTGCCCGCCTGGGTGGAGGTCTGCACGCCCGGCTCGCCGCAGGAGCTGCGGTCCGAGCCGGGCCGGCTGGGGGCCGCGCACTCGCCCACCCTGGTGCAGGTCGCGCCGCTGGCTCCGCTCGCCCGGTCCGGGGCGGGGCACGACCGGGTGCGGCTGTCCCGTACCGCCGGTCCGGAGTGGATGTCGCTGTACCGGCAGGTCTCGGACGACGCGGCGGTGGAGGAGGCCGCCCGGCGGCTGCTCCACGGCGGGCCCTCCGTCTGGTTCGCCACCGTGCCGGGCGCCGCGGGGCAGCCGCCGCTGGCGATCGGACGCTGTGTCATCGACGGCCCGTGGGCCTGCTTCGGCGCGGTCGAGGTCGCCCCGCACGCCCGCCGCGCGGGCCTGGCCACCACGCTGATGGCGGTGCTCGCCGCCCGGTCCGCCGAGGAGGGCGCCACCGGCGCCTACCTGCAGGTCGAGGCCGAGAACGATGGTGCGATCGCGCTCTATGACGGACTTGGCTTCACGACCAGTCACACTTACCACTACGCCCGCCTACCGCAGGAGTAGCGCACCCCCGCGCGAGCAGTCCCGACCCGCCGTTCCCACGAAAGCCGTCGCAGCCACCGTGACCGAGCAGAGCAGAGCACGCTTCCGGACCGAGGCCCGGGCCGAGCACCCCGATCCGGTGCTGCTCTGCCTGCTCGCGGCCGCGGAGCACAGCCCCGTCCTGGACGACGCCGAGGAGCCGCCGACCCTGGAGGCGCTGCTCGCCGCCTGCCACGCCGCGCTGGACCGGCACGCGGCCGCCGTCCGGCTGGCGGTCGCCGAGCGGACCCCGGCCGGGCCGGAGGAGACGGCCGCGCTGCTGGCCGCCGTCCTCGGCGGGCGCGAGCGCTTCCACGGGCGGCAGTCCGACTACCGGCGGCTGGAGTCCTCACTGCTGCCGGACGTGCTGCGGCGGCGGCGCGGGCTGCCGATCATGCTGTCGCTGGTGTGGACGGCGGTCGCCGCCCGCGCCGGCCTCACCGTCCACGGCCTCGCCCTGCCGGGTCACTTCATCGTCGCCGTCGGCGGTGCGGAGGGCGGCGACGACTACGTGCTGGCGGACCCGTTCCACGGCGGGCGGCTACTCGACCCGGAGGCCGCGGACGAGCTGGTCCGCGCCACCGGACACGAGTTCACACCCGAACTGCTCACGCCCGCCCAGCCGTTGGACATCGTGCTGCGGGTCCTCGGCAACATCCGCAGCTGGGCCGCGGACCGCCCGGAGCACGCCCGCACCCAGCTCTGGGCCACCGAGCTGGCGCTGCTGCTACCCCGACACCCGGCCCAACTGCGGCTGGAGCGCGCAGAGTTGCTGGTCCGCACCGGCGACTTCCTCGGCGGCTCGACCGAGATGGACTCCTACGCGGAGATCCTGGACGCCTTCGACCCGGACGCGGCGGCCCGGGTGCGGCTGGACGCCCGGGCGGCCCGGCACCGGCTGAACTGAGCCCGGGGGCCGGGCTGCGAGATGCCCGCGAAGGGGCTACAACCAGCCCTTCTCGCGGGCGATCCGGACCGCCTCGGTGCGGTTGCGGGCCTCGGTCTTCTGGATCGCCATCGAGAGGTAGTTGCGCACCGTCCCCTCGGAGAGGTGCAGCCGCTTGGCAATGTCCGCGTTCACCGCCCCGTCCGACGCGGCCGCCAG
The DNA here is from genome assembly GCF_044547105.1 of Kitasatospora sp. NPDC052868. Lineage (NCBI taxonomy): Bacteria > Bacillati > Actinomycetota > Actinomycetes > Kitasatosporales > Streptomycetaceae > Kitasatospora > Kitasatospora sp. NPDC052868. The sequence continues at coordinate 149,082 of NZ_JBITZW010000003.1, read as the reverse complement.
CACGTCCCGCTCACGGGCCGTCAGCGGGTTCGCCCCCTCGGCGAGCGCGGCGGCGGCCAGCGCCGGGTCGATCACCCGCTCCCCGCGCAGCACCCGGCGGATCGCCTCGGCCAGCTCGGAGGCCGGCGCGTCCTTCACCAGGAAGGCGTCCGCGCCCGCCTCCATCGCCCGCCGCAGGTAGCCGGGCCGCCCGAAGGTGGTCGCGATCACCACCCTGGTCTGCGGCCGGGCCTTGCGCAGCAGCGCCGCGGCCTCGAGCCCGGTCATCCCGGGCATCTCGATGTCCAGCACCGCGACCTGCACGTCGTGGGCGGTCGCGGCCGCCACCACCTCGTCGCCCCGGCCCACCTGGGCGACGACGTCGATGTCCCCCTCCAGTCCGAGCAGCGCCGCCAGCGCCTCCCGGACCATCCCCTGGTCCTCCGCGAGCAGCACGCGGACGGACGGGGCCCCACCGTTCTGAATCTCACTCATACCGTCGACCCTATGGCCCGCCTTCCGACGCCGACCGTCGAACGGTGCGGGCCGGAGCCGGAATTGACCCGTGTTTTCTGCTCGGAATTGCACTGCCAGCGCGGTCTTTGGCTTCGTAGAGTAGTGATCACAAGGACGGCGAACAGCCCCGGAAAGCAACGGAGAGCACCATGAACAAGCACACCGACTTCGCCCCGCTCCTCACCCGGGCCGCCGACGCCGAGACCACGAGCGACCCCAGCAGCGTGATGACCCTCCTCGCCGACTCGGACACCACCGGCGGCCTGCTGACCAGCTACCGCTCCACCTTCGCCGAAGGTGCGGTCGGCGCACCGGCGCACTTCCACACCCGCGCCGCCGAGCTCTTCTTCGTCATCGACGGCTCGCTGCGGGTCCTGGTCAACGAGGAGGTCACGGTGCTGAACAGCGGAGACTTCCTGCTGGTGCCGCCGAACACCCCGCACGCCTTCGCCGCCGCCACCGGCTCGACGGCCGACGTGCTGTTCGTCTTCACCCCGGGCATGGCGCGCTTCGACTACCTGCGGCTGCTGGGCCGGGTCATGCGCGGCGAGGCGAGCCCGCAGGAGATCAAGGACTCCTCCGAGCAGTACGACAACCACTACGTGGACAGCCCGGCCTGGCGCGCCGAGCTGGCCTCCTGACCGACCGTCCGGTCCGCGGGAGCCCCACCCCCCTGGTCCGCCGAGGCCCCGCGGACGGCGGCGCAGGGTCTCGGAGTGCACCGACGACCGGTCAGACCCCTGATGGGACCGGCGGCGTGGCGTGACCGGTTGGAACACCGACAAGAATCCGCGGCCACTTCTTGTGAAGATCACCATCGCCGGTCGGGCCGCGTCCGCTGAGGATGATGGACAGGGCCCGTCCGCGGCGCGACCCGGGGCATGGACCGCCTCGCCTGGTCACCGCCCCGGAGGGTGCCTTCGACACCGTCGTACCCCAGGAGGCCACCGGCCGGCTGGACCCGTCGACGAGGTCCGTCGCCGCGTGGAAGCCGCGCTGCCGCGGCGGCCTCGTCCCCGCACCCGAAGGACCCATGAGTGAGCCTCCGCGAGATCAAGCCCGGCAACCACGGCTACCTCTACGTCAACAGCCACCCGACCGGCTGCCGCGCGGTGGTCGACCGCATGTGGCAGCAGGCCCCGGAGCCGGCCGGCGACCAGCCGGGCCCGGTCGCCCTCGTCATCGGCTCCAGCGCCGGCTACGGGCTGGCCGCGACCCTGGTCGGCCTGCGCGCCCACCGGATGCGCGGACTCGGCATCGCCTTCGAGTCCGCCCCGACCGAGCGCCGCACCGCCGGGGCGGGCTGGTACCGCACCGCTCGGACCGCCGAACTCGCCGCCGAGGCCGGCTCCGACTTCACCTTCCTCAACGGCGACGCCTTCTCCGACAGCGTCAAGGAGGAGGCCCTCGACCGGCTCGCCGCCGGCTTCGGCAAGGTCGACCTGCTCGTCTACAGCATCGCGGCCCCGCGTCGCAAGGACCCGCTGACCGGCGAGATCCACCGCTCCGCCATCAGGCCGCTCGGCACCGACTACCGGGCCAAGACCCTCGTGTTCAAGGAGGGCGTCCCGCAGATCGGCGAGTTGCACCTGCCGGTCGCGGACGAGGCCGAGCGGGAGGCGACCGTACAGGTCCTGGGCGGCGCCGACTGGCAGCTGTGGATCGACGCCCTGGAGTCCAGGGGCATGCTCGCGGACGGGTTCCGGACCGTCGCCCTCTCGTACGTCGGCTCCGACATCACCTCCCCGATCTACCGGGCCGGCACCATCGGCGCCGCCAAGCAGGACCTGGAGGACACCGCCCGCGCCATCAACACCCGGCTCAAGGGCACCGGTGACGCCTACACCGTCGTCGCGGGCGCGGCCGTCACCCAGGCGTCCACCGCCATTCCGAGCATCGCGCTCTACGTCAGCATGCTCCACCGCATCGCCGGCGACGCCTGGCAGGGCACCTCCGACCAGGCGGTGGCCCTGTGGGACCAGCTCGTCGGCAACGCCGAACTCGCGCTGGACGACGAGGGCCGGATCCGGCTGGACGGCTGGGAGATGGACGCCGACCTGCAGGCCGCCGTCCGCACCGCCTGGGACCGGATCGACACCGACACCCTGGCCGCCAGTGCGGACACCGAGTGGTTCCGCGAGCAGGTCGGCCGGATCTACGGCTGGGACGTCCCGGGCGTCGACTACGAGGCCGCGGTCGAGACCACCGTCCCGTGGCCCGGCTCCCCGTCGGCCGACGCCTGACCAGGCGTCACCCGGGCTGGCCTGACCCCGCCTGACCCGGGGACGCCGGCGGACCGGACCCGGTCAGACCACCGGGCTGGAGACCGTCCGCAGCGGCACCAGCGCGCGCAGCCGGAAGCCCCGCCCGCGCGCGCCGGGCCCGGTCTCCAGCCGCCCGCCGACCAGGGCCAGCCGCTCCTCCAGGCCCGAGAGCCCGTTCCCCGGACCGGACTTGCCCGGCCCGGCACCGTTGTCGGTGATCTCCAGGACGGCGTACCGCTCGCCGTCGCCCTCCCAGGCCTCGTCCGCCGTGACGGTGCAGACCGTGGCGCCCTCGCCGTGCCGGACGATGTTGGTGACGGCCTCGCGCAGCGCCCAGGCCAGCGCGCCCGCCTCCTCGTTGGCCAGCGCCGGCCAGGCGTCCACCAGCGTCGGCGAGGCCTCCAGGGCGACCTGCGCGGCCGCCAGCGCCGTCCGGGCGGCGGCGAGCTCGACCGGCAGGGTGGGGCGCCGGAAGCCGGTCACCGCCTCCCGGACGTCGATCAGCGACTGCCGGGCCACGTTCTCGATGTCGGCCACCTGCGCGCGCGCCGCCTCGTCCTTGCCGGCGTCCATGAACCGCCCGGCCAGCTCGCTCTTCAGCGTGATCAGCGACAGCGAGTGCCCGAGCAGGTCGTGCAGGTCCCGTGCCATCCGCAACCGCTCCTCGGAGGCGGCGAGGTGGGCGACGGCGGCCCGGGCCTCGCGCAGCTCCTGCATGGTGGCGACCAGCCGCTGCAGACCGGTCATCGCGGCGCCGGACAGGAAGGCGGTCAGCGCGATGGTGGGGATGTCGTCCGGGTCGGCGTGGCTGAGCAGCCCGACCACGACGGCGAACCCGGCCATCCCGACCACTCCGGCGAGTGCGTACCGGACCGGTGTGATGATCGCGACGGACACCGAGGCGTAGGTGAAGAGGGTCAGCCAGGCGGAGCCCAGGCCGAAGGACGTGGCCACCGCGAGGGCGACCATCGTCGCGACGACCGCGCGGCTGGCCCAGGGCCGCCGCCCCGACATCGAGCGGAAGACCACCAGGCAGACGTAGCTGACCACGAAGGCGACCAGCGAGATCCAGCCCGCCACCGTGGCGGCCGCGCCGTGCTCGCCCCCGAGCAGGTCCTTCACCGGGTAGATCAGGTAGAACATCCACAGCAGCATCCAGCTGATCTTGACCAGCAGCTGCCGCCGGTTGTCCACCGGGGCGCCGGGGACGTTCATGAACGAGGTGCGCCCCGGGCCCGCCTCCGGCTGCTCGTCGGATCGGTGGGCCTGGAGCATCTCGGACATGGGGGCCATCATGCCTGGCGGGTGTCGCGGCGGTACAGCGCGGCGGCCGCGGCGACGAAGACCACCAGGAAGGCCGCCAGACCCGCCACCGCCGCGGTGTCCACCGAGTGCCCGGGCTGGGTGAAGGCGGCCAGCCTGTTGTACAGGTACACCGGGTTGAAGTGCGCGAACCGCTCCATCGTGCCGGTCACCGGGAACCACGTCCCGCCGAACAGCGCCATCACCATGTAGGTGATCATCACGATGGTCTGCACCGAGTCCGGCGCCGCCGCGTACCCGAGCGCCACCCCGAGCGCCGCGAACACGAAGCTGCCCAGCCAGAGCGCGGCCGCCAGGCCGACCCACTGCGCGGCGCCCAGCTGCACGCCCTGGCTCGCGCCGACCGCGAAGACCACCAGGATCGAGGGCAGGGTGGTCACCGAGCTGGCGGCGATCTTGGCCACGGTGTACGCCCGGCCGGGCAGGGCGGTCAGCCGCAGCTGGCGCACCCAGCCGCTCTTGCGCTCCAGCGAGATGCGCTGCGCGCTGCCGGTGAGCACCGCGCCGACCGCGCCGAAGGTGGCCATCGAGACCATGAAGTAGGTCTTCACCGGCAGGCCGCCGGCCACCTCGCCGGAGCCGTAGGCGTTGATGAAGAAGAAGTACATCAGCGCCGGGTAGAGCACCGAGAAGAGCAGGTACCTGCGGTTGCGCAGGGTGCGCAGGATCTCCAGTCGGATCAGCGTGGTCATCGCGCGGCCTCCGTCGCGAACTCGTCGGTGTCGGCGGCGTCCTGCTCGCCGGTGATGGTCAGGAAGGCCTGCTCAAGGCCCAGGCCGGTGACCTCCAGCCCGCGCGGGTACAGGCCCGCCCGGTAGAGCCCGGCGACGCCCGCGTCGGCGTCCGCGGTCCGGATCCGGACCGTCCGCACCCCCGGCACCCGGGCGGCGACGTCCAGCGACAGCACCCCGGGCAGCGCGCGCAGCTTCGACACGTCGAACCCGCCGTCCGCGTCGTGCAGTTCGAAGGTGATCCGGCGGGCGCCGGCCTTCGCCTTGATCTCGGCCGACGTGCCGTCGGCGATCAGCCGGCCGCGGTGCAGGACCAGGACCCGGTCGGCGATCGAGTCCGCCTCCTCCAGGTAGTGGGTGGCGAACAGCACCGTGCGCCCGGAGTCGGCCTGCGCCCGCATGCTCGCCCAGAACGCCTGGCGGACGGAGACGTCCATCCCGGTGGTGGGCTCGTCCAGGACGATCAGGTCGTTGGCGCCGGCGATGGCCAGCGCGAAGCGGACCCGCTGCTCCTGGCCGCCGGAGAGCCGGTCGACCCGGCGCTCGGCCAGCTCGGCGATCCCGGCGTCGGCCAGCACCTCGCCCACGGCCCGGCCGCGGGGGTGCACGTCGCAGGCCAGCCCGACCAGCTCGCGGACCTTGACGTCGGCCATCAGGCCGCCGCTCTGCAGCATCGCGCCGACCCGGCCGGCCGCGATGGCCGCGCGCGGGCTGCCGCCGAACAGCTCGACGCTGCCGGTGTCGGGCTCGCGCAGCCCGAGCAGCAGGTCCAGGCTGCTGGACTTGCCGGCCCCGTTGGGCCCGAGCAGGGCGACGGTCTCGCCCGGCCGCAGGACCAGGTCCAGGCCGTCCACGGCCCGCACCCGCCCGTAGCTCTTGCCGACGCCCCGGAAGGCCGCCACCTCTGTCGTCATCGCCCTGGTCCTCTCCCCTGGTGCCGTCGTTCGCACCACCTCAGAGTCCCGCGCGGGCCGCCCGCGGCGGCAGTGCCCGCCGTCGTGCCTTCGGCATGACGGATGTCACGGCCGCGGCCGGTACCCGGGTCACCGGGCACCGGCCGCAGATGGCTGGTCAGGAGGGCTGGTCAGGGCGCCCACCGGGGCCCCGCGGACCGCCGCTCAGATCCCCAGCGAGCGCTTCACGAAGTCGACCTGGAGCAGCAGCAGGTTCTCCGCGACCTCCTCCTGCGGGGTCATGTGCGTGACGCCCGAGAGCGGCAGCACGGTGTGCGGGCGGCCGGCCGCGAGCAGGGCGGAGGAGAGCCTCAGGGTGTGCGCGGCCACCACGTTGTCGTCCGCCAGACCGTGGATGATCATCAGCGGGCGCTCGAGGCCCGGCGCGTAGCCGGAGAGCGAGTTGGCCGTGTAGACCTCCGGGCGCTCGGCGGGGTGGCCGAGGTAGCGCTCGGTGTAGTGGGTGTCGTACAGCTCCCAGTCGGTCACCGGGGCGCCGGCCACCGCCGCGTGGAAGACGTCCGGGCGGCGCAGCACGGCGAGCGCGGAGAGGTACCCGCCGTAGGACCAGCCGCGGATGGCCACCCGGCCGAGGTCCAGCGGGAACTCCCCGGCGAGCGCCTGGAGCGCGTCCACCTGGTCGTCCAGGGTGGCGCCGGCGAAGTCGAAGGCGATCGACTTCTCCCAGGCCGGCCCGCGCCCGGGGGTGCCGCGCCCGTCGGCGACGATCACCGCGAAGCCCTGGTCGGCGAACCACTGCGAGTTGAGGTGCGGGTTGTGCGCCTGGACGACCCGCTGACCGTGCGGGCCGCCGTACGGGTCCATCAGGACCGGCAGCAGGCCGTCCCGCTCGCGGTCGTAGCCGGTGGGCAGGAAGACGGCGGAGGGGATGCGCCGCTCCCCCGCGAACCGGAAGACCGGGCGGGCGGTGATCACCGGGAGCTCGGCGTAGGACTCGATGACGGCGATGTCGTCCACCACCACGCCCTCCGGGAGGTCCCGGGAGACCTTGACCAGGGTGCCCGGCAGGTCCGGCTCGGCGGTGACCCGGACGGTGATCCCGGCCGCGTGCACGGCGGTGCCGACCGAGGTGAACGGCCGGTCGTTGGCGGCCTCCCAGGAGAGCCGCTTGCCGTCGTGGCCGATCCGGCCGACGGCCACCCAGCCGGGCTCGGGGTCCTTCTCCCCGGCGCCGCCGGAGGCGGTGAAGAACACCTCGTCGTCGGTGACCGCGAGGACGGAGCGCAGGTGCAGGTCGGCCCCGGTGACGGCGTGGTCGCCGACCACCAGCGCCCGCACGCCGCCCTCGTCGGAGATCCGCACCAGCCGGCCGTCCGGCGTCCAGGCCGGAACGCCGTGGAACACCTCCAGCCAGACCTCGTCGTGCTCCTCGAACAGCACCTCGGTGGCGCCGGTCGCCACGTCGACGCCGAGGATCCGCTGGCTGCGCTGGTCGCGGGCCTGGACGAGCAGCAGCGGCACGCCGCCCTTCGACCAGTGCACCCGGGCCAGGTACGGGAAGGCCTCGCGGTCCCAGTCGACCTCGGTGCGGGTGCCGTCCAGGCCGAACACCCAGAGCCCGACCTCGGCGTTGGCGGTGCCGGCCGCGGGGTAGGCGATCTCGGCGGGCTCGCTGCCCGGGTTGGCCGGGTCGGCGATCCACCAGCGGCGCACCGGGGTGTCGTCGGCCCGCTCGACCAGCAGCCGGTCGCTCTCCGGGGACCACCAGTAGCCGCGGTCGCGGCTCATCTCCTCCTGCGCGATGAACTCGGCCTGACCCCACGTCACCCCGGGGCCGTCGGGCTCGGCGAAGGCCCAGTCGGCGGTGCCGTCGGTGCGGGTGAGGCGCAGCTCGCCGGCGGTGTTGGCGTACGCGACGTAGGCGCCGTCCGGGGAGGGGCGCGGGTCGAGCAGCGGGCCCTCGGCGGGCAGCTCGACGGCCGTGCCGGCGACCAGGTCGGCGGTGAACAGCCGGCCGGAGAGGGCGAAGGCGGCCAGTCGGCCGGCGCCGTCCAGGGCGTAGCCGACGATGCCGGCCGAGCCTTCGCGGCTGCGCTCGCGGCGGGCCTTCTCGGCCGGGGAGAGGTCCTCCTCGTCGCCGCCGAGCAGGGCGACCGGGTCGGCGGCGATCCGCTCCTCGCCGGTCGCGGTGTCGAGGGTCCAGAGCCGGTTGGCCCGGTCGCCGGCGACGGGGGCCTCCCCGGCCGGCGTGCGGGGGAGGGAGCGCAGGAAGACGACCCGGGAGCCGTCGGATGCGACGGAGAAGGACCGGGGCGCGCCGACGGTGTAGCGCAGGGTGCGCGCGTACTGCCTCGGGAAGGTGTCCGCAGGGGTGTGGGAGGTCATGGCACCAGACCCTACGACGTGGGGCTGCCGCCGCCCGGCGGATTGTGATCACTCGTTCGGAGCATCGCCCGGAAGTGTGCACCGAAGGGGTCCACACCCCCTCCGACCGGCCCATGCGCCCCACGGATGCCGCCATGCCCCGGCGCGTGCGGCCTCACTGAACGTAATACGCCCCTCACCCATCGGGTATGACTGGTTCGACGAGTGATCGCCAGGCCCCGTCCCGGGCCGCCGACCACCCGGCCGCCTGTCCCGCACGGTCCCGACCGCCGCCCTCCCGAGGGCGGCGCACCCGAGAAGGGGTGTGAGCCGCCATGGCTTTGTCCATCTCCGCAGCCATGCTGATGCTGGTCATCGTGGTGGTGCTGATCCGCCGCTCCGGTCTGAAGCTCGCGCACGCGATCGTCTGCGCGCTGCTGGGCTTCTACCTGGCGTCCAGCTCCATCGCCCCCTCGATCAGCCAGGTCACCAGCAACCTCGCCGGGATGATCAACGGCCTGAAGCTCTGACCCCCGATCCGCGGTCGTTAGGCTGCTCCCATGACCGCGACTACCGGCCGCCGCCTGCTCCTGGTGCACGCGCACCCCGACGACGAGTCGATCGGCAACGGCGCCACGATGGCCCGGTACGCCGCCGAGGGCGCCCGGGTCACCCTGGTGACCTGCACCCTCGGCGAGGGCGGCGAGGTGATCCCGCCCGAGCTGGCGCACCTGACGGCGGATCGGGACGACACCCTCGGCCCGTACCGGATCGGCGAGCTGACCGCGGCCATGGACGCGGTCGGCGTCGCCGACTTCCGCTTCCTGGGCGGCCCGGGCCGCTACCGCGACTCCGGGATGATGGGCGTCCCCGACAACGACGTGCCGGGCTGCTTCTGGCAGGCCGACGTCGACGAGGCGGCCGGCCACCTGGTCGCCGTGGTCCGCGAGGTGCGGCCGCAGGTGCTGGTCGGCTACGACCCGGACGGCGGCTACGGGCACCCCGACCACATCCAGGCGCACCGGGTCGCGATGCGCGCGTTCGAGCTGGCCGCCGACCCCGCCTGGAGGCCCGAGCTGGGCCCGGCCTGGCGGATCGCCAAGGTGTACTGGAACCGGATGCCCCGCTCGGTGATCGAGCAGGGCCTGCGCGAGACCGCCGCCAAGGCGCCGTTCCCCGGCGTCGCGGTGCCCGCCGACGTCCCGGGCGTGGTGGACGACGGCGAGATCACCACGGTGCTGGACGGCGCGGCGTACGCCGACCGGAAAGCGGCGGCGATGGCCGCGCACGCCACCCAGATCACCGTGGACGGCGCCTTCTTCGCGCTCTCCAACGACCTCGGCCAGCCGCTGATCGCCACCGAGTACTACCAGCTGGTCCGCGGCCAGGCCGGGCCCCGGCTCCCGGAGGACGACCTCTTCGCGGGCCTGGACGCCACGGACGGCCTGGACGGCGCGAACGACCCGGCCGGTACGGACCACACCCCCGAGGAGAGCGCCCGATGACCGAGCCCGCCGACCGCCGGCCGCCGCGCCGCTCGATCCCGGCCACCGTCCTCGGCACCCGCGCCGAGCGGCTGGCCGAGCCTCAGCCCCCGCGGGCGGGGCGGATCGTGGCTTATGTCCTGTTCTTCCTGCTGGGTGCGGCGGTGTCGGTCTGCGGAGCCTTTGTGCAGGCCTTGTGGCCGCCCGTGGGAGTCCTGCTGGCACTCGCCGCCACCGGCGCCACCTTCTACGCGGGCCTGCGGGTGACCGGCACCCGGCTCGGCGCGGGGCTGCCCGCGGCCGGCTGGTTCCTGGCGCTGCTGCTGGTGATGGTCCCGCGGCCGGAGGGCGACAACGTCCTGTGGACCAACGCGACCTCGTACGCCTGGCTGTTCGCGGGCTCGATCCTCGGCGTGATCTGCGCCACCCTGCCCACCCGGACCAGCTGGTTCCCCGGAGTACCCGGCCCGCCGCGCTGACCAGCGGGCCCACAGGCGTACGGTACCGCCCAGCACCCCTGGCACGACGAGCAGTCAGGACCACACGACCGTACTCTCATAACGGAGGAACCGGACGTATCAGGTTCTATTCGAACCAGTTCACCGGTCAGTTCTTCCCAGTATGGTGGTGCCGCAGAACGCCCTAACCCGACCGCCGCCCGCCAGGCCCGGCGCCCATGAACCACGGTCGCGCCCCAACGGCCACGCCCGCGAACCCGGAGCAGAGCAGCATTGAGCAGCCGCGAATCTGACAACGCCCACCCGACGCCTCGGCGGACGGGGCCGGACGCCTACCCGTCGGGCACCCCGCCCTACGGCACACCGGGCTTCCCCGGCGGCGACCGGACGGGTGCCGGCTCCGCCCAGGGCCCGGCGGCGGGCGGCGAGGACGAGACCCCGAAGACCGAGACCACGCTGACCACCAGGGTCCGGATCAACATCCCCGGCTCGCGCCCGATCCCCCCGGTGGTGGTCCGCAGCACCGTCAAGAACGAGGACGGCCCGGCCGAGGAGGCCCCGTCGGCCGCGCCCGAGCCGGCCGGCCCCCGGCACCGCTCGGCCGCCCCCGCGTCCCCCGTGCTCGGGGTGATGGACGGCGGCGCCCGCACCGCCACGCCGCCGAACCTGCCGCCCGAGTGGCAGATCCCGCCGGCCACCTCGGAGTCCGAGTCCACCGGCGCCTGGTTCCGGCCGCGGCAGAAGAAGGGCTCGTCCGACGGGCCCGCCACCGCGCCCGTCCCGGCCGGTGCCCCCGGCGCGGCCGCCGGTTCGGCGGCCCCCGCCGGCGGCGCCGAGGCCCGCCCGAAGGCCGCCCGGTCGAACGGTGCCCGGCCCGCCCCGGCGGCCGGCCCCGGCGCGGCCCGCCCGAACGACCGCGCGGTGCCCGCCCCGCGTCCGACCGGCGCGCCCGCCTCGCCGTTCGGCACCGGCCCGGACACCCCGGCGGACGAGGCCGGCGTGTACGAGGACGGCCTCCCGGCGGACCCGTTCGCCACCGCGGCCCCCGCCGCCGACCCCTTCGGCCCGGGCGCCGGCCGACCGGCCCCCCAGCAGCCCGGCGGCCACCGGTCCGGCCCGCCGCAGGGCTCCGGCCTGCCGACGGGCGCCCGGCCCGGCGCCGCCGACCCCGAGGACACCTCGGTGGACGGCTTCGAGCCGATCCGCGAGAACACGCCGCCGCCCGCCGCCATACCCGGCCTGCCGCAGCACGGCATGCCCCAGCACGGCCTCCCGCAGAACGGCGCCGCGCCGGACGGCCGGTCGCAGCCGGGCCTGTTCGCCGCCGCCCCGGCCGGTGGCGACCCGTTCGCCCCCTCGGCTCCCGGCCTGTTCCCCGGCACCCCCGGTCGACCGGGCGAGCCCTTCGCCCCGGCGGGCGACCCCTTCGACATCGCGTTCGACTCCGAGCCCGCCCCGGACGCCGGAGGCCCGGACGCCGGAGCCCCGGCCGCAGCGGCCCCCGCGCCCGCGCCGAAGAAGCCCGCCGCCGCCAAGCCCGCGCCCAAGCGCGGCGGCGCCGGCAAGAAGATCGTCAAGCTCGGCGTCTACGGCATCGGCGGTGTGCTGTTCCTCGGCGCCGCCGCGTACGGCACCGGGCTGATGCTGAACCAGTCCGACGTCCCCAAGGGCACCGTGGTGCTCGGCACGGACATCGGCGGCAGCAACCGCGACCAGGCGATCCACCAGCTCGACGAGACGGTCGGCAAGGCCGGCCGGCAGCCGGTCAAGCTGAAGGTCGGCGACCAGGCGCTGGACCTCGACCCGGTCGCCGCCGGGCTGAGCTTCGACACCACGGCCACCGTGGACAACCTCACCCGGCACAGCTACAGCCCGGTCGACGTGATCACCTCGCTGAAGGGCGGCGAGAAGGCCGTCCCGCCGCAGGTCAAGGTGGACCGCGCCAAGCTGAAGGCCGCACTGGACGCCCTGGCCGGCGGGTCCGGACAGGGCCTCCAGGAGGGCTACGTCAAGTTCAACGAGGCCGGCGAGCCCGTCGTGGTGCCCGGCAAGGCCGGCCAGGCCGTGGACTCCGCCTCCGCCGTCGACCAGGTGGAGCAGGCCTACCGCGACCGCGCCGCGGGCAAGACCGAGCAGCCCGTCGCGCTCACCGTCACGGCCGCCCAGCCCAAGGTCTCCCCGCAGGCCCTGCAGGCCGCCGCGGACAGCCTGGGCAAGGCCGCGGTCAACGGCAACGTGCGCATCACGGCCGGCGTCAAGCGGTGGGACTTCGGCAAGCTCACCGCACCCAAGGTGCTCACCCTCGTCCCCGACGCCTCCGGCAAGATCGCGCCGAAGTGGGACCTGGAGGCGCTCAACGGCCAGCTCGCCGGCGTCTTCGACAAGGTGAAGGTCAAGAAGAACGGCCAGACCGCCGCGATCACCCCGCAGGACGTCGCCGACGCCATCACCTCGGTGATGGACAAGTCCGGCGAGAAGGACCGCACCTTCAAGTTCACCGTCGTCTGAGCCGACCCGACGTAGGCGCAGCACCGAGGGGCGGGCCCGGATCCGGGCCCGCCCCTCGACAACTCCTCCCCCAGGTCAGCAAGATGTGACGCCATACCCTCCGCCACATCCGTACCAGGGAGAACCAGCATGGGCCGCCCCGCGCCGCACCGAACGGCCCTGTCCCACCGAACGGTCCTGTCCCACCGGTCCGCACCGTCCCGCCGGACGGCCCTGGCGGCCGGCCTCGGCGCCGTCGCACTGTCCCTGACGCTCTGCGCCTGTGGCACGGCGGGCGGCGGCAGCGGCCAGGCGCTCCCCGGCGTGGCCGAGACGCCCAAGCTCACCGCCGTCGACATCAACCCGCACGACCGCGCCGAGCTGCGCCAGGGCGGCACGCTGAACGTCGCGATCGCCCAGTTCTCCGCCCAGTGGTCGCCGATCCAGGCCGACGGCAGCGAGTCCTCCACCATCAGCGTCACCAAGCCGCTGCTGCCGACCTTCTTCCGCTCCGACGCGGCCGGCACCCAGAGCGTCAACCCGGCCTACCTCCAGGACGCCCGGTCCGAGCTGAGGGACGGCCGCCAGGTGGTCACCTGGACGCTCAACCCGAAGGCCCACTGGTCCGACGGCACCTCGATCACCTGGCGGGACATCGAGGCCAACTGGAAGGCCCTGAACGGCCGGGACGCCGCCTACCGGGCCTCCAGCAACACCGGGTTCGAGCTGGTCTCCTCGGTCGAGCGGGGCAAGGACGACTTCCAGGCCGTGATGACCTTCGATCGCCCGTTCTCCGAGTGGCAGTCGATGTTCAACGGCGCCGCCAACGCCCCGCTGCTGCCCGCCTCCAAGGTCGCCACCCCGGAGCTGTTCAACACCTCCTACCTGGACGCCATCCCGCTCACCGCCGGCCCGTTCAAGGTCGAGAAGCTGGACCGGGCGAGCCAGACCGTCACGCTGGCCGCCGACCCGGGCTGGTGGGGCGACAAGCCGCTGCTGGACCGGATCGTCTTCCACGCCATGGTCCCCAACACCATGGCCGCGGCCTTCGCCAAGGGCGAGGTCGACTTCTTCAACAACGGCCCGGACGTGGCCGGTTACCAGGTCATCAAGAGCACCAAGGGCGCCGCCGTCCGGCGGGCCGGCGGCCCGGACTTCCGCCAGTTCACGCTGAACGCCAAGAGCCCGGTGCTGACCGACCCGGCCGTCCGCCAGGCCCTGTTCCAGGCGATCAACCGGGACGCCATCACCCGCTCCGACCTCAGCGGTCTGGACTGGCCGACCGTCACCCTCAACAACCACCTGCTGGTGGCCAACCAGAACGCCTACCGGGACAACTCCCTCGGCCTCAGCCGCTTCGACCCGGACGACGCCGTCCACAAGCTGGAGGCGGCCGGCTGGAAGCTCGACGGCGACGTCCGCAAGAAGGACGGCCGGGAGCTGAACCTGCGGATGGTCATCCCCGCCGGCGTCACCCAGGCCCAGAACGAGGCCTCGGTCACCACCCGGATGCTCAAGGACGTCGGCGTCAAGGTCACCACCGTCACCGCCAACGCCAACGAGTTCTTCGACAAGTACGTCAACCGGCGGGACTTCGACATCGCCGCGTACTCGCTGCTCGGTACGCCCTTCCCCGCCTCCGGCAGCCGCGCCAACTTCGTCCTGGGCGGCGGCACCAACCAGGCCCAGGCCGGCAGCACCGTCGTCGACGCCGCCCTCGACCGGGCCTCCGCCGCGACCGACGCGGCCACCGCCTTCGAGGCGATCAACCAGGCCGACGGCGAGCTGTGGAAGGTGGCCGGGGTGCTGCCGCTGTACCAGCGCCCGCAGCTGTACGGCGCCCGCGCGAACCTGGCCAACATCGGCGCCCAGGGCCTGTCCGACATCGTCTGGGAGAACGTCGGCTTCCAGAAGTGAACGGGCCGGGCCCCGGAGCGGGAGGCCTCCCGCTCCGGGGCCCGGCCGCCGCCGTGCGCTCAGCCGGCGCCGATCACGTCCCGCACCTCGGCGAAGTGGCAGGCCGACTCGTGCGCGGCCGGCCCGCTCAGCACGGACGGCACCGCCAGCAGCGGGACTTCGGTGGCACAGCGCTCCTGCGCCTTCCAGCAGCGGGTGCGGAACCGGCAGCCGGACGGCGGGTTGGCCGGCGAGGGCAGGTCGCCGCTGAGCAGGATGCGCTCGCGCCGCTCCCGCCCGGTCGGGTCCGGCACCGGCACCGCGGACAGCAGCGCCTGGGTGTACGGGTGGGTCGGGTGGACGTAGATCTCGTCCTCCGTGCCGATCTCGACCATCTTGCCGAGGTACATCACGCCGACGCGGTCGGAGATGTGCCGGACGATCGAGAGGTCGTGCGCGATGAACATGTACGACAGCTCGAACTCGCTCTGCAGCTGGTCGAGCAGGTTGATCACCTGCGCCTGGACGGAGACGTCCAGCGCGGAGACCGGCTCGTCGCAGATGATCACCTCCGGCTTGAGCGCCAACCCCCGGGCGATGCCGATGCGCTGGCGCTGGCCGCCGGAGAACTGGTGCGGGTACCGGTTGATGTACTCCGGGTTGAGGCCGACCACGTCCAGCAGGTCCTGGACGGCCTTGCGGCGGTCGCCCTTCGGCGCCACCTCGGGGTGGATCTCGAAGGGCTCGCCGATGATGTCGCCGACCGTCATCCGCGGGTTCAGCGAGGTGTACGGGTCCTGGAACACCATCTGGATGTTCCGCCGCACCGCCCGCAGGCCGGCGCCGGAGAGCCGGGTGATCTCCTCGCCCTTGAACAGCACCTGGCCGGAGGTGGCCCGTTCCAGGTTCATCAGCACCTTGGCCAGCGTGGACTTCCCGCAGCCGGACTCGCCCACGATGCCGAGGGTCTCGCCCTTCCGCAGGTCGAAGGAGATGCCGTCGACCGCCTTCACCGCGCCGACCTGCTTCTTGAAGACGATGCCCTGGGTCAGCGGATAGTGCTTGACCAGGTCCTTCACCTCCAGGATGGGCTCAGCCATGGAGGGTCTCCTTCCAGAAGTGGCAGGCGCTGCGGCGGCCCGGCAGGTCGGCCCCCTCGGTGTCCAGTAGCGGTACCAGTCGCGGGAGTTCGCTCCGGCAGCGGTCCGCCGCCCGGTCGCAGCGCGGGTTGAACGCGCAGCCCTGCGGGATCCGCAGCAGGCTTGGCGGCAGACCCTGGATCGCGTAGAGGTTCTGGCCCTTCTGGTCCAGCCGGGGGATCGAGTTGAGCAGGCCCTTGGTGTACGGGTGGGCCGGGCGCGCGTACAGCTCGTGCACGGGCGCCGTCTCGACGATCCGGCCCGCGTACATCACCGCGATCTTGTCCGCGACGTCGGCGACCACGCCGAGGTCGTGGGTGATCAGGATCAGGCCCATGTTGAACTCGGACTGCAGCTCGGCCAGCAGGTCCATCACCTGGGCCTGGACCGTGACGTCCAGGGCGGTGGTGGGCTCGTCCGCGATGATCAGGTCGGGCTCCAGCGCCAGCGCCATCGCGATCATGATGCGCTGGCGCATACCGCCGGAGAACTGGTGCGGGTAGTCCCCCACCCGCTGGCGGGCGGCGGGGATGCGCACCCGCTCCATCAGCTCGACGGCCTTCTCCTTCGCCTCCTTGCGCGAGGCGCCCTGGTGCACGCGGAACATCTCGCCGAGCTGGTAGCCCACGCTGAGCACCGGGTTGAGCGAGGACAGCGCGTCCTGGAAGATCATCGCGATCTTCCGGCCGCGCACCGCCCGCCGGGCCTTGGGGCTCATGGTCAGCAGGTCCTCGCCGCGGAACCGGATCGATCCGGCGGTGATCTTCCCCGGGGGCATGTCCAGGATGCCCATGATCGCCTGCGCGGTCACCGACTTGCCCGAACCGGACTCCCCCAGCACCGCCAGGGTCTCGCCGGCGGACACCGAGTAGCTCACCCCGTTGACGGCCTTGGCCACGCCGTCCCGGGTGTGGAACTCGATGTGCAGGTCGTCGACCTCCAGCAGCGGCGTGCCGGGCACCAGGCTCTCCCGGCCGCCGACCACCTCCACCGCGGGCCTCCCCGGCACGCCGTCCTTCGACAGCCTTGTCGCGTCACTCATCGTCCGCGGCCTCCCTCAGCGCAGCTTGGGGTCGAGGGCGTCGCGGACCGCGTCGCCGAGCATGATGAACGCCAGCACGGTGATGCTCAGCACGACGGCCGGGAACAGCAGCACATGGGGGGCGTTCAGGAAGCGGGACTGGGCGTCGCTGATCATCAGGCCCCAGGAGATCGCCGGGGACTGGATGCCGATGCCCAGGTAGGAGAGCGCGGCCTCGGCGCCGATGTAGACGCCCAGGTTGATGGTCGACACCACGATCACCGGCGCCACCGCGTTCGGCAGGATGTGCCGGCTGACGATCCGCCGGGTGCCGGCCCCCAGCGCCTTGGCCGCGACCACGTAGTCGTTGTGCTTGTTGGAGAGCACCGCCGAGCGCATCAGCCGGTAGATCTGCGGCCAGCCGAGCACGGCCATCACCGCGGAGACCGTCCAGGCGTTGCCGGTCTTCCAGGTGGACATGATCAGCATGCCGCCGAGCAGCAGCGGGATGGCGAAGAAGATCTCGGTGATCCGGGAGAGCACGCTGTCCCAGATCCCGCCGATCCAGCCCGCCCACAGGCCCAGCACGCCGCCGACCGCGACGACCAGCGTGGTGGTCAGGATGCCGACGATGATGGAGTTGCGGGCGCCCCAGACGGTCCGGGTGTAGATGTCGCAGCCCTGGACGTCGAAGCCGAACCAGTGGTCGGCGCTGGGCCGCTTCAGCGAGTCGGACAGGTTGCAGAAACCGCCCGAGTTCGGGTCCTGGTCGGTGAACAGCTGCGGGGCGACGGCGAGCGCCACCATGAACAGCACCAGCACCCCGCCGATCAGGAACAGCGGGTTGCGCCGCAGGTCGTACCAGGCGTCGGTCCAGAGGCTGGCGACCCGTTCGCCGCCGTCCACCTTCGTGGCGGCCTGCGCCTCGGCGGCCGGTCCGCTCCCGGCGGAGCCGGAGCCGGGCTGCCCGGGGATCGAGACGGTCAGGTTCTCGCGCTCGCTCTTCGTCGGCTCACTCATAGCGGATCCTCGGGTCCAGGACGGCGTACAGCAGGTCGACCACCAGGTTGGCCAGCAGGTAGACCAGCACCAGGGCGCTCACGATGCCGACCACGATGGTGCGTTCGCGCAGGTAGACGGACTGGAAGAGCTGGTGTCCGACCCCGGGGATGTTGAAGATGCCCTCGGTGATGACCGCACCGCCCATCAGCCCGCCGAGGTCCATGCCCAGGAAGGTGACGATCGGGATCAGCGCGTTGCGCAGGCCGTGCCGGACCACCACCCGGAACGGGCTCAGGCCCTTGGCGACCGCCGTCCGGACGTAGTCCGCCCGCATGACCTCGATCAGGCTGGTCCGGGTGAGCCGGGCGACGTACGCCAGCGAGGTGGAGGCCAGGACGTACGCGGGCAGCAGATAGGACCGGAAGCCCGCCTCCTCGTTGAAGGAGACCGGGAAGAAGTCGATGCCGTAGTCGGTGTTGAGTTTCACCCCGAGGATCAGCTGGAGCACGAAGCCGATCACGAAGACCGGGATCGAGATGACCATCAGGGTCGAGATCAGCACCACGTTGTCGATGAACCGGCCGCGCCGCAGGGCGGCGACCATGCCCGCCGTGACACCCACCGCCATCTCGATGACCAGGGCGGTCAGCGCCAGGTTGATGGTGTACGGGAACGCCGTCTTCATCACGTCCACCACCGCGTTGCCGCGGTAGTCCTCGCCGAAGTCGCCCTTGAACAGGCCGACCAGGTAATCCCAGTACTGGATGAAGAAGGGGTCGTCCAGGTGGTACCGGTCCCGCAGGACGGCCACCACGGCCGGGTCCTGCCGCTTCTCACCGGCCAGTGCCGTAATGGGATCGCCAGGCAGCAGGAAGACCAGTGCGTAGATAAGGAACGTCGCGCCGAGGATCACAGGTATGGCCTGGATGATCCGGCGGACCACATAGCGGCCCATGCGGCCTCCTCGTGGTTCGGGGCACGCCGGTGACGGGCGGCGCGGGGGTTTCCCGCACCGCCCATCAGCGCGTACCGGTCAGGTGGACTCCGGTCAGGCCAGCTCGACGTCGGCCAGGTCCATCTGCCCCTGGGCGTTGACGTTCACGTTCTTCACGGTCTTGCTGTACGCCGCGGAGGACATGTAGGTGTAGACCGGGATGTACGGGAGGTCCTTGATCAGGATGTCGTCGGCCTGCTGGTAGAGCTTGATGCCCTCGGCGTCGGTCTTGGCGGCGTCCGCCCTCGCCAGCAGGGACTCGAACTCCTCGTTGACGTAGCCGCCGTAGTTGGAGCCGTTCTCGATGGCGACCTTGGAGAAGATCGGCCGCAGGTAGTTCTCGATCGACGGGTAGTCCATCGACCAGGCCATGCGGAAGGCCCCGGAGTACTTCTTGTCGCCCAGCGCGGTGAGGATGGCGCCGAACTTCTCGAAGGGCTTGAAGGTGACCTCGATGCCGAGGTTGGCCTTCAGCTGGTTGCCGACGGCCTCGATCCACTCCTTGTGGCCGCCGTCGGCGTTGTAGCCGATCTCCATCGTGTTGCCGGGCAGGCCGCCGGCCGTGGTGAAGAGCGCCTTCGCCTTCGCCGGGTTGTACTTGGAGATGTCGCCGAGCGCGCCCTGGCGGTACCCGGGAATGATCGGGTTGATGAAGTCGTCGGCGGGCTTCCGGGTGCCCGAGAAGATCGTCTTGGTGATCGACTCGCGGTCGATCGCCATGGAGATCGCCTTCCGGATGTCCGGATTCGCGAACGCCGGGTTCGTCGCGATCGGGAATCCGATGTAGCCGACCCCGGAATCCGGCTTGTAGATGTAGCGGTCACCGAACTCCTGCGCGACCGTCCCCATCGCCGAGATCGGAAGCTTGTCGGTGATCTGGATGTTGTCGGCGCGGAGATCGTTGTACGCGGTTTCCAGCTTGTCGTAAATCTTGAAGGTGACGGAATCCAGCTTGGCCTTTCCGTCCGACGCCGGGAAGTTCTCGTACCGCTTCACCTTGATCTGCTTGTTGTGCTCCCACTTCCCGTCCAGCTGGAAGGCGCCGTTGCCGATCGGCGCGTCCTCGAAGGCCTTCGGGTCGGTGAAGAACGCCTTCGGCAGCGGGAAGAAGGCGTTGTAGCCCAGCATGGTCTTGAACTGGGAGAACGGCGCCTTGAGGGTGACGGTGAAGGTCTTGTCGTCGACGACCTTCAGGCCCTTGAGCTCCTTGGCGGTGGGCTTCTTGTCCTTGCCGGGCGCCAGCTCGTCGGAGCCGAGGATCTTGTCGAAGAACGGCAGCGCCTCCTGCGCGTTGTCCTGGTTCGCCCCGTAGTTCCAGGCGTCGACGAAGGACTGGGCGTTGACCTTCTCCCCGTTGTGGAAGGTGTAGCCGTCCTTGAGCTTGATCGTCCAGGTGGTCGCGTCCGGGGACTCGATCGACTCGGCGACCCGGAGCTTCGGCGAGTTGTCCTTGATGTCGTAGTCGACCAGGCCGGCGAAGATCGCGTTGAGCACCTCGGCGCCCTCGGACTCCGCGGTGTTCTGCGGCACCAGGCCGTGCTGCGGCTCACCCAGCTCGACACTGATCGAGCCGCCCTTCTTGCCCGACCCGCCGCTCGCCTGCTCGGAGGACTTCTTCCCGCTGCCGGTGCTGCAGGCGGAGATCGCGAGGGCGGTGCACGCCGCGAGTGCGGTCCAACGCATCGTCTTGGTGAGCCTCATTCAACTGCCTCTCGATTTAGGGGCTTACGAACGAACGGCGCCCCGCCACTCGGTGTGCCGGGCATGGCGAGGATCGACATCTCAGGGCCGTCCACACAGTTGGCGAGGTGACCACTGATACGCGCAGAGCAACTATCGATCACCCGACCCCTTCCACGGAATCGCCATCACATCTCTTTTCAATTACATGCTCAGACCAAGTCGTGACAATGCTCGCCAATTCCTGCATATCGCGCCCGGAGTATGGGATTCCGGTTTCCGGATAACGAACAATAATCTCCGGTATCCGATGCTTTACGTAGCGTAATGAGCGGAAATGAACATGCCGGTCGACCGGCATTCGGAGTTTCCGCAGGACAACGCAAGAGCGCGCCCTCCGAGGGGAGGGCGCGCTCTTGTTACGGATCGCTACGGGCGTGTCAACCGGTTTCCGGCGGGGACGGCGGCGAGGGCGACGGCGGTGGCGACGACGAGGACGGCTCCACCGCCTCCGCCCCGGGCCCGCGCTCCGCGGCGAAGTGGCAGGCCGACTCGTGCGCGGCCAGGCCGCTCAGCCAGGCCGGCGCGGCCAGCAGCGGGACTTCGGTGGCACAGCGCTCCTGCGCCTTCCAGCAGCGGGTGCGGAACCGGCAGCCGGACGGCGGGTTGGCCGGCGAGGGGACGTCCCCGGTGAGCACGATCCGGTCGCGGGACTCGCGCGCCGTCGGGTCCGGCACCGGCACCGCGGACAGCAGCGCCTGGGTGTACGGGTGGGTCGCGTGGTCGTAGATCTCCAGGTCGGAGCCGATCTCGACCATCTTGCCGAGGTACATCACGCCGACCCGGTCGGAGATGTGCCGGACGATCGAGAGGTCATGGGCGATGAACATGTAGGAGAGGTTGAACTCGCCCTGGAGCTGCTCCAGCAGGTTGATCACCTGCGCCTGGACGGAGACGTCCAGCGCGGAGACCGGCTCGTCGCAGATGATCACCTCCGGTTTGAGCGCCAACCCCCGGGCGATGCCGATGCGCTGGCGCTGGCCGCCGGAGAACTGGTGCGGGTACCGGTTGATGTACTCCGGGTTGAGGCCGACCACGTCCAGCAGGTCCTGGACGGCCTTGCGGCGGTCGCCCTTCGGCGCCACCTCCGGGTGGATCTCGAAGGGCTCGCCGATGATGTCGCCGACCGTCATCCGCGGGTTCAGCGAGGTGTACGGGTCCTGGAACACCATCTGGATGTTCCGCCGCACCGCCTTGAGCCCCGCGCCGGAGAGCCGGGAGATCTCCTCGCCCTTGTAGCGCACCGAGCCGCCGGTGGCCGGCTCCAGATTCATCAGCACCTTGGCCAGCGTCGACTTGCCGCAGCCGGACTCGCCCACGATGCCCAGCGTCTCGCCCTGGACCAGGTCGAAGCTGACCCCGTCGACCGCCTTCACGGCGCCGACCTGCTTCTTGAAGACGACGCCCCTGGTCAGCGGGAAGTGCTTGACCAGGTCCCGGACTTCGAGGATCGGCTCACCGCGCGGCACCTCCTGGGCGAACGCGATCTCCTCCGGCACCGCGGGTCCGAGCGGGCTGGCCCCGTTAGCCATGGAGGGTCTCCTTCCAGAAGAAGCAGGCGCTGCCCCGCCCCGCCGACTCGGTGCCGTCGTCCTCGGTGACCTGGAAGAGTCGGGGCACCTCGGCCCGACAGATCTCCTGGGCCCGCGGGCAGCGCGGGTTGAACGCGCAACCCGGCGGGATCCGCAGCAGGTTGGGCGGCAGCCCCTTGATCGCGTACAGCTCCTGGCCCTTCTGGTCCAGCCGCGGGATCGAGTCCAGCAGGCCCCGGGTGTACGGGTGCGCCGGGCTCGCGTACAGCTCGTGCACGGGCGCCGTCTCGACGATCCGGCCCGCGTACATCACCGCGATCTTGTCCGCGACGTCGGCGACCACGCCGAGGTCGTGGGTGATCAGGATCAGCCCCATGTGGAACTCGGCCTGCAGCTCGGCCAGCAGGTCCATCACCTGGGCCTGGACGGTGACGTCCAGGGCGGTGGTGGGCTCGTCCGCGATGATCAGGTCGGGCTCCAGCGCCAGCGCCATCGCGATCATGATGCGCTGGCGCATGCCGCCGGAGAACTGGTGCGGATAGTCGTTGACCCGGTCCTTCGCCGCCGGGATGCGCACCCGATCCATCAGCTCGACGGCCTTCGCCTTGGCGTCCTTGCGCGAGGTCCCGTGGTGGGCCCGGAACATCTCGCCGAGCTGGAAGCCCACCGAGAGCACCGGGTTGAGCGAGGACAGCGCGTCCTGGAAGATCATCGCGATCTTCTGCCCGCGGATCCTGCGCCGCTCCTCCTTGCCCATCTTCAGCATGTCCTCGCCCCGGAAGCGGATCTCCCCCTGGGGGATCCGGGCCGGGGGCATGTCCAGGATGCCCATGATCGCCTGCGCGGTCACCGACTTGCCCGAACCGGACTCCCCCAGCACCGCCAGGGTCTCCCCCGCGCGGACGCTGTAGTTGACCCCGTTGACCGCCTTCGCCACGCCGTCCCGGGTGACGAACTCCACGTGCAGGTCCCGGACGTCCAGCAGCGGCCCCTCGTAGGGCGCCTCCCGCTTCGGCTTGCCGGTGTCGACAGCTGTGGTCACGATGGCTCCCCTCGCTCAGCGAAGCTTCGGGTCGAGGGCGTCGCGCACCGCGTCGCCCAGCATGATGAAGGCCAGCACGGTGACGGAGAGCGCCGCGGCCGGGAAGAAGAGCACGTACGGGGCCGTCCGGATCACCTTCTGGGCGGAGGCGATGTCGATGCCCCAGGAGATGGTCGGGTCCTGCAGCCCGATGCCGAGGAAGCTCAGGGTGGCCTCGGTCGCGATGTAGCCGCCCAGCGCGATGGTGGCCACGACGATCACCGGGGCGAGTGCGTTCGGCAGGATGTGCCGGAACATCAGCCGCCCGGTGCCCGCGCCGAGTGCGCGGCCGGCCACCACGTAGTCGGACTGTTTGACGGTCAGGACGGCGCCGCGCATGACGCGCGCGATCTGCGTCCAGCCGAGGACCGCGAGGGCGACGACCACGCTCCACACCGTGCGGGCCGAGAAGGCCCCCAGCAGGACCAGCGCGCCGAGCAGCAGCGGGATGCCGAAGAAGATGTCGACGATCCGGGAGATCACGGCGTCCACCGCGCCGCCGAAGTAGCCGGCGACCATGCCGGTCAGTCCGCCGAGCAGGGTGACCCCCAGGGTCACGAAGATGCCGACGGTGATCGAGGCCCTGGCCCCGTAGACCACCCGGGCGTAGATGGACCGGCCCTGGCCGTCGTAGCCGAACCAGCCGGCGCCGAAGAAGTCCGTCCAGTCCGGGCGCTTGAGGTAGTCGTTGATCAGGTCGGCCTGGCGCGGGTTGGCATCGGTGAACGCCCACGGGAAGATCGACATCACGACCAGCAGCAGGATCAGCAGCGCCGAGATCAGGAAGATCGGCCGCCGCCGCAGATCCCGCCAGGCGTCGCCCCAGAGGCTGCGGGCCTCTTCGCGCTTGGCCGGGTCGCCCTCGACCAGCGTCTCCTGCTCAACCGCCATGCCCTGCTCGCCGGCGTAGTCGAGATGGTCGACTCCGGGCGCCGGGTGTGGCTTGAACTCGCTGTCGTCATGCAGGTCAGGCATAGCGGATCCTCGGGTCCAGGACCGCGTAGAGCAGGTCGACGATCAGGGAGGCGACCAGGTAGACGATCACCAGGACGGTCACGATGCCGACCACGGTGGGGCCCTCCTTCTGGTTGATCGCCCGGTACAGCACGTTGCCGATGCCCTGGACGTTGAAGATCCCCTCGGTGACGATCGCACCGCCCATCAGCGCTCCGAGGTCGGTGCCGAGGAAGGTGACCACCGGGATCAGCGAGTTGCGCAGCAGGTGGCGGGTGATGACGGTGCGCCGGGGCAGGCCCTTGGCGACCGCGGTACGCATGTAGTCGGCCCGCAGGTTCTCCCCGATCGACGTCCGGGTGAGCCGGGCGACGTAGGCGAGGGAGAGCGAACCCAGCACGATCGCGGGCAGGATCAGCTGGGAGAGGTCCGTCGAGTCCTGCACGGTCGGGGTGACCCAGCCCAGGTTGGTCGCGAAGATCGTCTGGGCGATGTAGGCGAGCACGAACACCGGGATCGAGATCACCACCAGGGTGAGGATCAGCACCAGGGTGTCCTGGACGCTGCCGCGCTTGAGGCCGGAGACCAGGCCGAGCGTCAGCCCGACGATCAGCTCGAAGGCGAAGGCCATCAGCGCCAGCCGGATGGTCACCGGGAAGGCGTCCGCCATGATGTCGGTGACCGAGCGGCCGGTGAAGCTCGTCCCGAAGTCGCCCTGGAAGAGGTTCCCCATGTAGTGCAGGTACTGCTTCCAGAGCGGCTGGTCGAGGTAGTACTTGTGCTTGAGGTTGGCCACCACCGCGGGGTCCGCGGCCTTGTCCCCGAACAGCGCCGCGACCGGGTCCCCCGGCAGCGTGTAGACCATCAGGAAGATCAGGAATGTGGAGCCGAAGAACACCGGGATCATCTGCAGCACCCGCCGCAGCACGTAACTTCCCATCCGAGCCTCCTTCCTAAGTGACTGGTCGGCCCGTGACCGGGTGCGGAGGGCCGTTGGACCGAGTGCCCGGGCCCCGCCCTCCGTGCGGGGAGGACGGGGCCGGCACGGGGTGGGATCAGCCCTTGACCTCGACCTGGGTCCAGGCCGGGTTGCCGAAGGAGTCGAACGCGACGTTCTGGACGTTCGCCGAGTAGCCCGAGTTGGTGCGGTAGTACCAGAGCGGGATGGCGGGCATGTCCTGCGCCAGCACCGCCTCGGCCTGCTGGTAGCCGGACACCGTGTCGTCGATGCTGGCGGCCCGGTCGGCCTGGGTGGCCAGCTGGTCGAACTGCGGGCTGCTGTACCCGAAGTCGTTGGACGCGGCGCCGGTGCGGTAGACGTCGGCGAGGAAGTTGGCGTTCAGCGGGTAG
The DNA here is from genome assembly GCF_044547105.1 of Kitasatospora sp. NPDC052868. Lineage (NCBI taxonomy): Bacteria > Bacillati > Actinomycetota > Actinomycetes > Kitasatosporales > Streptomycetaceae > Kitasatospora > Kitasatospora sp. NPDC052868. Next base: position 123,853 of record NZ_JBITZW010000003.1, on the reverse strand, counting down.
TCCTGCACCCAGCCGGTGCGGAAGGCACCGTTGATGGTGTGTCCGGTGATCGCCGCGCGGGCGGTCTTGAAGTCCGGCTTCGGATCGCCGACGCAGTCCACCCCGGTGTTCTGCCGGATCGAGTTGCAGACCGCGTCGACCCACTCCTTGTGGCCGCCGTCCGCGTTGTAGGTGATCGTCAGCTTGTTTCCGGGGACGCCGCCGCCCTCGGTGATCAGCTGCTTGGCCTTGGCCGGGTCGAAGTTGCAGTTGTCACCGCACTGGCCGGCCTTGTAGCCCTGGACGCCGTCGGCGACCCAGGCGCTGGCCGGTGCGCGCGAGCCCTGCAGCACCGTCTTGGTGATGGTGTTCCGGTCGATCGCCATCGACAGGCCCTGGCGGACCTTGGCCTTCTCCGGCGGGGCCCACTCCGGCTGGTACAGCGTGAAGCCGATGTTCTGGATGGCACCCTGCGGGGAGTCGATCGCCCGGTCGCCGAGGTCGGCCTTGTACGTCGCCAGCGCGGACGGCGGCACCTGGTCCATCACGTCCAGGTTGTTGGACTGCAGGTCGGCGTAGGCGGCCTCGGCGGTGCTGTACATCTTGAAGACGACGCCGCCGTTCTTCGGCTTGTCGACGCCCTGGTAGTTCGGGTAGGTCTTGGTGACCACCTGCTGGTTGTGGTCCCAGCTGACGAACTGGTAGGGCCCGTTGCCCACCGGCTTCTGGCCGAACCCGGCCGGGTCGTTGAAGAAGGCGTCCGGCAGCGGCGAGAAGGCGATGTAGCCGAGCTTGTACTCGAAGTACGAGACCTTGCTGCTCAGCTTCACGGTGAAGTGCGTGTCGTCCACGACGGTCAGCCCGGACATCTTGTTCGTCGTCGGCTGGCCGGAGGCCGGGTGGACGTCCTGGTAGCCCTCGATGTCGGAGAACCAGGAGCTGTTGATCTGGTTGTTGCTGGTGGTCGCGGCCCAGTTCCAGGCGTCCACGAAGTTGTTCGACTTGACCGGCGTGCCGTCGTGGAACGTCCAGCCGCTCTTCAGCGTGACGTTGAAGGTCTGCGAGTCACTGGTGTCGATCGACTGCGCGACCTGCATCCGCAGCTCGGCGTTGCTGGGGTTGTAGTCCACCAGCCCCTTGAACAGGTTCTGCAGGATGCGACCGCCACCCGTCTCGTTCGCGTTCGCGGGCTGCAGCGGGTTCTGCGGCTCGCTGCTCTGGTAGCTGAAGGTCTTGCCGGCGTCCGACGAACTGCTTCCGCCTCCGCTGCTGCTGCACCCGCCGGCCACCAGGGCCACGGATGTCGCACCGGCAAGAACCCAACGAGCGCGGGGAGCTGCGGGCATGGAGGTCCCTCCTCAAGGTGTGTGTCGCATCACACCCCATGAGAAGCGCGGCCGCCCGGCGGCGCGAGTCGGGTACCCCCGGATGGGTCACGGGGCCCGGTGGAGAGTTGACGGAACGCCGGAAGGGCCCGCGACGCGATGGTCACGGGCCCTTCCGGGAAACGCCTCGGGATCAGACGGCGGCGGCCGCCTCGCGGACCTCGGCGAAGTGGCAGGCCGACTCGTGCGCGGCCGGGCCGCTCAGCACGGACGGGACCGCCAGCAGCGGGACCTCGGTGGAGCAGCGCTCCTCCGCCTTCCAGCAGCGGGTGCGGAACCGGCAGCCGGACGGCGGGTTGGCCGGCGAGGGGATGTCGCCGGTCAGGATGATCCGGTCGCGGGACTCGCGCGCCGTCGGGTCCGGCACCGGCACCGCGGACAGCAGCGCCTGGGTGTACGGGTGCGTGGCGTTCTCGTAGATCTGCTCGTCGGTGCCGATCTCGACCATCTTGCCGAGGTACATCACGCCGACGCGGTCGGAGATGTGCCGGACGATGGAGAGGTCGTGCGCGATGAACATGTACGACAGCTCGAACTCGCTCTGCAGCTGGTCGAGCAGGTTGATCACCTGCGCCTGGACGGAGACGTCCAGGGCGGAGACCGGCTCGTCGCAGATGATGATCTCGGGCTTGAGCGCGAGGCCGCGGGCGATGCCGATGCGCTGGCGCTGGCCGCCGGAGAACTGGTGCGGGTACCGGTTGATGTACTCCGGGTTCAGGCCGACGACGTCCAGGAGGTCCTGGACGGCCTTGCGGCGGTCGCCCTTGGGAGCCACCTCGGGGTGGATCTCGAAGGGCTCGCCGATGATGTCGCCGACCGTCATGCGCGGGTTCAGCGAGGTGTACGGGTCCTGGAACACCATCTGGATGTTCCGGCGGACGGCCTTGAGGCCGGCACCGGACAGCTTCGAGATGTCCTCGCCCTTGAACAGCACCTGGCCGGAGGTGGCCCGCTCCAGGTTCATCAGCACCTTGGCCAGCGTGGACTTGCCACAGCCGGACTCGCCGACGATGCCGAGGGTCTCACCCTTGGCCAGCTCGAAGGAGACGCCGTCGACCGCCTTGACGGCGCCGACCTGCTTCTTGAAGAGGATGCCCTGGGTCAGCGGGTAGTGCTTGACCAGGTCCTTGACCTCCAGGATGGGCTCAGCCATGGAGGGTCTCCTTCCAAAGGTGGCACGCGCTGCGGCGGCCGGTGAGCTCCTTGCCGTCCTTGTCCGACACCTGGTGCAGCTTCGGGGTCTCCGTGCGGCACTGGTCGGTGGCGAAGTCACAGCGAGGGTTGAACGCGCAGCCCGCCGGCACCTTCAGCAGGTTCGGGGGCAGACCCTTGATCGCGTAGAGCTCCTGGCCCTTCTGGTCCAGGCGCGGGATGGAGCGGAGCAGACCCTTGGTGTACGGGTGCGCCGGGTTGGCGTACAGCTCGTGCACCGGGGCCGTCTCGACGATCCGGCCCGCGTACATCACGGCGATCTTGTCCGCGACGTCGGCGACCACGCCGAGGTCGTGGGTGATCAGGATCAGGCCCATGTTGTACTCGGCCTGCAGCTCGGCCAGCAGGTCCATCACCTGGGCCTGGACGGTGACGTCCAGGGCGGTGGTGGGCTCGTCGGCGATGATCAGGTCCGGCTCCATGGAGAGCGCCATCGCGATCATGATGCGCTGGCGCATACCGCCGGAGAACTGGTGCGGGTAGTCGCCCACGCGCTGGCGGGCGGCGGGGATGCGCACCCGCTCCATCAGCTCGACGGCCTTCTCCCGGGCCTCCTTCTTGGAGGCGCCGCGGTGCACCCGGAACATCTCGCCGAGCTGGTCGCCGACGGTCATCACGGGGTTCAGCGAGGACAGCGCGTCCTGGAAGATCATCGCGATCTTCTGGCCGCGGATCAGCCGGCGCTCCTCCTCCTTCATGGCGAGCATGTCCTCGCCGCGGAAGAGGATCTGGCCCTGGCTGATCTTGCCGGGCGGCATGTCGAGGATGCCCATGATGGTCTGGGCGGTCACCGACTTGCCGGAGCCGGACTCGCCGAGCACCGCCAGGGTCTCACCGGCGGCCACGGAGTAGTTGACGCCGTTCACGGCCTTGGCGACGCCGTCCCGGGTGTGGAACTCCACGTGGAGGTCACGGACCTCCAGCAGCGGGGTGCCAACCTCAAGGCGTCCGCTCTTCTGGTTCTTCTCGATCACGGTGGTCATCGGGTCGTCACCTCTTCTCTCAGCGGAGCTTCGGGTCGAGGGCGTCGCGGACCGCGTCGCCGAGCATGATGAAGGCCAGCACCGTGACGCTCAGCACCGCGGACGGGAAGAGCAGGACGTGCGGGGCGTTCAGGAAGCGGGGCTGGGCGTCGCTGATCATCAGACCCCAGGAGATCTCCGGGGACTGCACACCGATGCCCAGGTAGGACAGGGCGGCCTCGGCGCCGATGTAGACGCCCAGGCTGATCGCGGAGACGACGATGACCGGCGCGATGGCGTTCGGCAGGATGTGCCGGAAGGTGATCCGGTAGGCGCCGGCGCCGAGCGCACGGGCCGCCATCACGTAGTCGTTGTGCTTGTTGGAGATCACCGAGGCGCGCATGATGCGGAAGATCTGCGGCCAGCCGAGGACCGCCATCACGACGGAGACGGTGTAGGCGTTGCCCTTGCCGAGCATCGACATGATCAGCATGCCGCCGAGCAGCAGCGGGATCGAGAAGAAGATCTCGGTGAAGCGCGACAGGATGCTGTCGGTGATGCCGCCGACCCAGCCGGCCAGCAGGCCGAGCAGGGTGCCGATCAGGGTCACCACGGTGGTGGTGAGCACGCCGACGATGATCGAGTTGCGGGCGCCCCACACCGTGCGGGTGTAGACGTCGCAGCCCTGCACGTCGAAGCCGAACCAGTGCTCGGCGCTCGGGCGCTTCAGGGAGTTGGCGAGGTCGCAGGCACCGCCCGCGAGCGGGCTGCCGTCGGTGAACAGCTGGGGCACGACGGCGATCACCAGCAGTGCGGAGACCAGCACGGCTCCGATGATGAAGATCGGGTTGCGACGCAGGTCGCGCAGCGCGTCGGTCCAGAGGCTGGCCACCCGCTCCGGCTTCTGCTTCTTGTCCGGCGCGGCCTTGGGGGTCTTGTCCTCCGGGGCCTCGCTGCCCACGGTGATGGTGTCACTCATAGCGGATCCTCGGGTCGAGCACGGCGTACAGCAGGTCCACGAGCAGGGTGGTGATCAGGTAGATCAGCACCAGCAGGGTGACCACACCCACGATCACCGTGCCCTGCTTCTGGTACACGGACTGGGCGAGCAGACCGCCGATGCCGTGCATGTTGAAGATCTTCTCGGTGATGACCGCGCCACCCATGAGACCGCCGAGGTCGGCACCGAGGAAGGTGACGATCGGGATCAGCGCGTTGCGCAGGGCGTGGCGCCCGATCACCCGACGGCGCTTCAGGCCCTTGGCGACCGCGGTGCGGACGTAGTCCGCGCGCATGGTCTCCATCAGGCTGGTGCGGGTCAGTCGGGCGACGTAGGCCAGCGAGGTGGACGCCAGCACGAGGGCCGGCAGCAGGTAGGCCCGCAGTCCGTCCTCCTCGTTGAAGGAGACCGGGAAGAAGTCGATGCCGTAGTCGTTCTTCAGCTTCACACCCAGGATCAGCTGGAGGATGAAGCCGGTGACGAAGACCGGGATCGAGATCACGAACAGCGTGCTGATGAGGACCAGCTGGTCGATGAACTTGCCCTTGCGCAGGGCTGCCATGACACCCGCCAGCACGCCCATGACCGCCTCGATGATGAAGGCGACGAAGGCGAGGTTGACGGTGTACGGGAACGCCTCACTGATCATGTCGCTCACCTGGCGACCGGTCAGGCTCTCCCCGAGGTCCCCCTGGAAGACGCCCGTGATGTAGTTCCAGTACTGGAGCAGGAACGGGTCGTTCAGGTGGTACTTCTGGCGGATCATCTCCGCCACGATCGGGTCGGCGCGCTTCTCGCCGGCGAGCGCCTGTACCGGGTCACCGGGGAGTGCGAACACCACGGCGTAGATCAGGAACGTCGCACCGATCAGAACAGGGATCGCCTGTATCAGTCGGCGGATGACATAGCGGCCCATCAGACCTCCATACTTTCGGACAAGGAAGGGAGGCGGGAGGACTCGGACTGTAGTCCGGTCCGCCCGCCCCCGATCGTCTGACTACCGGTCAGCCGGCGAGCTCGACCTCGGCCAGGTTCATACGACCCTGAGCGTCGGTGTCGAAGTTCTTGATCTTCTTGCTGTACGCGGCGGAGGACATGTAGGTGTACACCGGGATGTACGGCAGGTCCTGGACCAGGACGTCGTCGGCCTGCTGGTACAGCTTGATGGCCTCGTCGTCCGTCTTCGCCTGGTCGGCCTGGTCGAGCAGGGTCTCGAACTTGTCGTTGACGTAACCGCCGTAGTTCGAGCCGTTCTCGATCGCGATCTTCGAGAAGATCGGGCGCAGGTAGTCCTCGATCGACGGGTAGTCCATCGACCACGCCATGCGGAAGGCGCCCTGGTACTCCTTGGCACCCAGCGAGTCCAGGATCTTGCCGAACTTCTCGAACGGCTTGAAGGTGACCTCGACGCCGAGGTTCTTCTTCAGCTGGTTGCCGACCGCCTCGATCCACTCCTTGTGGCCGCCGTCGGCGTTGTAGCCCAGCTCGATGGTGTTGTTCGGGACACCGCCGGCCGTGGTCCACAGCTCCTTGGCCTTGGTCGGGTCGTACTTCGCCGCGTCGCCCATGGCGCCCTTGCGGTAACCCGGGATGAGCGGGTTGACGAAGTCGTCGGCCGGGACGCGGGTGCCCGAGAAGATCGTCTTGGTGATCGCCTCGCGGTCGATCGCCATCGAGATCGCCTTGCGGATCTCCGGCTTGCCGTAGGCGGCCGGGTTCGTCGCGATCGGGAAGCCGATGTAGCCGACGCCGGACTCCGGCTTGTAGATGTAGCGGTCGCCGAACTCGCTCTTCACGGTCGACAGCGCCGAGATCGGCAGCTTGTCGGTGGCCTGGATGTTGTCGGCGCGCAGGTCGTTGTACGCGGTGTCCAGGTTGTCGTAGATCTTGAAGGTGACGCCCTGGAGCTTCGCCTTGCCGTCGGAGGCCGGGAAGTTCTCGTAGCGCTTGACCTTGATCTGCTTGTTGTGCTCCCAGGCGCCGTCCATCTCGAACGGGCCGTTGCCGATCGGCTTGTCGCCGAACGCCTTCGGGTCGTTGAAGAACGCCTTCGGCAGCGGGTAGAACGGGTTGTACCCGAGCATCGTCTTGAACTGCGAGAACGGCGCCGACAGGGTGACGGTGAAGGTCTTGTCGTCGACGACCTTCAGGCCCTTGAGCTCCTTGGCGGAGGGCTTCTTGTCCTTGCCCGGAGCCAGCTCCTCGGAGCCCTCGATCTTCGCGTAGAAGGGCAGGCCCTCGGCGGCGTTGTCCTGGTTGGCGCCCCAGTTCCAGGCGTCCACGAAGGACTGGGCGGTGACCTTCTCACCGTTGTGGAAGGTGTAGCCGTCCTTCAGCTTGATCGTCCAGACCTTGCTGTCGGCGGTCTCGATCGACTCGGCCACGCGCAGCTTCGGGGCGTTGGTCTTGCGGTCGTAGTCGACCAGGCCGGCGAAGATCGCGTTCTCGACCTCGGTGCCCTCGGACTCGGCGGTGTTCTGCGGCACCAGACCGTGCTGCGGCTCGCCCAGCTCGACGGCGATGCTGCCGCCACCCGACGAGGCCTTGCTGTCACTGCTCTTCGAGCTGGTGCTGCAAGCGGTCGCCGCGAGAGCGATCGCGGTCGCCGCGACGATCCACTTGGTCTGGGTTGCACCGCGCATGGGGGATGCCTCCTGAAATCGACTTTCCAACGAGGAGAGCACCACGGGCGACTGACGCCGCTTCCGTTGTGCCGTCCGCGCTCGTGGTTTCGGCGCGCACCCCTGCGCGTTAACCCTTGACCCGAGCCTGACTGCACCCACTATGTGTCACGGACGGACACGAAAGTGACCAATGCCGATCTCAATTAGGTCACATGAACGGTCGGTAAGTTCCGAAAATCGGACATATAAGGCATACCCAGACAGGCATTAAACGGACAGTCGTCATGAATGACGGACTGTCACGTTCGCTCAGCGGACACCTGACCGTGGTAAGCGCTATTCGGTTTATACGCGCGTCGACAACTTGGAGTAGTTGAAAACGATCGCCCCCCTCTCCATTGGAGAGGGGGGCGATCGATTCGGCCAAAGGCCCTTTAAAACCGGACGTCAGGCCTTCTTGGCGCGCGAAGCCGAACGGCCGCGCTCCTTCTGGTCCAGGACGACCTTGCGGATGCGCACGGTCTCCGGAGTGACCTCGATGCACTCGTCCTCGCGGCAGAACTCCAGCGACTGCTCCAGCGAGAGCTTGCGCGGCGGCACAAGGTTCTCGGTGGTGTCGGAGGAGGCGGCACGCATGTTGGTGAGCTTCTTCTCCTTGGTGATGTTGATGTCCATGTCGTCCTGGCGCGAGTTCTCGCCGACGATCATGCCCTCGTACACCTCGGTGGTGGGCTCGACGAAGAGCGTGCCGCGCTCCTGGATGCCCATCATCGCGAACGGCGTCACGACGCCCGCGCGGTCCGCGACCAGCGAGCCGTTGTTGCGCATCCGCAGCTCGCCGAACCACGGCTCGTGGCCCTCGAAGATGCTGTGCGCGATGCCGGTGCCGCGGGTGTCGGTCAGGAACTGGGTCCGGAAGCCGATCAGGCCGCGCGACGGGACGATGAACTCCATGCGGACCCAGCCGGAGCCGTGGTTCGTCATGGTCTCCATACGGCCCTTGCGGGTCGCCATGAGCTGGGTGATCGCGCCGAGGTACTCCTCGGGGCTGTCGATGGTCATCCGCTCGACCGGCTCGTGGGTCTTGCCGTTGACGAGCTTGGTGACAACCTGCGGCTTGCCGACGGTCAGCTCGAACAGCTCCCGGCGCATGGTCTCGACCAGGATGGCCAGCGCCAGCTCGCCACGGCCCTGGACCTCCCAGGCGTCCGGACGCTCGGTCGGCAGCACGCGGAGCGAGACGTTACCGATCAGCTCGCGGTCCAGGCGGTCCTTCACCATGCGGGCGGTGACCTTGTGGCCCTTGCCGCCCTTGCCGACCAGCGGCGAGGTGTTGGTGCCGATGACCATCGAGATGGCCGGCTCGTCCACCGTGATGAGCGGCAGCGCGACCGGGTTCTCCAGGTCGGCCAGGGTCTCGCCGATCATGATCTCCGGGATGCCCGCGACGGCGCAGATGTCGCCGGGGCCGGCCACCTCGGCCGGCTTGCGGGTGAGCGCCTCGGTCATCAGCAGCTCGGTGATCTTGACCTGCTGGACCGAGCCGTCGCGCTTCATCCACGCGACCTGCTGGCCCTTGCGCAGCTCGCCCTGCTCGACGCGGCAGAGCGCGATACGGCCGAGGAAGTTGTCGGCGTCCAGGTTGGTGACGTGGGCCTGGAGCGGCGCGTCCTCGTCGTAGGTCGGGGCCGGGACGTGCTGCAGGATGGTGGAGAAGAACGGCTCCAGGTTCTCGCTGTCCGCGGGAACGGTGCCGTTCTCCGGCTTGGTCATCGAGGCGACGCCGTCACGCGCACAGGCGTAGACGATCGGGAACTCGATCTGCTCCTCGGTGGCGTCCAGGTCCAGGAACAGGTCGTAGGTCTCGTTGATGACCTCGTCGATCCGGGAGTCCGGACGGTCGGTCTTGTTGATGCAGAGGATGACCGGCAGCTTGGCCGTCAGCGCCTTGCGGAGCACGAAGCGGGTCTGCGGCAGCGGACCCTCGGACGCGTCGACCAGCAGCACGACCGCGTCGACCATCGACAGACCGCGCTCGACCTCGCCACCGAAGTCGGCGTGGCCGGGGGTGTCGATGATGTTGATCGTGATCGGCGCGCCACCCTCCTTGGGGTGGTACTTGACGGCGGTGTTCTTCGCGAGAATGGTGATGCCCTTCTCGCGCTCCAGGTCGTTGGAGTCCATCATGCGGTCGTCGAGGTGCTGGTGGGCGGCGAAGGCGCCGGCCTGCTTCAGCATGGCGTCGACCAGCGTGGTCTTGCCGTGGTCGACGTGGGCGACGATGGCAACGTTGCGGATGTCATTGCGCGTGGGCATGCGGAGCGGATTCTCCCGGAATCGTGGGTTACGGCGCCCGGCTGCGTGACGCCGACCGGCGATCCCTGTCGATCGCCGCCGCCCGTACCGCCTGCTACTACCGGTCCACCCGCCGGGCAGGACATGCCACGGCTTCCTCCTATCGTACGGGGAACCGTCCAGGTCGGCCGAAACGGGCAGGTCGGGCGGGATCAAGATCACAGGTGGATCACTCCCGACGGCCCGGTGCTACCCCCCGGTGAAGCCCACGTCCTGGAAGCGCGGAGGGCCGAAGCCCCAGGCTCCGGCGCCTGCCACGCCCTCCCGGACCGCCACCAGGTCGGGGCGCTGGAAGAGCGGTACCGAGTGGCCGAGCTGCCAGATCCGGACATCGGCCTCCTGGAGCAGGGCCAGCCGGGTGGCGGGGTCCAGCTCGGCGGCCGCGCGGTCGAAGAGCCGGTCGATCTCCTCGGTGCCGGAGCGGCCGTAGTTGGTGCCGGCCGCCAGGGCGCCGTCCGGACCGGGCCGTGGCTTGGCGTAGACCGGGCGCTGCTCCGTGGCCGGGTCCGGGCCGGTCGGCCAGGAGAACAGGGCGAGGTCGTAGTCGCCGGTGGCCAGGTGGTCGCGCAGGAAGGCCTCGGCGGGCACCGCGACCGGCCGCAGGGCGACCCCGTGGCCGGCCAGGCCGGCCGTCAGCGCCTCTGCGGTCCGCCGGGCCAGTGCGGAGCCCGCGGGGACCAGCAGGGTGAGCGCGAGCTCCTTGCCGTCCCTGGTCCGGGTGCCGCCGTTCTTCGGCCGCCGCCAGCCCGCCGCGTCCAGCAGCCGGTCGGCGTCCGCGCCGCCGAGGGCGTCGCCGTTGTCCCGGTAGCCGTCCTGGTCGCCGGCCAGCAGGTGGCTGCCGAGCGGCGCGGCGGCCAGGCCGAGCGGGCCGAGCGCGGCCTCGGCGGTGCGGCGGCGGTCCACGGCCCGGGCGAGCGCCCGCCGCAGGGCCGGGTCGGTGAGCGGGGCCCGGGCCGCGTTCAGGGTGAGCTGGGTGAGCGAGGCGGCGGACGCCCGGTGCACGGTGATGCCGGGCAGCGCCTCGGCCCGGCTCAGCGCCCGGGCAAAGGCCTGGGCGAGGTCGGCCGAGCTGCCGGGGGCGGCCTCGGCCCGGTCGACCGCCGCGGTGAGCGGGGCGATGTCGAGGCGGTCCTGGTCGAGCGCGTCCAGCCGCTGGTCGGGCGGGACGGCCAGGAAGTCGATCCGGTCGGCCTTCGGCCTGTCCCCCCACCAGAGCGGGTTGCGCGCCAGGGTGATCCGCCCGCCGGCCGCGTCGTGTCCGGAGAGCGCGAACGGGCCGGCCGTGACCAGCGCGCCGTCCGTCGACGGCCGGTTGAAGGCGGCGGCGGAGGAGGTCTCGGCGGCGGGGTAGAGCGGCCCGAACAGGGCCCGCCACCCGGCGCACGGCTGCCGGAAGGTGACGGTGACCTCGTGGGCGTCCGCGCCCGTCCCGATCGCGTCGATGGCGTCGTACCCGGCCGGGCGGGTGCTGGTGTAGGCGGGGTCGAGGCCGGAGAGCGCGGCCCGCTGGGCGGCGAAGTCGGCCGCCGACAGCGGGGTGCCGTCGCTCCAGACGGCGTTCGGGTTGAGCCGGTAGGTGACCACCTGCGGCAGCCGGCCCGGCGGGGTGGACTCGGCCGCCACCAGGTAGTCCGGGTCGGCGAGCAGCCGGCCGTGCTCGTCCGGGCGGAACAGCGAGGGGTAGAGGGCGCGGGCGAGCAGCGCGGAGTCGGCGGCCGCGGCCGGCTGGTAGACGTTCAGCGTGGCCGGCAGCTCGTCCACCGCCCAGCGCAGGGTGCCGCCGTCCAGGACGGCGCCGCGGTCGGCGGGGCGCACGTCCCCGGTGGTGGCGGCGGGCGGGGCCGGCGCCGGGACGGGCGCGGGACCGGGGGCCGGGCCGCCGGAGCAGGCGGCCAGGGCGGCGGTGGCGAGCAGCAGCGCGGCGGCTGCGGCGACGGGCTGGCGGACGCGCATGGCGGCCATCGAACGCCGCCCGGGCGGGGCCCGGCCCGGCGACACGGCGGCCGCCGGGCTACTGCACCCGGACAGCCGAAACGCCCGGCCGGGCGGTGGGACGACAGACGGTCAGGCCCTCAGACGGACAGCTCGAACCAGACGATCTTGCCCTTGGGCGTCCGGCGGCTGCCCCAGCGCTCGGCCAGCAGGCTGACCAGCTGGAGCCCTCGCCCGCCCTCGTCGGTCTCCTGGGCGCGGCGCTGGCGCGGCTGGGCGTAGCCGTCGTCCCAGACCTCGCAGACCAGGTTGCGGTCGCGCAGCAGCCGCAGCCGGATCTCGCCCCGGCCGTGCCGCAGCGCATTGGTGACCAGCTCGCTGACCAGCAGCTCGGTGGTGTCCACCAGCTCGTCCAGGCCGCGGGCCAGCAGCCAGCTGCAGGCCAGCTCGCGGGCCTTGGCCACCGAGGTGGGCTCGGGCGGCAGGAACCAGTTGCCGACGGCGTCCTCGGCGAAGGCGTGCACCCTGGCCATCAGCAGCGCGATGTCGTCCTCGCCGTGGTGCGGGTTGAGCTCGCCGAGGACGTGGTCGCAGAGGTCCTCCAGGCCCTTGCCCTCGGCCGACAGCGCCGTGCGGAAGGCCCGCAGGCCCTCGTCCAGCTGGTGCTTGCGGCTCTCGACCAGGCCGTCGGTGTAGAGGCCGAGCACGGCGCCGTCCGGGAGGGTCAGCTCGACCTCCTCGAAGGGCTCGCCGCCGACGCCGAGCGGCAGGCCGGGCGGCACGTCCAGGATCCGGGCGCTCTCGCCGGGGCTGAGCAGGACCGGTGGCAGGTGGCCGGCGTTGGCGAAGGTGCAGCGCCGGGTGACGGCGTCGTACACCGCGTAGACGCAGGTGGCCAGGTAGACCTCGCGGGCCTCCTCGTCGGCGGTCGAGGTGAGCCGTCCGTACGGGGTGGGCGGGCTGGTCGGCGCGGAGTCGTCGCCGAGACCGCGGGCGATCTCGTCCAGCGCGGTGAGCACCTCGGCGGGTTCGAGGTCGAGCATCGCGAGGGTGCGGACGGCGGTGCGCAGCTGGCCCATCGCGACGGCGGCGCGCAGGCCGCGGCCCATCACGTCGCCGATCACCAGGGCGGTGCGGTTGCCGGGCAGCGGGATGACGTCGAACCAGTCGCCGCCGACCTCGGTGTTGTTGTTGCTGGGCAGGTAGCGGCAGGCGATCTCCAGGCCGCTGGCTGCCGGGTTGCCCGGGGGCAGCAGGCTGCGCTGGAGGATCAGGGCCCGCTCGTGCTCGCGGCGGTAGAGCCGGGCGTTGTCGATGCAGACGGCGGCGCGGGCGACGAGCTCCTCGGCGATCGCGACGTCGCGGGCGTCGAAGGGCTCGCTGCCGATCGCGCGGGAGAGCTGGACGAGGCCGAGCACCTGGTCGCGGGCGACCAGCGGGACGATCAGGGTGGAGCGCAGCAGCGGGTCCGGGCCGGGCTCGGGGACGACGCTGCGGCCGGTGCGCAGCGCCCGGGCGTGCGGGGAGCGGCGGGGGTAGCAGAGGGTGCCGCCGGCCTCGGCGATCGGCAGGCCGGTGACCGAGCCGAGGACGGAGGAGGCGCCGCCGACCACGCTGGAGACGGCGACCCGGCGCAGTTCGCCGCTGCCGTCGGTGAGCACGGTGTCGCCGAGCCGCCCGGCGCTGGGGACGGACTCGCCGGAGAGCAGCGCGGTGTAGAGGTCGACGGTGGCGAGGTCGCAGAACGGCGGGACGACGACGTCCAGCAGCTCCTTTGCGGTGGTCTCCAGGTCGAGGGTGGAGCCGATGTGGGCGCTCGCCTCGTTCAGCAGGGCGAGGTTGCGGCGGACGCCGTCGGCCTCGCGCTCGGCGACGTGCCGGCTGGTGACGTCGGAGACCTGCCCGGCGACGCCCATCGGCTGGCCGGCCGAGCCGTTGAGGCGGTAGAGCGAGACGGCCCAGAGCCGGTTGCCCTCGCGGGTGGGAACGGCGGAGTGGAAGCGCAGGTCGAAGACCGGCTCCCCGGTGGCGAGGACCTTGCGCAGGGCCGCGGTGAGCCGGTCGGCCTCGGACTGCGGGAAGAGGTCGTGCGGGGTGAGGCCCTCGAGGTCGGTGGGGACGAGGCCCATCCCGGAGGCGAAGGCGTCGTTGACCCGCTGCAGCCGCAGCCGGTCGTCGAAGAGGATGAAGCCGGTCGGGGTCTGCCCGAAGACGGCTTCGGAGGCGGCGAGGTCGGTCTCGATCCGGCGCAGCCGGCCGAGGTCGACGGCCAGGCAGGTGGCCCCGGCGGTGGGCAGCGCGCTGTCGGGCATCAGGTAGAGCTCGGCGAGGCCCTCGCCGCCGGAGGCGTCCCGGTACGGGGTGGTGCCGACCCACTCCTCGCCGGCCAGCGTGCGTTCCAGCCGGGCGCGGCCGCGCTGCCAGAGCTCGCGCGGGACGAAGGTGGTGATCGGGTCGGCGCCGACGGCCTCGGCGGCGGGCAGGCCGAAGAACTCGGCGGCCCGCTCGCTCCACTGGCTGATCCGCCCGTCGGGGCCGATCGCGAAGGTGGCGACCCGGATGTAGTCGTAGATCGACCCCGGGTCCCCGGCTCCCCACCGGTGGGCGCCGACCTCCGGGCGGGCGGCTCGGACCTGGCCTGGAGCCGCGGCCGACGGGGCCGCGGGCGCGGGCAGGTGCGCGGAGCCGGCCTGCCCGGGCACGGCGGCATGACCGCTGCTGCTCGGCGCGTTACGCGCCGGGGTGCTGTTCAACGGACCGACCCCTCCAAACCCGTGACCGTCCGGATGCCGAGAAGACCGAGTATTCATCATCGAGGGGTACGTTCACACGCCCTCAACATCACAACATCAGATCGGGCGAAGGTTTTTGTCCTACCGCCCGCGCAACCACAATGCCACGCTCGCGCCCCCTGCCGGAGCGCGCGCTCCCCCCGGCCTCCCGCTGGCATATGCGGCCCCGTTCTACTCGCGTCCTACTCCGCTCCCGGCTCGTCGGGCTCATTACCCGGCAGGGCCTGCTCGAACCAGACGACCTTGCCCATGCCCTCGGCGCGGGCCCCCCAGCGCAGGGCGAGCCTGCGGACCAGCTCCAGGCCCCGCCCGCCCTCGTCGGCCTCGGCCGCGTGGCGCTCGCGGGGCGGGTCGGGCAGCGGGTCGGAGATCTCCACCAGCAGCGTCTCGCCCAGCGTCAACCGGACGCCGATGGGTGCGCTGGCATACCGGACGGAGTTCGTGACCAGCTCGCTGACCAGCAGTTCCGCGACGTCGGTGAGCGCCTCGACGCCCCACTCGGCGAGTGTGCCGCGGACCAGCCGGCGGGCCCGGGAGACGGCGGTGGGCTCGGCCGGCAAGGTCCAGCCGGCCGTCGGGGTGCCGGCCTGGCCGTGGCCGAGCCGGGCCAGCAGGAGGGCCACGTCGTCGGGCTCGCGGCCCTGCTCCATGGTGTCCAGCACGGCCTCGCAGGCGGCCTGGATGGAGGCGTGCGGCTGTTCGAGCACCAGGCGCAGCCGGCCGAGTCCGACGTCCAGGTCCTTGTCCCTGGACTCCACCAGGCCGTCCGTGCACAGCGCCAGCAGGCTGCCCTCGGGGATCTTCAGCTCGACGGACTCGAAGGGGACGCCGCCGACGCCGAGCGGAGCGCCGGAGGGCAGGTCGAGGATCCGGCCGGCGCCGCCGGGCAGCGGTCCGCCGTTGCGGGTCGGCTCCTCCCCCTCCCCCGGGACGATCAGCACCGGCGGGATGTGGCCCGCCTTGGCGACCGTGAGCCGGGCGGTGGCCGGGTCGAACACGGCGTAGATGCAGGTGGCCAGCAGCGCCTCGTCCGGGCCCTGGGCGAGGTCGTCGGCGAGCTCGTGGACGTGCCGCAGCAGGACGTCCGGCGGGAGGTCCAGGGCGGCCAGCACGCGGACGGCGGTGCGCAGCCGGCCCATCGTGGCGGCGGCCCGCAGGCCGTGGCCCATCACGTCGCCGACCACCAGGGCGGTGCGGTCCCCGGGCAGCGGGATGACGTCGAACCAGTCGCCGCCGACCTCGGTGCCGCTGCTGCCGGGCACGTACCGGTAGGCGACCTCGACCCCGGTCGGCTGCGGGACCTGCTGCGGGAGCAGGGTGCGCTGCAGGGTGAGCGCGGCGGTGCGCTCCCGGGCGTAGAGCCGGGCGTTGTCGAGGGAGCTGCCGGCCCGGTCGGCGAGCTCCACGGTGAAGGCCAGGTCGTCGCGGTCGAAGCCCTCCCGGTAGCCGGCCCGGCTGACCAGCAGCAGCCCGATCACGATGCCGCGGGCGCGCAGCGGCACCACCAGCATCGAGTGCACGCCGATGTCGTGCGCCGCCTGCATCTTCGGGTCGCCCGGGTAGGTGACGTCGCCCAGCTGGTCGGCGCCGGAGAGCAGCTCGGGGACGCCGGTGCGCAGCACCCGGCCGCAGGCCGAGTCCTCGGCGAAGGTGATCCGGGCGCCGCGGCGCAGCATCACCTCCACCTCGGGGCCGTCCTGGACGGAGGCGGTGCCCAGCTGGAGCAGCGAGGTGCGGCGGTCGTGGCCGTGCCGGGGCAGGTCGTCACCGTGGGCGACGGCCTGCAGCAGGATCACCGCGGAGTGGTCGGTCAGCCGGGGGACGACGGCGCTGGCCAGCTCCTGGGCGATCCGGGAGGCGTCCAGCAGGTCGCCGACCCGGGAGCCGAACTCGTTGAGCAGCGAGAGCCGGCGGCGGGCGTGCTCGACCTTGGCGACCGCCCGGTAGCGCTCGGTGACGTCCATCACGGTGCCGGAGATGCCGAGCACCCGGCCGGCCCGGTCGGTCATCCGGCTGTAGGAGATCGAGCGGTAGCCGGAGCGGGCGGTGACCGGCGAGGCGAGGGTGACGTCGATGACCGGCTCGCCGGTGGCCAGCACCTGGCGCTGGATGGCGGTGATCTCGTCGGCGGCGCGCTCGGGCAGGGTCTCACCGGTGGTGCGGCCGACGTGGTCCTCGGTGGCGACGCCGTTCATCTCGGCGAGGGTCTGGTTGACGGCGGTGTACCGCAGGTCGGTGTCGAGGATGGCGATGCCCAGCGGGGACTGCTCGAACAGCGCGTCGCGGACGGCGAGGTCCCGCTCGACGGCCTGGACGGCGTCCGCCTCGGCCAGGTTGGCCTGGAGGAACGGGGTGCCGTCGCCGTCCACCAGCAGGGAGATCCGGGCCTCGACCCGCACGTCGGCGCCGTTGCGGTCGCGCAGCTCGGCGAGGCCCGCCCAGCGGCCGTGTCGCAGGGTGGCCTGGATCGCCGTCCGGATCCGGGCGACCTGGTCCTCGTCCGGGATCAGCTCGTCGATCCGACGGCCGACCAGCAGCTCGTTGGGCCAGCCCAGCAGCTCCTCGGCGGCCGGGCTCCACAGGACCACCCGGCCGGAGGTGTCCAGGATCGCGATGGCGACCCTGACCACGTCGAACAGGCTGCCCCCGGTGTGCTCGGCCGGGGCCGCCTGGGCGCCGCCGGAGCCGGCGGGGAAGGGCCGGCCCGGCAGACTGCGCAGGCCCGCCCGGGGCGTCGTGTCGGGCACCACGAGGGAGGGGGCCGGCTCGGGGGCGCCCTCGCCCCGGCGGCGGACGGGCTCCGTCGGCGGCGGCGCCTGGCGCACGCCGCGGCGCAGCCGCGCGCGGGCGGCTGCACCGCCCGCGGCGCCCGTACGCCGCGCTCCCCCGCCGCCGTTACCGGTACTCGACACCGACGGGGCCTCCGGCTCTGGTCGGGATCGGCGTCGCCGGCTGGGGACGGCTCACCGATGGTGACGAATAGTGCCGAAAAGTGACATACCCAGCAGAACCAAGGCTATCCCGGCTGGTGCTTCGTCTTTTCCGATTGGCCTACCCGGCGTATCGCGCGTCGCGGGGGCCGGCCGCCGGGGCCGGGTGTTCGCCCGGGAGTTCGCCCGGCCGTGGGTTCAGTCCGCGGTGAGGAGGCGGGCGACGTGCGGGAGGACCTCGCGGTCGTGGTCGAGCCAGTCCACGTCGCCGAATTCGGCGGGGGTGAGCCAGCGGAGTTCGGAGTGGTCCTCCAGCGGGCGGGGGTCGCCGGAGAGCAGTTCGGCGGCCCAGAAGCGCAGCTCCAGCCCCGGCCTGACGGTCCAGGAGCCGGGCAGCTGCGCCAGGGCGCGCGCCCGGACGCCCAGCTCCTCCAGCAGTTCGCGCTCCAGCGCGGCGGCCTCGGTCTCGCCGGGCTCGGCCTTGCCGCCCGGGAACTCCCAGCGGCCCGCCACCTCGGGCGGCGCGCTGCGGCGGGCGGCCAGCACCCGCCCGTGGTGGACGAGTGCGCCGCCGACGACGATCCGGTGTTCCGTGGCCTTCTCCATGG
Organism: Kitasatospora sp. NPDC052868; assembly: GCF_044547105.1. NCBI lineage: Bacteria > Bacillati > Actinomycetota > Actinomycetes > Kitasatosporales > Streptomycetaceae > Kitasatospora > Kitasatospora sp. NPDC052868. The sequence continues at coordinate 106,074 of NZ_JBITZW010000003.1, read as the reverse complement.
CCCTGAGCCTAGGGCCCTGGGCCCTGCCCGCCGGGGTGCGGGCCGCTTGCCGGTCAGGGCGCCTCGGCGGCCTCGGCCTCCACCCGGTAGAGCTGCTTGTGGCCGCGCGCCTCGAACTCCGCCGCCAGCCGCTCCGCCTCGACCCGCTCCAGGCCGTCGGCGACCAGGAAGCGGTTGCCGTTGTCGTCCTGCCTCATCACGCGATGGGTCCCCATGGCGCCGAGCGTAGTGCGGGTGTCCGAGCGTAGTGGGAGTGTCCGAGCGTCGTTCGGGTGTCCGAGCGCCCTGCGGGGTGCCGCAGGCGTCCGGGGCGGTGCGCGGCCCGGCCCGCGTGGGGGTCGGGCCGGGGCCGCGCACCGAAGGACGCTACGCCCCGCCTGCTACCGGCGGGTACGGGCCGGGTTAACGCCCGGTAAGACGTGCCGCGGTCCGGATCAGGCCCGGATCAGGCCCGCGCCTCGCCGGCCTGCTCGCCGGTCGACAGGCCGAGCTCGCGGCGGATCTCCACGACCTGCTTGCCGGCCTTCGCCTCCAGGGCCTTCGCCCGCCGCAGCTCGCGTTCGAGCGCGGTCGCGTCGACGGTCTTCACCACGACGTCCCAGGCGGCGGCGGCCTCCCGCTTGCCGGCCACCATCTCGGCCAGCTTCGGCTTGGCGCCCTCCGGCCAGACCGTCGACCCCTTGGACAGGTCCTCGGCCTCCTTGCGGGACGCCGCGGCCATCTGGCCGGCCCACGACCAGTACTCGGGCCGCGCGTCGGCGATCTCGGCGTCGGGCTCGTTCGCGGAGGCCGTGTTGAAGGCGCGGGCGGCCTCCAGGTAGGTGAGCTGGGCCGCGGTCAGACTGCCCCGGTCGGTGTGGACGCTGCCCCGGTGCTGGCCCTCGCGGTCCTCGTAGGCGCAGGTGACGTACCGCTCCCCGGCCTTCCAGTTGCCGCGGCCGGGGTAGAGGTAGACCTCGTCCATGCCGTCCGGGACGGCCCAGCTGTCGAGGGCGTACTCCTCGAGCACCGGTCCGCAGAGGCGGGCGGCGTCCTCGCGGACCTTGCTCTCGCCCGGGTAGGCCGGGCTGTCGCCCGTGGGGGTCCGGGTGGTGCCGGCCACCTCGCCCTGGTGCGGGAGCAGGCACGGCACCTTGAGCACCCAGTAGACGGTCTGGTCCCCGCCCTCCGCGTCGTCCTCGGCCGAGCCCCCGGGCTGGTTGTAGCAGTCACCGGACTTGAGCGAGCCCCAGTGGACGGCCCCGGGCGGTGCCTTGGGCACCCGGCCGGGCCGGTCGCCGTCGGCCGTGTCGACGGTGTTCCCGAGGACCAGCACGGTTGTCGCGGCGACCACCACCACACCGGCGGAGAGCACCAGGGCCGCGACCGCCATGCCCCGGCCGCGCTCGTTGCGCTTCGGGATCTGAACCAGCGCGGTGATCGCGAAGGCCACCGCCAGCGGCCACATGCAGAGCAGACTGGTGATCAGCGCGGCGACGGCGAAGCCGTTGGTGACGGTGGGCGCCTGCGGATAGGCGTAGCCGGGCTGGAAGCCGGACACCGCGCCGGGAGCGACCGCCGCCCAGCCGGTGGCCTGCGGCCCGGGCGGGACGGGCGCGCCGGGCGGCGGCAGGGCACCGGGCGGCGGCAGGGCCGCGCCGGAGGCCGCCGGGGCGGCCCACGGGTCGACGGGCGGCGCGGGCGCCCCGGCAGGGGGCGTGGCCGCTTCGGTGCCCGGCTCGGCGTCGGGCCCGGTGTCGGACCCGGCGTCGGCCCGGACCGGCTTGGTGAACTCCACACGCTCGACGGGCTGCTCGGCGGAGCCTCCCGCAGCAGGCCCCACGGGAGGCTCGGCAGGGCGCTCGGCGGGTGCCGGGGTGTCCGACGCGGTGCGGGGCGCGTCGGGCTCGGGCATGGACACGTGGGACTCCCCCGGCCCGCCGGAAACGGGCATCAGCTCGGCAGTTCGACTCGACCGTTCCGCAGACGGAGCAATGGAACGGACGCGCGACTTTACCCGATCTTGGGGATCACTCCGCCACCGGTTTCCGGCCGCCGCCGACACCGCTACCCGCGCGCCAGCACCTCGCCGTGCAGCATCGCGAACCACCCGTCCTCGGCGGCCGCCCACTCCCGCCACCCGGCCGCGATCCGCTCCAGCTCCGCCCGGTCCGCGAACCCCTCGGCGACCGCCGCCTTGGCGATCGCGGAGTCCAGGATCCGGTCCGCCCACAGCCCGCCCCACCACGTGCGCTGCTCGGGCGTCGCGTACGTCCAGGTGGACGAGGTGGCGGCGACCTCGGTGAAGCCCGCCGCGCGGGCCCAGGACAGCAGCCGCCGCCCGGCGTCCGGCTCGCCGCCGTTGGAGCGGGCGATCCGCTGGTACAGCGCCAGCCAGCGGTCCAGCTCCGGCGCCTGCGGGTACCAGGTCATCGACGCGTAGTCGACGTCCCGGGCGGCGACCACGCCGCCCTCGGCGGTGACCCGGCGCATCTCGCGCAGCGCCTGCACCGGGTCGCCCACGTGCTGCAGCACCTGGTGGGCGTGCACCACGTCGAACTCCCCGTCCGCGTAGCGCAGTCCGTGGACGTCGGCGACCTCGAAGGCGACGTTGTCCAGCCCGCGCCCCGCGACGTACGCGGCGGCCTGCTCCAGCACCTCGGCCGAGGCGTCCACGGCCACCACCCGCCCGGTGGGGCCGACCAGTTCGGCCAGGTCGGCGGTGATCGTGCCCGGTCCGCAGCCGACGTCCAGCAGGGCCTGGCCGGGCCGCAGTTCGGGCACCAGGTAGCCGGCCGAGTTGGCGGCGGTGCGGGAGCGGTGCGAGCGCAGCACGGGCTCCTGGTGGCCGTGGGTGTAGACGGTGTCGGGCTGCTGTCCGGTCATGGCGTCCCCCTGGGATGCGGTCGGTTTCGCGACGCCTCCGACGCTACTCCTTGTCCCGTATGACGAGAAGATTCGTCTCACATTCTGACCCGACGGCAACGGAAAACGCCCCCGCCCGGATCGGGCGGGGGCGCTTCCGCCTTGCGGATCGGACTAGTTGACGGCGAACCAGGTGGTGCGGGACTTCTTCCACTCCGGGTGGGTGAGGTCCTTGGCCTCGGTGCCGTCGCCGTACAGGTCGGCGGAGCCGTCGTCGGTGATCACCTGCACCCGCGCGCCGGGCGCGGTGAGGTCCGGGACGTCCACCACGGCCTCCCAGCCGCCGGCGTCGCTGGTCGGCAGGTCCAGCACCTTGACCGGCGCCGAGCCCGGCTGCCCGTTCCAGCGGTAGAGCGCGTACGGGTCGGAGTTGTCGTCGGCGGCCCAGGAGCCGGCCACGATCAGGTACTGGTCGGCCGCGTTGCGCCGCAGGTCGCGGATGGCGAGCCCGCCGAGGTCCAGCTCGATCGGGGCGCCGAACGTGGCGTGCGCCGAACCGCCCGGCAGGGACGAGAAGTTGGTGACCGGCACGATCAGCGCCCGGCCGCCGGTGACGGCCGGGGTGAGCGGCGCGCGGAAGCCCACGTAGGCCGTGGTGGTGCTGCCCGGCGCGAACTCCAGGCCCTCGACGTTGAATCCGTCGATCTGCTTGGGCGCCTGCCCGCCGGCCGCGCCCGCCGCGAAGCCGTAGCGGTTGCCGTTGGCCTGGTCCCAGGCGATCAGGTCGGCGCGCAGCCCGTGGTACGAACCCGCGAGCGCCAGCTGGGTACCGGCCCCCGAACCCGTGATCGTGGTGGCGAACACGGTGTGCCGGTCGGGCTTGACCTCGCCGTCCTTGTTGTTGCCGAGCGAGCCCGTCCAGTAGATCGTGTTGCCGACCCGGGCGGCGCCCTCGATGTCGATCTCCTTGGAGACGCCGAGCGCCGAACCGAAGTCCCAACTGCGCACGGGCGCACCGGAGGCGTTGCGGTCGTACAGCCGCAGCACGTTGGACTCGTCGTCCGCCACCACCAGGTAGCCGCCGCCCGCGTCCACGGCCGCCGAGGCGTCGCTGGAGCCGGTCAGGTACCGGCTGTCGGCGGAGTGCTGGACGGCGGGCGAGGCCGCGTAGTGCAGCGTCCTGGTGGCCGTCTTGCCGCCGAGCCCGGTGACCTTGATCGTGAGGTCGGTGTAGCCGACGCCCTGCGCGGCCACCGCGAGGGTCCGGGTGCCGGTGGTGCCGGCCACCGTCACGTCCGTGGTCCGGGCGACGCTGCTGCGCGTGCTGGCCGAGGCGGCCACGGTCAGCGCGGAGACGCTCGCGCCGCTCTGCGCCACGGTGACGGCGACCGTCGGGTCGCCGGTGGCGCCGACCGCACCGGAGAGGTAGCCGGCCGAGAGGGTGATGGTGGGCGTGCCGTAGGAGGCCGCGGTGGCGGAGCCGACCGGCAGCGCGACGGCCGGCAGCACGGCGACGGCGAGCGGGAGGATGCCGCGGGAGAAGCGGGACACGGGGCTGGCCCTTCGACGAGGGGGCGGTGCGAGGTCCGGACCAGGGTGGGGGCGGCGGGCGAACGGCGCCCCTACGGGAACCGGCCGCCGGACGAACAGCAACCCTCCGGGCCCTGCGCCGTCACGGCGGGCCGTAGTGTGGACGGATCCCTACAGAAGACGGTCCTCCATGCCCCGGCCCTTTGTCCTGCTGAGCGCCGCGATGTCGCTCGACGGGCACCTCGACGACGCCTCGCCCGAACGGCTGCTGCTCTCCAACCCGGCCGACTTCGACCGGGTCGACGAGGAGCGCGCGGCCGCCGACGCGATCCTGGTGGGCGGCAACACCCTGCGGGCGGACAACCCCCGGCTGCTGGTCAACGACGCGGACCGGCGGGCCGCCAGGGCGGCGGCGGGCCGGCCCGCGGACCCGCTGAAGGTGACGCTCAGCGCGAGCGGCCGGCTCGACCGGGCGCTCAGGTTCTGGCACACCGGCGGCGAGAAGGTCGCCTACACCACCGACCAGGGGGCCGCGGCGCTGCGCCCGGCGCTGGACGGGCTGGCCGATGTGGTGGCCCTGGGCGCGGCGGTGGAGCTGGGCGCGGTCCTGGACGACCTGGCGGCGCGCGGGGTGCGCCGGCTGATGGTCGAGGGCGGCGGCAGCGTGCACACCCAGTTCCTGGCCCAGGGGCTCGCGGACGAGCTGCAGTTGGCCGTCGCCCCACTGCTGGTCGGGCAGGCGCAGGCACCGCGCTTCGTCCACCCGGCGGCCTTCCCGGGCGGCCCGGCACGCCGGATGCGCCTGCTGGAGGCACGTACGGTGGGCGATGTCGTCCTGCTCAGGTACGCCCCGAAGGAGCCCGCGCCGTGACCGCCACCGACCTCGACCACCTCCGCCGGGCCGTCGAACTCTCCCGGCTCTGCCCGCCGTCCGCGACCGCGTTCTCGGTCGGCGCGGTGATCGTCGGCGCGGACGGCGAGGTGCTGGCCGAGGGCTTCAGCCGCGAGGCGGACGCCCACGACCACGCCGAGGAGGCGGCCCTGGCGAAGCTCCCGGCCGGGGACGCCCGACTGCGCGGCGCGACCGTCTACAGCTCGCTGGAGCCGTGCGGACAGCGGGCCTCCCGGCCGTTGCCGTGCGCCCGGCTGCTCATCGCGGCGGGCGTCCCGCGGGTGGTGGTGGCCTGGCGCGAGCCGGACCTGTTCGTCACCGACTGCCAGGGGACGGCCCTGCTGGAGGCGGCCGGGGTCGAGGTGGTGGAGCTGCCGGAGCTGGCCGAGGCGGCCCGTGCGGTCAACGCCCACCTGCTGGGGTAGGGTTTTGTATCGTTACTGAACAATAGACTCGCAGGTCTTCCGAACCCGTAGCGAGGAGCCTCGCCATGCCCGTCAACGCCACCCTGCCGCCCGTCCGCGCCCTGCTGCTGGACATGGACGGCACCCTGGTCGACTCCGACGCCGTGGTCGAGCGCTGCTGGCACCGCTTCGCCGACACCCACGGCCTCGACCGCGCCGAGGTGCTGCGCGTCGCGCACGGCCGCCAGGGCCACCTCACCATGGCCCTGCTGCTCCCCGACCGCCCGGCCGAGCTCAACCTCGCCGACAACGCGCGGATGCTCGCCGACGAGAAGGCCGACGTCGAGGGCGTCGTCGCCGTCCCCGGCGCCGCCGCCTTCCTCGCCTCGCTGGCCGGCCTCCCGCACGCCCTGGTCACCTCCGCCGACGAGCCGCTGGCCCGGGTCCGGATGGCCGCCGCCGGGCTGCCGCTGCCGTCCGTCCTGGTCACCGCCGAGTCGGTCGGCGCGAGCAAGCCCGACCCGGAGGGCTTCCTGAAGGGCGCCGCCGCACTCGGCTTCGCCCCCGCCGACTGCCTCGCCTTCGAGGACTCCGAGGCCGGTATCGCCGCGGCGCTGGCCGCCGGCATGCCCGTGGTCGGCATCGGCCCGCGGGCCGCCGCCCACCACCCCACCGCGCACGCCCTCACCCTGGAGGCGGTCACGGTCACCGCCGCCCCGGACGGCACCCTCACCGTCGGCATCGCCGGACGGTGAGGGCGCCCGCGCCCGGGCGGCGGCCTCAGCCGCTCACCCGCGGGCGCGGGCGGCGAGCCAGCCCGCCATCGCCCTGACGCCGACGCCGATCGCCCGCTCGTCCGGCGCGAAGGCGTCGTAGTGCGGGAAGGCCGACATCACGCCGGCGCCGGGCGAGCGCACACCGAGGAAGGTGTAGGTGCCCGGGATCCGACGCAGGAACAGCGCGTAGTCCTCCCCGTTGAAGGGGAACGCGCCGCGGTTCACCGTCACCCCGCGGGCGCCGAGCGCCCGGCGCAGGTGCCGGGCCAGCGCGTTGGCGTCGTCCGCGGGGCAGACCATCGCCGGGAACGGGTCCCGGGGGAAGGCCACCGCCGCGCCGGGGTACGACCGCGCCAGCCGGCGGACCTCCTCGCGCAGCTCGGCGGTGCGCTCCTCGGGCCAGCAGCGGTAGGTGGCGGCCACCTGGACCCTGCCCTCGGCGTCGGTCAGCACCCGGCTGCGGGCGACCACGAACCGCGTCAGCGGTCCGTCCGGCGTCTGCACGTCCGCGACGAGCCGCGCCAGGTCCGCCTCCGTCTGCGGCAGGGCCACCGTGGCCAGGCCGTTGATCTCGGCCGCCAGCCGGCCCGCCGCCGCGGCCGCGTCCGGCCCGGTCAGCGTCACGGTGGCCCAGTCCTGGCCCGGCAGCCCGCTGCCCGGCGTCACGGACAGCTGCCCCACCGGGAACGGTCCGCAGTGCAGGGCGTGGATCTCCTCGGCGCCGGTCTGCTCCAGCACCCCCGCCTTGATCATCGCCGCGGCGCCCTCCAGCCGCTCCTCGCCGGGCTGGAAGAGGAAGGCCACCGTGCCGCTCAACCGGTGCCGCAACTGCGCCAGCACCTGGGCGACGCCGACCCCCACCGCGGTGTGGATGTCGTGCCCGCAGGCGTGCGCCGCCGGGCGGCCGTCCACCGGGGGCATGATCCCGTCCCCCGGCACCGCGTCCATGTCGGCCCGGTAGGCCACCGTCCGCCCGGGGCGCGCGCCCTTCAGCACGGCCACCACCCCGTTGCCGCCCACGCCGGTGGTCACGGTGAGCCCGGCGGCGGTCAGCCGCTCGGCCACCGTCGCGGCGGCGAACACCTCGGCCCCCGCCACCTGCGGGTGCCGGTGGAGGTCGCGCCGCAGCGCGATCAGGTCACGGTCGAGCCGGGCGGCGACGGCCTCGACGGCACCCTGGTCCACCGGGTCCCGGCGGCGGCCGGAGTCCGCCGCGGCCGGGGTGCCGGACGCCAGCACCGCGCCGACTCCGGCCGCCGCGGTGCCCCCGATCAGACCACGACGGCTCAGGACAGGCTTGCTCGGACTGGTCATACTTCCCCCTGTGATCATGCGGAGCGCCTCCCCGCCCACCGGCACGACCGGCGGCGGGGCATGGACGGCCTACACCCAGGGCGACGACAAGGGCGACGACCGCCACCGCTCCCACCCCCCTGGAGAACTGATCGACAGTCAATCAAACATTCATCCGATCACGTCAACCGCCTGCGGATGAACACCAACCGGGAGATCGCGTTCCGCATGCCGCCGGCCGCCCCATCCGCAAGGGCACCGACGACTCGGTGCTGATCGCCCGGTGCCGCTACCACTACGAGGGTTGACCTTCGCGACCCGACCAGGTCGGCACGGTTCGACAAGCGACCGAACCGCGATCAGTAGCGGTAACGCGCCGCCAGCACAATGACCTCCCGGTCCGTGACGAGGTAGACGAGCCGATGCTCGTCGTCGATGCGTCGAGACCAGGCGCCAGGCAGGTGGTACTTCAGCGGCTCCGGCTTGCCGATCCCTGTGAACGGATCGCGCAGGACGTCCTCGATGAGCTTGTTGATCCTCGCGAGCATCTTGCGATCGCTCTTGAGCCAGGACGTGTAGTCCTCCCAGCCCTGCTCTTCGAAGACGAGCCTCACTCGACACCCCGCCCGGCATCAGCCGAGTCGGGGTCGATGAGCGTTCGCTCGGAGAGTCCTATGCCGTTCAGCGCGTTGTCGTACGCCTTCAGCAGGCGACGCGCATTCGCCGGCGAACGCAGGAGGTAGGAGCCCTCACGCAGGGAGGCGTAATCCTCGGCGGAGATGAGCACGGCATTTCCATGCCTGGACACGATCTCGATGGCGTCGTGATCCTCGTTGACCTTCTTGATCAACGGGAAGAGATCCCTGCGGGCCTCGCTCGCGGTGATGGACATCGCGCGCACCCCCTTCGGCAAGTGGTACCGAATAACGTACCACTCAGCCCGGGCTTCCGGATGGACCGGCGGCCGGCGGGAAGCCCGGGGAGTCAGCACCAGGTCAGCACGGAAATGTGGGAGGGCTCGGACTCCATGGAGTCCGAGCCCTCCGGCCTGCACACATCAGGACATGCGGCCATGACCTGATCACACGTTGAAGCGGAACTCCACCACGTCGCCGTCCTGCATGACGTAGTCCTTGCCCTCGATGCGGGCCTTGCCCTTGGAGCGGGCCTCGGCGATGGAGCCGGTCTCGACCAGATCGGTGAAGGAGATGACCTCGGCCTTGATGAAGCCCTTCTGGAAGTCGGTGTGGATCACACCGGCGGCCTCGGGGGCGGTCGCGCCCTTCTTGATGGTCCAGGCCCTGGTCTCCTTGGGGCCCGCGGTGAGGTAGCTCTGCAGGCCGAGGGTCTCGTAGCCGACCCGGCCGAGGGTGGCCATACCGGTCTCCTCCTGGCCCATGGACTGGAGGAGCTCCAGCGCCTCGTCCTCGTCCATGCCGATCAGCTCGGACTCGATCTTGGCGTTCAGGAAGATCGCCTCGGCGGGGGCGACCAGCGCGCGCTGGGCCTCCTTGAACTCCTCGTCGACCAGCTCGTCCTCGTCGACGTTGAAGACGTAGAGGAAGGGCTTGGTGGTGAGCAGGTGCAGCTCGCGCACCGAGGAGGCGTCGAAGCCCGCCTCGAAGAGGGTCTTGCCGGTCTCCAGGATCGCCTGGGCGGCCTCGGCGGCGGCCAGCGTGGCGGCCGACTCCTTCTTCAGGCGGGCCTCCTTCTGGAGCCGCGGCAGCACCTTCTCGATCGACTGGAGGTCGGCGAGGATCAGCTCGGTGTTGATGGTCTCGATGTCGTCCTTCGGCGAGACCTTGCCGTCGACGTGCACCACGTCCGGGTCGACGAAGGCCCGGATGACCTGGCAGATCGCGTCCGACTCCCGGATGTTGGCGAGGAACTTGTTGCCCAGGCCCTCGCCGACCGAGGCGCCGCGCACGATGCCCGCGATGTCGACGAAGTCGACGGTGGCCGGGAGGATGCGCTGCGAGCCGAAGATCTCCGCGAGCTTGCCCAGCCGCGCGTCCGGTACGCCGACGACGCCCACGTTCGGCTCGATGGTGGCGAACGGGTAGTTGGCCGCCAGCACGTCGTTCTTGGTCAGGGCGTTGAACAGGGTCGACTTGCCGACGTTCGGCAGGCCGACGATTCCGATCGTGAGCGACATGAAGCGCAGTCCCGTGGGCTTGGAGGAGTTGGGTCGGCACCGTGCGGGCCGATCCCCCAGTCTACGGGCAGCGGCTCAGGCGCCCGCCGCCGCCGGTAGCGGCTCCAGGAACTCCAGCCGGTTACCGAGCCGGTCGCTGGAGTGGAACCGACGGTGACCGGGCAGGTTGTCATCCCAGACGACCTCATGACCGTGGGCGGCCAGCCGTTCGGCCAGTGCGTCCAGCGAGCCCACCTGGATCCCCGGGTGCCCCTTGCGGGCAGGCCGGAACTCCGGGACCACGCCGAGGTGCACCTCGACCCCGCCGCCGCGGAACCAGCAGCCGCCGCGTGCTGCCAGCACCGGCGGCTTGACCAGCTCGGTCATCCCGAGCACGCCCGCCCAGAACGCGCGGCAGTCCTCCTCCGCACCGGCCGGAATGTCCAGCTGCACGTGGTGCAGGCGCTCGAAGGTGAAGCCGCCGGCCATGAATCCCCCTGGGTGAGTTGATCGAAGATCACATCAGTACTCCGTCCGGAGACACGGAGCAAGTCCGGACCGCCATTACACAGTGTGGCGATGATCGGACCGTACGTTGGACGGGTGGAGCAGAGCATCCGAACCCAGCCGCCAGGGCCCAGACGCCGACCGCCGAACGGCGCGGCCGGGGCCGCCGTCCCCGGGCCCGGGCGGGCCCCCGAGACCGACGGGGCCGCCGCAGGGCCCTCCTCCCGGCTACGCCCCGTGGCCGGCGCGCCCGAGCGGGCCCGCTCGGGCGGCGCCCGGCTGCGGCTGCCGTTCGGCCCGCGCGCCGAGGGGCGTGCGGACGCCCGCGGCGAGGGCCGCCCCGAGGTGCGCGTCTACGGTCGTCGGCGCAACGGCCGGCCGGCCCGGCTGACGGCGATCGGGGCCGGTGTGGTCGCGCTGGCGGCGACCGTCGCGGTGGCCGCCGTGGACCGGATGGTGTTCGGCGGCCTCGGGGTGCTGTTCGGCGTCGGCTACCTGGTGATCTGCTTCCAACTGGCCGTCCGGGTGCGCTTCGTCGACCTGCTGGCCGCCCCGATCAGCGGGCCGATCGCGTTCGCCGCCGCCCTGCTGCTGCTCGGCCCGGTGACCTCCACCGGCGTGACCGCCCAGGTGGTGGCCCTCGCGACGGGGCTGGCGCTGCGGGCCGGCTGGCTGTTCGCCGGCACCGGTCTGGCGGCGGCGATCGTCATCGCCCGGTTCGTGGCCCAGAAGCGGATCCACCGGGCGCGGGGGGGGGGGGGGTGGGGGGGGGGGGGGGGGGGCCAGAACCCCAACCCCCCCCCCCCGCCCCGCCCCCCCCAAACCAACCCCCG
>NZ_JBITZW010000003.1:0-94851 GCF_044547105.1 Kitasatospora sp. NPDC052868 | reverse complement strand
GTGGGGGGGCGCGGGCCCGGGTGTGGGGGCGGAGTTGTTCCGGCCGGGGTGGGGGCCCACCTCGCGAACCCCCGGGGGGGTTTGAGGAGTGGAAAGTCGGCCGGTTCGACTTTCCACTCCTCAACGCGCCCACGGCTTCCGGCTCCACACTTACGACCCAGGGCTCCAGGAGCCGCCGCCGAACGGCGGTCAGCCCGCCGCCCGCGCGGCCGCCATGGCCGCCCCGACGATCCCCGCGTCGTTGCGCAGCTCCGCCGGGACGATCCGCGCCTCGCGCTCGCGCAGCAGCGGCAGGAACTTCTCGTGCTTGCGGCTCACCCCGCCGCCGATCACGATCAGCTGCGGCGAGAACAGCATCTCCACCAGGTCCAGGTACTCGTCCACCCGCCCGGCCCACTGCTCCCAGTTCAGCCCGTGCCGCTCCTTGGCCGCCGAGGAGGCGCGCCGCTCGGCGTCCTTGCCGCGCAGTTCGAGGTGCCCCAGCTCGGTGTTGGGCACCAGCGCGCCGTCCACGAACAGGGCGCTGCCGATGCCGGTGCCGAAGGTGAGCACCAGCACCACCCCCGGCTGGTCGCGGCCGGCGCCGTGCGCGGTCTCGGCGAAGCCGGCCGCGTCCGCGTCGTTGAGCACGGTGGCCGGCAGGTCCAGCGCCTCCCGGAACAGGCCCGCGGCGTCCAGGCCGATCCAGCCCTTGTCCACGTTGGCCGCGGTTCTGGTCTGCCCGTTGACCACCACCCCGGGGAAGGTCAGCCCGACCGGGCCCTGGTGGTCGAAGTGGCGGACCACCTCGCGGACGGCGGCGACCACGGCCTCCGGCGCGGAGGGCTGCGGGGTGAGGACCTTGTGCCGCTCCTGGGCGAGCACACCCCGGCCGAGGTCGACGGGGGCGCCCTTGATGCCCGAACCGCCGATGTCCACACCGAATACCGCCGTCATGACGAACACCCTCCGCCGGACCGTTGCCCGGGACGGCCGTCCCGGACCGTTGTCCACAGGCCTGTGCACAACTGTGCACAAAACTACGAGAACGGGCCCGGCCCTGCACAGCGCAATGCCCGGCACCCCGGAGGGGCACCGGGCACTGCGGGGCGCCGGGCGCTGTGCGACGGGACTACAGCTTGCCGGCGGCCTCGGCGCGCAGGTCGCGGCGGAGCTCCTTGGGCAGCGAGAAGGTCAGGTGCTCCTCGGCGGTCTTGACGGTCGACACGTCGTCGTAGCCGCGCGCGGCCAGCCAGTCGAGGACGCCCTCGACCAGGATCTCCGGCACCGAGGCGCCGCTGGTCAGGCCGACCGTGGTGACGCCCTCCAGCCAGGACTCCTGGATCTCCTCGGCGAAGTCCACCAGGTGGGCGGCCTTGGCGCCGTACTCCAGGCCGACCTCGACCAGGCGGACCGAGTTGGAGGAGTTCTTGGAGCCGACCACGATCAGCAGGTCCGTCTCGGGCGCCATCTGCTTGACGGCGACCTGGCGGTTCTGGGTGGCGTAGCAGATGTCGTCGCTGGGCGGGCTGACCAGCAGCGGGAAGCGCTTCTTCAGCTCGCCGACGGTGGCCATGGTCTCGTCCACCGAGAGCGTGGTCTGGGAGAGCCAGACGACCTTGGACTCGTCGCGGACCTCGACGTTGGCGACGTCCTCGGCGCCGTCCACCAGGTGGATCCGGTCGGGCGCCTCACCCATGGTGCCGACGACCTCCTCGTGGCCCTCGTGGCCCACCAGCAGGATGTCGAAGCCCTCGTCGGCGAACCTGACGGCCTCCTTGTGCACCTTGGTGACCAGCGGGCAGGTGGCGTCGACGGTGGCGAGCCTGCCGGCCTTGGCCTCGTCGTGGACGGACGGCGCGACGCCGTGCGCGGAGAACACCACGATCGAGCCCTCGGGCACCTCCTCCGTCTCGTCGACGAAGATCGCGCCCTGCTTCTCCAGGGTCTGCACCACGTACTTGTTGTGGACGATCTGCTTGCGGACGTAGATGGGGGCCCCGTACTGCTCCAGGGCCTTCTCCACGGCGATCACGGCGCGGTCGACGCCCGCGCAGTAGCCCCGGGGGGCGGCGAGCAGGACACGGCGCTGCGCGGTGTTGGACATGGCTCCATCGTACGGGCGGTACCGAGCCGCGCCGACGGTTGGCGCCTTCGGGTCGGAATCCGCCGCAAATGCTCAAATGTGGAGTCTATGAGCGAGCAAGCGGGTCACGGCGAGCTGCGACGCACCCTGAGCGTGCGCGACCTGATGGTGTACGGGCTGCTGTTCATCGCCCCGATGGCGCCGGTCGGCGTGTTCGGCGTCCTGGACGCCAAGAGCCACGGCGCGGTGGCCTCGGTGTACCTGGCGGCCACCCTGGCGATGGGGCTCACCGCCTTCTCGTACGCCCAGATGGTGCGCGCGGTGCCGCAGACCGGTTCGGTGTTCGCCTACGCGCGGGCCGGGCTGGGCGAGGGGCCGGGCTTCATCGCCGGGTGGATGGCGATGCTGGACTACCTGCTGATCCCGGCGGTGGCGTACCTGTTTTCCGGGATCGCGCTGCACTCGCTGGTGCCGGAGGTCTCGCGCTGGGTGTGGACCGCGCTGGCGGTGCTGGTCACCACCGCGCTCAACCTGGTCGGGGTGCGGACGGCGGCCTCGGTCGGGTTCGCGGTGCTGGCGATGGAGATCGCGGTGCTGGCCGTCTTCGTCGTCTCGGCGGTGGTGGTGCTGGTCCGGGACGGCGCGCAGCGCGGCTGGGACACCCCGTTCACGGCGGTCGGCGGCTTCTCGGCGGCGGCGGTGATCTCGGCGGTGTCGGTGGCCGTCCTCTCCTACCTGGGCTTCGACGCCATCGCGACCTTCGTGGAGGAGGCGGTGGGAGCCTCGGCGGCGGTCGCCCGGGCGGTGCTGTGGTGCCTGGTGCTGGCCGGGGTGCTGTTCGTGCTGCAGACCTACCTGGCGGCGCTGCTGGAGCCGACGACCCCGCAGCAGCTGGCGGCCGATCCGGCGGCGCAGGGCTCGGCCTTCTACGACACCGTGGAGAGCGGGATCGGGCACTGGCTGCACGTCCTGGTGGCGGCCGGCAAGGCGATCGGCGCGGCGTTCGCGGCACTGGCCGGGCAGGCCGCGGCCGGGCGGCTGGTGTACGCGATGGCCCGGGACGGACGGCTGCCGCGCCTGCTGGGCACGGTGGACCCGGCCACCTCGGTACCGCGCCGGGCCCTGCTGGTGGCGGCGGTGATCACGATGGGCGCGGCGGTCTGGGCGGCCGACCGCGACGACGGGCTGGACCAGCTGACCTCGGTGGTGAACATGGGCGCGCTGTCGGCCTTCGCGCTGCTGCAGGCCTCGGTGATCGGCTGGTACGTGGTCAAGCACGGCTCGCGGGACTGGCTGCGGCACGTGGTGGTGCCGGTGCTGGGCCTGGCGGTGATCGGCGCGGTGGTCTACGAGGCCTCGCACACGGCGCAGCTCGCGGGGGCGGTCTGGCTGGGGGCCGGGCTGCTCGTCCTGCTCGTCCAGGGGTCCTCCGCTGTCGGCATCCGCCGCTAGCCTCGTACGCATGGCCAACACCAGCTCCCCCGAAGCCCCGCTCCCGGTCGGCAAGGTCTCCGCGCTGATCGGCGGCTGGGTCGACCGGCTCGGCGCGGTCTGGGTGGAGGGCCAGATCACCCAGCTCAGCCGGCGGCCGGGCGCGGGCGTGGTGTTCCTGACCCTGCGCGACCCGCAGGCCGACGTGTCGCTCACCGTGACCTGCTTCCGGTCCGTCTTCGAACAGGTCGCGGACGTGGTGCAGGAGGGCTCGCGGGTCGTCGTGCACGCCAAGCCGGAGTGGTACGCGGCGCGCGGGCAGCTCTCGCTGCGGGCGGCCGAGATCCGGCTGGTGGGGCTCGGCGAGCTGCTGGCCCGACTGGAGCAGCTGAAGCGCCGGCTCGCCGGGGAGGGCCTGTTCGCCGCCGAGCGGAAGCGGCCGCTGCCGTTCCTGCCGCAGTGCGTCGGCCTGGTCACCGGTCGCGACTCGGCGGCCGAGCGGGACGTCCTGGAGAACGCCCGGCGGCGCTGGCCGGCCGTCCGCTTCGAGGTGCGCAACGTGCCGGTGCAGGGCGTCAGCGCGGTCGAGCGGGTGAGCGCCGCGGTGCGGGAGCTGGACGAGCACCCCGAGGTGGACGTGATCATCGTGGCCCGGGGTGGCGGCAGCGTGGAGGACCTGCTGCCGTTCTCGGACGAGTCCCTGGTGCGGCTCGTCGCGGCCGCCCGGACGCCGGTGGTCAGCGCGATCGGGCACGAGCCGGACCAGCCGCTGCTGGACTTCGTCGCCGACCTGCGCGCCTCCACGCCCACCGATGCCGCCAAACGGGTGGTTCCGGACGTCGGCGAGGAGCTGACGAAGGTCCTGCACCTGCGTGACCGGGCCCGCCGGCACGTGCTCGGCCGGGTCGACCGGGAGCAGCACGGCCTGGACGGCCTGCGCAGCCGCCCGGCGCTGGCCGCGCCGCACCGGATGCTGGACGGGCGCGGCCAGGAGGTGGCGGGCCTGCTGGAGCGGGCCCGGCGCACCCTCGGGCACCGGCTGGACCACGCCCAGAGCGACCTCGGGCACACCCTGGCCCGGGTGGTGGCGCTCTCCCCCGCCGCGACCCTGGAGCGCGGCTACGCGGTGCTGCAGCGCGCGGACGGCACGGTGGTGACCGATCCGGCGCAGGTCTCGGCGGGCGACGCGCTGCACGCCCGGGTGGCGGGCGGCGGCTTCGACGTGACGGCGGGCCCGCAGCCGTAGGGACCCGGCGTCCGGTTCCGCGCGGTGTCGGCGCCAGCGCCTACGCTGGCTCCCATGGCTGAGCAGGAGCAGGTGGAGGCGGCGGCGCGGACCCCGGACGACGCGCTGGGGTACGAGCACGCCCGGGACGCGCTGCTGGAGGTCGTCCGGCAGCTGGAGAACGGCGGCACCTCGTTGGAGGAGTCGCTGGCGCTCTGGGAGCGCGGCGAGCAGCTGGCGAAGGTCTGCCAGCGCTGGCTGGACGGTGCTCGGGCCCGGCTGGACGCCGCGCTGGCCGCCGAGGAGGGCGGTCCGGCGCGGCAGTGACACGGGTCACAGTGCCACCGGGAACAGTTGAAAGTTCACTCATGTTGGGACCAGATGACCGGCGCCGCCGGCCGTCCAGACGAACCCGTCACGCATGAGGTGCAGACAAGCATGACCACCGACGCCCTGGTACTCGACACCGCCGCTCAGGACCTGCTGTTCCGCGAGGCCCGCACCGCGAACACCTTCACCGACGAGCCGGTCTCCGAGGAGCAGGTCCAGGCCATCTACAACCTGGTCAAGTTCGGCCCGACCGCGTTCAACCAGCAGCCGCTGCGCGTCGTCCTGGTCCGCTCCGCCGAGGGTCGCGAGCGCCTGGTCCAGCACCTGGCGGACGGCAACAAGGCCAAGACCGCCGCCGCGCCGCTGGTCGCCATCCTGGCCGTGGACAACGAGTTCCACGAGGAGCTGCCGACCCAGCTGCCGAGCTTCCCCGAGGCCAAGGACATCTTCTTCACCGAGCGTCCGGTCCGCGAGTCCTCCGCGCTGCTGAACGGCGCCCTGCAGGCGGGCTACTTCATCATCGGCGTGCGCGCCGCCGGCCTGGCCGCGGGCCCGATGACCGGCTACGACGCCGCGGGCATCAACAAGGAGTTCTTCGCCGACGGCGAGCACTCGGTGCTGGCCGTGGTCAACATCGGCAAGCCGGGCGAGAACGCCTGGTACCCGCGTTCGCCGCGCCTGGCCTACGACGAGGTCGTCACCACCGTCTGACACCCCCGCCCCGCGGCTGCCGCGAGGCATGCGGAAGGGCCCGCACCGGTCGTACCGGTGCGGGCCCTTCCGCTTGCTCCGGGGCTACTTGAGCGCCGCGGCCAGCTCGGCCAGCTCCTCGTAGGAGGCGGTGCCGGTGAGCACCGTGGTGGCGCCGCCGCTCTGGACGGCCAGGGCGCGGGACTTGGTGCCCTGGACGCGGTCCCAGATCTGCCCGGCCACCTCCGAGGTGCCGTCCGGCTTGCCGCCCGCCACCATCGCGTCGAGCAGGGTGTCGCGGGAGACGTCGCTCTGCTCGACCGCCGCGTACTGGCCGGACGGGGTGACGAAGCCCAGGTGCCAGGCGTTGCCCCGACCGCCGCCCAGCGCCGCCGGGTCGTACTTCACCGACGTGGCGCGCCACTGGGCGGACAGGCCCTCCGGCGCCAGCAGCGGGTACGGCGCGGCCCGCTTCGCCGAGGACGCCGCCACCTTGTACTCGACCTTCCGCACACCGTCGCCGTCCGCGTCGTGCGGGAGGAACAGGTATCCGACCCAGACCACGACACCGACCGCCAGCATCGACAGGACCATGTCCCGTACCGTCTGCCGGCCCCTCATGCCCTTGCTCTCCGCTGCCACCCCCACATGGTGACTCATGAGGTTCGCACCCCCCGCACCCGGGGTGTCCACGTACGGGTGAAGCGGGGCAAACCGCACGGCCCCGGCAGGGGGTGGCGACCCGCGCCACAGACAGTCATCTCGTGGGCAGATACGATCGCAGGACCCTCACCACGGCGTTCGACCAGGCAGTAGTCGGGCGCTTACTGGCCGTCGCGTACAGAGAGGTAACGACGATGACCACGCAGTACCCGCACAACCTCCCCCGATCCCTTGAGGTCGCGCCCGAGGCTCCCGACCGGAACCTCGCGCTCGAACTCGTCCGGGTCACCGAGGCGGCCGCGATGGCCGCCGGCCGCTGGGTCGGCCGGGGCGACAAGAACGGCGCCGACGGTGCCGCCGTGAAGGCGATGCGCACCCTCGTCTCGACCGTCTCGATGAACGGCATCGTCGTCATCGGGGAGGGCGAGAAGGACGAGGCCCCGATGCTCTACAACGGCGAGCGGGTCGGCGACGGCACCGGCGCCGAGTGCGATGTCGCCGTGGACCCGGTCGACGGCACCACGCTGACCGCCAAGGGCATGAACAACGCCGTCGCCGTGCTGGCCGTGGCCGACCGCGGCACGATGTTCGACCCCAGTGCCGTGTTCTACATGGACAAGCTGGTCTGCGGCCCGGAGGCCGCCGAGTTCGTCGACATCACCGCCCCGGCCGCCGTCAACATCCGGCGGGTCGCCAAGGCCAAGGGCAGCGCCGTCGAGGACGTCACGGTCGTCATCCTCGACCGCCCGCGCCACGAGGGCCTGGTCCAGGAGATCCGCGAGGCCGGCGCCCGGATCAAGTTCATCTCCGACGGTGACGTCGCCGGCGCCATCATGGCCGCCCGCGAGGGCACCGGTGTCGACCTGCTGATGGGCGTCGGCGGCACCCCCGAGGGCATCATCGCGGCCTGCGCCATGAAGTGCATGGGCGGTGTGATCCAGGGCCGGCTCTGGCCCAAGGACGACGCCGAGCGGCAGAAGGCCCTCGACGCCGGTCACGACCTGGACCGCGTCCTGACCACCAACGACCTGGTCAGCGGCGAGAACGTGTTCTTCGTCGCCACCGGCATCACCGACGGCGAGCTGCTGCGCGGTGTGCACTACCGCCAGGAGACCGCCACCACCAGCTCGCTGGTGATGCGCTCCAAGAGCGGCACCATCCGGGAGATCCACTCCACCCACAAGCTGTCCAAGCTGCGGGCCTACAGCGCGATCGACTTCGACCGCGCCAACTGACGGATCCCGAAAGCGGGTTGCGGCCGACCCGCAATGGACCGGCGGCCGGTGCGCAGGCGCATCGGCCGACGGTTCGCGACCGGGCTCCGGCCGGTTGTGCACGACGGGGCGCGGTCTCGGCGGAATCCCCCTCCGCCGAGGCCGCGCCCCGTCGTTCTCCCGCTCAGCCCGCTATCCGGCGAGGGGAGGCCGGCACCCGGGCCGCCTCGCGCAACTCCGCCTCGCGGCGCCGGCGGCGGGCCAGCACCACCCGGCGCTCGGCGGCCGTCAGACCACCCCACACCCCGTACGGCTCCGGCTGCGCGAGCGCGTGCTCCCGGCACTCCAGCAGCACCGGGCAACGGGCGCAGACCTGCTTCGCCTGCTCCTCGCGCGAGAGCCGGGCCGCCGTGGGCTCCTTGGACGGCGCGAAGAACAACCCCACCTCGTCCCGCCGGCAGGCCGCGCCGGTGTGCCAGGGATCGTCCTCGCTCTGCGGCTGGGCGCCTGGCCTGCGGTCCAGCACCTGGGCGGCGGCGATGGGCGAGGTGGTGCGGGACTCGATCGGATGCAGCACGGCCGTACTCCTGACGAGGCTCTCGGACACGGGGAAGCTCGCTCCCCTGCCCGGCTGCGAGCCCCCGCTCTTCACCCCCCGGGCCGGCCACAGGCCGCCCCCGGTGCGCAGCCGTACAAGAAGCGATGTGCGAGAGGAATTACCCCGCCGCGCCGTGATTCATGCACACTGCACGCAATCGACTACGGAGTGCACCGAACACAACGAGGAGTGCCCGGCCGGGAGTTGCCTCCGGCCGGGCACTTCGGACACTTCGGGCACACCGGCCCCGGGACGGCTCCTGAGCCGCCTCGGCCGACCCGCCGGGCGGGGCTACTCGGCGCCAAGCTGCTTGCGCACCCACTCCTTGAGCTTCTTGCCCTTGCGCGGCCGCGCCTCGCAACCGCCGAACACCGCGGCCCCCTTGACCCGGACGACGGGCGCGTACGGGTCCGCGGCGGTCTGCTCCTTCACGTCGAAGCCGCCGAAGATCCCGACGCCTCCGCCGTGCAGGCTGACGTTCTCCGGCACCTTGATGTCGACCCCGCCGAACACCGCCGTCACCTCGATCACCACCTCGGGCGACTCGAAGACGGCGTCGGTCAGGTCGATCTCGATGCCGCCGAACAGCGCGACCGCCCGCAGGTGCGAGCCGACCCGCCAGCGGCCCTTGCGGGAGGCGCCGCCGAAGATCGCCACCATGGTCGGCGCCTCCTGACGGGCCGGCAGCCGCACCGGTCCGTCCGGGCGGGCCCCGCGGGCGTCCAGCGAGGGCTTCTCGAAGGAGATCGGCCGGTGGGTCGGCAGGTCGCGGGTGAGCGGTACGAGTTCGCCCAGCGTCTTCGCGGCGTACGCGGCCTCGATCCGCTCGGCGTGCTCGTCGACGTTCAGCCGGCCCTCGGCGTAGGCGTCGCGCAGCAGCTCCGCGACCCGCTCGCGGTCGGCGTCGGAGGCCCGCATCTCGGCCTCCGCGACCGGGGCGTGCACGGCCCGGACGGGCGGCGCGGCCTCCGGCTTGGTCATGGGTACGGGCGACTGCCCCTGGTCGTCGTGCGACGGCGAGTTGTCCACGGCCCAAGACTAGTCACCCGGGCAAGCCTCGTACGCATGCCCGAGTGACACCGGTCACGCAGGCTGCCCTGTCCGCGTGCGACGCATCCCCGGGTCCTACCCTTGAGGGTGCTTCGCCGACGCAGCCGGAACACGGAACACTAAGGACCGCCCCCATGGCTCCCACGCCAGACTTCGAGTACAGCGACCTGCTCCCCCTGGGCGCTGACCCGACCCCGTACCGCAAGCTGACCTCCGAGGGTGTCTCCACCTTCGAGGCCGGCGGTCGCACCTTCCTCCAGGTCGAGCCCGAGGCCCTGCGGCTGCTCACCGCCGAGGCGATGCACGACATCTCGCACTACCTCCGGCCCGCCCACCTCGCCCAGCTGCGCCGCATCCTGGACGACCCGCAGGCCAGCCCGAACGACCGCTTCGTGGCGCTGGACCTGCTGAAGAACGTCAACATCTCGGCCGGCGGCATCCTCCCGATGTGCCAGGACACCGGTACGGCGATCGTCATGGGCAAGCGCGGCCAGAACGTGCTGACCCGGGGCGGCGACGAGGCCGCCATCGCGCGCGGCGTCTACGACGCGTACACCCGGCTGAACCTGCGCTACTCCCAGATGGCGCCGGTCACCATGTGGGACGAGAAGAACACCGGCAACAACCTGCCCGCGCAGATCGAGCTGTACGCGACCGACGGCGACGCCTACAAGTTCCTGTTCATGGCCAAGGGCGGCGGCTCGGCCAACAAGTCGTACCTGTACCAGGAGACCAAGGCGATCCTGAACGAGGCGAGCATGCTCTCGTTCCTGGAGCAGAAGATCCGCTCGCTCGGCACCGCCGCCTGCCCGCCGTACCACCTGGCCATCGTGATCGGCGGCACCAGCGCGGAGTTCGCGCTGAAGACCGCCAAGTACGCCTCGGCGCACTACCTGGACCAGCTGCCGACCGAGGGCAACGCGAAGACCGGCCACGGGTTCCGGGACCTCGAGCTGGAGGCCAAGGTCACCGAGCTGACCCAGCAGATCGGCATCGGCGCCCAGTTCGGCGGCAAGTACTTCTGCCACGACGTGCGGGTGATCCGACTGCCGCGCCACGGCGCCTCGCTGCCGGTCGCGATGGCCGTCTCCTGCTCCGCCGACCGCCAGGCGCTGGGCAAGATCACCGCCGAGGGCGTCTTCCTGGAGCAGCTGGAGACCGACCCGGCCGGGTACCTGCCGGACACCACGGACGAGCACCTGGACGACGACGTGGTGCGCGTCGACCTCAACCAGCCGATGTCGGCGATCCGCGCCGAGCTGTCCAAGTACCCGGTCAAGACCCGGCTTTCGCTCACCGGCACGCTGGTCGTCGCGCGCGACATCGCCCACGCCAAGATCAAGGAGCGGCTGGACGCGGGCGAGGGCATGCCCAAGTACCTCCAGGACCACCCGGTCTACTACGCCGGCCCGGCCAAGACCCCCGAGGGCTTCGCGTCCGGCTCCTTCGGCCCCACCACGGCCGGGCGGATGGACTCCTACGTCGACCAGTTCCAGGCGGCCGGCGGCTCGATGGTGATGCTCGCCAAGGGCAACCGCAGCAAGCAGGTCACCGACGCCTGTGCCGAGCACGGCGGCTTCTACCTCGGCTCGATCGGCGGCCCGGCCGCCCGTCTCGCCCAGGACTGCATCAAGAAGGTCGAGGTGCTGGAGTACGCCGAGCTGGGCATGGAGGCCGTCTGGCGCATCGAGGTCGAGGACTTCCCCGCGTTCATCGTGGTGGACGACAAGGGCAACGACTTCTTCCGCGAGACCACCGAGGGCCCGCTCATCACCAGCCTGCGGGTCCGCTCGAAGGAGTAGGCACCCCCGGGCCCGCCGCCCCGGCCCGGCCTGTCCCGCCCGCCCCGGTCGCACGCCTGCGACCGGGGCGGGCGGGGGTCCGGGGGCGTGCGTCAGGCGTCGAAGTCGTACTCCAGGACGTACGAGGCCGCGTCGAGGGTCATCTCGTTGAGCTCGACGACCTGGCCCTCGTCGGCGAAGGCCGTCCGGCAGATCACGATGACCGGCGTGCCCGCCGAGAGTTCGAGCCGGACGCCCTCCTCGGCCGCGGGCATCCGGGAGCGGACCTCCTCGCGGAAGTGGACCGGCTTCGCGCCGATCTCCGCCAGCCGCGCGTACGTGCCGCCCGGGCCGGTGTCCTCGCGGGTGATCGCGGTGCCCGCGACCAGGCCGGCCGGCAGGTAGGACGTCGACAGCAGCACCGGTTTGCCGTCCAGCACGAAGCGGCGGTGGCGCACGCACATCGGCGCCCCCGGATCCACCCCCAGCACCCGCGCCACGTGCTCGGGCGCGCCCTGCTCGGTGACCGACACCTGGTCCACCACCAGCGTGCGGTTGTCGATGTCCGCGGACCATATCGACCGGCCCGAGCCCCACTGCCCCTGGGCGAGCCGCTGGATCCCGCGCCGCCGCAGCGGCCGGAAGTCCCGGACGAAGACCCCCGCGCCCTTGCGCGCCTCGGCGATGCCCTCGCTCTGCAGCACGCCGAGCGCCTGGCGGGCCGTCATCCGGGCGACGCCGAACTCGTCCATGAGGTCGTTCTCGCCCGGCAGGCGGTCGCCTGCGCGGTACTCGCCGGAGTCGATGGCCGCCCTGAGCGTGTCGGCGATCCGTTGGTACTTGGGTTGCTTCCCGCCGCTGCTGCCGGTCATCGCCCCGCCCTCTCCCTCGCCAGAAATCGTAGGCGCGCCTCCGGCCGCTGGTAAGCCGGTAGGACCGTTGACATCTCTAGAGATATTAGCTTCTCTAGAGATGCTGGGTAGTCGCCGAGCAGAACACAAGCAACGACAGCGACCAGGGCCGGTGAATCCATCGCCGCGCCCGCACCGGAGCAAGGAGCAGTGCGGTGAGCCCCCTGAAGCGCGACGCAGCGGCCTACCGGCCGCGAGTGGGTGAACTCGTCCTGGACAGCAGGACCGGACGCACCGGCATCTACATGGACACCATCGGCGGGGAGCGCTACCTGCGGCCGCCCGGCGGCGGCTGCGAGTGGACCGCCCGGCCCGAACACCTCGGCCCGGTCCCGTCCCCGGCCTCGGCCCCCGCCGAGGAGGAGGACCCCGACCCGGCGGCCGAGAGCCGGGCCCGCCTCAGCGCCCGGCTGGCGGCCCGCAACCACGATTCGCGCCTCAACGAGAGCCAGGTCGCCTGACGGCCGGCGCCCCGGGCGGACAGCGGGGGAACGAGGGGAACGGGGAAACCACGAGTGCCCCGCGCCCCACGGGACGTGGAGTACGGGGCACTGGATGCCGAAGGGCTACGGACGGCTGGCGATGACGCCCTGGGGCTCGTACGGCCCGTCCTTCTCGGTGCCCGGGACGGCGGCCGGCTCGACGATGCGGTCGGACTCGCCACCGAAGAGGTCGTCCTCGACGTCCGCCTTCTGCTCGGCGGTCGGCTCGGTGTACTCGGCCGGC
The DNA here is from genome assembly GCF_044547105.1 of Kitasatospora sp. NPDC052868. Lineage (NCBI taxonomy): Bacteria > Bacillati > Actinomycetota > Actinomycetes > Kitasatosporales > Streptomycetaceae > Kitasatospora > Kitasatospora sp. NPDC052868. The sequence continues at coordinate 82,167 of NZ_JBITZW010000003.1, read as the reverse complement.
TTCGGGGACGCGGCCACCGCGCCCTCGACAACCTTGCCCGCCTCCACAGCGGCCGCCGTGGTCGGCGCGGGGGTCTCGCTCTGGTCGTTGGCCATGGGCGGCCGCCTTTCGGTCATCAAATGTCTTCAGCCCCACCGGCTTGGTGCGGGCACGCCGCCAGTATCGTAGGGCTGATTAAATGTCCGATAAACATCGTGCGGCTTGCCGGTTCGTCCGGCAGAGTCGGCCCTCCGCCTAAGCTGAAGCCACCACACGGCGGACCGCCGAGCGCCCTTCACGGAATCGACAGCACAGGCCATCGGGGGATTTCATGGAGTTTCGGGAGACGCCGCCCGCACCGGCGCTGCGCTTCCAGGTACTCGGTCCCGTACAGGCCTGGCTCGACGGCAGGCCGCTCTCCCTCGGCTCACCGCAGCAACAGGCCGTCCTCACCGCACTGCTTTTGCACGCCGGCCGGCCCGTCACCACCCAGGATCTCGTCGACGGGCTGTGGGGGGATCGACCACCGGCGCAGGCCATTGCCGCATTGCGGACATATATCTCCCGCCTGCGCACCGTCATCGAGCCGAAGCGTGAAATTCGCCGCCCCGCCGAACTGCTCGTATCGGTCAGTGACGGCTACGCACTGCGTATTCCGCCCGACGCCCTCGACGTCACGGTCTTCGAGAGCCGGACGTCGGAGGCCACTGCGGCCCGCACGGCCGGGGACCTCCACGAGGCGCACCGGCTGCTGGCGAGCGCGCTCGGCCTCTGGAGCGGCCGGGCGCTGACCGGCGTCCCGGGGCCGTACGCGGAGTCCCAGCGCCTGCGGCTGGGCGAGCGCCACGTCACCGTCTCCGAGGAGCTGTGCGCGGCGGCCCTCGACATCGGCCTGCACGCCGAAATGGTCGGGGAGCTCAGCTCGCTCACCGCCGAGCACCCGCTCCGCGAGCGGTTGCGCGAGCTGCTGATGCTCGCGCTCTACCGCTGTGGCCGCCAGGCGGAGGCGCTCGGCGTCTACACGGACACCCGGAAGCTGCTGATCGACGAGCTGGGCGTCGAACCCGGCAGCGGGCTCTCCACCATGCACTCCCGCATCCTGGCCGCGGACCAGGCGCTGACGCGCCCCGCCGTGGTGTCGATCGGCGCCGCCGCCCGGGAGGACGCACCGCTCCCGGTGACCCCGCCAGCCCAGCTGCCCGCCGACGTCTCGGACTTCAGCGGGCGCACCGAGCTGGTGTCCGACCTCTCCGCCGTCCTGATGAACGCCACCGGCCAGGCCGTCGTCGTCACCTCGCTGGCCGGTATCGGCGGGGTCGGGAAGACCACCCTCGCCGTCCACGTGGCGCACCGGGTGCGCGCCGAGTTCCCGGACGGGCAGCTGTACGTCGACCTCCGCGGCGCGGGTGCCTCACCCGCCGACCCGGCCGTGGTGCTCGGTGACTTCCTGCACGCGCTCGGCGCCACCGAGACCCCCGACTCGCTGGACCAGCGCGCGGCGCTCTACCGCTCGCTGCTCGCCAGCCGGCGGATGCTGATCCTCCTGGACAACGCGCAGGACGCCCAGCAGATCCAGCCGCTCATCCCCGGGGTGTCCGGCTGTTCGGTGCTCGCCACCAGCCGGTCCCGGCTCGCCGGCATCCCCGGCGCGCACCTGGTGGACGTCGAGGAACTGACACCGGAGGAGGCGCTCACGCTCTTCTCGGCCATCGTCGGCGAGCAGCGCGTGGCAACCGAGCACGAGGCGGCCATGGCCGTGGTCACCGCCTGCGGCTTCCTGCCCCTCGCCGTCCGGATCGCCGCCGCACGGCTGGCCAGCCGCCCGCGCTGGAGCGTCTCCGACCTCGCCCGGCGGTTAGCCGACCAACGGCGCAGGCTGGACGAGCTCCAGCTCGGCAATCTGGCGGTGGAGACCACCATCGGGCTCGGCTACGGACAACTCTCCGCCCCCGAGGCGCGGGCCTTTCGACTGCTCTCCCTGATCGACTCCCCGGATCTCCCGCTCTCGTCCGTGACAGCCCTGCTGGGCGTCGACGAGGACGGCGCCGAGGACCTCGCCGAGGCGCTGGTCGAGGCGAACATGCTGGAGTGCTTCACTCCTGGCCGCTACCGGTACCACGACCTCCTCCGGCTCTACGCGCAGCGCCAGAACGAGCGGATCGGCGACATCGAGGAGCAGCACACCGCGGTGCGGCGGCTGCTCGACCTGATGCTGCCGACCGTCCGCAACGCGGCCCAGGCGCTCGAACCGGACGACCAGCTGCCGGAGCCGCTCAACGGTCTGAGCTCCCCCGGCCTGAACCTGCCGGACGGCGAATCCGCCCGGGAGTGGCTCCGCAGCGAAATCGCGCTGCTGCTCAGTCTGGTCGAGGCCGCCGTACACGGACCGGGCGAACTGCTCCGGCCCGCCGTGGACCTGCTGATCGTCCTGGACAGTCTGGTCGAGGACCCGACCCACGGCCCGCGGGTCCGGCGCATGCTGGAGATCGCCGACCGCAACGCCGAGTCGTACCGGGACTCCGCCGTGCTCGCCCGGGTGCACTTCGCCCTCGGCACCCTGCAGTCGATCACCAACGACTTCCAGAACGCCGAGCGTTCGCTGCTGAGGAGCCTGAGCCTGCAGGACAGCGACGACGTGACGATCCTGCGCTCGATGGCCACCAACACCCTGGGGATCATCCTCAGCGTGGCCGACCGCTCCGCCGAGGCGCTGCCGTTCTTCGAACAGGCCCTCGCCATCAGCCGGGTGGTGGGCGCCCCCATCGGCGAGGCGCGGCTGCTGGGCAACATCGCCCGCGCACAGCTCGACGTCGGGGACGCGCGGTCCGCGGTCCGCTCCGCCACCGACGCCGTGGCCAGCGCCCGGGCCTCGAAGAACGGCCCCTGCCTGGCCGACACGCTCTACCAGCTCGGCGTCGTGCTCTCCTCCGGCGGCGAGCCCGGCACCGCCGTCACGCACCTGCACGAGGCGCACCGGCTCTACCGCTCCCAGCAGAACCGCCTCCGCGAGGGCTACACGCTGGCCCGCCTCGGCGTGAGCCTGCTCGCCGCCGGCCAGCACGCCGAGGCGGCCGAGGCGGCCGAGGAGTCGCTGGCGCTCGGCCAGGAGATGGACTCCGCCTACTGCCAGGGCCTCGCCAACGCCGCACTGGGAGAGGCGCTGCTCGGCCTCGCACAGCCGGCCCGCGGGCTGGCGTGTCTGCGGGAGGCCCACGCGATCTTCACCCGGCTCGGTGTGCCAGAGGCCTCCCCCGTGGCGGACCTCATCTCCCGGCAGCACACCGAGCCCGTCCCTCCCCCCGCGCCGTGAGCCTCCGTCCCCCGACGGGAGGCTCCCCCCTTGAGCGTTCGGTGCTCCCGCAGCCCCCCGGCTGCGGGAGCACCCTCAACGCTTCCCCGGCGCTGGACTCCACTGTGCACCGGGGCGATTGACGTTCAATAAACGTCGGATTGTCGGCCCGGAGAAGGAGAAAACCGCAGGTCGGACGGGCTTCCCCGGCGCACCGTACGGCGCGCGCGCCCGGTCCGCACCACCCTTGCCGCACCCTGTGCTTCCGCAATCCGGGCCGCCGCACGCCAACCGGCGCGAGTTGGCCGGAAACGGACCCCATGGCGCAGTGATCACGCTTATTCTCGGATTCCAGTACACACCCGAGTGCAGCACCGGGGTGTCCAACCGGGCAGGTCCGACCGACTTGTCCGGGGAAGCATCCTGAAACGGCAGCGCGGCGGCGCTCCGACAGTGCAGAGTGTCTCTGTGCAGAGTGTCAGAGTGCAGTCAGTGTGACGCGGGGAGCGTGACGTACCGCCACCGGCAGCGGGCCGGCGGGGCAGCACGGGCGCCGGGAGGGCGGGGCGGCCCAAGCCCCGTACAGCCGACCGGAGGCCAGGGTGGAAAGGTGCCTCTCAATCGTGACGACCGGACAGATATCCGACCCGTCCCCCGTCGGCGAGGACGCGGGGGACGGCCAGGACGACGTACTGCGCCGTAGGGCCGAGCGCGCCCTGCAGGCGGTCGCCTTCGACACCATCGGCGCGGACTACGGCGAGGCGTTCCCCGCCAAGAGCGGGCAGCTCGCCTGCGGGCGGCGGCTGCTGGCCGAGCTCGAACCGGGCGCCGACGTCCTGGACGTCGGCTGCGGCACCGGCGACCCGACCGTCCGGCAGCTGACCGCCGGCGGGCTACGGGTCACCGGTATAGACCTTTCGGACGTCATGCTCGCCCTGGCACGGCAGGCGGACCACCCGGGCGCGCACGCCCCCGCCTTCCACCGCATCGACATGTACGACCTGGCCACCGAGCGCGCCGACCACGCCTGGAACGTCGCCCCCCTCGGGCCGCGCGGCCGCGGCACGTTCGCCGCCGTCACCGCCTTCTTCTCCCTGATCCTGCTCCCCCAGGCGGAGATCCCCACCGTCCTCACCCGGATCCGCGAGCTGCTGCGTCCCGGCGGGCTGCTGGCCCTCGGCATGGTCGAGGCGGACCTGGACCACGTCCCGCTGCCGTTCCTCGGCCGGGAGCTGCGGATCAGCGGCTATCTGCGGGAGGATCTCGAACGGGTACTGGTGGAGTCCGGGTTCGCCGTCGAGGAGCAGTCGGGGCACCCCTACGCACCGGCCAGTACCTCGCTGCCGCCGGAGGAACAACTGTTCCTGTGCTGTCGACGCGTCGGCTGAACCCGGCCCACCAAGGAAAAGCCAGCACCCCACACCACTCCCCAGGACAGGCAGCCGTGCGCGACCAGCTCAAACCACAGGCCGGGCAGCCGCCTGCCGTCCCGAGTCAGCGCCGTCCACCGCCGCAGGACGACGACCGGGTCGCCGAACGGCTCGCCTACCTCGACTCCGCGACCCGGCGGATCAACAGCGCGCTCGACCTCGCCGCGACCCTGCGCAACATCGGCCGGGTGCTCGTCCCCACCCTGGCCGACGCCGCCGTCGTCCACCTGCGCGACCCGCTGCCCAACGTCGAGCGCGAGCCCGGGTTCCCCGACGAGCTGCGCATCCACCACAGCCACGGCACCCGGCTCGGCCGCCGCGGCCGGCCCAGCACCGGGGACGACCACCGCAGCTCCCGCTACGGCACCCGGTACGGCTCGCGCTCCTCCGCCGACACCGGGCCCGCCACACCCGTCACCCGCGGCGGCGCGCTCGCGCACGCCCTGCTCAGCCGCCGCCCCGTCGAACCCGTCGTCCTCGGCACCCCCGGCGACGAACGGACCGCCACCCTGCTGCGCGAGCTGTACGGCGCCCGCGGGCTGGCCCGGCTCGGCACCGGCGCCTCCGTGCTGGTCCTCCCGCTGCGCGGCCGCAAGGCCGTCCTCGGCCTGCTGGTCCTGATCCGCCGCCCGCCGGAGAAGACCGGCCGCCCCGCCTTCGACGCCACCGACACCGCCACCGCCGCCCACCTCGCCACCCAGGCCGGCCTCGCCGTCGACACCGCCCTGCGGTACGCCCGCGAGTGGGAGATAGCGAACGAACTCCAGCGCAGCATGCTGCCGCTGCGCCTCCCCCAGCCGCACGGCGTCCGGCTCGCCCAGCGGTACCTGCCCGGCGAGCGCGGCGCCCAGGTCGGCGGCGACTGGTACGACGCCGTCCCGCTGCCCGGCAACCGGATCGCGCTGATCGTCGGCGACGTGATGGGCCACTCGCTCACCTCGGCCGCCATCATGGGCCAGCTCCGCACCAGCGCGCAGACCCTGGCCGCGCTCGACCTGCCACCGCACGAGGTGCTGTACCACCTCGACGAGCAGGCCCAGCGGCTCGGCCGCGAACAGCACCTGGCCACCTGCGTGTTCGCGGTCTACGACCCGATCGCCAACCGCGTCGTGCTGGCCAACGCCGGACACGTCCCGCCGGTGCTCGTCCGGCCGGACGGGACGGCGGAGCTGCTGGAGCTGGAGTCCGGGGCGCCGATCGGGGTCGGCGGGGTCGACTTCACCTCCGTCGAGCTGCCCGCGCCGCCCGGCTCGGCCCTGCTGCTGTTCACCGACGGCCTGGTGGAGACCCGCAGCCGCCCGCTCAGCGACGGCCTGGAACTGCTGCGCGCCCGGCTGGCCAACGCCCACCGGCACTCCCCCGAGCACCTCTGCCAGGACGCGCTGCGGATCCTGCCGCCGGGCGACCGGGGCGACGACATCGCGCTGCTCGCCGCCTGCTTCGACGGGATCCCGGCGGGCGACGTCGCGCACTGGTACCTCCAGCCGCGCAACGAGACCCCGGGGCGGGCCCGCCGGCTGGCCGCGCACACCCTGCGCCGCTGGGGGCTCGAAGAGCTGAGCGAGGCCACCGAGTTGATGGTCAGCGAGCTGGTGACCAACGCCGTCCAGCACGCCACCCGGCCGGTCACCCTGAGCCTGGTGCGCACCACCCGGCTGCGCTGCGAGGTGGGGGACGACAGCCCGCTGCTCCCCCGGCCGCAGCGCACCGGACCGGAGGACGAGCGGGGCCGCGGGCTGCAGATAGTCGCCAGGTGCGCGGAGCGCTGGGGCTCCACCCGGCTGGGGTCGGGCAAGGTCGTCTGGTTCGAGCAGCGCCTGCCGTAGGAGCGTTCGTGCAGGTGCCCGGCGGTCCGCGCGGACCGCCGGGCACCTGCGCGTCGGACGGCTCAGACCCGCTCCGCCACCTTGACCTCGCCCGGAGCGGTCTCGGCCGCCAGCCGGGCCATCAGCTGCTCGCCCTCCATGTCGACCCTCGGCACCACCTTGTCCAGGCTCTTCGGGAACCACCAGGCCGCCCGGCCGAACAGCGCCATCGCCGCCGGCACCAGGGCCATCCGCACCACGAAGGCGTCCACCAGCACGCCCACCGCGAGGGCGAAGCCGATCGGCTGGACGATCGGGTCGTGGCCGAAGACGAAGCTGCCGAAGACCGCCACCATGATCAGCGCCGCCGCCGTGACCACCCGGGCGCCGCCCTGGACCCCGGCGACCACCGCGTCCCGGGGGGCCGCACCGTGCACGTGCTGCTCCTTCATCCCCGAGACCAGGAACAGCTCGTAGTCCATCGCCAGCCCGAACAGCACCCCGATCAGCAGGATCGGCACGAAGCTCACCACCGGGCCGACCTTCGGCACGTCGATCACACCGTCCAGCCAGCCCCACTGGTAGACCGCGACCACCGCGCCCAGCGAGGCCGTGACACTGAGCAGGAATCCGGCCACCGCTTTGAGCGGCACCAGGACCGAGCGGAAGGCCAGCGCCAGCAGCACCATCGCGATGCCGGCGATCACCAGCAGGAAGGGCGGCAGGGCCTGCCCGAGCTTGGCGGAGACGTCGATGTTGGCGGCCGTGGTCCCGGTGACGTCGATCCGCGCACCGGTCTCGGCCACCAGCGCGTCGCGCTGGCCGCGGATGTCGGAGACCAGCGCCCTGGTGTCGGCGTGGTCCGGGCCGGTGTCCGGGATGACGGTCAGCAGCGCCGTCCGGCCGGACTCGTCGACGGTCGGGGGCAGCAGGGTCCGGACCCCGTGGAGCGTGCCCAGCCGTTCGGCCACGCCCTGCACCGCCTGCTCGGGCCGCGGTGCGCCGGCGGCGTCCACGACGACCACCAGCGGGGCGTTGAAGCCCGGGCCGAAGCTCTCGCCGACCAGGTCGTAGGCCTTGCGGGCGTCGGTGCCGACCGCCTGTGAACCGCCGCCCGGCAGGCCGAGGTCGAGGCTGGCGGCGGGCACCGCGAGGGTGGCCAGCGCGCCCAGGCCGACGAGCAGCACGGGCAGCGGGCGGCGCACCACGAACCGGGCCCAGCGCTCGCCCAGCGGGGTGCCCCGGGGGGCCTTCGGCGCCCGGCGGCGCACCGGCAGCCGGTCGATGGACCGCCCGGCGAAGCCGAGCAGCGCGGGCAGCAGGGTGATCGCGACGAGCACCGCCACCACCACCGCGCCGGAGGCGGCCAGGCCCATCACGGTCAGGAACGGCACGTCGGCGACGGCCAGCCCGGCGAGCGCGACCACCACCGTCAGACCGGCGAAGACCACCGCGCTGCCGGCCGTGGCGTTGGCCCGGGCCGCGGCCTCGTCCGGCTCCAGGCCCTCGGCGAGGTGGCGGCGGTGCCGGGAGACGATGAACAGGGCGTAGTCGATGCCGACCGCCAGGCCGACCATCAGCGCCAGCACCGGCGCGGTGGTGATGATCTCGAACGAGCCGGAGAGGGCCAGCAGGGCGGCCATCGCCACGCCCACCCCCACGAAGGCGGTGAGCAGCGGCAGCCCGGCCGCGACCAGCGAGCCCAGGGTGAGCACCAGGACCACGCCGGCCACCGCGAGGCCGACCGCCTCGCCGCCCTCGACCTGGGCCATCCGGTTGTAGGCGTCGCCCCCGAAGGCGACCGTCAGCCCGGCGGCGCGGGCCGGTTCGGCGGCGGCCCGTACCGCTTCGCGCTGCTCCTCGGTGATGTCGCCGAGCTTGCGGTCGAAGGAGACCAGCCCGATCGCGGCCCTGCCGTCCGGCGAGAGCGCGCCGGTGGCGTACGGGTCGGGCGCGGCCGCGACGCCGGGGGCGGTGGCGATCCGGGCGACCGACTCCTCGACGGCCCGGCGGGCCTCGGGTGCGGCGATCCCGCCGGGCGATCCGGCGGCGAAGACGACCTGGCCGGAGCCGTGGCCCTGCGCCGGGAAGGTGTCCTTGATGCGGTCCAGCGTGGTCTGCGCCTCGGTGCCGGGCACCTTGAACTCGTCGCTGGTCTTGCCCGCGAACGCCCCGGCGGCGCCGCCGACGGCGATCAGCACGGCGATCCAGACGGCGAGCACGGCGCGCCGCCGGCGGTGGCAGTAGCGGCCTAGGCGGTACAGGTACGTGGCCATGAGTGAGCCTTCGGTCAGGTCGGTCGGGCAGGCGAGTGCCTGAGCGGGTCGCGACCCACCGTACGCATAAGTTGTTCAGGTGACAAAGTCGACCGACACGAGCATGCGACAGATTCATCCGACCTGGTTATGTGATCGGAGCGCTACCCTGGCCCAATGGCTCATGTCCCCGCCTCCGAAAGACGCCCGCAACTGATCCGGGCCGCGATCGACCTGATGACCCGCGAGGGCGTCGCCGCCGGCAGCACCCGGGCCATCGCGGCCGAGCTGGGGGTGGCACAGGCGACGGTGCACTACACCTTCGGCACCAAGAAGGACCTCTACCGGGCGGTGGTGGAGCAGCTGATGGCCGACTTCATCGGCCAGGTGCGTGCCGCCTCGCCGGGCGACGGCCCCTTCGGGGAGCAGGTGCGGACCCTGGTGCACGCGCTGTGGACCAGCACCGTCGCCGAGCCGGGGCGGTGCATCCTGCTGTCCGAGGTCGAGACGCTGGCCCTGCGCGACCCGGAGCTGCGGGAGGTGATCCGCGGCCTCCAGGACGAGACCGAGCAGATCGCGGCGGGCATGCTCAGCGCGCTCGCCGACGCGCACGGCCAGGCGCTGGCGGTGCCCGCGCGCGATGTCGCCGTGCAGTTCCTGGCGGGCTTCGACGGCCTGTGCGGCCGCTACCTGGTGCTCGGCCCGGCCGACGCCGAGGCCGACGCGGAGGCGCTGCGCGCCCTGGACCTGCTGGTCGCCACGACGGTCGGCCTCTGCCTCTCGGCTCCCTGAGCCGCCTTGGCCGCCTTGGCCGTCTGGGCCGTCTGGGCCGTCCAGGCGCCGCGAGTCGCCTTGGCCGCCTGAGCCGCCGGCGACGCCGTCGGCGCCCAGGCCCCTCGGGTCACCGGACGATCCGGACCGGCAGCTCCGCCAGCACCTCCCGCAGCGAGGCGGCGAAGCGGTCGTACTCCGCGCTGCGCGCCGAGCCCGGCCGGGTCGCCAGGCCGATCCGGCGGCCGGGCGCGGGCGCGGCGAACCGGACGGCGGCCAGCCGGTCGGTGCGGCCGGCCTCGACGTCCAGCGCGGTGGCGGGCAGCAGGGTGACCCCGAGGCCGCCGGCCACCAACTGGACCAGGGTGGAGAGCCCGGCCGCCCGGGTGGTGGAGCCGTGGGGGAGCCCCCGGCCGGACGCCGAGGACACGTCCGCCCCGACCTCCCGGCAGATGTCGAGCGCCTGGTCGCGCAGGCAGTGGCCCTCCTCCAGCAGCAGCACGTCCAGGTCGAGCAGCACGTCCCGCGGGACGTCGATCCGCCCGGCCAGCGCGTGCCCGGGCGGGGTGACCAGGACGAAGTCCTCGTCGAACAGCGGGATGTCCCGGGTCGCCGAGGGCCCGCCGGCCGGCAGGGCGAGCAGCAGCACGTCCAGCCGCCCGGCGGCCAGCCCCTCCAGCAGCGAGGGCGTGCGCTCCTCGTGGACGTGCAGCTCCAGGTCGGGGTAGCGGTCGCGGACCAGCCGCAGCACGTTCGGCAGCAGGTACGGCGCGACGGTCGGGATGACGCCCAGGTGCAGCGGGCCGGTGAACGGCCGGCGGGCGGCCTCGACCTCCTCGGTGAGCGCCTGGAGCGAGCCGAGCACCCGGCGCGCGTGCTCGACCACGCGCTCCCCCAGCGGGGTGACAATCACCTTGCGCGTCGTACGCTCGACCAGCTGCGCACCCAGTGACTCCTCCAGTGCCGCGACCGCGCCCGAGAGCGCGGGCTGGCTCGTCCCGGTGGCGGCGGCGGCCTCCCGGAAGTGCCGGTGCTCGGCCACCGCGACGAACGCCCTGAGCTGGGCGACGGTCGGCGTACGGGGGCCGCGGGCTGTGGGACTCGCCACACCGGCTTCGGGTTTGCGCGGGGCGCCCCTGCGGGGCTGGGGCTGTGACGGGCGCTGCGGGGTATTGATAACTCTCTCCGATCAGACACATCGAGTGTAGCTATTTCCCTGATCAGTCCACGATGTGGAATCGTGGAACACGTTCCGCAATCCGGACAAACCTCCCCTCATCTCACTTCAGGAGAAGCGAACGTGCTCACGATCGGTGACAAGTTCCCCGAGTTCGAACTCAACGCCTGCGTCGACCTGGACGCCGCGAACGCCTTCGCCGAGATCAACCACAAGTCCTACGAGGGCAAGTGGAAGATCGTCTTCTTCTGGCCGATGGACTTCACCTTCGTCTGTCCGACCGAGATCGCCGCGTTCGGCAAGCTGAACGAGGAGTTCGCCGACCGCGACGCCCAGATCCTCGGCGTCTCCGGCGACTCCGAGTTCGTGCACCACGCCTGGCGCAAGGACCACAAGGACCTGCGCGACCTGCCCTTCCCGATGCTGGCCGACGTCAAGCACGACCTGATGCGCGACTGCGGCGTCGAGGCCGCCGACGGCACCGCCCAGCGCGCGGTGTTCATCGTCGACCCGAACAACGAGATCCAGTTCGTCATGGTGACCGCCGGCTCCGTCGGCCGTAACCCCAAGGAGGTCCTGCGGGTGCTGGACGCCCTGCAGACCGACGAGCTGTGCCCGTGCAACTGGACCAAGGGCGAGGACACCCTCGACGCCCAGGCCCTGCTGGCGGGCTGACCGATGGCCCTCGACGACCTGAAGTCCGCCCTCCCGGACTACGCCAAGGACCTCAAGCTCAACCTGAGCGCGGTCATCGGCAACTCCGACCTCCCCGCCCAGCAGCTCTGGGGCACCGTGCTCTCCTGCGCGATGGCCACCCGTAGCGCCGCCGTCCTGCGCGCGCTGGAGCCCGAGGCCAAGGCCAACCTGTCCCCGGAGGCGTACACCGCCGCCAAGGGCGCGGCCGCGATCATGGGGATGAACAACGTCTACTACCGGACCACCCACCTGCTCTCCGACAAGGAGTACAGCGGGATGCGGGCCGGTCTGCGGATGAACATCATCGGCACTCCGGGCGTCGAGAAGATCGACTTCGAGCTCTGGTGCTTCGCGGTCTCCGCCATCAACGGCTGCGGCCAGTGCCTCGACTCGCACGAGAACGTGCTGAACAAGGGCGGCGTCGCCCGCGAGGTCGTCCAGGCCTCGATCAAGATCGCCGCTGTTCTCCAGGCCGTGGCGGGCGTGCTCGACTCGGAGGCCGCGCTGGCCGCCGTCGACGCCTGACCCGACGCCGTACTGTGCAGGGCCCCGCCGGACACCCGGCGGGGCCCTCGCGCGTCCGGAACCGCGCCGGCCGATTCGCGCGTCCGAGCCCAAGGAAGATCAACTCCGGGGGGAACCGCCATGGCAGACCTGCACCGACCACCACCGGGCTCGGCCTGGCCGACCCTCGCGACGATCGGTTGGGGGCTGGCCGGCATCGTGGTGGCCGGCTGGGTGGCGATCGGCTCGCTGGCCACGGACTTCGGCCGGGACGGCGCCGCGCCGCTCCTCTTCCTCCCCCCGCTGGCCGGACCGGTCCTCGGCGCCCTGCTCAGCTGGTCGGCCCTGGCCCTGACGCCCGCCCGCCACTGGGCCCGCCCGGTCAAGGCGGCACTGACCGGCCAGGCCGCCCTGCTGGGCTGCCTGGCCATGCCGTTCCTGTTCACCCTCTAGGGTCCGTCCGGGCAGGGCCGTCCGGGCGGGACCGCCCTGCCGCTGGGTGCCGGGGTGTGTTTGCAAAGTCCGATGCGACTTTGCAAACAGTTCGGAGAGGGCTCTACGCCTGGCCGGCCGGAGCGGCCGCCGGGCCCTGGGCGGGTGCCGGAGCAGGTGCTGCAGCAGCGGGTGCCGGAGCGGGTGCTGCGGCGGGTGCCGGAGCGGCCGCGGCGGCGGGTGCCGGTGCGGAGGCGGTGCGTTCGGCGGCCTCGCGGGCGGCCTCCAGGGCGAAGAAGACGGCCTGGCCCGCCTCGTTGCGACGGCGCAGGTGGGTGACCACGGTGTTGGTGACGGCGATCAGCGGGACGGCGACGATCGCACCGCCGATGCCGCCGATGATGCCGCCGGCGGCGACACCGAGCACCACGCCCAGCGGGTGGACCCGGACGGCGCGGCCGAGGATCAGCGGCTGGAGGATGTGCCCCTCGATCTGCTGCACGGCGACCAGCACCACCAGCACCATCAGCGCGGTGAACGGCCCCTCGGTGACCAGGGCGATCAGCACCGCGACGGTGCCGGTGACGAGCGCGCCGACCAGCGGGACGAAGGCCCCCAGGAAGATGATCACCGCGAGCGGCAGCGCCATCGGGACACCCAGCATCTGGATGCCGACGCCGATGCAGACCGCGTCGATGAAGGCCACGCAGACGGTGCCTCGGACGTACGCGGTGAGCGTCGCCCAGGCCTTCGGACCGGCGCCGGCCATGGCGTACCGGGAGTGCCGCGGCAGACCGCGCAGCGCCCAGTTCCAGATCCGCTCGCCGTCGTAGAGCAGGAAGAAGGTGGTGAAGAAGGCCAGCAGGACGGCCGTCAGCACCTCCACGGCGATCTGCGCGCCGGTGAGGCTGGCCGAGGTGATCTGCTCGGTGTTGGTGCTGATCGCCTTGGTGATCTGGTTGGCGAAGTCGGTGATCTGCTGCTGGGTCAGGTGCAGCGGCCCGGTGATCAGCCAGTCCCGCAGCTGGTCGACACCGGCCTGGACCTTGGTGGTGACCGTCGACAGGTTGGTGGTCACCTGCCAGACGACGAACCAGCCGACCAGCCCGATCCCCGCCAGGCCGCTCATGAACACCCCGCCCGCGGCCAGCGACCGCGGCACGCCGTGCCGGCGCAGCCAGGACACGGTGGGCTCCAGCAGCGCGGAGATCAGCAGCGAGGCGAGCACCGCGAAGGCCACCAGCCGCAGCATGTCGACGACCATGAAGACGACGTAGAGCGCGGCGCCCAGCAGCAGCAGCCGCCAGGTCGACTCGGCCGCCACCCGCAGACCCCACGGCACCGCCTCGGCCGGAGTGGCGGGCCGCCCGGGGTGCAGCTCCCGACCGAACGCGCCGTGCGCGACCGGCGCGCCGACCGGGACGGCGACACCGTGTGGAACCGCTGCACCGTGCGGCACCGCCGCACCGACCGGGGCCGCGGCGGCCTCGGTCGCCGCCACCGGGACGGCGACGGGGGCGGCGGCGGCCGGAGCGGCGGGCAGCGCGTCGACCCGCGGCGCCGGAAGCGGCCCCACCGGGTCGTCGAGCGCGACACCGGCCAGCGCGGGCTCGTGGTAGTCGGCCGCCATCGCGGCCCGTCGGCGCCGTTCGATCACGGCGGCCGCGCTCGCCACCAGGGCCACGCCCTTGGCCACGGCCTTGAAGGCCTTCCCGCCCCGCGCCATCCTCACTACCACCGCTCACCGCTGGGCCGCCGTGCCGGCGGTACGCCGTGGTCCCGCCACGGCCGTCGGGGACGACGCTACCCGCCCGACCCGCCGCGAGTCCGCCCGGACGGGGGATATCGGGGGTGACTAAGGGTTGGTACGAGCTCGATGCACCGCGGCGCCGCAGGGGCATTGCCGGTCAAACCCGTCCGGACCGGCTGGTTTCAGGCGCCGGGCAGCGGGGAGGAGTCCCGAAGAGGACCGGAGCCATCTGTCGGCGGACCGGCGCCGGAAGCAACCAGGACCCCTTCCGCGCCCCGCGTCCGCACCAGGACCGCACCGCCCGTGGGCGCACTGGTCAGCGCAGCCCGGGCGGCGCGGCCCGCTCGTCGTACGAGCAGGACGACGAGGGCCCCCGACCGCGCTGAGCGGTCGGGGGCCCTCGTCGGAAGAGCGGTGCGGTCTTCTTAGTACCAGTGGTGCGACTGCCAGAACGACCAGGCGCCACAGGGGCTGCCGTAGCGGTTGTTCATGTAGTCCAGGCCCCACTTGATCTGCGTCGCCGGGTTGGTGCGCCAGTCGGCGCCCGCCGAGGACATCTTGGAGCCGGGCAGCGCCTGGACCAGGCCGTAGGCGCCGGAGCTCTTGTTGGTCGCGGTGTAGTCCCAGCCGCTCTCGCGCTTCACGATCTGGCTGAAGCACTGGAACTGCGCGTCGCTGCCGACGATCTGCTGGGCGAGCGCCTGGACCGAACCGGGGCTGACCGAGACCGGCGGAGCCGCCTGGGTGGCGGAGTCGGTGGCGGCCATCGCCGAGCGGGCCTTGGAGCGGTTCGCAGCGGCCTCGTCGGCCTTGCGCTTCTCCTCGGCTGCCTTGGCGGCCTTCTCCGCGTCGGCCTTCGCCTGGGCATCGGCCTTCGCCTGGGCGTCGGCTGCGGCCTGCTGGCGCGCGGCCTCGTCGGCGGCCTTCTGCTCGGCGGCGGCCTTGGCCGCAGCGTCGGCCGAAGCCTGCTGCGCGGACGCCTGCTGGCCGATGTTGTCACTGATGGTCTGCGCCTGGGCGCCAGAGGGGACTTCGGCAAGCAGGGTCGCGCCGGCGACATCGACCGTCTGCGTCGTCTTGCCCTCGCTGCCCGAGGCCACACCCACAACGGCACCGACAGCGGTGACCGCGGTGGCGGAGGCCACAGCAACTCCCCGGACCGAGATCCGAGTCACATGGATTCCTTCCAGCATCGCCCACGCGTGACCGTACGGACGCAACATGCCCCTTGGCGCTGTCCTCCGTACGGTGCTGGTCACGGGAGGTACTGACCCGGCGTCCGGCCGCGTTGGGGCGGCCGGGCGTGGTGACGGGCGGCGTACGGCTCATCGGTGTTCAATTATGCGTCCACTGACCGGAGTTGGCGGACCGTCCGGGCCGGGATCCCGCTGTGCGGAAGCCCTGCCATGCCGTACGCGGGGCCTGACAGAACCCTCACCATGCCGCACCGGGCACTGTCGACGCAATTCCCTGTTGCGTGGCGCATCTCACATTCACCGCACCGGAGTTCTCCGGACAGAAAGCACTCGATGTGATGAAAGGGACGCGGGGCCCGCTCCATCAGGAGCGGGCCCCGCGCCGAAAGTTGACCGGATTGTCCGACTATGGGCAGAACGCCCGGATCAGTCGACACTCACGGACCGATGTCGCTCACGGGCTGATGTCCTCCAGCATCTCCGTGACCAGAGCCGCGATCGGCGAACGCTCCGAGCGCGTCAGCGTGATGTGGGCGAACAGCGGATGCCCCTTGAGCTTCTCCACCACCGCCACCACGCCGTCGTACCGGCCGACCCGGAGGTTGTCCCGCTGCGCCACGTCGTGGGTGAGCACCACCCGCGAGCCCTGCCCGATCCGGGACAGCACCGTCAGCAGCACGTTGCGCTCCAACGACTGCGCCTCGTCCACGATCACGAAGGCGTCGTGCAGCGAGCGCCCGCGGATGTGGGTCAGCGGCAGGACCTCCAGCATCCCGCGGGAGATGACCTCCTCGATCACGGCCGGGGTGGTGACGGCGGAGAGGGTGTCGAAGACCGCCTGCGCCCACGGGCTCATCTTCTCCGTCTCGGAGCCCGGCAGGTAGCCGAGCTCCTGGCCGCCGACCGCGTACAGCGGCCGGAAGACCATCACCTTGCGGTGCTGCTGGCGCTCCAGGACGGCCTCCAGGCCGGCGCACAGCGCCAGCGCGGACTTGCCGGTGCCGGCCCGGCCGCCCATCGAGACGATGCCGACCTCCGGATCGAGCAGCAGGTCCAGCGCGACCCGCTGTTCGGCGCTGCGCCCGCGCAGCCCGAAGGCCTCGCGGTCTCCGCGCACCAGCCGCACCCGGCCGTCGCCGGCGACCCGGCCGAGCGCACGGCCGCGCTCGGAGCTGAGCACCAGTCCGGTGTGGACCGGCAGCTCCGCCGCACCCTCGATGTCCACCCCGGCGTCGTGGCCCGCGCTGAACAGCGCGTCCACGTCGTCCCCGGCGACATGCAGCTCGGCCATGCCCGTCCACCCGGAGGTGATCGCCAGCTCGGCGCGGTACTCCTCGGCGAGCAGGCCCACCGAGCTGGCCTTGATCCGCAGCGGCAGGTCCTTGGAGACGACGGTGACGTCGTACCCCTCGGCCTGGAGGTTGCGGGCCACCGCCAGGATCCGGGTGTCCGCCTCGCCGCCTCCGGCCCGGTAGCCCGCCGGCAGTATCGACGTGTCGGAGTGGTTGAGCTCGACCCGGATGGTCCCGCCGAGCTCGCCGACCGGGATCGGCTCGTCCAGCCGGCCGTGGCGGATCCGGTAGTCGTCGAGCAGGCGCAGCGCCTGGCGGGCGAAGTAGCCCAACTCAGGGTGGTGGCGTTTGGCCTCCAGCTCGGTGACCACGACCACGGGGAGGACGACCTCGTGCTCCTCGAAGCGGGTCATGGCGAGAGGGTCCGCCAGGAGCACACTGGTGTCGAGAACGTACGTGCGCCGGTCTGGCGTCCGGCGGCTCTTGGAACTGACCACTAGGCCTCCAGAGCGGATGACCCTGCGTCATCCGCGGCAAGCCGGCCCCCGCTGCCCCGGTGGCCTCGGGGCCGGTCTGAGGGGAGTATTCCCAGGCGAGGGGCGGTGCATTCGCGTCCTCGGAGAACTGACGGATCATTGCCGGTGAACGTTTGGCCTCGCTCCGCGGCCGGGTAGGCCAGCTCTACTGGGGCCCTGGTCCCGTCCGGCCGGGATCAGAGGCCCATCCGCCGGTGCCGCTCCTCGTACGCGCGCAGCGCCCGCAGGAAGTCGACCTTGCGGAAGGCCGGCCAGTACGCCTCGCAGAAGTAGAACTCGCTGTGGGCGCTCTGCCAGAGCAGGAAGCCGGAGAGCCGCTGCTCGCCCGAGGTGCGGATGACCAGGTCCGGGTCCGGCTGGCCCTTGGTGTAGAGGTGCTCGGCGATGTGCTCGACGTCGAGGATTTCGGCCAGTTCCTCGATCGAGGTGCCGCGCCCGGCGTGCTCCTGGAGCAGCGAGCGGACGGCGTCGGCGATCTCGTGCCGACCGCCGTAGCCGACGGCGACGTTGACGGTGATCCCCTCGATGCCGGCGGTCTCCTCGGCGGCCCGCTTGAGCACGTCGGCGGTGTGCTGCGGCAGCAGGTCCAGCGCGCCGACCGGGTTGACCTTCCAGCGGCGGGCGGCGGCCAGGCCGGTGACGGCGTCCTCGATGATCCCGAGCAGCGGGACGAGCTCGCCGGCCGGGCGGGAGAGGTTGTCGGTGGAGAGCATCCACAGCGTGACGACCTTGACGTGCGTCTCGTCGCACCAGCCGAGGAACTCGCTGATCTTGTCGGCGCCGCGCTGGTGGCCGTAGGCGGTGGAGCCCCCGGTGGCCTTGGCCCAGCGGCGGTTGCCGTCCAGGATCACGCCGATGTGGTGGGGGGTGCGGGCGAGGTGGACCTCGACCCGGCGGCCGTAGAGGCCGTACATACCGTCCAGCAGGGTGCGCAACCCCGGCGTACGTTCGACGACATCGCGCAGACCCATGGTTTTCGGCCCCTCCGTAACTCTTCACCGGGGTGCGTCACAACCCCCGGCGCAGCCTACTCCCGCCCGGAGGCAGTCGGTAAAGCCGCAGGTAGCGGTCCGGTCACGGTCCGGTGTGGAGTGCATTGCGACCGGCATGGCGTGCGTGGCCGGAAGGCGTTCGGGGGCTTGTCCGCGAACCCCGACTACTCCGGATACGGAACGGTCTCCGATTCCTTAAAGAATCCGTAAGACGACGTTCAATGCTTGACGACCGCCAGTGGTCTAGTCCAGCTTTTGACCAAGGCGGAACGAGCACCCCGACCGCCCGACCCGAGGCAGTACTGCGGACCTCCCCTCCCCCACACGCGGCCGCCGCGCCCCCCACCGCGGCGGCCGCCCTCCTCTCCCAGGAGCGCACGCCATGGCCCGTACGCTGAACCAGCCCGCGCACAAGCGCCGGCGCAGCACCCTTCCGGCCCTCGCGGCCGGCGCCACCGCCCTCGCCCTGGCCGGCACCGGCCTCGCCCTCTTCGCCGGCGGCGCCAACGCGGCGGTCGGCAACCTGGTCTCCAACGGCGGCTTCGACACCGGCAACCTGGCCGGCTGGAGCTGTACCGGAGCCGCGAGCGCCGTCTCCACCCCGGTCCACTCCGGCACCGGCGCCCTGCAGGCGACCCCGGGTGCCGCGGACACCGCCGAGTGCACCCAGACCGTCAGCGTCCTGCCCAACACCAGCTACACGCTGAGCTCCTGGGTGCAGGGCCCGTACGTGTACCTCGGCGCGCGGGGCACCGGCGGCACCGACCCGAGCGCCTGGTCCAACCAGAACAGCTGGAACCAGCTCTCCACCACCTTCACCACCGGCGCCTCCGCCCGCAGCATCACGCTTTACGTGCACGGCTGGTACGGCCAGAGCGCCTACTTCGCGGACGACATCACGCTGACCGGCCCGGCCGGCACCGCGTCGCCGACCCCGACGGCCACCCCGAGCCCGACCGCCACCGCCTCGCCGACCGCCACGGCCACGCCGACCCAGACGGCGTCCCCGACCGCGACCGCGACGCCCACCCAGACGGCGACGCCGACCCAGACCGCCACGCCGACCCCCACGGCCACCGCGACCACCACCACCCCGCCGGTCACCGGTCTGCCCAAGCACGTCGTCACCGGCTACTGGCACAACTTCGACAACGGCGCCACCGTCCAGAAGCTGGGCGACGTCCAGAGCGCGTACGACATCATCGCGGTCTCCTTCGCCGACGCCGTGCCCACCAAGGGCGGTGCGATCAGCTTCACGCTCGACCCGGCGCTCTCCAAGGCCCTCGGCGGCTACACCGACGCGCAGTTCCGCGCCGACGTGAAGGCCAAGCAGGCGGCCGGCAAGAAGGTCATCCTGTCGATCGGCGGCCAGAACGGCGCGATCACCGTCGGCGACGCCGCCGCCGCGACCGCGTTCACCGACAGCGCCTACGCGATCATCAAGGACTACGGGTTCGACGGCATCGACGTCGACCTGGAGAACGGCGTCAACGCGACCTACCTCGGCAACGCGCTGCACAGCCTGCAGAGCAAGGTCGGCCCGAACTTCGTGCTGACCATGGCCCCCGAGACCATCGGGATGTACAGCACCGCCGGCGCCTACTTCCAGCTGGCACTGAACACCAAGGACATCCTGACCGTCGTCAACACCCAGTTCTACAACTCGGGCGGCATGAACGGCTGCGACGGCAAGGTCTACACCCAGGGCACCATCGACTTCATCACCTCGCAGATCTGCACCCAGATCCAGGGCGGCCTGCGGCCCGACCAGGTCGGCATCGGCGTCCCGGCCTCCAGCAAGGCGGCCGGCGGCGGCTACGTCTCGCCGACCGTGGTGAACAACGCGCTGGACTGCCTGGCCACCGGCAACAACTGCGGCAGCTTCGTCCCGCCGGCCAAGTGGCCGACGATCCGCGGCGCGATGACCTGGTCCACCAACTGGGACGCCAACAACGGGAACGCCTTCTCCAACGCGGTCGGCCCGTTCGTCCACAAGATGCCGTAACTCCCCCGGCGCGCCGCTCCTTGAGGGTGGGGCCCGCGCGCCGACGGCGGGGCCCGTCGTACCTGACCGGTACGACGGGCCCCGTCCCGTCTCCCGGCCTGCCCGGCCGCCCACGCATCGGGCCCTACCCGAGGAGGGCCGCCGCGAGCGTGCCGAGCAGCAGGAACGGGCCCATCGGCAGGTCCAGCCCGCGCACCCGCCGGCGTCGGGCCAGCGCGGCCACGGCCAGGCCGACGGACCAGATCCCGGCGAGCACCGAGGCCGTGAACAGCCCGGTGAAGGCAGCGGACCAGCCGTACCGGCCGAGCAGCGCGCCGAGGCCGAGTGCGAGGACGGAGTCCCCGCCGCCCATCAGCCCCAGCCAGACGGGCAGTTCGTACAGCGCGCCGGCGGCGAGCGCGACCAGCAGACAGCGCAGCAGGACGTCCGGCCGGCCGGCCGACAGCTCCACCACCGTCAGCAGCAGCGCCAGGCCCGCCGCCAGCGTCCAGCTGAGCACGTACGGCAGGCGGCGCGACCGGGCGTCCACGAAGCCGAGCACCACACCGGGCCCGGCCGCCCAGAGCAGCAGCACCGCGTCGGCCGGGTGCGCCACCGCGAGCACGGCCGCCGCCACCGCGACGGTGACCGCCTCCACCTGCCAGGCGCCGGGGCCGAGCCGCTCCCGGCAGCCGGGGCACCGGCCGGTGGGCGGCAGCCCGCGCAGCGCCCGCGCGCACGCCGGGCAGTGCGTGCACGGCGGTTCGCCCTCCGGCACGGCATGGCGCACCACCAGGCCCCGCAGGGCCGGCGCCACCAGCAGGCCTCCCAGTACCGCCCCGAGCGCGGCCGCGATCACGGCGCCCCCTCTCGCTCACCTCGCCGGCACCGGTCCCGCAGGGCCGTCCGGCACCCCTCGGCGTCCGACGTCCACGGCGCGCCGGTGGAGCCCGGGCGCCGCACGGACCTCATCATCCACGGCACGGGCGCCGTCATCGAGGGCGGACCGGGCGCCGGACCCGGCGCGCCCGCGGCCGGCCGACGCCGGCGGCGGTGTGCGGTCCGTCTCCTCTCCTTCTTCCACTCCCCCGGGATCCCTCGGCTTCGGCAGCGTTCCGAATGCCGCGCCACTGATCCGGAAGGCCGGTCGCCGCCCCCGCCTGCCGATCGAAGGACGCCGTCGCAGGCGGTGCGGGACGCGCCCCGGACCACGCGCCGAAGGGCCCCGCCGTACCCCTAAAGTAGGCAGGCATGCAGGTCATCCAGTCCAGCAAGCTCGCCAACGTCTGCTACGACATCCGCGGCCCGGTGCTCGACGAGGCGATGCGGCTGGAGGAGCAGGGCCACCGCATCCTGAAGCTCAACACCGGCAACCCCGCCGTGTTCGGGTTCGAGGCGCCCCCGGAGATCCTCCAGGACATCCTCCGCAACCTCGCCTCCGCGCACGGGTACGGCGACTCCAAGGGCCTGCTGTCCGCCCGCCGTGCCGTGGTGATGCACTACGAGGACCGCGGCCTGCACGGGCTCACCGTCGAGGACGTCTTCCTCGGCAACGGCGTCTCCGAGCTGATCCAGCTGGCGATGACCGCGCTGCTGGACGACGGCGACGAGGTGCTCGTCCCCGCTCCGGACTACCCGCTCTGGACGGCATCCGTCTCGCTGGCCGGCGGCACCGCCGTGCACTACCGCTGCGACGAGCAGTCCGAGTGGTACCCGGACCTCGCCGACATCGAGTCCAAGGTCACCGACCGGACCAGGGCGATCGTGGTGATCAACCCGAACAACCCGACCGGCGCGGTCTACCCGCGCGAGGTGCTGGAGGGCATCGTCGAGATCGCCCGCCGGCACAAGCTGGTGGTCTACGCGGACGAGATCTACGACAAGATCCTCTACGACGACGCCGAGCACATCCCGCTGGCGACCCTGGCGCCGGACCTCTTCTGCGTCACCTTCAACGGCCTGTCCAAGGCCTACCGGGTGGCGGGCTTCCGCTCCGGCTGGATGGTGCTCTCCGGCGACCGGCAGCGGGCCGGCAGTTACATCGAGGGCCTCACCGTGCTCGCCTCGATGCGGCTGTGCGCCAACATGCCGGCCCAGCACGCGGTGGCCGCGGCGCTCGGCGGGCGGCAGTCGATCAAGGACCTGGTACTGCCCGGCGGTCGGCTGCTGGAGTCCCGGGACGCCGCGTACCGGCTGCTGAACGAGATCCCTGGCGTCAGCTGCGTGAAGCCGAAGGGCGCGCTGTACGCCTTCCCCCGGCTGGATCCGAAGGTCTACAAGATCAAGGACGACGCGCAGATGGTGCTGGACCTGCTGCGCTCCCAGCGCATCCTGCTGGTCCAGGGCACCGGCTTCAACTGGCCCGAGCCGGACCACTTCCGGCTGGTGACCCTCCCCCGCGCCGAGGAGATCACCGACGCCGTCACCCGGATCGGGGACTTCCTCGGCGGCTACACCCAGCCCTGACGACGGTCCGCCACGGGCCGGCGGCCCCGGGCCGGAAGAGCCACGGCCGGAAAAGCCACGGCCGGAAAAGCTACGGCCGGAGCTCCGGTCCGGACGATCTCCTTGGTCGGGGAAAGATCATCCGGCGGGGCTCCGGCCGTCCTGTCGCTCGTCCGGTGCGCGATTCGTGCCACGCACCGGCCGTGATGTCGGGCTGAGGCTCAGGCTCAGCCGAGTCGCGCGACCAGGTCTCGGTACTCATCCCACAGCTCGGTGGGGGTGTGCTCGCCGAACAGCTCCAGGTGGGCCGGGACGAGCGCGGCCTCCTGGCGCCAGATGTCGGCGTCGACGGTGAAGAGCAGGTCGAGGTCCTCCTTCGACAGCTCCAGACCGTTCAGGTCGAAGCCGTCGACCGTCGGCAGCACGCCGATCGGGGTCTCGACGCCCGCGCCGTCACCCTCCAGGCGCTCGACGACCCACTTCAGCACGCGGCTGTTCTCGCCGTAGCCGGGCCAGACGAACTTGCCCTCGCCGTTCTTGCGGAACCAGTTCACGTAGTAGATCTTCGGCAGCTTCGCGGCGTCCGCCTGGGCGCCGACCTTCAGCCAGTGGCCGAAGTAGTCGCCCATGTTGTAGCCGCAGAACGGCAGCATCGCGAACGGGTCGCGGCGCAGCTCGCCGACGGTGCCCTCGGCGGCGGCGGTCTTCTCGGAGGCGATGTTGGCACCCAGGAAGACGCCGTGCTGCCAGTTGAAGGACTCCGTCACCAGCGGGACGGCGGTGGCGCGGCGGCCGCCGAACAGGATGGCCGAGATCGGCACACCCGCCGGGTCCTCCCACTCGGGGGCGATGGTCGGGCACTGTGCCGCCGGGACGGCGAAGCGGGCGTTCGGGTGGGCGGCCGGGGTGCCGGACTCCGGCGTCCAGTCGTTGCCGCGCCAGTCGGTGAGGTGGGCCGGGGGCTCCTCGGTCAGGCCCTCCCACCACACGTCGCCGTCGTCGGTCAGCGCGACGTTGGTGTAGACGGTGTTGCCCCAGAGGGTCTCGATGGCGTTGGCGTTGGTGTCCACCCCGGTGCCGGGGGCGACGCCGAAGAAACCGGCCTCGGGGTTGATGGCGTACAGGCGGCCGTCGGCGCCGAAGCGCATCCAGGCGATGTCGTCGCCGATCGTCTCGACCTTCCAGCCCGGGATGGTGGGCTGGAGCATGGCGAGGTTGGTCTTGCCGCAGGCGGACGGGAAGGCCGCCGCCACGTACTTGGCCTCGCCGCTCGGCGGGGTGAGCTTGAGGACGAGCATGTGCTCGGCCAGCCAGCCCTCGTCGCGGGCCATCGTCGAGGCGATGCGCAGCGCGTAGCACTTCTTGCCGAGCAGGGCGTTGCCGCCGTAGCCGGAGCCGAAGGACCAGATCTCCCGGGTCTCCGGGAAGTGCGAGATGTACTTGGTGGTGTTGCACGGCCAGGCGACGTCCGCCTCGCCCTCTGCCAGCGGGGCCCCGACGGTGTGCACGGCCTTGACGAAGTCGCCGTCCTCGCCGAGCTGGTCGATCACGGCCTGGCCCATGCGGGTCATCACGCGCATCGACACGGCGACGTAGGCGGAGTCGGTGATCTCGACGCCGTACGCGGCCAGCGGGGAGCCGACCGGGCCCATCGAGAAGGGCACGACGTACATCGTGCGGCCCTTCATCGAGCCGCGGAACAGGCCGTTCTCCCCCTGGAAGACCTCCCGCATCTCGGCGGGCGCCTTCCAGTTGTTGGTCGGGCCCGCGTCCTTCTCCTGCTCGGAGCAGATGTAGGTCCGGTCCTCGACGCGCGCCACGTCCGTGGGGTCCGAGGTGGCGTAGTAGGAGTTGGGGCGCTTCTCCTGGTTGAGCTTCTTGAAGGTTCCCTGGGCCACCAGCAGGTCCGCGAGGCGCTGGTACTCCTCCTCGGAACCGTCGCACCACTCGATGCGAGCCGGCTGGGTGAGCTCCGCGATCTCGCTCACCCAGGCCAGCAGTCGCTTGTGGCGGGTGGGCGCGGATGCGCTGAGAGCAGAGTTCTCGTACGACACGATCGCTCCGTTTCACGCCATCTCGGCAGGGAGACGGCGTAGCGGGGGTTTGAGGGTGCTTGCAGCGTAGCTCCGGCCTCAAGCCCCGAATACGGCGCAGCGGTGAAATTGACGCATCTTTTACTACTTTCAGTACTATTACTCGCCAGTAACAAGTCGCTTCCGGCCGGGCGAGGGCATGCGCACCATCACCTCGAACACTCCAAAACGTCCAAGAGTGACGATCGCCACTTCCTACGGGCGGGTAACCTACGCGTCCGTAGGTCGCCGGTAGCATGCTGCCCATGACTGCTGAGCTCGCTGAGAGCAAGCCGAAGTGGCGCGGCTGGCTGCACGCCGGAATGTTCCCCGCCACCGTCGCCGCCGGGATCGTGCTGATCTGCCTGGCCGAGTCCACACCCGCCAAGATCGCGTGCGCGATCTACTCGGCCAGCGCCTGGCTGCTGTTCGGGGTGAGCGCGGTCTACCACCGCTTCGACTGGGGCCCGCGCGGCGACGCCGTGCTGCGCCGGCTCGACCACGCGAACATCTTCCTGATCATCGCGGGCACCTACACCCCGTTCACCATCCTGCTGCTGCGGGGCGCCTCGCAGCAGGTGCTGCTCTGGGCGGTCTGGGGCGGCGCGCTGGCGGGCATCGCGTTCCGGGTGTTCTGGGTCGGCGCGCCGCGCTGGCTGTACACACCGGTCTACATCGCCCTGGGCTGGGCCGCCGCGTTCTTCCTGCCGGACTTCCTGCGCACCGGCGGCGTGACCGTCCTGGTGCTGATGATCGTCGGCGGCGTGCTCTACAGCCTGGGCGGCGTGGTGTACGGCCTCAAGCGGCCCAACCCGTCACCGCGCTGGTTCGGCTTCCACGAGGTGTTCCACGCCTTCACCCTCGGGGCCTTCATCGTGCAGTACGTAGGGGTCTCACTGGTGGCGTACAGCACGGCCGGCTGAGCCCGACAGCCCATGACGGGCGGCAGGCCGGTCCACGGACCGGTCGGCCGCCCGTTCTGCGATCCCGCCCGGCGGACGGCCCGGCGGACGGCCGGGAGCCCGGCGGACCTGGCGGGCGTCCAGCGCCTCGCGGGCCCGCGCACAGCGCTCGCAGTGCGCAGCGCCCGGGGCGCTGCGCCGGTGCTCACCGTGGCCGCTCGGCCTGACCGGCCGGTGCAGCGCCCGCCACCTGCGGGCGACGTACACCATCAGCAGCAGCGTCTCGACCCCGGCGACCGCCAGGACCAGCGCGGCGCCGTTGATCAGGTAGGCGGCGACCACCGCCAGCGCGGATGCCACCACCACGGCGGCGCCCCACACCTGCGCGCCACCCGTTTCCCTACCGGCCATTCGACTCCCCTTCCTGCGCCGGGCTCGTGGTCGGCTCCTGCCGCCCCACCCCTTCTCCGCTCTCGGCACGCGTCGGCCCGCACTGACCGATTGCCACATGGTATCTACCGACAGTCACCCGCCAGGCCCCCGAGGCGGCGAACGACAGATCAACGTTGCGTCAATTCCGTGTGCGGAACGCGCACTTCCCAGACACGTCACCGCAGGTAGCCGGGTGGTCACGATTTCTCCGACGTTGACGGCGACCACCTTTTGAGAGTTACTGTCATTTGACAGAAACTCTCCCCTGGGTTCCCGGAGGTTCGCCATGCCGCCCGTTCCCGACCCACGCCGCTGGCTCGCACTGGTCGCCGTGGCGCTCAGCGTCCTGGTGATCAGCTTCGACATGACGATCCTCAACGTGGCCCTGCCCACCCTGGCCACCCAACTGGAGGCCACCACCGGGCAGCTGCAGTGGATCGTCGACTCCTACACCGTGGTCTTCGCCGCCGTGATGCTCCCGGCCGGGCTGATCGGCGACCGCTTCGGCCGACGCCGCACCCTCACCAGCGGCCTCGCCCTGTTCGGGCTCGCCTCCGCCGTCGGCATGCTCGCCGACAGCCCCGGCACCCTGATCGCCGCCCGGGCCGCGATGGGCCTGGCGGGTGCGCTGGTCATGCCGATGTCGATGGCCGTGATCCCCGGGCTCTTCCCGCCCGGCGAGCAGCGCCGCGCGACCGCGATCCTGGCCGGGGCGCTCGCCGCCGGCATGCCGTTCGGCCCGCTGATCGGCGGCTTCCTGCTCCAGCACTTCTGGTGGGGCTCGATCTTCCTGATCAACCTGCCGCTGGTCGCCATCGGCATCACCGCGTGCCTGCTGCTGCTCCCGGAGAGCCTCAACCCCGACGCCCCGCGGATCGACCTGGTGGCCACCGCGCTCGGCGCGGGCGGACTCTCGGCGCTCACCTACGGGATCATCGAGATCCCCGCCCGCGGCTGGACCGACCCCCTGGTCCTCGGGATGCTCGGCGGCTCGCTGGTCGCGCTCACCGTGCTGGTGCTGCGCAGCCGCCGCCAGGACGGCCCGATGCTCGACCTGGCGCTGCTGGCCGACCCGACCTTCCGGTGGTCGGCGGTGGCCGCGACGCTGGTGTCGGTCGTGCTGTTCGGCGGGTTCTTCGTCCTGCCGCAGTACTTCCAGAACGTGCTCGGCGCCGACGCCCTGGGCACCGGTCTGCGGCTGATGCCGCTGATGGGCGGCCTGATGGTGGCCGCCAGGCTGAGCGACCGGCTGGTCGCCCGGATCGGCCCGCGCGCCGTGATCTCCGTCGGGCTCGCCGTGCTGGCCGCCTCGCTCCTGCTGGGCAGTACCACCGGTGTCTCGGACGGGTACGGCCTGGCCGCGATCTGGCTCCCGCTGCTCGGCCTCGGCATGGGGATGTCGATCATCACCGCGCAGGCCTCGGCGCTGCTCACCCTGCCGCCCGCCCGGGCCGGCGTCGGCTCCGGGCTGATGCAGACGCTCCGCCAGGTCGGCGGCGCGATCGGGGTCGCCGTGTTCGGCAGCCTGCTGGCCGGCTCGTACCGGCACGCGCTGGACACCGCCGGGCTTCCCGCCGAGGCCGCGGACAAGGCCGGGCAGTCGGTGGTCGCCGCCGACGCCGTCGCCACCGCCACCGGCAACCCCGCGCTGGCCGCCTCCGCGCACGCCGCGTACATCCACGGCATGACGCTGGTCCTGCTGGTGGCCGGGGTGATCGCCGTCCTGTCGGCGGTGCTGGTCGCCCTGCGGATGCCCGCCGCCGAACCGCACACCGCCGAGCCCGCGGCCGAGGAGGCACCGGAGCCCGGCGCGGGACCGGCCACCGTACCCGCCGCCGATCGCGGATAATCGAAGATATGAGCGCACTGCAGCCGACAGCGGCACCCCCGGCAGGCCAGACCACGCTGGTCCAGGCGCTACTGGAGGCGCCGCTGTCGCTGCGCGAGCGAAAGAAGCTGAAGACGCGCCAGGCGATCCGCCGCGAGGCGTACCGGCTGATCTCCGAGCAGGGGTACGAGAACACCACGGTCGACCAGATCGCGGCGGCGGCCGAGGTCTCGCAGTCCACCTTCTTCCGGTACTTCGCCACCAAGGAGGACCTCGTCCTCAGTGACGAGTACGACCCGGCCCTGGTCACCGCGCTGCTGGCCCGCCCGGCCGACGAACCGTTCCTGCAGTCCTGCCGGGAGACCGTCATCGGTCTGATCCGCGAACTGCTTCAGGACGAACGCGAGGAGCTGCTCACCCGGATGCGGCTGGTCAGCGAAGTCCCCGTGCTGCGCGCCCGGATGCACGAGCCGCCGAACGACCCGCAGCAGCTGTACCTCACCGTGCTCACCCGGCGGGCCGGGATCGAACAGCCCACCCTGGACATGCGGATCACCGCCGCGGCCGTCGCCGCCGCCACCACCGAGGTGGTGCTGCACTGGGCCGAGAGCGACGGCCGGGACGACATCGCCGACCTGGTCGACCACGCGTTCGCCGTCCTGGAGCGCGGTTTCCGCGGCGTCTGAGGCCGGCTCCGCGCCGACCCGAAGAAGCCGCGGGGGCGGTGGGACCGGCCGCCGCCGGATCCCGCCGCCCCCGCGTACGGGTGGGCGCCCTACCCTCGTCGGGCACCCGCCCGCCGCCGCAGGGCGATGCCCGCGCCCGCGAGCGCCGTGGCGCCCAGGGCGGCGGCCGCCGTGACGGCGGGCAGCGCCGTTCCGCCTTGGGCCGCCTGCCCGGACGCGGCGTCGGGCTGGTACCCGCCGCCCTTCCCGGCCCGGTCGTACGCCGAGCCGGGCAGCTTGTCGCCGTACCGCTGGTGGACCAGCCGCTGGTACGCCGCCAGGCTCACCCCGGACGTGCCCACCGAGCGCCGCGCCTCGTCGTCCAGCGGCAGCACCCGGCCCTCGCGCAGCACGTACCAGGCGTTGAGCTGCGGCTCGCGGAACGCCGTGCCGCCGCCCGCCGCCGCCTTCGCCGCGTAGTCGCCCTCGTCTCCGCCGGAGGCGATGTTGACGACCTGCCAGGTGTCGCCCTGCTTGACCGTCCAGACCGAGGCGACCTGGCCGTCCGCCGACACGGCCCGGCTCGCGGTGAACTCGGCCTTCGCCACCGGCGCGCCCGAGGTCCCGGCCACAAAGGCCGCGTCCAGGGTGTAGACCGGCACCGTCTCGCCGGCCAGCGCCGGCGCGGCCGCCGTGGCCGCCCGTGCCTCCTCGGCCGCGCCGATGGTCAGCTGCTGGGTGGGCGGCACGCCCTTGCGGGCGAAGAAGTGGCCCAACCGGTCCAGGACCGCCGGGCTCTGGGCCGCGCTGCGGGCCTGCGCCAGCTCGGCGGCGGTGACCGGCACGGGGGCGCCGGCCGGGGTGTCCGCGTGCGCGGCCGGGGTGACGGCCAGGCCGAGGCCGGCCGCGAGCAGGACGGTGACGGCTGCCCGGCGGGCCTTGCTGAGGTCAGTCATGATCGCCCCTCACGCGCCGATCCGGTACAGGGAGTGGGTCCAGGAGAACGTGCCGTTGGACACGTAGTAGTTGTAGTCCGCCCAGTTGTAGCGGTTGTTGGAGGGCCACGGATCGCCCCAGTAGACCCAGTTGCTGCCGGTGTCGTAGCCGTACAGCACGTGCATGTGGCCGCCGCCGGAGCTCCACTGGATCCGGGTCTCGATCGGCCGGTTGGCGTTCACCTCGGTCTGCACCGTGCTGTAGCGCAGGTAGCCGGTCACGTACGAGCCCGGGTTGAGGCCGACCCAGCTCAGGCCGTTCTGCACATCGCCCAGGGTGGCCTGGCTGTTGGGGCAGCTGGAGTTGATCGAGCGGCCGAACGCGGCGTTGCAGAACTGGTTCTGGCTGTAGGTGTAGCCGAACCAGGTGGCGATGGTGTTCCCGCTCGCCGCCCAGCACCAGTTGGTCTGCTGTTGCTGCTGCATGGTGATGTTGAGCTTCTTGTACGTACCGGCCAGATCGGCCGTACTGCCCGCCGCGGCGGCCGACCCGACCTGGGCCGACGCCGTGGGGGCGGCGTGGGCCTGGGTGGCGGCGGGGGCGGCGGCTTGGGCGGGGGTGGTGGCGGCGACGGTGAGGGCCGGGCCGAGCACACCGAGCGCGAGCACCGAGACCGCATGGCGCAGGCGTGTCCGTGGACGTGGAGACATGGGGAATCCTCCTTGCACAGGGCAGGAGTTGGGGTGTGGGGGTGCGGTCCGGATCGCGTCCTGAGCATCGCGCCGTTGACGCAGGCAGGTCAACGGCCTCACGGCCCCCCGCACCGGGGTGTGAACAGCCCCCGGCAGGTGTGAACGCGCCCCCGGAAATCCCCGCGCAACGGGGCCCGACCAGTGACAAACCGGGCTCCGCATGTGAATATTCACGACCAGCCGGGTGCCCGCCGGGCGAGGAGGAAGCCATGCCGCGCAGCGAACACACCGACCTCGCCACCGCACTGCGCAGCGGACCGTTCCACCTCGCCCTGCGCACCGCCATCGCCGCCCGCGGCCTCGCCCTGCACCGGGTCCGCGAACACCTCGCCCAGCGCGGCGTCCACGTCGGGCTCACCAGCCTCAGCTACTGGCAGCAGGGCCGCCGCCGCCCCGAACGTGCCGAATCCCTGCGCGCGGTAAGGGCGTTGGAGGAGGTCCTGGACCTGCCCGAGCACTCCCTCACCCGGCTCCTCGGCCCCCGCCGGGCCACCCCCGCCGACCCGGCCGGCCCGCCCGTACGCCCCTACCGGGACCTGATCGCCCCGCCCGGCGCCGTCGACGACCTGCTTGCCGCCATCTCGGGCCCGCGCGACACCGGGCTGCACACCATCACCCACATCGAGCGCATCCGCATCGGCGCCGACCGCGCACTGCTGCGCCGCGACTCCCAACACGCCCTGCGCGCCCACCGCGACGGCATCGACCGCTACCTCGCGCTCTACCAGGGCGATCCGG
The DNA here is from genome assembly GCF_044547105.1 of Kitasatospora sp. NPDC052868. NCBI lineage: Bacteria > Bacillati > Actinomycetota > Actinomycetes > Kitasatosporales > Streptomycetaceae > Kitasatospora > Kitasatospora sp. NPDC052868. Next base: position 51,309 of record NZ_JBITZW010000003.1, on the reverse strand, counting down.
GCTGCGACATCTCCCGCGTCGGGGTCCGCGCCGAGGAGAACTGCCGCCCCGGCCGCGTCCGCCGCGACCAGGCCCACGACCTGCTCGTCGCCGAACTCCTGCTGGACCGCCGCCTGCGGGCCGGCGACACCCACCTGCTCGGCTACGGCTTCGACGACGCCCCGTCACCCGAGCCCAGCTGCGAATACGTCCGCGGCTTCAACTCCGGCGCCGGCCAGTACGTCCTCCAGGTCACCTTCCACCCCGACGCCCTCCCCGTCCGCTGCCACCGCTTCGCCCTGCGCTCCCCCGGCGAGAAGCCCTACGAGACGGAGGAGCTGACCCTCGACGGCCACCGCTGCGTCCACCTGGTGGCCACCGCCCTGCAGCCGTGCCTGCTGGGCATCCGCTGGGCCTGGGAGTAGCCCCCGCCTGCCGCTCCCCGACGGTCTCCCGCCCCCGACCGCCTCAGGCCCGGGCCGGGTGCTCCGACAGGTGCTCCGCCGGGTGCTCCGCCGCGCGCCTGCGGTCGTACGCCGGGTCGATCGTGCCGAACAGGCGGTCCCAGACGGTGGTGTAGAAGCCCAGGTTCACCCCCGGGTCGGCGTGGTGCCCGGCGTGGAACATCGGCAGGGCCACCCAGCGGAACAGCGCGCGCCGCCGGATCCGGGCGGGGAAGGGCTCCACGCCGAGGTGCCCCAGCAGGCCGAACAGCAGGTTCACGCCGATGTACCCGGCCAGCGCGGCGAGGGAGATCTCCCGCAGGCAGAGCACCGCGATCCAGGTGCCGCCGAAGCCGAGCACCTCCAGCGGGTGCAGCACGAAGAGGGTGGACGGCCTCGGGTCCGGGTAGCGGTGGTGCAGTTCGTGCGCCAGCCGGTACAGCCGGCGCTGGTGGGCGAGCCAGTGGCCGAGGTACATCAGGGCGTCCATCACCAGGGTGAACACCAGCAGTTCGGCGGCCGCCCGTAGCCCGGTGTCGGCCGTCAGCCGGATCCAGCCGGCCTGCCACAGCGCCCAGCCGGCCACGCCGACGGCGGAGTTGAGCAGGACGGCGACCACGACCAGGGCCAGCTCGCGCCGGTCGGGCGGTGGCGGCGGCGGGGTCACCCGCTGTTCCCCGAAGCGCCGGACCAGCAGCGTGCCGGCGGCCAACGACACCGCCAGCAGCCCCAGGTTGGCGGCCAGCGCCCCGGCCACCACCTCCGCCAGGCCCAACCGGCCCGCCCACGCCAGCAGTTCGTCCATCATCACGACACCCCCACCCCCGGCCTACCCGGACGGGCGGCGCGGCAGACCCGACGGGCTCGCGGCCGCGGCCCGGCCGTCGGCCGCTCAGCTCCGGAAGTCCAGCGTCAGGCAGTCCTCCACCGGACGGTAGCCGATCCGCTGGTAGATCGAGTTGCTGGTCGGGTTGGCCAGGTCGGTGTAGAGCAGCACCTCGGCCGCCCCGCGGTCCAGCGCATGCGCCGAGGCCGCGGCGGTGACCCCGCTCGCGTAACCGCGCCCGCGCAGCTCGGGCGGGGTGAACACCGGGCCGACCCGGGACATCCCGGCGATCACCGGGCTGACACCGGCCATCGCGACCGGGCGGCCGGCGTCCTCCCAGAGGCACAGCCCGCCCGCGGCCGTCCGATCGTCCACGCTGCGCGCGACGTTGGGCAGCAGCACCCCGGTCTCGGTCAGGAAGGCCTCGTACCAGCCGATCAGCAGCTCGCGGTCGGCCGCCACCGCCGGACGGTGGCGCCCGGCCGGGGTGCGGGCCGGGTCCAGCGTCAACTCACCCAAGCGGTAAAGCCGTTCGCTGCTCTTGACGGACTCGGTGGCCCCGGTGGCGGCCTGCCAGGCCGCGCTGAACGCCCGCGCCGGGCCCTCGCCACCGGACACCCCCTGCACGCCCGTACCCGCCGCCGCCAGCACCCCGGCGAGCTCCGCCGCGGCCTCGACGGGCATCGTGCCCAGCCGCGGCTCGTACGGCGGGGTCTGCAGGAAGGCTCCCGCGACCGGGCCGCCCGGCTCGGCCCGCCACCAGCCGAAGGCCGGCGCCCCCTCCCCGAAGACGTCCAGGCCGTACCCGGCGAGCCGGTGCACGACCGTGAGCAGCACGGTGTTCTCGGCCGGGCGCTCGGCCAGAAAGGCGTCCGTGTGCGTGCGGAAGTCGTCGAGGGAGCCGCTCACCGTCCAGGTCATGGCGCATTCTCCCGCGCCGGCCGGACCGGGGACAAAGCGTTTTCCACCGGCCCGGACACCTGCTACCGGGCGGTGCCGCCCAGCCGCTCCAGCAGGACCTCCGGGTCCGTGGTCGGCGCGTCGCAGCTGAAGTGCCGGCAGACGTACGCGGCGGGTGCACCGCCGACCAGCGGGCGATCCGCCAGCAGCGGCACCTCGTCCGACCCCGGGCCGCCGTCCGACCCCGGCCCGGCGCCCGCTCCCGGCTCGCCGAGGGCGACCACCGCGCCGGGCGCGGTGCCCAGCAGGGCGGCCCGGTGCAGCGCGGCCGTCGCCGGATCGCCGGCCGGGCCGACCACGGCGACCTCGCGCGGCCCGTCCGCCAGCGCCTCGGCCGCGGCCAGGCCCCAGCCGATGAAGCGCGGGGCCCGCGAGGCGAGCGCCCCGACGATGCCGAGGGCCCGCTCGGCGGCGGTGCGGTGGCGCGCCGAACCGGTGTACGCGGCGTAGGTGAGCAGGGCGTTGGCGGCAGCCGTCCAGCCGGACGGGGTGGCGTTGTCGGTCGGGTCCTGCGGGCGCCGGATCAGCTCCTCGGCGTCGTCGGCGGTGTCGTACAGCGCACCGGACGCCTCGTCGGCGAAGTGCTTCAGCACGGTGTCGAGCAGCCCGCCGGCCAGCTGCAGCCACTCCGCCTCGCCGGTGACGGCGTACAGCGCGAGGAAGCCCTCGGCGGTGTCGGCGTAGTCCTCCAGGACGCCCGCGTTGGCACCGGCCCGGCCGTCCCGGGAGGTGCGCAGCAGCCGGCCCTCGGGCGTGAGGTGGACGGCGAGCAGCAGGTCGGCGGCGCGCTCGGCGGCCTCGACCAGGTCGGGGCGCTCCAGCAGGGCGCCGGTCTCGGCCAGGGCGGCGATGGCGAGGCCGTTCCAGGCCGCGACCACCTTGTCGTCCCGGGCGGGCGCCGGCCGCCGGGCCCGTGCCTCGAACAGCCGGGCCCGGACCAGCTCGGCCGCGGCCGGGTCCTCGGGGTCGCGCAGCAGCTGCAGCACCGAGGAGCCGTGCTCGAAGGTGCCCTCCGGCGTCACCTCGAACAGCTCGGCCGCGTAGCCGCCGTCCGCCTCGCCCAGTACCTCGGCCAACTGCCCGGGCGTCCAGGCGTAGTAGGCCCCCTCGGTGGACTTCCCGCTCGCCGGGTCGAGGCTGTCCGCGTCCAGCGCCGAGGCGAACGCGCCCTCGGGGGTGCGCAGTTCGCGCAGCAGGAAGTCGGCCGTGGCGAGCGCGACCCGGCGGGCCCGCCCGTCGCCGGTGGCGCGCCACAGGTGCAGGTAGGCGCGGAGCAGCAGCGCGTTGTCGTAGAGCATCTTCTCGAAGTGCGGCACCACCCAGCCGGCGTCCACCGAGTAGCGGGCGAAGCCGCCGCCGAGCTGGTCGTGGATGCCGCCGCGGGCCATCGCGTCCCCGGTGCGGACGGCCATCTCCAGGGCCGCCTCGGAGCCGGTCCGGGCGTGGTGGCGCAGCAGGAACTCGATCACCATGGCCGGCGGGAACTTCGGCGCCCCGCCGAATCCGCCGCGGGCGGCGTCGAAGGACCGGCTGAGCGCGACCAGCGCCTGGTGGAGGTCCGCCTCCCCGGGCGGCTGGTGCACCCCGCTGCCCGTCGAGTACACCGAGGCCCGCTCGGCCAGATCGGCCCGGATCCGGGCGGCCACCTCGCCGACCTCCTCCCGCCGCTCGCGCCAGGCGCTGTCCACACCCTCCAGCACCTGCCGGAACGACGGCATGCCGTGCCGGGGCTCGGGCGGGAAGTACGTGCCGAAGTAGAACGGGTCCTTCTCGGGCGTGAGGAAGACCGTCATCGGCCAGCCCCCCTGCCCGGTCGCGGCCTGCACGGCCTCCATGTACACCGCGTCGACGTCCGGCCGCTCCTCCCGGTCGACCTTCACCGCGACGAACCGCTCATTGACGTACCCGGCCACCGCCCCGTCCTCAAAGGACTCGTGCGCCATCACATGGCACCAGTAAATTAGTAGAAGCATAAGTGACAGGACGCATAGCCCACACTCAAGAGGATGGGCACGTCCCGTCGCTTCGCTTCATTCATCGCCTCCTCTCCCCATGGCCACCAATCCACCGGATTGGAAGCGTGCTGGAGGAGGTACGGCGACTGCTCGTTAGCCAGTCGGTTCATACCCGCATCGTCGCATGATCCGGACCGCCCGGCGCTGCTTTCGGGCGGCCCGGCCGCTGCGGGGAAGAGGCCGTCGAGCGGCTGCCCGAGCAACCGCGCGCGACCCTGACGTCTGGCTCGGGCTGCGGGGTCTCGGCAGCTCGGCGCACCGAGCACGCCCCGAGTCGATCGAAGCAGCGGGCTGACATGGCACCCGTTTTCGGCTGAACCGAAGGAACCTCGACACGTTGATGTTTTCTCGGAACTGGGATAGCTTCCGTTTAGCGAAAACGAGGGGGTTCGCACCCTCTCATCTTCGCCGCCGCGCCGCGCCGGCCCTAGGTCCGGCGCGGCGGAAGGGAGGGACCCGCCCGCCATCGCGTGCGCGGCCCCCCTCAAAACGCCATCGGCGCCCGTGAGTTCGCACCTCCCCGACGCCACACAGCCCGCGACCTGCTCCCTCTCGCCAGGGCGCGTGGTCACGCACAGCCGCTCCGGGCTCCTAGCACGGCATCAACGGAGTGGCATAGGAGTCCTTCCTTGAGCACAATCAGTCACCAACACGCCATGTCCACCGTGCCGCCCGAAGAGACAGGGCCGGACGATCTTGAGCTGCGCGGCAGGCCCGCCGGGCTCGCTCCACCGGAGGAGCTTGCCCGGCTGCACCCAGACACGGCGTTCTTGATCGCGTACTCCCGCATCTCGGACGACTGGCGCAAGCACAACAAGAAGAAGGCCGCCACCTCGGCGTGGTCAGCGGGCAAGGGCGTGGCCAACCAGCACCGCCGCAACGACAGGAACGCGGCTCGTCATGGCGCCGTGATCGTTCACCGGTATACCGACAACGACCTCTCGGCCTCGAAGCGCGACGTTGTGCGGCCGGACTTCCAGTCGATGCTTCGGGACCTCAAGCGGGGGCACACCCCAGAGGGCTACCCGGTCCACGGGGTCATCTGCGTAGACCAGGACCGCGTGCAGCGCACGGACCGGGACTGGGAGGACTTTGTCGAGGCGATCACCCTCGACCCCAGCCGGCGCTTCTACACCCCGTCGGGGCCGATGGATCTCACCGAGGAAAGCGAGATCATCAAGACCGGCATCATGGCGGTGGTCAACAAGGCCGAGTCCATGAAGAAGAAGCGTCGAATCCGCGACTGGCACCAGGACCGAATAATCGACGGCCTGCCCCACAGCGGACCACGGCCGTTCGGCTGGGAGGAAGACCGGAAGACGCTTCGGCGCGTCGAGTCAGACTTTCTCGCATGGGCGATTGACGGGCGCATCAAGGGAAAGAAAATGAGCACCCTTTGCGCCGAAGCTAAGCGGCGGGGATTGAAAGGGAGTCGCGGAGGCGAAATCGTTCCGCAGACGCTCACGCAGATGATGACCGCTCCACGTGTGTGCGGATATCGCGCGAACTGTGGCGAACTCGCCCTCGATGACGACGGTTCTCCGATCGTGGGAGTCTGGGAGACGGTGACCACGCCGGCAAAGTGGCGTGCGGTGTGTGCGACCTTCGGACCGGGAAGCACCTATCTTGCCCGCGGTTCCGGTACGGCGAGGATTACCGGAATTCCGAAAACTATCAAGTACATGGGTTCCACACTGCTTCGCTGCCAGTACCGCATCGAGGAAGAGATCAACGGGGCGGTCACGAAGCGCGTCTGCAACGAGCCCATGGGCGGTTCGAAGACCAAGAGCAAGCGCAGCCCATACGTCTACACCTGCTCGTCGTGCTCGCACAACTCGATCTCCGGCCCCATGGTCGACAAGCAACTCCAACGCCTGGTGCTGGCGAAATTGAAAAAGGCCCAGGCAACTTACATCCCGGTCACGGTCGCGTGGCCGCACGAACATAAACTCCAGCAGAAGGCAGACAAGCTCGCCGAACTCGAAAAGAAGTGGCAGGAGGACGAAGTCCCCGCCGACATGTTCTATCGCTTGGCCATTCCACTGGAGAAAGAAGTCAAGAGGCTGCGCCGCGAGCGAGCCAAATTCGAATTGGAAGCAGAGGTGCAGAACGAGGCACCCAACGACGTAGCCAAGAAGTGGCTTGCTGGCGAGTATGACCTTTCACAGAAGCGCCACGTACTCTTCGAGATATTTTCTGCTGTTCAGGTCCTGCCGGGGCAGAAGGGCAACAAGACGCCGAACCCCAAGCGGCTCATCCCTGTGTGGAAGTAGCGGTGCCGCTGCTCGGAGGGGCCGAGCGACCTGGAGAAGGGCGGGGCCGACACTCTCATGTCGGCCCCGCCCTTCTCCACGTCGGCTACTGGGCCCGGTGCTGCCCTGGCAGGCGTGGCCGACCTCACGCTGCCGTCGCTCCCGGTCGCGTTCCGCGCAGCCGTACGTTCGATGAGGACCAGGACCGCGAGCACGAACGGACCGGATCAGTGGAGCACCGCAGCACAGACCCCTTGATGACCACCTGCACCCGGTGCAGGCACATCATCGAGCGCACGCCGCTCCGCTCCGGCGCCTGCCCCGGGTGGCCGTGCCACGCCGCCACCCGGCCGGACGCCACGGACCACCTCGAAGCGCTCCTCCAGCCCGGCCCCGACGCCGTCCCTCCCTGGGTATCTCCGAGCGCCTCACCACCGGGTGCGGCTGTGTCTCCGCCTCGTAGGCCCGAAGCCTCCCGCGCGCGGTCCCATGCAGACCTTCGCCTCGGCGCTCCGGCACGTCAGCGCGGTGAACAGCGGGCTGGTCCCCACCGCTGACCGCTAGGCCGATCGCTCAAGCCGCCGACGGCCGCCGGGCGGCCGGTGCCGTGTGGCCCATCGCCCGCTCGACCGAGATTCGGATGACCACACGCTCCGGGTCGGGAGCCGGCGTGCGGCCGTACCGCTGTCCGTAGCGCTCGACGGCGTCTTCGACGGCCGCGGTGTCCGTGCAGACCTCCGCGGTGCCTTCGAGGGTCGCCCACCGGCCGCCGTCGACCTGGCACACCGCAACGCGGGCCGGACCGTCGGCCGCGAGGATGTTGTCCACCTTCTTGCTGGACTTGCGAGTGATGACTCGGGCCACGCCGGCGTCGGCGTCGAGCGTCACGCCGACGGGTACGACGTGGGGTCGACCGTCCGGGCGGAGCGTGGTCAGCGTGCACAGATGGTACTCGGACCAGAACTCAATGTAGCTGTCGGGTTGGCTGGATATGGCGTTTGGCATGACTTGAGCGTATAGCGGCTTTCACCGGTACTGCGCCGAAGTGAGCATGGCCACACCCCACTTGAGCTGCGGTTTCTACGATCAAGGGTCGTAGACGAGGCGACCGCACCGCCAGAAGATCACGGATCAGTAACAGGATGACCCCTCAACCATCCGCCGCCACATGCGAGCGGCGTCTGTCAAACGCGCAGTTCAACGCCTTGATCGAATAGGTCGTGGGCGATTTGGCACAGTTTGCCACCCCGAAGGCACCCGTGAGGCATTCAAGTTGATCATGGGTTTTCGGCCATGCCTTGGCTGGGACGTCACGTAATGTCCATGGGAGGTCCCCGGAAGCTCCATCGAGGCTCGTCACCTGCGGCGATGCGCTCTGGGGCCAGGCTTTGTGCCTGGCCAGTAGCCGTGGGACGTACGGGTGGGCGGCGCTGCCGCCGCCGACTTCGGGGGACCTGACCAGCGTCTTCACGAGGTGCGGTGTCGCCCGGCTCGGGGGAGCCATCACTCGCTTGTCGGAAGGTGTTACGCACTATGTGGTCAGGGAAGGGCCGCCTTCGAGCGGCGGGCCTTGGCGAGGTGCCCACGAAGGGCAGAGTGGGCCGGGGCTGGGGTCTCGGCCGCTGGCGTCCGGCGGCGAGCCGGACGGTGGAGAGGGACCTGCACCGGCTGATCCGGCGTGAGCTCCAGGACCTCGGGATCACGCCTCCGCTCGACGTACACAAGCTCTGCGAGGCGCTCAGCAGGCGGCGGGGACGGCCTCTGTACCTGCGGGAGGCTCCTCTGCCGAAGCCGGGGCCGTCGGGGATGTGGGTCGAGTACGACGACTACGACGTGATCCTCTACCAGGCGGAGACGACGCGCCTGCACCAGGACCACATCCTGCTCCACGAGATCGGGCACATTCTCGTCGCGGAAAACGAGGAAGCCGCGGCGAGGGCTGCGGCGGAAGCGTCCGCGCAGGATGCACCGGCCGAGGAGACGGCCGACGAGACGGCCGTCTTCGTTGAGGGCTGGGCCAGCATGCTGCCGGTGTTCACCCCCGAGACGATCAAGCGCGTCGCGCGTCGCTGCTCATACGACGACGGCGAAGAGTGCTCCGTCGAGCTGGTGGCCACGATCATCCTGGAGTGGTCGTCCGTGCTGGACGGAACCACGCCGCTGTCGGACGACCCCGAGGTGCGCCGTGTGGAAGCGGCGCTCAGTGACCGTCGGGGGTGGCTGTAACCATGGAACCGCTCCTCCTGATTCTCCTGGCCGCTCTCCTGTGGAAGCTGTACCAGCTCAAGCGCTCCCCGGGCGACCGGCCGCTGCGAGCGGTGACGCTCTGCCTGGCGTGTGCCGCGCTGTCGTACCCGGTGACCATGCCTGGTGGGAGTTCCGGAGTCGACATGGTCGCCGGCCACGGGACGGCGAAGCTGATCCAGAACGTGCTGCTGCTCTTGGCCGTCTACTACCTGATGTGCTTCTACCTCCACTCGGCCTCCGACAGCGAAGCGAGCCGGGTCCGGGCCCGGAACGAAGGCGTGCTCGTCTCAGTCGTCATCGTGGCGATCACGGTGGCGGCCCTGTCGGTGCCCCACGAGGTCTTCGCCGGCTCGTTCAGCACGGCCGACATGACGATTCCGCAGATCGCCTTCTTCTACGCCGGCGCCGGTCTGTACCTGATGTACGCCCTCGCGATGGCGGCCCGGTGGACTCGCCGCTATGCCCGGATGTCCCGGCGTCCCCACTCCACCGGCCTGTGGATGGCTGCGGTGGGGCTGGGCACGATGGCCGTGGCCTGCGCGATCCGGGCCGTCATCGTCGCGATCCGCGCGGCTGGAGTTGACATCCCCCAGGCGGTGATGGCGCCCGTAGCCTTCCTCCTGGTGGCGTCGATCCTGCTGTTCGCGGCAGGGATCACATACTCCGGGGCGCGGGCCCGGATCTCCTCTGTTCGTCTCTGGCTCCGGCACCGCCGCGACCACCGGCGGCTCGCCCCGCTGTGGGAGCTGCTGAGCGAGGCGTACCCCGAGAACGTCCTGCGGCCGGCTTCCTCCGCGGCGCTCGACCGCTGGCGGGCGCGTGGCGTCCACCGGCGCTACCACCGGCGCATCGTGGAGTGCCGAGACGGCCTGGTGGACATCAGCCCGCACCTGCTCGATGACGGCGAGGACGGGGGCCTCCTGGACATCGACGCCAAGGAACTTGCCGCGCGCCTGCACCGGGCGTCGGCCCGGATCGGAGATGGTGTCCCCGCACCGCGACCGCCTGTGCCCCTGGCCATGGCGCTGGGCAGCGACCGGCAGTCGGATGTGAAGCAACTGATTGCGGTGTCCGACGCGCTGCGAGATGCGGCGTGACAGGCAACGATCGAGGAGACGAAATGCTGATCACCAGCAGGCGGGTACTGATCGCATCGGGGCAGTACCTGGAAGACGGCGCGGTGCTCATCGAGGGCGACTCGATCGCCGCTGTCGGCCCGCGCGAGGAGATCGAGCAGCAGGCCAGCGCCAATGTTCCCCGCTTCGCCTTCGACGGGACAGTGCTGCCGGGCTTGGTGGACGCCCACGTCCACCTCGCGTTCGACGGCAGCCCGGACCCGGTATCGACGCTGGAGGACTCGACGGACGACGTCCTCTTCGAGGACATGCGCCGCCGCGCCGAGCAGCTCCTGAACAGCGGCGTCACCACCGCCCGTGACCTCGGCGACCGCAACGGCCTCGCGCTACGGCTCGCTGCGGCGATCAGCGAGGGCAACCTTCCCGGTCCGCGGATCGTGTCGGCGGGCACCCCGCTGACCACGCCGGGCGGCCACTGTCACTTCCTCGGCGGCGAGGTCTCCGGCGAGTCCGAGGTCCGCGACCTGGTCCGCCGCAACGTCGCCGCTGGCGCCGGGGTCATCAAGGCCATGGTTACTGGCGGGGGCCTGACCAAGGGCGGCCCGGCCAGCCACGAGAGCCAGTTCAACGCTGCCGAACTCGCTGCTCTGGTGGACGAAGCGCACAACGCGGGCGTGCCCGTGGCCGCGCACGCGCACGGTACGGACGGCATCGCCGCAGCTGTCGCGGCGGGTGTGGACACGATCGAGCACTGCACCTGGATGACGGACCGCGGTCTCGAACTCCGGAAGGATGTGCTGGCGGAGATCATCGACCGGCGGATTGCAGTCTGCCCGGCGGTGAGCCCGCACTGGCAGATGCTCCCCCGGATCTTCGGCGAGGAGCGGGCCGCTGCGATGTTCGATCTCGTGCGGCAGATGGCCGACGCAGGGGTGCGCCTGGTGGCAGGAACCGACGCCGGAGTGCAGCGCGCGGGCTTTGATGGCTTGATCCCGGCCCTGGCGTTCTACTCCCACCTGGGCCTGGCGAACAGCTCGATCATCGACATGGCGACGAGCGAGGCAGCAGCCGCCCTCGGCCTGGGATCGACAACAGGGCGCATCGCCCCGGGGTTCCGCGCGGACCTCCTGCTGGTCGACGGCGATCCACTCACTGACCTCGCCACACTGCGGAACATCAAGGCCGTGATCGCGGCCGGGCAGCGCTATCAGCCGGACGCGGCTCAGTAGGAACAGCACACCGAAGTAGTGCCTGTCCCCAGCCCTGGCGGGCACGGGGCAGGCACTACTTCGTGTCGGCTTCCGGGTCGGCCTTTTCCAGCTCGGTGGCGAGGTCGTTCAGGATCGACAAGACCCCGGCCGGCAGGCCCTCGGCGCGGACGCCCCGGGCTCGGACCCGGCCTACCTTCCCCTGCTTGGCTGCCCCCATCAGCCGGAGTCCTTCGTAAACCTGGCGGACGACCTCCTCGTCCGGCTCGAAGTACATGCGCGTGACGCCGAGGAAGCTGGCCAATCCCTCCAGGACCACCGGTGCTGCATCCTCGCTCCGGCCCGTCCGCAAGCTCTCGATCTCGGCAGCCGACGTGACCTCGGCCCCGGCGTGGGCGTTCACCGCCGCCGCGATCTCGGCGTCTCCCGGCGCGGTCCCCGCTGGGTAAGACCGCTCCAGCATGAGCGTGATCTTCTCGGCCAGCGTGCGAGGGGCGTCCTCGGGGGCATCTTCGGCACTGGCCTCTTCGCCGCCCGAATGCTTCGAAAATGAACGCTCTTGCGCCCGCAAGAGGTCCTCGGCGGTCACACCGTAGGCGTCCGCCAACGGGGCGACGTAGCGGTCCTTGAGGCGCCGGACGCCTCCCTCGGCTCCGGCAACGGGACCGTCACTCTTCATGCCGATGACCGCCGCCGTCTCCTTGCGGTAGAGGCCGGCGTCGCACCGCAGGTCCGTGAGGTCAGGCGGCCCGCCGCGGGGGAAGAGTTCATCGAGTGGCCGCCCAAGCACCCGCGCGAGGGCCGGCAGCTTCTCCTGGTCAGGAACCGAGCTGCCCAGCTCCCAACCCGCCACCGTCGAGTCCCCGACCCCGACGCCCTGGGCCACGTCGGACTGCGGGATCTCGGCAGCTCGACGCACCGAGCGCACCCGGAGTCGATCGAAGCGGCGGGCTGGCATGGCACCCCTTTTTTGGCTGAACCGAAGAAACCTCGGCGCGTTGACTTTTTTCTGGAACTGGGATAGCTTCAGTTTAGCGAAAAACGAGGGGATTCGCACCCCCTCGTCTTCCCTACCGCGCCGATCCTGTCCGGGTCCGGCGTGGTGGAGGGGAGGAACCCGCCCGCCGTCGGCGTGCGCGCCCTCCCCTCAAAACGCCATCGGCGCCCGTGAGTTCGCACCTCCCGGACGCCAGACAGCCTGTGACCTGCTCCCTTTCGCGAGGGCGCGTGGTCACGCACAGCCACTCCGTGCTCCTAGCACGGCATCAACGGAGTGGCGTACCACATAGAGGAGTGTCGCATGACCCCCACTACGGAGCGCAACCCGGAGCAGGACATCGCTTCGGGGCCAGCTGAGCGTCTCGCCGTCCGGCTCGCCGCCATGCTGCCCGGCGCCGTCGTCGTCCACGTCCGACTCCAGGGCCCTCGGACCCTGTGGCCCCACCTGCGGCTCACCGCAGTGGACGACCGCGGCCGAACCCTCCGAGTCCCCCGCGCCCGGGCCCTGACGCTCGCGCGGTGGATCATCAGGTCCTTCCCCCACGCGCAGTGGGCGGCGACGGGCCACGCATTCGACCTGCGGACGGCCACCCTTCGCGGGCTGGAAGCGTGAGGGCGGCCGTGGCTGACGCGAACGACCTCGACGCTTCCATTGACGCCTGGGTGAGCGCGCAACTCGACGCCTCGCCGGACTGGGACCACGAGAAGTGGGAAACGCTGGGGAAAATCCTCGACGTCGAATTCTCGATCCCCGGCGACTCGCGCGTCTACAACTTCGCTAAGCCTGTTACCGACGTCTCGGTCAACAGCGAAGCCGCGTAACTTACGCCTCCCTTAACGAGAGTTCCAACGACTCTTGATTCCTTTTCTTGCACCGGCCGGATACGGCGCTGCGTGCCGCTAGCACCATGAGGCGAAATGAGAACCACAATATCCGACCTCTCCGAGGCGGCTTTGCGGGGCGACTGGAGCCCCCTCATTAGGGAATCCGAGAAGGCCCAGGGGAAGCATTGGGCCGAAAATGCCCGGTGTTCCGGGCGGGATACCGACATGTTTTTCCCTTGCGGGGACAGCCCGCAGTCCGACCCGATCGAAACGGTGGAACGACTAGGGCTCTCCCTGATCAGACCGCTGAACCTGTGCGCGGCCTGCCCGCTGACGACCGCCGCCCGCTGCCTGGTCGAGTCCTTGCGCAACGACGAGGAATTCGGGATTCGTGGGGGCCTGATCGCCTCGGAACGCTCTGCTCTGCGCGCCAGTTGGCAAAAGCGCATGGACACGAACGCTGTGCGTCGGGCGCTGCGCGGCTCGACTGCGGCGTTGAGCAAGGCCGAGCGCAATGAGGTGATCGCCCGGTTCGCGGCGGACCCCGAGATGGACGCCGCCGCTGTCGCGCGGGGACTCGGAATCACCCACGATTACCTGTTGAAGCTGGCACGGGCCCACCGGCAGAAGCGCCGAACCCAACTGGCCCCGCCGCTGTTCCGGAGTGCTGACGCAGCCTGACGGCCGCAAGGAAACGATTCTTCCCGCAAGGAATTCCTTGCGACCTGGAGCTTACCCATGTCTCAGAACAATCCTATGGCCTCGGCGCGGACAAGTCTCGGGGATGAAATCAGGAAGGTTGCGCCCACTGCGGTGCTGGTCCGGATCTTTCCGGTGCGGAGGGGCTTCACCTACCTCTTCGAGCCTGATTTCTACCGCACATTTCTCGATCACAAGACCGAAGATGGCGTGGCGCGGCTGGTCCGCCGGACTTTCGGCAACCTTGCGGACTGGCGGGTCGCCCATGACTTTTACCTTCCGACCGGGGATCTTTATCTGACCCCGGAGCCGCACCAGAAGGGGTACATCCCGGAGGACGACCAGACCTTCGGCCTTGTGCCGGCGCGGCGAATAGAGATATCGGACGGGAACTTCGGATGAGCGAGATAGCCACGGAGTTGGTGTGGTCGTCGTCCAAGGCGTGCAGGGGCTCGCGGCTCGTCCTGCTCGCTCTCGCCCGGGAGGCGGACGACCAGGGGCACGCGACCCTGACTCTGGAAGAGATATCGCGGCTGACCGGGCTGACGGTCCGCTCGATTACGACGTGCCTCGGGGACCTGGCATCGCTCGGGGAGCTGAGCCGTGAACGCGGAGGAGGGGCGTCCAACCCCAGCAGGTACTCCATCCTCCTCGTCGGCCAGGCCGGCGGGACGGCACCACACCAGGGGACGGAACTTCCTTCTTCGGGCTCCGGCGTCCCACAAGCCGGAAGAGATTTCCAGGAAGAGGCTTCCCGGAAATCTCCGGCGGCGGACTCGAATTGGAAGTCTCTTCCCGGAGAGCCGGAAGTTACTTCCTCACGTGCGCGTGGTGGTAGTACTCCCTACGGGAGTACTACCACCACCAAAAAGCAAGCTAGCTTCGCTGATTCAAATCTCCGGGAAGTCCCTGCCGGACAGGATTCGGTCGAGGTCCCGGAAGGCGCCCGGGAGCTGGTGGCGGCGATGACCGGGGCCGGGATGGTCGTCGGCTGGCGGCTGACCGGTGCTGAATGGGATCGGGTAACAGCCCTCGCGGCCCGTTGGGGCCACGAACGGCTGGTCGAGATGGTCGCCCGACGTTGGAACTCCGAGCGCCCGCCGTTGTCCGCCCGATACCTGCTCCGCATCTGGGCGGACCTCCCCGACCAGGCCCCGGAACTGGCGGCCCGGACCAACGTCGTCCCGCTGCGGAGGCAGCCCGGAACGTGGGTCCCCTTCCAGAACACCGCCCAGCCCAGCGCCTACCAGAACGGATTTTGATCATGGCTCCCGACCCAGAGCGCGCGGGCAGCGCCGCATCCCTGCGGGCCATGGAACGGATACTCGCAGCGAGAGGGCTACAGGCCGTGCCGGAAGCGATGGACGACGACTCGCCGGAGGAGAACCCGGGACACCAGCAGTGGCACCGCCGGGCCCGCGCGGAGTACGCCCTGGGCCGCTGGAACGCCGCGACGCCTCCCCGGTACCGCGACGCCGACGCGAGCCTCCCGGAGGTGCAAGCCTGGGCCGATCGCGCTCTGGCCGACAACGCCGCCGCCGGTGCCCTGCTCCTGACCGGCCAGACCGGCACGGGCAAGACGCACGAGGCGTACGGCGCACTGCGGAGGATCGCGGCCGGCGGGCCGGACCGGTTCGAGCTGATCGCGGTCAACAGCGCCGACATGTACGGCAGGTTGCGGCCCTCCCAGGTCATGGGCTCTGCCGAACGTGAGCTCCGGCGGCTCAGCGAGGTGCAGTACCTGTTGCTGGACGACCTCGGCACCGCGAAGGCGTCGGAATGGGTGGAGGAGGTGACGTACCGCCTCATCAATTACCGGTACAACCACTGCCTTCCGACCGTCATCACGTCCAACCTTCCCGCGAGGGACGAGACCGGACCCGACCTGACTGGCTTCGTCGGGGCCCGGGTGGCGAGCCGACTGGCCGAGATGGTGACCAGCCTGGTCCCGATGATCGGCGCGGACCGCCGACGCGGCGGGAGGGCAGCCTGATGCCCGTTCGCCTGCAAGGGGTAGCACCAGCCGCCGCCCTGTCCACAGCCTGTGCATACGTCGGGCCCCACAGCCCCTACGCGAATCCCTTCACGGCCGGGGACCGAAGCCCGTCACCAGCCGGGCCCCCGATGGACGCAGAGGAAGCGGTGGACCTGTTCGCCGCGACGCTCCGAGGGCCAGTCGGCAGCTTGTACGCGGACGAGTTCGCCCGCGCGCTTCGCGGCCTCGACCTCATGTGCACCTGCCCCCTCGACGTGCCGTGTCACGCGGACGTCCTGCTCCGTCTCGCCAATGCCCCCGGCGACGGCAACACCATCTCCACCAGCAACTCCATGGAAGGCCCCGCGATGCCCCACCCGATCATGGTCTCTGCGGCCGAACACCTCACGGCCGGCGAGCAGCGACGCGCCGCTGCTCGGGAAGCCGCCTTCCACACCTGGGGCCCCCGGTCTACCAAAGCGGCGGCCCACTTCGCCCGCCAACTCCTCGGCTCCGAGGCGGCCACGCTGGAGTGGCAGACGCTGGGTCTCCTGTCGTTCGAAGAGCACCTCCAGGCGTTCGCCTCGCTCGACACCGTCGGCGGCCAGCACCTGGAGCTGTACTACTCCGACCAGGGCGGCACGGAGTCCATCACTCTGCGGGTGTCCTGCATGAGCTGCCCCAGCCAGCACGTGCACGAGGTGACCTCTCTGGAACAGCTCGGCCGACTGCTCTCCCAGACCCCGGCCTGGCAGTTCATCAACCCGCGCGAGGAGGGCGACCTCTGATGTCCCACGCGCACATAGACCCGGTGATCGGCAGCCAGCAGTCCGCGATCCCGCTGAGGAGCATGACCCTCTGGGACCGGACGGCGATCATCCTGCTGGGCGCGGCGGGCTTCGCATTCTCCTACGACGCACTACGGCAGATCGCGATAGCGATCCACGCGCGCGAGACCTTGTCGTACTTGTTCCCGCTGTTCATCGACGGGTTCATTGCGTACGGGGTGAGGGCGATCGTCCTGCTTCGCCACCAGCCGTTCCTGTCCCGCCTGTACACCTGGTTCCTGTTCCTGGCGGCCACGGCGGCGAGCCTTGGCGCGAACGCGCTGCACGCCATCACGCTGAACCGCGGTCCGCAGTCCGCGCAGTCCGCACTGCACCTCGCGGACAGCGTCGTCGGGGTGCTGTCGATGCTCGCGCCGCTGGCGCTGGCGGGGTCGGTCCACCTGTACATCCTGATGGCGCGGACCGTCGAGTTGTCCGTCCGGGACGGGGCGGATGGCGGTCCCGGACCGGTCCGCGAAGGTGCCGAGGACTCCGCGAGCGGCGTGCAGGCAGCTGTGCCCTGTCCGCTGGACACCGGCGCCCACTCCGGGACGGCGCCCGCCTCGTCCGCACCGTCCCGGACGGTCCGCACGCCTGTTGACCTGCGAAAGACCGCAGAGCACCGTACGCAGGAGCCTCCTGCGGACGAGCGGGGGGCGCGACCGTCCGCAGCGGCGGACCAGGAGGACGACGGGCAAGGACCGGCGGACGGGAAGCCCTCCGGCAGCCCGGACGGGGAGGTACCGGCGCCTTCCCCGGCGGGTGCCCAGGCACCGGCGCCGGCTCCGGTCTCCGCCCACGCGGACGACGACGAGCCGTCCGTCCGGGACGACGCCGAACCGTCTCAGGACCGGGAAGCGCCGCCGTCCCCGGCAGCGGCTGAAGCACCGGCCCCGACGCCCGTCCCCACCCCTGAGGACGACGGCGGACCGGCCGCCCGGGACGACGCCGAACCGTCGCAGGACCGGGAGGCCGATGACGAGTGGCTGGAGGACTTGTTGCCGGTCGCCCGGGCCGCCTACCAGGAGAGCGGACGGATCAGCCGTGACGCGATCAAGGAGGCCGTCCGCGCACGGCAGCCCATCAGCAATGACCGGTTGGGCGTTCTGCTGGCCCGGTTGAAGGACGAGACGGACCAGCGCGCGACCGCCCCCGCCGCTGCCTCCAGCGCCCTTTGGTGATCTCATCTCATCGGGCCGCGCGGTCGCTGCCGTCTCCACCGCAGCGACCGCGCTCAACCCCGCAGACCAGGAAGGAACAGCCATGTGGCGACGCCGTCAGAACGACGCGGAGGAGACCGCGCTCACCGAAGGCGTGCACGCCGCGTCCGCGCTCGCGGCACACCTCCAAAACGGCGGCCGGCTGCTGCCGGTCGAGGCGGCGGATGTCCCGCTGACCGTGGGAGAGACCGCCTTCGCCGACGTGTGGTGCTCGGCCGCCCGCTTCTACGGGACCAACGTCGTCTATCCGCGGTCGACGGGGTACTGGGAGAACCACCCGACGTTCGGCCGCCAGTGGGTGCCCAACGCGCTCGACGCCCGGCGACGGCGGGAGGCTGAGGCAGCCGCCGAACCGCAGTGGCGTGACCACACACCGGCTCGCGTCGTCCTGACCTCCACGGGAGTGCGGCTCCGGCCGACCAGCTCGATGGACTGGATGCCGTTCGACCATTGCCTCCTCACCGACCTCACGGCAGGACCGCACGGGCTGGTGCTCTCGTACAGCAGATGCGCCCCGTTGCTGGTGGCCGGGCCTGCCGCGTCCTGGCTCGGGGTGGCGATCGAGCACCTCCGCCGGGCCGAGTAACCCAGCCTCCAGACCGAGAAGCCGGAACCTAATTCCAGGAATTAGGTTCCGGCTTTTTTGTTGATTCGAGTTGTCCGCAGACCCCTGTGAGGATTCAGGCACGGCCAACGCCACAAGGCGTTTCGGCCCGCAGGAGCCCCGGATTTCGGGCTCTCATTTTCCTGAGAGGGGCTGATGGCCTTGATATGAGCGGACGCTTTTCGCACACCGTCCCCCCTGAACTATGCCACGGGCTGACGGGCACTGGAAACGGCATCTGACCTGGATGAAGGTCTGCCGGTGAACCCAGTGAACAGCTACCGGACCAGGACGGCACAGATCCGCCCGTGGCCCGTGGATTCTACGGCGAGCACCCGCCGATAAAGCCCGCAGAGGCAATCCCCCTCCTCTGCGAAGGGGTGTTGCGGCCCCTTCCCCCTGGGCCGCAACACCCGCTCTCTCAAATCCCTTGCACCGAGATTGTGGATTCCCCATGCCTCGATCCAGCCGTTTCATACGCATATCCGCAG
This sequence comes from Kitasatospora sp. NPDC052868, assembly GCF_044547105.1. Classification (NCBI taxonomy): domain Bacteria; kingdom Bacillati; phylum Actinomycetota; class Actinomycetes; order Kitasatosporales; family Streptomycetaceae; genus Kitasatospora; species Kitasatospora sp. NPDC052868. Next base: position 32,663 of record NZ_JBITZW010000003.1, on the reverse strand, counting down.
CCATGGGCGTTGTCGGCACACTGGCCGCGCTCTCGACTGGCTGCTCCAGCGGCCCGGAGGCTTCCCCCCGTTCCTCGGCCGCGCAGTCGAACACCATCTCGGCGGGCTCCGCAGAAACGACTGCGGTCCAGGTCGCAGAAGCCCCGGCGGCACCGCCAAGCGCTTCGTTGCTGGCGGACATCGAACAGACCGCGCGGGCCTTCACCGCGGCCTACGCCGAGCACGACGCCCGCGACGGCAAGGACGCCTCGTTCGCCGACGCCGGAGCCAGGGCGGCCCAGTTCGCATCCGGCGACTTGGCGCCCATCCTCAGCCAGAAGCGCCCCGGCCAGGAAGCGGCCTGGGCCGCGCTCCGCGCCGAGCAGGCCCGGCAGGCGGTCGAGATCACCTCCACCGCGGTTCCCGACGGCGCACCGGCACCCACCCGGGCCGTCGCCCTGGTCCGGGTGAGCTACACCCTCACCACGACCCCGGCCTCCGGTCCCGCGCGGCGAAGTGGCGAACAGCTCGCCCTGCGACTTGAGCACACCTCCCAGGGCTGGCGGGTCACCGCCTTGCCCTGGGCGTGACGGGGCCTTGATGAACAAGGGCTCGAAGTTCGGCCTGAGCCTCGTCTCCGCCATGTTGATCAGCGGCGTCGCCCTGCTGACCACGTTCGGCGGGGCCGACAGCGCCTCCGCCCAGGAGGCCGGCCCAGGCGGCGGCATCAAGACGGACGCACCCGTGCCCGGCTGGGTCCGCGACCTCATCAACAAGCACGCCGGCCTGTGCCCGCAGGTGACGGCCAGTCTGCTGGCCGCCCAGCTGTACACGGAGTCCAACTTCAACCCCGACGCCGTCTCCCCTGTGGGTGCGCTCGGGATCGCGCAGTTCATGCCGGGGACCTGGGCCGAGCACGGCGTGGACGGCAACGGCGACGGGATCAAGGACATCCGCAATCCCGCCGACGCCATCGCGGCACAGGCGAAGTACGACTGCACCCTGGCGAAGGAAGTCAAGAACGTACCGGGCGACTCCACCGAGAACATGCTCGCCGCGTACAACGCGGGCGGCGGGGCCGTGATCAAGTACGGCGGCATCCCCCCGTACGAAGAGACCCGGAACTACGTCCGCACCATCCGCGACCTGGCCGCCAAGTGGGCGGATGCCGTCCAGCCGGACCTCCCGGCCGGCAAGGGAGCGGCCCGCGCGATCTCCGCCGCGAAGACCGCGTTGGGGACTTGGTACCAGTGGGGCGGCTCCTGCGAGTCGCCGTACACCGGTATGGGCGGCTGCGACTGCTCGTCGCTCACCAAAATGGCCTGGGCCGCCGCAGGCGTGAACTTGCCGCGGGTGACCTATGACCAGGTCAGAGCCGGAACGGCCGTCGCCAGTGTCTCGCAACTGGCCCCGGGAGACCTGCTGTTCACCGTTCCCGGTGCGTCCGGCCCGGAGCACGTCGGCATGTACATCGGCAACAACGAAGTGATCGACGCCCCGCACACGGGCGCTCAGGTCCGCATCAAGCCGCTCAGTTACTGGACGCCGCAGATCATCGCCATGCGGCACGTCGGCTAATCGCTACAAACTCCCTCATTTCATCCCACACGTATCAAAGGGCCTGAACATGTACAACCTGCTGTCTGTCGCCGCCGACCCCTCCCTGCACACCACCCTCGCCGCGGGTGCCGACGTCGTCTCCGGCGTCAAGCCGGACTGGGGCCCCTTCGGGAAGCTGGGCGGGACCGCGAAGGTCATCCTCGGCGTCATCGCCGCCGTCACCCTCGTCATCGGCGCCGGCGCGTTCCTCGCCGGCGTCGGCAAGTCCAAGGGCTGGTTCGGCGAGGGCCACTCCACGATGGAGAGTTCGCGCGGCAAGGGGCTGATGGTCGGCGGCCTGACCGTGGTCTTCCTGGTGGCCAGCTTCGGCACGATCTTCGGCATCACCTACGGCATGGGCGTGTGACCCGTGACCTCACGACTCCGCAGGAGAAACGATTCCTCAAAGGCGGCCCGGCCGGCAGCGAAGCTCACGGGCATCGCCGCCGGCGGCGTCGCGGTCGTCACCGCGGCCGGGGTGATCGTCACCCTCGCCACCGGCTCCCCTTCCACGTCCGCCCCCTCGGCGTCCGCGCCCGTCCAGGCGGCCCCGCAGGTGAACGTGGAGCGCGCCCGCACGGTCGACGGTGTCGCCGTGGGCTACCCGCACACGCAGGACGGCGCGAAGGCGGCGGCGGCCAACTACACCGTGGTCAGCGGCAGCGCCGCCTTCCTCACCAACAGCGAGCGTCGCCACCGCGCCGTGGCGGCCATGGCCGCGCGGGATGCCGCCGACATGGTCGGTAAGAAGGCCGACCTGGCCGCCACTCAGGCGGTCGCCTCCCTCCGGGGCGACACCACTGAGCTCTCCGCCGAACAGTCCATCGCCCGTACCGGCGTCCTCTCCGCCCGCATCCTGGGCTACGACGACCAGGGGGCCATGGTTCGCCTGTGGACCACGACCGTCCGCGGCAGTGCGGCCGGGCATGCGACCCCGAAGGCGGGGTACCGGTCGGTGACGGTGACCCTCGTGTGGGAGGCCGACGACTGGAAGCTCAAGGACAGTTCGAGCGCCGCCGGGCTGGTCGCACCGATCGACGCGCGGCAGGCGTCCAACGTCGCCGGGGACTTCTCCGGCTACGTGCCGGCCGCTGCGGACGACCCGGTCGTGACCGGTGCGCTCCGGCCGGACGGCTTTCCCGCACCCTACGAGCGGAGCGAGCGGGGGGCACGTGCAGCTGCGGTCAGCGCCGTCATGCTCTACGGCGACACGCGCTTCTTCACCGATGAGCAGTGGCGGCACCGGATGCTCGCGGCCACCGCTGCACCCAGCGTGCTCAAGTCGGTGACGTCGGACTCCGACGCAACGGCCCGCCTCGTCGCGGAGAACCGCGGGGTCGGCACGGACGGCAAGTCGGCGGACGGCAGCGAGCTGATCACCCGGACGGCTGTCCTGGCGACCCGCACCATCTCGCGCTCCGACCAGGCCGCGAGCATCGAGCTGTGGACCGCGTCGGCAGGCGGGGTCGCGGGCAAGGAAGAGACTCGCCGCCCGCAGGTCGCCTTCCTGCGGATGACCGTGGACCTCGTCTGGGTCGATGGCACCTGGAAGACGACCGCCGTCACGCCGTCCGCGCCGCTCGTTCCGTCCCCGCCCGCGATGCAGCAGGCGGACTCGGCGGACGCCTTCGCCGAGGTGGGGGGTGCCGGCAATGCGCCTGCGACTGCGTGACGACGCCCCCGGCCTGCTGCGAGTAGAACGGACCGCTCCGAGCCGCTGGCGGCGCAGGCTCCAGACCATCGCCATCGTCAACGTCGTCATCGGGTTCCTCTTCGTCCCCTCCGCAGTGGCGAACCCGTTCTGCTACATCCCGATGGTGTGCGAGGCGAAGGCCGCGATCGACTTCGTCAAGGACCCGCTCGGCTTCTTGCTGCAGAAGCTGACGGAGGCCAACATCTGGTTCCTGCGCAAGATGCTGGAGCTGATCCAGGCCACCACCAAGATCGACCTGACCTCGCCCGGCTTTCTGAAGCAGTACGCGATCATCTTCGCGGCCTCCTCCCTGCTCACCGTGGCCCTGTGGCTGATCGCCGTGGCCAAGCGGGCGGTCCGCGGGGTCGGCATCACCACCGCCATGGGTGAGGCGATCGGCTTCCTCCTCCTCCAGTTCGTGGTCAACGCGATGACGCCGGGAGCTCTCGCCCTCCTGCTCAAGGCCATCGACGAGGTCACGGCCGTCTTCGAGCCCTACGCAACGGAGAACTTCAAGCCCTTCTTGGAGAACATCCTCAAGGTCATGGCGGCCAACCCGAGCGAGGGTGTGGGGCAGCTGCTGGTCGTCAACCTGATCATGATGGCCGGTGCCCTGCTGATGTGGATCGAACTGCTGATCCGCAGCGCCGCGATCTACGTGGCCGTCGCTCTGGGGCCCGTCGTGAACGCGGGCCTGGTCGATCGCGACCTGTGGAACAAGAGCAAGAAGTGGTTCGGCGCCATCTTCGCCATCGGCCTCAGCAAGCCGGTCCTGTTCGCCCTGCTGGGTCTGGGCGGCGCGGTCCTGAGCGACAGCACGGGCTCCATGTCCGACCAGGTCTCCAAGACCCTGGTGGGCGCGCTGATCCTCCTCCTCGCGGTGTTCGCGTCGGCCACGCTGTACAAGTGGCTGCCGGAGTTCGGCGACCACATGGCCCAGCTCCACCACGACCGGAAGACGGCCCAGTCCTCCGGCCCGGCCGCCGCGATCGACGGTCCCGGACAGCACGCGAACCGGGCGATCAACTCCCGGGTGCAGGACGCCCTGGTGGGCGGCGGCGGGAAGTCCGCCGGCGTCAAGGCGGCCGGAGCCAAGATGGGCGGCGGCACCGCTGCCGCTGGCGGGCCCGTCGCGGTCGGGGCGGCCGTGGCCAAGGCCGGGCTCGACATGGCGAAGAACAAGGCCGCCAGCTCCCCCGGCGCGCAGGGCTCCGACGCCGCCAACGGTGGTCTCGGGCAAGCGGAGGACAGCAGCCACACCGGAGCACCGGGCGCCCCGACGGGCACCTCCTCCAGTCCGGTCGTCGGCTCGTCCCCGGACTGGTCCGCGGCCAACGGCCACGCCGGTTCCGAAGCACCGGCCACCGCCCAACCCGGGGGCACGGCGTCCGGCTCTGTCGTCGGCTCCGCCCCGGACTGGTCTGCGGCCAGCAGCCACGCGGCATCGGAGGCTCCGGCCACCGCCCGCTCGCAGGGCGGAGCAGCCTCTGGCCCGGTCGTCGGCCCGGCTCCGGCGCCCTCCGGCGGCGGCGCGGCGTCCGACGCTCCGGCCACCGCCCGCCCGCAGGGCACCGGTTCGGGCCCGGTCATCGGCCCGGCCCGGCCAGCGGCCAGCGGCAGTCCCGCACCCGCGCGCCCGACCGGCACCGGTGGGGCACCGAGTCCCGCACGGCCACTCCCTCCACAGGCTCCACCCCCGGCACCGGCGCCCCCCGCGCCCGGCCCGTCCACGGCGCACTCCTCCCCTTCCCCCGCACCACGAACCACCTCGGGCCCCGGGCCCTCCGTCTCGCCCGCGCCGCCTTCACGGCCGACTGGCGGACAAGCACCCGGGCGGCCCGACCCCAGCAAGGACCGATGACCCATGTCGACTCGTACATATCAGTTCGGAAAGCACCGCCCGACAGGGCTGGTCGGCCGCCGCGACCTCGGCGAACAGGTCGTTCTCGGAAGCGGCGCCGTGATCGGCCTGATGCTCGGCTTCGCGTTCAGCGGGGCGACCGTCCTCGCGGCTACCGGCCTCGCGCTGCCGATCCTGCTCGCCCTGGTGCTCGTGTACGCGCCCTACCGGCCGAAGGGCACGTCCCAGCGGCGCTCGATCTACCGCTGGTGGCGGATCAACCGCTACCACCGCAAGGCCCTCCGCCGTACTGGCGGTGTCTGGGTGTCGCCCGCCGTCGAGGCTGGCGTGCGCAGGGACGGGACTCCTCCGGACGCCGCACTGACGGAGCCCGAAGGCATCGCGGGCATGACCTGGGTACCGGTCACGGTTCGCGGGCAGCAGGCCGTCGTCGTCCTCCAGCCGGAGGCCGGCTGCGTCACCGCCGCGCTGGAGGTCACCTCTCCTGGCCTGGGCGGCAAGGACGTCGGCGAACAGGTCGTCGCGCTGGAGCGCTGGGGCGAGGTCCTCGACGCCTTCGGCAACGTCGAGGAACACCCGGTCAAGCGGATTCAGGTCCTGGCCCGCCAGATGAAGTCCGATCCGTACGCCCACCAGCGGTTCATCGCCCAGCGCGACCAGTCCGCGGCGACGGCCAACGCCCCGCAGTGGCTCAAGGACTCGTACGACGAGCTGGCCAACGCGGTGTCGACCAGCGCCGAGGAGCACCGGTACTACATCACCATCCACGCGAAGTTCACCCGGGACCTGGCGGCCGAAGGCTCCGCCAGGGGAAGCGGTGACGACGGGATCGCCGCCGCGATGGCCATCTACCTGGACGAGCTGTGGTCCCGCGCCGAGGACGCCGACCTCTCGGTGGTCGCCCCGCTGGACGAGGGCAGGATGACGGCTCTCATCCGTAACAGTTACGACCCTGACCACGCCATCTGGGACACCGACCTTCCCCGGGCGCACGCCTTCCCCCGCAACGTCGACGTCCGGCAGGGCACCCACGTGGCCACCCGCGCGGCAGGAAGCACCGAGAGCTGGTTCCACGCCACGGCCTACGTCGCCAGCTGGCCCACCACCCCCGTCGGCCCCGGCTTCCTGTCGCCCCTGCTGATCGGGATGCCCGACGTCATCCGGACCTTCTCCATCACGCAGCAGCTGGAGCCCAACGACAAGGCCGTGGAACGCATGCTCGCCGAGGACACGAACAACCAGGCGGAGATGCACCGCGACCGCCAGCGCGGCAAGAACATCGACCCCCGCGACCAGATCGCCGCGAACGCCACCGGTTCCCGCGGCATGGCCCTGGCCGCCTCCGGCGCGGCCGGCGCCGCAGTCGTCGGCTACATCACGATCTCCGCCCGCAGCGTCGAAGAACTGGAGCGCACCAAGCGCACGACCGCGAGCCGCGCACGCAACTCGAACCTGCGGATCGAGTGGCTCGACCTCGAACACGCCCGCGCCTTCGCCAACACCCTGCCCCTCGCCGGAGGCATCAAGTGAGTGACCTGCTGAACCTCGCCCCGCTGTCCCCGATGCACCAGACCGTGCGCCGTCCGCTCTACACAGAGACGACCACCAGCCAGGCCCTGTACCTGCCGGTGGCGCCGCCGACCCTGGGCAGCGCAGGCGCGATCATCGGCCGTGAACTGTATTCCGGAAAGGCATTCATCTACTGCCCTTTCAGCGCATTCGGCGACGGCTTGCCCGGCGGAAACATGATCGTCATGGGTGACACCGGCCGGGGAAAGAGTTCCCTGACCAAGACCTACGCAGCTCGGCAGATTCGCCTGGGCCGGAAAGTCGTAGTGCTTGACACGAAGGAGCAGAAAGAGAGGGAAGAGGGCGAATGGGCGGCTCTGGGCCGGTCGCTCACCGGCAAGGCCCCGGTGAAGTTCGCCCCCGGTGGCGGGTCCGGCGCCTCCTGCATCAACCCAATGGACCCCGCCATCGCGGGTAAGCGGCAGGTCGAGCTGGTCAGGACGATCGTTGAGCTCGGGCTGGGCAAGCCCTTGGACGAGTTCGCCGGCTCCGCCCTGCGGATCGCGATCCGCAGGGCCCACCACCGGGCGGACTCCCTCGGCCGCACACCGGTGCTGGCCGATGTCGCGGAAGCGCTCCGGGCACCGGAGGAGTCCGACGCTGTCGCCAAGCAGCGGACCCGGGACGAACTGCTCGCTGACGGGCTCGAAGCGAGCTACGTCCTGGACCGGCTGTGCGGCAGTGAGCAGGACTCGACAGGCGACCTCGTCGGCATGCTCGATGGGCCGACCAGCCTTGGTGTCGGCCTCGACACCGACATGGTCGTCTTCGACCTCACCAAGGTTCCCTCGGGCGGCGTCGCGATGACGATCTTGGTAGCCGTGATCTCCGTATTTCTGGAAGAGGTGTGGCTGCGACCGCTGTGCGAGTGCGGGACGGAGCCGAGCCAGCACGAGCGTGTGGTGGTAGATGCGGACTCCGGCGCCTGGGAGGTGGGGCCGAACCGGGCGACGGGTTGCCGCCGCTACAGCCAGCGCAAGCGCATTCTCATTGCTGAGGAAGCGTGGCATATTCTCGGCACCCCTCAGCTGGCCGCCCTGCTCGAAAAGTTCCTGAAATTCGCGCGCGGCCTGGGGTTGTCGTGCATTTTCATCGTCCATCACCTGTCAGATATTGATGACTCCCCTGAGACGCAGGCGGCACTGAAAATGGCCGACACCGTGGTCATTTACTCGATGAAAAAGGCCGAAGCGGAAGCCACCGTGTCCAGGCTGGGGCTGCCGGGGTGGACGGCGGACCACATCGTGCGTCTGCGTCGGGGAATCGCCCTGTGGGTGGTGGGTGAGGTGATCTATCCCGCCGTGCAGCACCTGCTGGTGGTGGCGGAACAGCACCTGTGCTTCTCCTCCGGCTCGATGACCGACGTCTCCTCCAGCTACCCGGACGCCGCGTGAGCGGCTCCCGTCACCTCCACCTGACCACCGGCCACGTCCAGGAAGATCCGGAAGGGACGCACTCCATGACCATCGCCACCACCGGGACCGTGCTCCCGACCGACCACCACGCGGTCCGCGGGGACATCGACCAGCTGCACGCCGACGCCCTCGAACTGGCACGGCGCACGAAGGCGCTGGCCACCGCCCTCGACCACGGGGACTACTCCGCAGCCGGGGGCCGCGTCCGAACCGCCGTCACCCACCTGTGGCGTGCGGCTGAGGACCTTCACCGCGCGTTCCACACGGCCCCTCCGCGGTCTGCGGGGCCTGATGCGGCGATCTCCCAGCTCTGCGGCCGGCGCATGCGCTACCTCGCCGCCCGTGCCGGACAGCGGGCCGCGTAGTGGACGTCATGCCCAGCGGAATCTCCGTGGCCCTGTACGCCATCGCGGCGGTCTGCGCGGTGGCCATGGCCACCGTCTGGCTGCTGATGAAGCGGTCCGCCCGCAACGCAGGGTTCGCGGACAAGGGCCTGCTCAAGCGGCAGCTGTCGGCCTCGGCCGTTCTCAAGGCCACGGAGATCCGGCCCTCTCTCACCCGCGGTGACGACAACCCGCGCCGCCCGGCGGTGGATCTGGCGAAGAAACGATCCGCCACCCGCTGACCCTCCTCTCACCCCTCTCTCGGAGCACGTCATGCAACACCCCCTCTCCCCTCACGACTTCGGCTACTCGCTGGGGACCTCCCAGCGCCCGAAGGGCGTGGACCTCTGGTCCCGCGCCGACAAGGCGTGCCGGGTCATCGGCCCTATGGGCTCGGGCAAGACGCTCCGCTTCTTCGCCCCGACCATCCGCCGGTGGCCCGGGCCGGTGCTCGCCACCTCCACAAAGGCGGATCTGGTCGAACTGACCCTCGACGCTCGGCGAGCGGGCGGCAGGCCGGTCCTGGCCTTCGACCCGCAGGACATCGCCCCCTCCGTGCCGAGGTTCCGGTGGACACCGATCGCGGGCGCCGCCGAGACCGAGACCGCGATGATGCGGGCCAAGGCGTTCGTCGCCGGCTCGCGCACCCCGGGGGCGGCAGCGCAGTCAAGCGAGGGCGCCGCCTTCTACAAGGGCCAGGCTGCGAAGATCCTTGCGGCGTACTTCCACGCCGCCGCGCTCGACGGGGCGAGCCTGGATTGGGTGTTGAAGTGGGCGCGCAAGCTGACCGACCCCGCGCCGGTCGGCATCCTCGACGCCCACCCCGGGGCCGGGCCCGGCTGGGCGGACATGCTCCGAACGGCCACCAGCGGCGACAGCCGGACCGTCGGCAACACCGCCTCGACCCTGGACGCCGCGCTTGCCCCCCTCATGCACGAGTCGGTGGTCCGGGCCCTGCTGGGAGACGGCGAGGACCCCACTGACTTCGCCGAACTCCTCGACGCCGGCGGCACCGTCTACCTGCTCGGTAAGGACTCCGAGGTGAACAGCGTGGCTCCGCTGACCACCGCGATCACGGAAGACTTGCTCGACATCGCCGAGGCCCACGCCGTCGCGTCGCCTGCCGGCAGACTCGATCCACCCCTCCTGGGCGGGCTGGACGAAGCGCCGAACATCGCCCCGATCCCCAGCCTGCGGCAGCGCGTCGCCGACGGCCGAGGTCGCGGGATCACCGTGATCATCGGCCTCCAAGGCTGGGCATCGGCCCGCGCTCGGTTCGGCGAGGACACCGCGAACGAGCTGGCGAGCTTCACCAACAACGTCATCGTCTTCGGCGGGGCGAAGGACCCCGGCTTCCTCAAGGACCTGTCGGACCTCTGCGGACAGGTCGAGCGCGAGCGCACCACGAAGACCAGCAGCGGCGGCGACCGCGGCAGCCACTCGACCGCCACCCACATGGCCCTGGAGCCGGTCCTGCGGAGCGACGAGATCAGGTCGCTGCAAGAAGGACACGCGCTCGTGCTCGCCGACAACTTGCCGCCGGTGATCACCCGACTCGATGGCATGTGGACCTGGGAGTCCTGGCCGGAGATCGAGGCGCACGTCCACCAGCTGCGTGAAGCGAACGAGACGGAGCGCCGCCGGCGGTCCGCGGCGAAGAAGAAGCAGGCCGCGGCTCACGCCGCCGCCTGGGCCGCCCGGGGCGCCGCCGCGTGACGAATCCACTCGCCCAGTACAAGCCCTTCCCCGAGGCGCCCGCGCTCATCCTGGAGTACATCGCGGAGCGGAGCGCGGAGGAGTCCGTGGTCGACGGACCCCCGCCGTGGGACCTCGGCGCGCTGTCGGCCGAGCTCATCGAGCCGATGCCGACGTGGCTCGACGCGGTGTGCCGCTGGCTGAACGAGGCGTACGCCTGGCAGCCGCAGGACGTGATCCCTCCCTGCTGGAAGCAGCACGAGGGCCTGGGGTACGAGATCGCCGCCCTGGCCTTTGCCCGAGACGACGCCTACGCCGACGCGGGCTCAACCGTCGTCTGGCACGAGCAGTACGACCGGTTCGTCAGCCGCATGAACAAGGTGCTCGGCAAGGCAGGCGACGAATGCCGCCTTGGACGACACGAAGACCGACCCGCACGATTCCAGCTCGCAGCCTGGACCGAAGAGAACACCGGAGCTGCCACGTGACCTCGAACCCCCACATCGTGTTCGACACCGACCCGCAGCGCGGCCTGCTTGCCCGAAGCGGCTGGGAGCAGGTGGAGGCCCGCTCCGTGCTCCGCGATCTGGGATGGGAGTGGCAGGAAGAACTGCACGCGCTCGTCCCACCCTCTGACACACCGGACGTCGACGCCGGAGTCCAAGCGGTGGAACAGCTCCACCTGCACGGGTACCGGACGGGGTTCGCAGTGGGCCGGTTCGGCGCAGTCCGGCTGACCCTGGATCGCGCCGAACAGGTGCTGACGACCGTCACCACGCAGGGGGCCGGGGAACCGCACGCCGAGTCCACGCCCACCTCGCAACCGGCGCGGCGCCCATACGCGGCGTACGGCGAAGCCGCTCTGGCAGCGGCGCGGATCGAGCCTGAACGTCCAGGCGCACCTGCCGTCTAACCGGTGACGATGTCGGCTGCGCGGACCATGATCCGCAGCCAATGGGCTCGTGGCAAACCGGTGCACCGCTCCGACCGGACGAGGGCCTGCCGAGAACTCGCACACAGCCAGCCCTGAACTGATGACACAACGTTTTACGTAATCGTGATCAGAGGTGATGGGCTGGCTGACCGAGCTTGAACGACGGCCGGGACAGGCACGTTTCGGGCCTCGCGGCGGTTAGAGCCCACCGACGGCAGGGAACGGCCCCCAGAAAGGGTCTCGCAGGCTTCTCAAGGTTGTCGCGAACCGTTTGACCAGCGCATTTACGCACGGCAGGCTCGTGCACATCCCTTCTATCGCTGCTCAGCGAGGAGATTCCTTTGCCCAGGAAGACGGCATTCACACTCGTTGTGGAACTCGAACGGCAGGAAGGCGCCCCGGCCCCGGTCACCGAGTTGCTGCATGCGCTCCAGGACGAGCTGGACGGCACCGACCTCTGTGTCGAGACCGGGAAAGGCGACGCCCAGTTCCACCTCACCGTGGCTGGCGTGCTCACGGCCGAAGACCCTGACAAGCGCGTCTAGGTGCAGTCAGCCCGGCGGGCAGCACGTGTCTACGTGCTGCCCGCCGGGCTGTTCTGCTCCACCCTCGCCTCGTCACGATCTGGGCGTCACATCAGATGTAGTCGACGAAGTCGCTTCTGCCGTGCTCGATGTAGGCCGTGAGTCCGGAGTCCCGCGCCGCAGCAACCTGGCGCAGGCGTTCCATGCTCCGGGGGTTGAGGACGTCCTTCCAGTCCTCGACGGGTCGGGCGTCCCACTCGCTGTGCTCGGCGGGGTCCAGGTGGATCGCCGTGAGATGTTCGGGGCTGAGCGTGCCGCCGTCGAAGATCAGGCCGAACTTCGCGGCAGGCCAGGTCGGTTCGGGCGGGAGGAAGTGGACGGCCAGCAGCCGGCCACACTCCAGTGTGAGGGCGGTCTCCTGCTGGGTCTCGCGGACCGCAGTCTGGCGCGGGGTCTCGTCGGGGTCCATCTGGCCACCGGGGAACTGCCAGATCTGGCCCCTGTCCGGCTTGTAGACCGAGGAGTTGAGCAGCACCGGCTGGCCGTGCTGGTCGGTGATGTAGAGGGAGGCATACGCGGTCGCGCGGGGAAGGGTAGCGATGAACTCTTCCGGCGGGAGCCAGCTGCCGGCCTCCGGATCGGGTTCAGGCAGGAAGCTGGTCACCGGCCACTCCAGTCGGTGGGGGTGTTGAGGACGTCGGCGGCCCACTGGTAGTGGCCGGTGTCGCGGATGTCCTTGTCCTGCTCGGGGTAGAGGTCGCAGCTGAGCAGGGCGATCGTGTGCAGATAGTCGGCAAGGTCGTCGCGCCGGTCGGCGGGGAGGTCCTCGGCGGCGGCGGCCAGCAGGCGGTTTCGGACCTCGACGCGGTCCGGGTCGTACATCCGGTAGTAGGCGCAGGCCCCGGCGAGGTCGTAGAGCGGGTCTCCGAGCAGGGTGAAGGTACCGAAGTCGATGACGCCGGAGACCTTGCCATCGGCGACGAGGATGTTGTCCGGGTAGAGGTCGCCGTGGATGACGCCTTCGGGTCCGGTGTAGGGGCGGGCGAGGCGCGCGGTGAGCCGGTCGGTGACGCTGTCGACGGCCGGGACGTCGAGGCGAAGGTGGGGCAGCACCTTGGGGAGCTTCTGCGCGAGGAGGCGGCGCAGGAAGGCGTGCCAGTCCTCGCCCTGGTGGGCCGGGTCGGGGTCGAGGAGCATACGCCGGTCGAGCGGGGTGGTCAGGCGCAGGCCGGTGAAGTCGCGGACTGCGCCGAGGTACATGTGTTCGGTCGCCGGGTCGGTGAGGTCGAGGGCGTCGCCCATCGGGGTGCCGGACAGGCGGGTCTCGGTGACGGCCAGCAGGGGGCCGTGCTGCTCGATGCTCTGGATCTCGGGCAGGGCGTAGGGGACGGTGTTGCGGGCGAAGCGCCGGTAGAGGTCGGCGATGGTCTCCAGCGCACCGAGCTGGTCGGGGTCGGCGTAGACCTTGAGGACCTGGTCGTGGCCGAGGGCGTAGACGCGGGCCTCGGTGCCGGCGGCGATCAGGTCGGCGGGGGTGAGTCCGCGGGCTTCGAGGAGGGCGTTCTCGGCGTCGGCGGTGATGCTGCTGGCGTCTCGGCGGGTGATCACGGCGTGCTCCGGGTGATGGCGGTGACGACGGTGCGGTTCTCGGCCCGGACGGGGCCGCCGGTGAAGTCCCCAGCGAAGGAGACGACGGCGAATCCGGCCTGGTGCAGGACGTCTTCGAGTTCGGGTCGGGAGTACATGCGGGTGCGGCAGGTCGCGGACCAGCCGGGCCGGGTGTAGGTGACGTGGGCGTACTTGGCCTCCCAGTCGTACCAGGCGCTCTCGGTGACTCCGCCCTGCGTAACGGTTTTGGTGCTGATGGGTTCCGTGCCGTGCCGGTTCTCGTGTTCGGCGCGCTCGCGGGTGGTCAGTTCCATGACGAGGTGGCCGCCGGGCTTGAGGGCGGTGGCCCAGGAGGTGAGGGCGGCGAGGTCGTCGGCTTCGGTGTCGAGGTAGCCGAAGCTGGTCCACAGGTTGAGGACGACGTCGAACTCCCCGGGCGGCGGGTTGCGCATGTCGGCCTGGTGGAAGTCGGCGCCGGGGTGAAGGGCGCGGGCGCGGGCGATCTGGTGGGGTGAGGCGTCGATGCCGGTGACGTGGAGTCCGCGGGCGGTGAGGGGGCCGGTGTGTCGGCCGAAGCCGCAGGGGACGTCGAGGACCCGGGTGCCGGGGGCCATGAACTCCTTGGCGCACAGGGCGTCGAGGTCGGCCTGGGTGCTGTCGTACTTGCCGAGGGCGCGGAAGGTCTCCTCGAAGCCGGGGTCGAAGAAGCGGTCGGCCCAGTTGTCGGGGGCGGTCACGAGGGCGGTGTCGTTCACGGCGTGGGCTCCAGGGTGTTCAGCAGGAGGGTATGGAGGTCGCGGGTGTCGGCGACGACGAGGTAGCGGGCAGTGACGTCGGGGCCGTCGAGGCGGACCGGGTGGCCGTGCTCGTCGGTGATGTGGCGGCCGGTGGCGGTGAGCAGGTGGCACAGGGCGGCGATGTCCCAGGCTCGGTGGCCGCACATCTCGGCGACGGCTCCGGCGGCGGTGCCCCGGGCCACTTCGGTCAGCGCCCGGGTGGACTCGAAGGCGTCGACCAGCAGCGGGTTCCCGGCGGGCAGCCGCTCGCGGAGCCCGGGCGGCTCGAAGTAGCAGGCGTGGACGGGGCGGTGGTCGGCCGGCTGGGCGATGGGCCGGAACGTCGCCTGGTCGCGGTCGGCGACGGCGAGGACGCCCGCGGCGGGGAAGGAGGCGATGGAGAACTCCGGCGTGCTGCCGCGCCACGCCGACACGAGCACGGCGAAGTCGGTGGAGCCGTCGAGGTACTGGCGGGTGCCGTCGAGGGGGTCGATGTACCAGGTCAGCGCGCGGCCGGTGGCGCGGTGGTGGTGGGTGTTGGGGTCTTCCTCGGTGAGGATCACTCCGGTGGGGTCGAGGTGGGTGATCGCCTTGACGAGGAGCTGTTCGGCGTCGGTGTCGGCAGCGGAGACGAGCGTGCCGTCCGCCTTGCGGCGGATGTCCTCGGGACCGGCCATGCCGCCGCCCGGCCAAGTGCTCAGGAGCCGGGCGGCGGCCTGGTCCACGGCCGCGACCAGGCTGCGCGACCAGTACGCGGACCCGCCCAGCAGCGTCACCGCGGGCTTCCCGTCAGCGCGGCGGCGATGCGCTCGCCCCACGCGGGCCAAGAGAACGCGGGGTCGTAGGCGGCCGGGGTGCGCGGCCGGTGGTACTGGGTGCGCATCGCGGCGATCAGGTCGGCGCGCTCGTGCTCACCTTCGCCGACGGTCAGGTGGATCTCCTCGGGCTGGCGGGGGTGCATGCCGGGGATGTCGCTGAGGATGGTCGGGCGCCGGTGGGCGATCAGCGCGCTGGCCGGTCCGGAGGTCTCGCCCAGCCAGGGGCCGCGCAGCTGGATGCCGCAGTCCGCTGCGAGCAGCAGGGCGTCGAACTCGGCGTCGCTGAGGTATCCGGTGTAACGGACGGTGGGGTCGGCCGGGACGGTGAGGCCGTCGCGGGCCTCACCGGCGAGCAGGAGCAGGGCGTCGGCGGGGCGGTCAGTCCAGGTACGCCAGGCGTCGAGGAGGACGGGGATTCGCTTGTAGGCGCCGAGGAAGCCGAAGGTGGCGAAGACGAACGCCTGCTCGGGGATGCCGTGCCGGGCCCGCGTGCCGGCCACGGGGGTGAGCGGGTGGACGGGGAAGGGCAGGTGGCGGATGTCGGCGGCGGGGTGGCGGTCGGCGAGGTGCTCGGCCAGCAGCGGGGAGTGGACCAGGACGCGGGTGGCCGCCTTGATCGCCAGGTCTTCGACGCGGGCGTTGAGGCTGTAGCGGTCGACGTGCGGGTGGTCGGCGAAGTACCGCTCCATCGCCGCCCGGGTGTCCAGGCGGGCGCCGACCGCGGTGGACACCCGGTCCAGGACGGCCTGCTGCTCGTCGGCGGGCAGCTGGTCCCACGCCTCGTAGTAGTAGTCCAGGTTGTTGTACTCGTGGAGCAGGACCGTGCCGGGCCGGGCTGCCAGCGCCCGGAACGCGCCGTGGTGGAGGGTGTTGTTGCCCAAGTGGTAGAGGACGTGGTCAAAGGCGGCCGGGTCGATGCCGGAACCGGCGATCCGGCGGGTGGTGAAGTGCGGGGCGAGGTGGGGCAGGGACTGGGTGATGTACCCGGCGACGCCGCTCTTGTCGCGCGGGGCGGGGCCCCAGACTCCGAGGGTGGGCAGCTGCTCAGACACGGGCCGCTCCGACGACGGGGCGGGCGGCGTTGATTGCCTCGCTGTAGGCGGCGGTGGTGTTGGCGACGCAGCGGGTCATGCCGAAGTTACGGGTGGCGCGGTCGGCGGCGGCCCGGCTGGCGTGGGCCCGCAGGGTGGGGAGGGCGGCGAGCTCGTCCAGCGCGGCGGCGTAGGCGGCGGGGTCGGCGGTATCGACGAGCCGACCACTGTCAGCGGTGACCACCTCGTTGAGGCCGTCGATGTCGCTGACGACGGCCGGGGCGCCGTGCTGCATGAACTCGATGACGGCCAGCCCCAGCCCTTCGGCGGTGCTGGGCTGGGTGACCAGGTCGGCGGCCTCGGCGAGCAGGTCGCGTACCTCGTCGCTCTGGTCTGACAGGAGCGTGACCCGGTCGCCGTGCCGGGCGGCGCGTTCGGTCACCTGGTGGAGGTAGGCGGCATCGGAGCCGTTGGTGGAGCCGAACAGGACCACCCGGCAGTCGGCTCGGGTGGCCATCAGCTCGAAGGCGTCCAGCAGCCGGTGCTGAGCCTTGCGGGGGGTGTAGCGGCCGGTAAGGGCGATCAGCAGGCTGTCAGTGGGCACGCCCGCGGCCTGCGCGAGGAAGTGGCGGGCCACCCGGCGGTCGTGGACGCGCGGCCGGTGGCGCACGCCGAGGTGGACGGTGCGGATGCGCTCGGCCGGGTACCCGAAGCCTTCGGCCTGCCGGGCGAAGGCTCGGCTGCCGGCGAGCACCAGCGTGGGCGTGCACCGGCTGGCGACGAAGCGGGAGCGGGGCAGGCCGCCGGGCTCCGTCTCGGGCCGGGTCTCGTGGAAGGAGGCGACGACGGGCACGGTCTCGGCGAGGCCGGACATGTGCGTCAGCAGCAGCGCGGCCTGGGTGTGGGTGTGGATCACGTCGACCTGCGCGTCCCAGAGTGGGGCGAAGTCGTCCAGGGCGGCGAACAGGCCCCGCTCCCACGGCACGGCGTTGGGGTCCGGCGGCTGGAGCAGCGCGCCGCCCCGCAGGACCCGCACCCCGTTCTCCCACCTGACGGCGGGCTGGTCCGTCGAGTCGCGGTTGGTGAGGACGGTGACCTCGTGGCCGGCTGCGGCGAGGTGTTCGGCGAGGCTGGTGACGTGGGTCTCCATGCCGCCGTGGCGCGGGCGGTAGGTGGTGCTGACCAGGCCGACGTGCATGCGGTACCTCCTTCTCCGGGCGGGGAGTTGGTCAGGCGGCGGGCAGGTGGTCCAGGAGCTGGGGCAGGGCGGTGATCACCGGAACGGGCAGTTCGCGGTACACCTGGTGGCGGTCGTAGAGGACGGTGGAGGTGATGCCGGCCCGCAGCGCGCCGAAGATGTCGTTGATCAGGCCGTCCCCGACGAACAGCGCATCCGCGGGCGCGCAGCCGAGCTGGCCGAGGGCGGAGGCGAAGATCCCGGGCTCCGGCTTCTCGACTCCGGTGATGGTGGAGTCCACGACCACGGTGAAGAAGTCGAGCAGGCCGAAGCGGGCGAGTTCCTCCGTGAGGGTGCCGTCCGAGTTGGAGACGGCCGCCACCGCCAGGCCGCGCCCGCAGATCTCGCGCAGCACCGGGACCGCGTCCGGGTCGAGGTCGCGGTACAGGTCGGTGCGGTCGGTGCAGCGCCGCCAGGCGCGGCGGCCGGTCTCCGCTCCGACGCCCAGCAGCTGCCCCCACACCGCGCCGACCTTCTCCGGCCGGCTCAAGCCCTGCGGGAAGTCGAGGTGGTGGGCCTCGGCGGCGGTGGCCAGCGCGGCTTCGGCGGTCTTCGCGCCGACGCCGGGGGCGCCGACTGCGGCGAGTTCCTCGCTCATCACCTGTCCGCTGGGGTGGATGAAGGTCATCCCGATGTCGAACAGCACAGCCTTCACGCGAGCACCTCCAGGAAGGAGGCGTCGAGGGCGGGCCGGGTACCGGCGCACATCGCCAGATACTCCGCGCGTAGCGCGCTGCCGATCGGATGGTCACCGTGGCGGGGGCGGTGACCGTCGATCTGGCCGACGATGCGGACCTCGTCCAGCGTGCCGGTGACGAAGACCTCGTCGGCGCCGTGCAGGTCGCCGGGGGTCAGGGACTGCTCGGCGGCCGGGATGCCGAGCCGCTCCGCGAGGGCCAGCACGGTGGCACGAGTGATGCTGGGCAGGATGCCGTCCGCGAGCGGTGGGGTGGTGATCCGGCCGTGCCGCACGGCGAACACGGCGGCACCCCCGGTCTCGGCGACGTTGCCGTGCTGGTTCAGCAGGATCGCCTCGTCCGCCCCCTGCTCCAGCGCCTCCAGACGGGCCAGGCGGAACCCGGAGTACGCGGCCCCGGTCTTCGCGGCGGTGGGCAGCGCGTCGTCCGCGATCCGCCGCCGGGTGCTGACGATGCACCGCATCGGCTCCACCGGACGGGGCGGCGCCGGGAAGCACGTGACGATGGTGCCGGTGGTCATCTCGGTGCGGTCCGCGGTGTACCGGCCGGTGTCCACGTACACCGACGGACGCACGTACACCTCGCCCTGCGGGTCGAGCGCGGCCAGCAACTGCTTGATGCCGTCGCGCAGTTCGGCGGCGAGGCCGGGGTGGGGGATGTGCATCAGGGCGGCGGAGGTCTCCAGCCGCTCCAGGTGCGCGTCCAGCCGCACGACGGCGAGGCGGCCGTCCGGCTGCCGGTAGCCGCGCAGGCCCTCGAAGACGTTCACCGCCCGCATCGCGGTCTCGGCGCTGACGTGGACCGTGGCTTCCGCCCACGGCCCCACCTTCCCGTTGTGCCAGATCAGCTCGGGGACGTTGCTCATCGTCCTTCTCTCTTCCGGATCGGGGGGACGGTGCCGGGCGGCCGACCGGCCGGGTCGGCCGTCCGGCACCGCGCGGGGAGGGGGGCGTCAGGCTGCGGCCGGCACCTTGACGTCCAGGTGGGCGGCGAGTTCGAGCAGCGCGGGGGTCGCCTCGCGGCGGCACATGAAGTCCTCGTCCCGCGCGCCCTCGACCAGGTACGGGCGGAACACCGACCCCTCCTCGAAGCCCTCGCGGTCCAGGAAGAACACCTTCATGCCGCGCTCGCGGGCGCGGGCCTGCACCCGGCGGCGGTCGGCGTGGCTGCCGATCACCAGCAGCGACTTCGCCCCCGGGAGGAAGGGGACGTCCGGGATCTGCTCGTGGTAACGGCGGACATAGTGCTCGTCCAACCCGGCCCTGGCCATCAGACCGTCGAAGTTGTTGGTGATCACGGGCCCCACGAGGTGCCCGGCGTCCGCCAGCCCGCGCAGGGTCCGGTGCCCGATGGTCGGCTCCGCCTGGAGGCACGCCCGGGTCATCTCCGTCAGCTCCGGCATCTTCGACTCCGGCGCACCGAGGATCTCGGGAAGGAACGTGTCCTCCCCGGGCGACAGCACGAACCGGTGGTCGCTCATGTCCGTCACCCGGTAGACCTCGTGCAACCGGTGCAACGGCGGCACCCCGGCCTCCACCGACATGCCGCACCCCACCTCGACCTGGAACGGCAGGAAGTCCGCCAGCTTGGACAGGTCCGGGATCAGCGTCGGGTTGCCCCGCTCCTCCTTGATCCGCATGCCGGCCGCCATCACCTTCCACGGCATGTTCTGGTCGTGGAGGGCGGGCATGTGCCCAGCGGACGTGATCGTCACGTCCAGGCTCTCGTACCCGGCCGGGAGGGTGCGCCCGGCGAGCTCGTCCTGCGGGTGCACGCGGTTGGGCACCACCGTGCACTCCAGGTCCCCGCGCCGCCACCGGCCCTGTTCCCCCGGCTGCCAGCCGCCGTCCGCGAGCGCCTTGCGCACCCGGTCGAAGTGGTGCGCCAGCTCCGCCTCCGGGTACGAGGCGCTGTGGAAGACGTACAGCTCGGGGACGGTGAGCACCGTCCCGCCGCCGGTCCGCTTGGTGTCGTAGCGGTAGCGGTAGTGCAGGATGCGGCGGCGGCCATCCTCCGGGCCGGTCCAGCCCGATTCCGCCGCGTTGCGGGGGTCCTGAGTGCGCCGCCACAGGCCCTCTTCCAGGTCGCGGGGCCGGTCGCGCCGGCTGACGTACCGCTCCCACCGCGTCGCCAGGGTCGGCGAGAGTTCCTGTGCCTCGTACGGGAAGTGCATGGTGCTCTCCCTGCTGTCGATGTCCGCGCCGCGAGGGCGCCCAGCCGGTTCCGTGATCGAGTCCCTGCATCTGCGACAGGCGCACAGCGCCGCGCGGCAGGGAAGTGCAGCAAGATCACGGGACTCACGAGCTGGCGGTGCGCCTCGGCGGAGAGGTGAGGAGGACGCCCGGCGCTGGATCATCGCGGCCAACCAGCCCAAAGCGCAGGCGAGTTACCGAAACTCAGCAGCCAGGCCGAGGGCATGCCGAAGAGGAGGCGCACTACCGGCCATTGCGTTCCGTGTCCCAACGGACACTGACCGCACGCAAGATGATGACCGGCAGGCCGGGCACTGGCAAGGGTTCTCGATTGGAAAAGTTTTCCTGTACGCCAAGTTGTATGGGCGCGGCCCGGCCAAGCCACTACGATCAATCCGACCGCTTGGGAGGTGACGATGCCTGGAGAGCCCAACCCTCGACGCCGGAGGCTGGGCGCCGAGGTGCGCCATCGCCGCGTCGAGCTCGGGTGGTCCCTGGAGACGCTGGCCAAGCAGCTCGGGTACGGCTCGGCAAGCACGGCCCACAAGATCGAGTCGGGCCACCAGAAGATCACCCTCCAGCAGCTCCCCCACTTCCTCGCGGTCCTCGGAGTCACCGAGACAGCCGCACAGGAGTTCTGGCGGGAACTGGTCGTGAGCGCAAACAGCGACGACTGGCACGAACGCTTCCCCGGCGACGCCGACGACCCCTTCGGCAGCTACGCCACCGACATCGAACTCGCCCGAGCCGCCTTCCTCTGGTCCCCGACCGCACCCCACGGCCTGCTCCAACACCCGCTCACCGAACGGGCGATCATCGAGGCGGACCTTGCGTGGAGCACCGCGGACGACGTCGAGAAGTTCGTCAACGTGCGCGCCGAGCTGCGCGAACGGGTCCTCTCCCGGCAGCCCCCGCCCGCGATCACCTCCGTCCTCACCGAAGGCCAGCTCCGGCAGGAGATCGGCGGGCGGGCCGGCGTGCACCGGCAGGCCGCGCACCTCGCCTACCTGGCGAGGAACGTTCCCGGCATCACGATCCTGGTGATCCCGTTCGCAGCTGGCGCGCACGCGGGGATAGACGGGCCGTTCATGCTGATGACGTTCCCGACGGGCCGCACCAGCATCACCATCGAGGGCAGGCGGGCAGCTCTCCAGATCCACGAGGCCGATGTCGTCGCCGAGTACAAGCGCGTGAGCGAGCACATGGTTGACGATGCCCTCTCCGCCGAGGACTCCCTGACCTTCCTAGATCAACTCGCTGAGGAATACGCATGACCCTGCACGTCGGCGGCAACGTCCGGCAGATCGACGCCGAACCCGAATGGCTCGCCCGACAGCTCACCCAGGCTGAGTGGCGGTCCGCCAGCACGGGCGGGTCGAACTGCGCCGAAGTCGCCCTACTGCCACGCGATATCACCGCTATGCGGGACTCGGTCAACCCTGGCCGACCGCCCTTGATCATGTCCGATGCAGGGTTCGGGCAGTTCACGGAGGCGGTCACCACGAACCTCTTCGACAGGCCCGCCCACCTTGACGTAGATCCGG
Organism: Kitasatospora sp. NPDC052868; assembly: GCF_044547105.1. Lineage (NCBI taxonomy): Bacteria > Bacillati > Actinomycetota > Actinomycetes > Kitasatosporales > Streptomycetaceae > Kitasatospora > Kitasatospora sp. NPDC052868. Next base: position 11,107 of record NZ_JBITZW010000003.1, on the reverse strand, counting down.
TCACCGCGATCGGGAAGAACGCCCTCCCCAGCGACTGGCTGACGAGTCACCTCGGCTACTCCGACTGGCGATTCGCCGGCCCGGACAGCATCGGCGTGGCCTTCCTGCCCCATGGAGTGACGGCATTTCGTAATCCCCGCAGCAGGGATGACCAATTCTTGATCTTCGCGCAATCGGAGATCACCGACTTCTTCGCGGGCATCAGGGCGGGATTCTTCCGCCGCCAACGTGGCGGCAACGGCAGGGAGTGAGACCAACTGGTCTCATCAGCGCGTTCGGTAGTTGTCTCAAATCGCTCTGCTGCACTGGGAGTTCCCTCCTAGGCAACCATCCGCAGAGTGATCATGTGGATCGTCCAGGAACGTAGCAGCGGAGGGGGACCAGTGAGTCAGTGGCAAGACTTCACCACGGGCGAGCGAATCAAGATGCTCAGGGGAAAGGAAACCCAGGCTGACCTGGCCGAACGGTCCGGACTGTCGAAGCACACGATCCAGAAGGCCGAGCAGGACAAGAACGTGTCATTGCCGACCTTGCTTCGCCTCGCAGAGGCCCTGCACTCCGACGTGTCGGTGATTCTCGGACAGCAGGCGCCGCGGCGTGGGATGGGGCGCGACGATCGCTCCATGCTCCGGGAGCTTTCACGGACGGTCCACGACACGGCGGCGGGGGTGCTGGCCGACCCCGCAGAGGGGGCGGCCCCCGGACAGGCGGATCTCGCCGAGGCCGCCGACCGGATGTGGCGGGTCTACTGGCGGGGAGCGTACGCCGAGGCCGGCTCGCTGGTTGCCCCGTTCCTGCGCTCGGTGGCCCTGTTCGCCCAGGCCGCACCGACCGGTCAAGAAGCGGTTGCCAGCGGCTTACTGTCGGACGCCTACCGCGCGGCGGGCTTGATTGCCAACTTCCTCGGTGCAAGGGATCTGGCCTATGCCTCGGTCGGCCATGCTCTCCGGCACGCAGAGCTGGCGGCCGATCCGGTAAGGGTGTCGATGTTGGGGTCCGCGCGGGCGCGGGTGCTCCTGCGGGACGCGCGAGTCGAGCAGGCGTTGCGGGAGGCCGAGGCTGCCGCGGCCCGCGCTGAGCCGAGGTTCTCCGAGCAAGGCACCGGGTTGCTGGCCGCGTACGGGAAGAACATCATCTTCGCGGCCGTCGCGGCGTCCCGGCTCGGGGACGCCGACCGGTCGGCGGACCTGCTCTCGCAGGCACACGCGGTGGCCGCGCGGCTGGGTCGGGACGTCTTCGGGAACGGGATGCAATTCGGGCCGTCCTACGCCGGGGCCCAAGCCGTGGGCATCAACGTCACCCTCGGGAACACCGGCAAGGCGATCGACCTCTCCCGGCGGTTCGACCCCTCAGGGCTGACTCAGGCCGCGCACAGCAGGATGCAACTGGACATCGCGCTCGCACAGGCTGACGCGCGCCAGTGGGAGACGTCTCTGGATACGCTGCTGGAGGTCTGCTCGGCCCATCCGGAGTGGGCCAAGCACCAGGCCATCCCCGGGGTGATCATCCAGCGGGCCGGTCGCGCCGGGAACGCCCGGATTCGGAAGCTGTCTGAGATCCTAGGGACCTCGCCGACCATCCGGTGAGGCGCTGATCCGAATCCTCAGTCTGGGAGAGCCCGTTGTCCTACCGCGGCCTGATACTCGACTTCGCGGGCGTGATGACCACTCCGATCGGGCAGTCCTCGCGGGCGTGGTGCGCCAGCGAGGGCCTGCCGGCCGACACCTGGCGGCGCACGCTGGAAGACGATCCCGCAGGCCGAGCGCTGTACGTCGAGCTGGAGCTGGGCCGCATGGAGCAAGCCGAGTGGAACCGACGGACGGCGGCACTCATGGGCGTCTCCAGCGACAACCTGATGGGACGGGCCCACGGCGAGGTGCGGGCTGTGGCCGAGATGATGGAGCTGACGCGGCGTGCCCGCTCCGCCGGGATCGTCGTCGCCCTCCTGTCGAACTCCTACGGCTTCGCCCCGTACAACCCGTACGAGATGACGGGAGTCTGGGACCTGTTCGACGTGCGGGTCATCAGTGGGTTTGAAGGCGTGGCGAAGCCTTCCCCGGAGATCTACCAGCGAACGCTGGACCGGATGGGGCTGGCCGGCTCCGAGTGCGTGTTCGTGGACGACCACCGGCCGAACCTGGCGCCTGCCGAGGCGCTGGGCATCACGGCCGTGTTCGCCGACGGGCCCGGAACCGCCTCCAAGGTCGCCAGGCTGCTGGACCTCGATCCGGTTGAGCCGAACACGGCGGTCTGCCGCTGACGTTGCTGGGCGGCTGGAGCGCATGAAGTCGTACGGGCCATACGACTTCGCCCTCCAGCGATCTTCCGAAGTCGTACAGGCCGCAGGTTCACTCAGGGCGACTCTGCTGTGACAGTGGTGACATGCCCTCGGACGTACCTCGATCGCCGGGCCGTGTCCCCGTTGCGATCTACATTGCTTCACCGGGTGGAGACCCGGGCGCCGTACTGGAGACCCACTGTCGGCAGTTTGCCGAGTCCCGCGAGTGGGTGGTGTCCGCCGTCTTCACCGACAGGGGGCAGGTGCCGTTGGAAGACCGGGCGGGCTGGCTGGCGCTGCGCGATGCCCTCGGCGAGGGCATCGCGCAGGGCGTAGTGACGTGGACTCGTTCGATGGTGGCCGACAGCACCGAGGGGTGGGAGCGCCTTGCGGTGGGCGTCAGTGAGCTGGGCTGGTTCCTGGTAGCCGGAGCGCTCGACACCCCTGGCCACTCCCTGTACGGACGGACCCTGACAGAGCAGCTGCCCAACGGTCGCCGCCCGGGGACACGGCGCGCAACGGGCGCGGGCGCCCCGCGCCCGCAGTCGGGATGCGACCCCGGCCTGTGACCGACGCATCGGCGTCCAGCCGTTCCTTCTTCCACTCCGATATCCGGCCAAGGAGCAAACATGCAGCCCCACCCGCAGCCGCCTTTCCTCAGCGATCTGGTGACCGAGACCACCGGCGCCGTGGCGGCCATCCATGTCAGCCCCGAGGGCCTCGTTACGGGTACCTCGCCCGGAATCGCCCGTGACGAAGCGGACAGGTGGGCGGCCCTGATGGCGGCGCTGGGCTCCGTGAGCGGCAGGAGCGTCGGCATCGCCGGCGACCTCGCCTCTGGCGGATACCCGTGGGGCCACAGCGTGGTCGAGGACCGGTACGGCCAGACGCTCATTCTGGTGGGCGCTCCCGATCAGTCGATGCTCGCCGTCGTCGGCGCGAAGGACGCGGACCTGGGCGAGATCGTGGCTCGGATGATCAAACTGGCGGACCAGGGCCTGCCCGCGCCGGTCTCGGTTTGATCGTCACGTAGCCACAGGACGGCGGGAACTGCGCTGCCCGGACAGCTAACCCGAGCAGCGGTCATGCCCATCCTGTTTCTCCCAACGGCTTCGTGGCAGCCGAAGGCGGCCACTTTCCGAACTACACCTGAGAGGACAGCACCATGTGCCGGCACACCCCGCCGTGTCCGACGGCCGAAGCTCCCGACAGGGATGCCGCGCTGCTGGTCGCACACCACCCTGAGCAGGGCTGGAGTCTCCTGTGCAACCAGGTGTTGATCTTCGATGACACCGGTGAACTGCTGCCGGACGGAACGGTCGTCGCGCCGCGCCGGCCGCTTGCGACTCCGGCAGGAAGCCGCGCATGACCTACGCCGAGATCCCGGCACTGGGCTACCTGACGCGCGCCACATAGACGACCGCCCGGCGGCCCGGATGTTACCGGCCGAGTCGTCGGGCGGTTAATCACCCCGGCGCGGACGGTTGCCTCGTCCCTGACTCATGAGTCCTCGTGGTCCGTGCCAGTCCACCAACCCGCTCGACCATGCCCGGCGCAAACTCGCCGAAGAGGAGAACCAGCATGAACGACGTCCCCCCCACGGAACAGCAGCTGCGCGACACCATGGTCCAGAGGCTCATCGAGGTCGGGGCCGCCCGTGCCCCCCGAGTCGTCGCCGCGTTCCGTGCCGTCCCTCGGCACCTGGCCACCCCGGAAGTGGAGGCCGCCAAGACGTACGAGGTCGAGACCGCCACCATCACCAAGACCGACGAGAACGGCGTGGACATCAGCTCCGTGTCGGCGCCTCGGATTCAGGCGATGCAGATCGAGCAGGCCGACATCAAGCCGGGGATGACGGTGCTGGAGATCGGGTCCGGTGGCCCCAACGCCGCCTACCTCGCTGAGATGACCGGTGATGGCGGTCGGGTGATCACCATGGACATCGACGCAGATGTCACCGCTCGCGCGGAGCGATTCATCAAGAGCACGGGCTACGGGAACGTCACCGTGATCACCGGCGACGGTGAGCACGGGGCGCCCGAGCACGGCCCCTTCGATCGCATCGTGGTCACCGTGCAGTCCGCGGACATCGCGCCCGCTTGGATCGCGCAGCTCAAGGAGAGCGGCCGGCTCGTGGTGCCGCTGCGGATGCGCAGCATGACGCGCTCGGTCGCGTTCGTCCGCGACGGCGACCGGCTCGTCAGCGACGGGTTCGAGCAGTGCGGCTTCGTCCCGATGCGCGGCGTCGGCGAGAACCGGATGCGTCTCGCTGTCCTCCACGACGAGGAGGGCGCCGAGGTCGCGCTCCGTCTCGACGGGCACCCCGAGCCCGACATGGAGGCGCTGCGTGCCGCGCTTCGGTCACCTCGGATGGAGGCGTGGTCCGGCGTCACCGTCGGCGGCGAGGAGTCGATGGAGCACCTCGACCTCTGGCTGACGACCAACCTCGACAACCTGCCCCTCATGGCTGCCAAGATCGGGGCCAGGCAGCGCGGTGTCGTGGCCGTCGCGTCCCCCGTGGGAACGCCGACGCTCGTGGACGGCGACAGCTTCGCCTACCGCCGCTCGCGACCCACCGACCAGGAGGACCGCTACGAGCTTGGCGCCATCGGGCACGGGCCGAACGGCCAGAAGGTCGCGGAGCGCCTGGTCGAGGAGATCCAGGCGTGGAACGACGGCCACCGCGGCGACCGCGCGCACATCGAGGTCTTCCCGGCGGGCACGCCCGACGACCAGCTTCCCGCGGGCCGGGTCATCGACCGGCCGCACACGCGGGTCACGATCTCCTGGCCGTGACCCTCCGTCGCAGCCAGGTGGCTCCACCAGCACGTCCGCACAGTCCACTGATCCCTCTCCACCGAGGAGACGAACCATGGCACAGCAGAACACCAGGACCCTGCCGCAGACCGCGACGCCGTTCACGGCGGAGCCCGGGTCCGACTTCGATCTGAACATCGAGACCGTCTCGGCCCTGCCCGTGGTCGGCTCGCTGCTGAACGACACCGGCGACGGCTGCGGGCAGACCTGCCAGTCCGCGTGCTCGAACAGCACCTGCATCGGCTGACCCAGCACACGTAAGGCGTGGGCGGGCGCTCCTATGGGCCCGCCCACGCCGGGCACCACACCGGCGAAGGAGGAACGGCCATGTACCGAGTCGTTGACGCGAGCATGATTAGAGCATCGGCGTTTGCGCTGTCCGCGTCGCCGCCTGCCTGTCCCTCGGCCGTTGCCGATCCCGCCGTGGACGCGGACAACTGCCGACGGTGGATCGAGCTGGTCTGGAGCGACGCACTGCGCGCTGGCGCCGTCGAGCTCGCCGCGCCGGTGCTGGCCGCCACCGTCCGCAGGACCCTTCGCGGCGAGGAACGGACCTCTCGCATCCGCCGAGCCGCGCTCTCGCTCAACCGGTACCTCCTGCGGATGCAGTTCCGCGCGACTCCGTTCGGCACCTTCGCCGGCACCTCCACCGTGCGCTTCGGAGAGTCCAGCACCGTGCGCTGGGGCACGGACCACACCACCTTCGCCAGGGCCGACGCGATGTGGCTCCACACTGTGATCACCTCCCTGGAGCAGGACATGGACGTGCTGCGACACCTCCATGTCGTCGCCGATCCGACCTACACCGCTCGCGGCCGGCACATCGCGGTTCCCCACCAGCCCGGGGCGGAGGGGCCGACCGAAACCACCCTTCGCCGCACCCGGGCCGCAGAACTGGCGCTCTCGTCGGCGCAGTCGCCCGCACCCGTCGGCGAAGTCGTGGCCAAGCTCCACGCCGACTACCCCGACACTCCCGTGTACGTGATCGAGGACATGGTGCGCAGCCTGGTAACCCACAGGGTCCTCCTCACCAACCTTCACGCCCCGATGACCGTTGACGACGCCCTCGGTCACCTGGTGGCCCAGTTGGACGCGGCCCAGCGCGCCGGGGCCTCGGGCCCCGTGATTCAGGTGCAAGCGGAGGAACTGCGAGGCGTCCACCGCATGCTCCACCTGCACGACCGTGCTCACCCCGATGAGCAGCCCGGCCTCCGAAAGAGGGCGGTGGCCGCGATGAATCGCCTCAGCAGCGTCGGAGACGCGAACCTCGCGGTGAACCTGCGACCGGACTGCAACATCGTCCTCCCGCATCAGGTCGCCGAGGAGGCGAGCCGGGCCCTGGACGTTGTCGCCCGCATCACGCCTTACCCGAACGGCTCCCCGGCCTGGCGTGACTACCTCACCCGGTTTCTGGAGCGATACAGCATGGGCACGGTCGTCCCGGTCCGGGAACTCACCGACCCCGATACCGGCCTGGGCTTCCCCGTGAGCTACCGCGGCACCGTCCTGCCCCGGCCCGTCCTGGCAACGACCCCGCGCGACGAGCATCTCCTGGCCATGGCCCAGAACGCTGCTCTGACCTCCCGCCGGGAGATCGTCCTCACCGAGGACGACGTCGAGGCGCTTTCAGTCGGCACGCCGACTCAGGTCCCTGCACACGCTGAGTTCGTCTTCACCGTGCTGGCGGAGTCCCGGCAGGCCCTGGACGAAGGCCGCTTCACGCTCTCCACCGTCGGGCTCTCCCTCGCGGCCGGCATCACGACAGGACGGTTCCTGCCCATGCTCGAACGCGCGGACCTCGACCGGGCGGCCGCCGTGCACGCCGCTCTGCCCACGCTGACCGAAGGTGCCGTCCGCGGGCAGATCTCCGGCCCACCGCTCAAGGTCCCGGTCAACAACGTGAGCCGCTCGCCCGTCGTCGCGCCCGAGCTGGTAGCGGTGGGCGAGCACAACCCCGCTGCGACCCTGGACCTCGATGACCTCGGCGTCATCGCGGACTCCAACCGCTTCTACCTCCTGTCGATGTCCACCGGGCGCATCATCGAGCCGACGGTGATGAACGCCGTCGAGCTGTCGAGCGGCACCCACCCGATGATCCGGTTCGTCTGCGAGCTGGCCCGCTCGCACACCGCCGTCCTGATCCCGTTCTTCTGGGGTGCGGCCGGCCGACTGCCCTTCCTGCCCGAGGTCCGCGTGGGCCGCACCGTCCTCTCCGAGGCCCAGTGGCGCTTGCGGCTGCGCGACCTCGGTGACGGACATGATTGGCTGGAGCGCTTCATCAACTGGCGTTGCGTCTACGGGGTGCCGCGTACGGTCTTCCTCGGTGCCACCGACCAGCGACTACGCCTTGACCTTGACGAGCCGGTCCACCAAGAACTCCTTCGCGCCGAACTCCGACGGCAGGACACGGCCGTCCTGCGCGAAGCTCCCCAAGAACGGGCCTACGGCTGGATCGGACGCGCTCACGAGGTCGCCGTAACGCTCGCCTCCGACCAGCAGCCCACCCCCGCACCTGTCGTCCGCTCCTCCTCCGGCGAAGCCTCTGCCCGCGTGCCAGGAGCCTCGCACTGGGCTTACGTGAAGCTCTACGGCAGCGCGGCTCGTCTGCCCGAGGTGCTGACGGCACACCTGTCCCGCCTCCTGGATGAGGGATGGGACTCTCCCCCTGCGGCCTGGTTCATCCGCTACGCCGACCCTGACGCACACCTCCGCCTGCGGCTGCGCCTCCCGGAACCCGGAGCGTTCGGCCCCGCCGCGGATGCCGTCGCCCGCTGGGCGGCCGACCTCCGCCGAGAAGGTCTGATCCAGCGGGTGCAGTGGGACACCGATCACCCCGAGACCGGCCGCTACGGCACCGGCCCGGTGCTGGAGGCGGCTGAGGAATACTTCGTCGCCGACTCAGCGGCAGCCGTCAGGCAGCTGGCCTTGACGGTCCCGGCTGGAGTCCAGCCCGCTGTCACCGCCGCGTCCTTCGTGAACATCGCCACCACCTTCCTCGGCTCCCGCAAGGCCGGCTGCACCTGGTTCCTCCAGCACATTCTGCGCAGCGACGGGACGGCCGTCCCGCACGACCTGCAAGCCCTCGCGCTGCGACTTTCGGACCCGTCCGGACGAAACGGCCTCGCCTCCCTGGACGGCGGGGACGCGGTGATCGCCGCATGGGAAGCACGCGGTGAAGCCCTGGACCGCTACCGCCGGATGCTGGAGGGCAGCAGCCCGGAGAGCGTGCTGCCCTCACTTCTGCACATGCACCACAACCGCGTCGCCGGAATCGACAAGGCCGCAGAGGCGACCTGTCGTCGGATGGCCAGAGCCGCAGCCCTGGCCTGGACCCACCGCCCGGAAGGAGCCGTGGCATGACCACCACGCTGCCGGCCGCCGCAGACACCTTCCCCCGCCAGTCCCTCGCCCACGGTTCACTCGGAACCGCCTTGCTTCAGATCGAGCGGGCCCGGCGGGGCACTGGGGAGTGGCGAGACGTCCACCGCACCCTCGCCGGGATCGGCCCTCTGGCCGACGGCCCGGAAGCGAACCTGTTCCTCGGCGCCCCCGCGATGGCCTTCGTCTTGCACCTCGCCGCCGACGGCACCGACCGGTACGCGGGCGCCCTACACACCCTCGACGGCATCGTGGCCGAGCACACCCGCCAGCGGCTGTCCGCCGCACACGCCCGGATCAACGCCGGCCGCCGCCCCTCATTCGCGGAGTACGACCTGTTCCGCGGCCTGACCGGTATCGGGACCCTCCTGCTGCGGCGACAACCCCACGGCCCTGAGATGAAGGGCATCCTGGAGTACCTGGTCCGCCTGAGCGAGCCCCTCGCCGACGCGACACACGGGCACCTCCCCGGCTGGTGGGTCGGCCACGCTCCCGCCAGCGACAAGAACGCCACACCTGGCGGCCATGCAAACGCCGGGCTCGCGCACGGCATCACCGGTCCGCTCGCACTCCTCTCCCTGGCTCTGCGCGCGGGCGTCACCGTGGACGGACACGAAGCAGCCATCCGGCGCATCTGCCGGTGGCTCGACCAGGTCCAACAGACCGACGCTCACGGCCTTCGCTGGCCCCGATGGGTCAGCCACCTCGGTGCCGCTCCCGTCCATGCAGCAGCCCCCGGCTGGTGCTACGGAACACCCGGAATCGCTCGTGCGCAGCAGCTCGCTGCCATCGTTCTGCAGGACGCGGACCGCAAGCGGATGGTGGAGCGCGCCCTGTTGTACTGCCTCGCTGACCCTCACCAGATCGACCTGATCGCCGACCGCGGTCTCTGCCACGGCTTCGGGGGCGTCCTGCGGGCGGTCCAGCGCGTTGTGGAAGACGCCGACACCCCGGGCAACTACCGCCACCGGTTCAACTTCCTCATCGGGCGGTTCACGCTGGCTCCTGCCCCCGATGAAACCGGACTCCTGGTCGGCAAGGCGGGAGCCGCCCTCGCCTTCCAGGACGCCGAAGTCGACGCGACCCCCCGGGGGCAGTGGGACGCCTGCCTCTTGCTGACGTGAGGAGGCCAGCCGTGCACCGCACAGACCGTCTGGAGGACGCGGTCCTGGCCGTTCTCGGCGGGGCGTCCGTCGAGAACGCCGCCCGGACCGCCGACACGGAACCCGCGCTCTTGTCCGAGGCCGTCGAGCGGTACCAGAACGCCGGTCGGGCGGCGCTCGACGCCGAGCCGTCCGGCTGGCACCAAGCGAACATCCGCTTCACCGATTACCCGACGGGCCACCGGGTTTTCCGCGCCTACCTCCTGCCAGCCCTTCACGCCGGGCCAGTGGGGAACTGGTGGTTCGTCCGTAAGCACCCGCACTGGCGGTTGCGCTACCTCCCTGCCCCGGATACCGCCGTCGAGGACGCCGTATGCCACGTCGCCGAGGCGCTCGACAGCTCGGTCTCCTGGAACGTGACCGCAGAGTGGAGCCCCGCTCCGTACGAACCGGAGGTCACCGCCTTCGGCGGCCCGGACGGGATGGTCCTCGCGCACGAGCTGTTCCACGTCGACAGCGTCGGCGTGATCAACTACCAGGCAACGGCGGGTGACCAGCAGGAAGGGCTGGACGCCAAGGCAGTTTCCCTTCTGGCCATGACCATGATGATGCGCGCTGCGGGCCTGGAGTTCGGTGAGCAGGGCGACGTATGGGGACTGGTCGAAGCACGGCGTCCGCTCGCCGACGACGTCACCGCCGAGCAGGTCAGCGGAATGGTTGGGCCCATGCGCCGGCTCCTCCTTGCGGACGCTCAACCCCTCCTTGCATCCGAGACGCTCGCTCGCGTCCAGTCGTGGATCAGCGGCCTGGAGGCCAGCGGGCGGGCGCTGGAGCAAGCAGCGGCAGCCGGGCAACTCAGCCTCGGGGTGCGCGGAATCCTCGCGCGTCACGTCCTCTTCCACTGGAACCGGATGGGCTTCACGCTCCGCCAGCAATCCATCTGGTCCCGCGCAGCCCGAGAAGCAGTCCTTGGACGCTGAGCCGCGGGGCGCTCCCCCGTCGAGGCCCCATGGCGCTCTCCTCCCCAGTCATCTGATCAGAACGGACGGAACGGGATTCGCTGTGAACTATTCTCCGCAGCCGAAGCGATGGGTGAGCCTCGGACTGGTCTTCGGGGGTCACACCCCCAACTACATAGACGCTCAGTCGAAGGAACCGACGCTGCCGCGTGCACCTGCGCCGATCACCGATGAGGAGCACGAGTACGAGGAGCTGATGCGTGACGCCGGCTACGAGCCGGACGTGCCATACCCCGGCGCCCGCTCGATGCCGTGGCCGAGTACCTGCATCGACTGCGGAGCCTCTCGGAAGCCCACAGTTCAGGATGTCGAGCGAGGCGTGCAGTGCAAGCACGTCCGGCGTGGGGCAAGCACATGAGACGACCGCCCGCACGCCAAGGGCGACAGATGCCCGGCAACGCGGCCTTCGTCTCGACCTACTGATCGTTTCAGAATGACTTTCGAAGGCGCCGGAGGCAGATGATGCTGCAGGCGAGGTCGAGTAGTCCCTGGTGGAGATCGGCGCGTCGCTC
>NZ_JBITZW010000002.1:394987-643934 GCF_044547105.1 Kitasatospora sp. NPDC052868 | reverse complement strand
GAGCTGGGGGTGGCCGCAGAGACCAGCGAGAAGCGACTGTTTACTAAAAACACAGGTCCGTGCGAAGCCGTAAGGCGATGTATACGGACTGACGCCTGCCCGGTGCTGGAACGTTAAGGGGACCGGTTAGCTTGGATTCGTCCAGGCGAAGCTGAGAACTTAAGCGCCAGTAAACGGCGGTGGTAACTATAACCATCCTAAGGTAGCGAAATTCCTTGTCGGGTAAGTTCCGACCTGCACGAATGGCGTAACGACTTCTCGACTGTCTCAACCATAGGCCCGGTGAAATTGCATTACGAGTAAAGATGCTCGTTTCGCGCAGCAGGACGGAAAGACCCCGGGACCTTTACTATAGCTTGATATTGGTGTTCGGTTCGGCTTGTGTAGGATAGGTGGGAGACTTTGAAGCAGCAACGCCAGTTGTTGTGGAGTCGTCGTTGAAATACCACTCTGGTCGTGCTGGATGTCTAACCTGGGTCCGTGATCCGGATCAGGGACAGTGTCTGGTGGGTAGTTTAACTGGGGCGGTTGCCTCCTAAAGAGTAACGGAGGCGCCCAAAGGTTCCCTCAGCCTGGTTGGCAATCAGGTGTTGAGTGTAAGTGCACAAGGGAGCTTGACTGTGAGACTGACGGGTCGAGCAGGGACGAAAGTCGGGACTAGTGATCCGGCGGTGGCTTGTGGAAGCGCCGTCGCTCAACGGATAAAAGGTACCCCGGGGATAACAGGCTGATCTTCCCCAAGAGTCCATATCGACGGGATGGTTTGGCACCTCGATGTCGGCTCGTCGCATCCTGGGGCTGGAGTAGGTCCCAAGGGTTGGGCTGTTCGCCCATTAAAGCGGTACGCGAGCTGGGTTTAGAACGTCGTGAGACAGTTCGGTCCCTATCCGCTGTGCGCGTAGGAGTGTTGAGAAGGGCTGTCCCTAGTACGAGAGGACCGGGACGGACGAACCTCTGGTGTGCCAGTTGTCCTGCCAAGGGCATGGCTGGTTGGCTACGTTCGGGAGGGATAACCGCTGAAAGCATCTAAGCGGGAAGCCTGCTTCGAGATGAGCACTCCCACCTCCTTGAGAGGGTAAGGCTCCCAGTAGACGACTGGGTTGATAGGCCGGATATGGAAGCCCTGTGAGGGGTGGAGTTGACCGGTACTAATAGGCCGAGGGCTTGTCCTCAGTTGCTCGCGTCCACTGTGTTGTTCTGAAACAACGACCCCCATGACATGGCCTGTCGTGGGTGCGGTTGACAGTTTCATAGTGTTTCGGTGGTCATAGCGTGAGGGAAACGCCCGGTTACATTCCGAACCCGGAAGCTAAGCCTCACAGCGCCGATGGTACTGCAGGGGGGACCCTGTGGGAGAGTAGGACGCCGCCGAACAATCATTCCAGAAAGACCCCCTCCGGATTCCGGAGGGGGTCTTTCTGCATTTCTGAACGCTGATTTCCGGGCGATGTCCGGGTCGTGCCGACCAGGCCTGGGTGAGGCGGCCGCGCCGGGCCGGCGGGGGTGGGCCTTCGGGTACGGCTGACGTGGCGGTGGAGCGTGGGTAGCATTTCACATGTCACAGATGATGGGATGATCGGCCGTCCAGGAGGCAGTACCCGTGCACGATCCGTTCGACGACCCGCGGCGGCGCTACCAGGTCCTGCGCAACGACGCCGCCGAGTACTCGCTGTGGCCCGAGGAGCTGGCCGTCCCGCCCGGCTGGTGGGCCGTGCTGAGGGACGTCGGCCGGGACGAGGCGCTGGCCGCCATCGACGCCTGGCCGGCGCCACCTCGCGGCCACACCAGGGACCACGCCAGGGACCAGGCCCGCGACCGGACGCCCGCCCCGGGCAGGGCCCTCGACCCCGTCGAGGCGGTCGCCCGGCACGCCGTCGAGCGGCCGCAGGACATCGCGGTGCTGACCCGGCACCGGGCCGGAGCCGTCCGGCAGTTGACGTACCGACAGCTGGACCGGAGGGCCGCCGTGCTGGCCCGCCGGCTGGTCGCGCACGGGGTCGGGCCGCGGGACCTGGTGGCCGTCGCCCTGCCGCGCGGCCCCGAGCTGGTGGCCGCCCTGCTCGCCGTCCTCCGGGTCGGCGCCGCCTATCTGCCGGTCGACCCGGGCTTCCCGGCGGACCGGACCGCGCTCACGCTCCAGGACTCCGCCCCCAGACTGTTGCTCACCGACCGCGCCGGGGCGCACCGCCTCGCCCCGGAGGGCCAGGCCACCCTGCTGCTCGACGAGGTGGACGCCGCCGACGGTCCGGTGCGCGCACCGGGTGAGCCGACGGCCCCCGAACCCGACCTGCCCGCCTACGTGTTGCACACCTCGGGCTCCACCGGCCGTCCCAAGGGCGTGGTGATCAGCCGGGGCGCCTACGCGCACGCTCTCGCCACCCTGGTCGACCGGCTGGGCATCGGCCCGGGGCAGCGCGTGCTCGCCTCGACCACCGTGGCCTTCGACATCGCGGGCCTGGAGCTCTTCGGCACCCTGCTGGCCGGTGCCACCGTCGTCCTCGCGGACTCGGGCCAGGCCGGCGACCCGGTCGCGCTCGCCGAACTGGTCGCCGCCACCGGCGTGCACGTCGTCCAGGCGACCCCCTCGCTCTGGCAGGCCCTGCTGGCGGGCCGGCCCGAACGGCTGCACGGCGTCCGGGCGCTGGTCGGGGGAGAGGCGCTGACCCGCGAGCTCGCCGACCGGCTGCGGTCGGTGGCGGCGAGCGTGACCAACCTGTACGGGCCGACCGAGACCACCATCTGGTCGCTGACCGCCGAGGTCGACGCCGGTACCGGACCGCCCTCGATCGGCACGCCGCTCCCCGGCACCGGCGTGCGGGTACTCGACCAGGACCTGCGACCCGTCCCGGTGGGCACCGAGGGCGAGCTCTACCTCACCGGCCCCACCCTGGCCCGGGGCTACCTCGGCCGGCCGGGGCTGACCGCCACCCGCTTCGTCGCGGACCCGGCCGGGGTGCCCGGCGGCCGGATGTACCGGACCGGCGACCTGGTCGCCCTGGGCCCCGACGGCACCGCCGAGTACCGGGGGCGGGCCGACGACCAGATCAAGATCCGCGGCCACCGGGTGGAGCCCGGGGAGATCGCCGCCGTCCTGCTCGCCGACCCGGCGGTGGCCCAGGCGGCCGTCGTCGCCCGGGGCGCGGCCCCGGAACGGCTCGGCCTGGTCGCCTACCTCACCCCGGAGCCCGCCGCGGGGCAGGAGGCGGCGGCCACCGCACGGCTGCTCGAACGGGCCCGGCGCGCGCTGCCCGGCTACATGGTCCCCGCCGCCCTGGTCTGGCTGGACCGCCTCCCCACCACCCCCGGCGGCAAGTTGGACCGCAAGGCGCTGGCCGGGCCGCGGTACGCCCCGCGGCTCGCCGCCCGCGCCGGGGGCCGCCCCGCCGAGGGGCCGCTCGAACCCGCCGTGGCCGAGCTGTTCGCCGAGGTGCTCGGCACCGGACCGCTCGGCGCCGAGGACGACTTCTTCGCGCTGGGCGGCAACTCCCTGCTGGCCGTCCGCCTGATCGCCCGCCTCGACGACCGGCTGTCGGTCGAACCGACCCTGCGGGACCTGCTCGCCGCGCCCACCGTGGCCGACCTCGCCCGGCGGCTGGCCGTGCTCGCCGACCAGGCACCCGCGCGGCCGGCGGGCCGCCCCGGCGCCCGGCCCGACGACAGGTCCGCAGACGGGCCCACAGACAGGCCCGCAGACGGGCCCGGCGAGCAGCCCGGCCCGGACCCGGAGCGCCTCCCGCTGACCGCCAACCAGCGCCGGCTCTGGTTCATCGACCTGCTGGACGGCCCCAGCCCCCGCTACAACCTGCCGCTGGCCGTCGACCTGGCCGGACCGCTGGACCCCGCCGCCCTGTGGGCCGCCCTGGCCGATGTGACGGACCGCCACGAACCCCTGCGCACCCTGCTCCCCGACGAGGACGGCGACCCGTACCAGCTGGTCGTGCCCGCCGCGCTGGCCCGCCCGGAGCCGGTCGAGCACCGCGTCTCCCCGGACGGGCTGGAGGACCGGCTGCGGGAGGCCGTCCAGGAGGTCTTCGAGGTGGCCACCGACCTCCCGCTGCGGGCCTCGCTCTGGCACACCGGACCGGACCGGGCGACCCTGCTGCTCCTGCTGCACCACACCGCGGCCGACGGCTGGTCCACCGGGCCGCTGCTGCACGACCTGCTCACCGCCTACCGGGCCCGGCTGGCCGGCCGCGCCCCCGAACTCCCGCCGCTGCCGCTGCGGTACGCCGACCACGCCCTGCGCCGGCACCGCGCGGACCGGTCCGAGACGGACCCGAGCGGCGCCGGGCGGCACGACGCCTTCTGGCGCACCGCGCTGGCCGGACTGCCGGCCGAGCCGGCCCTGCCCACCGACCGGCCCCGGGCCGGGGACGACGGGAGCACCGGGCGGATCCCGCTGGACGTCCCGGCCGCCCTGCACGAGGGGTTGGCCGACCTCGCCCGCCGGCACGGCTGCACGGTCTTCATGGTGGTGCACGCGGCGCTGGCCGGACTGCTCGCCCGGGCCGGGGCGGGCACGGACGTGGCCATCGGCACGGTGGTGGCGGGCCGCCCGGAGCGCGACCTGGAGAGCCTGGTCGGCTTCTTCGCCGAGACCCTGGTGCTGCGGACGGACGTCTCCGGCGACCCGTCGGCGGCCCGGCTGCTGGCCCGGGTGCGGGAGGCGGACCTGGAGTTCCTGGCCCACCAGGACACGCCGTTCGACCGGGTGGTGGCGCTCGCGGCGCCGCCCCGGGAGAACGGGCACCACCCGCTGTTCCAGGTGCTGCTGGCGTTCCAGGTCGAGCCGCCGCGGCTGCCCGAGTGCCCGGGGCTGACCGTCCGGGCGCGTGAACTGGGCACCGGCACGGCCAAGGTCGACCTGCTGTTCACCCTGACCGAGCACGGCGACCCGGTGACCGGGCGCCCGGCCGGGATCACCGGCGAACTCGACTACGCGGCCGGGCTCTTCGAACCGGCCACCGCCCGCCGGCTCGCCGACGGCCTGCTCACCCTGCTGCGGGCCGCCGTCGAGCAGCCCGACACACCGCTGTCGGCGGTCGAACCGGGGCGCTGACAGGACCAGGTTCCAGGCCGGACACGACCAGGCCCGCGCCCCGGGGAGAGGGGCGCGGGCCTGGCGGGTTTTTACGGTGCGTAGGTCAGGCCGTGACCGGGACCGCCTGACCGGCGACCGCGATCGCGCTGTACCGGCGGAAGCACCAGCCCTGGGCGGCGACCAGGGCCAGATTGACGCAGGCCAGGGTGGACCAGAGCGCGGTGAGCCCGCCGTAGGCGGCCGCCGGACCGGCCGCGAAGGCCAGCACGCCGTAGCCGGCGGCGAAGCAGAGCATGCTGGGCAGCGTCCGCCGGACCCCGATCAGCCCGAAGCCGAACAGCGCCTGCAGGGCATCCGCCAGGGTCGCGGCCAGCACCAGCGGCAGCAGGTCGACCAGGCCGGTCCGCACCTGCGGGTCGGTGCTGAACACCTCCAGCACCGGGCCGCGCAGCACCGTCAGGACGGTGGCCAGCAGCAGCACCGCCCCGGCCGCCACGAGGAGCCCCGAGCCGACCCCGGCCCGCACGCCCGGCAGGTCCTCCTCCTTCAACCGGTCGGCCACCAACGGGATGACCGCCTGCCCCACCGCGACGGCGGCGGTGAAGACCAGGTTCACCAGCGACACCGCGACGCTGTGCACGGCGGCGTCCTCGGTGCCGATCCGGGCGGCCGAGAAGGCCAGCACCCCGAGCACCGCGAACTTGATCAGCACGGTCGCGGCCAGCGGGATCCCGACCCGGGCCAGGCCGAGCACCTCGGCCGGCTGCGGCCGGCCCAGCCGCAGCGGCTGACCGCCCAGCTGCGGGACCCGGCGCAGCGCCACCTGCGCGACCACGGCGCTGATCAGTCCGGAGGCGAGCATGGCGATCCCGGCGCCGTTCAGTCCGAGCGCGGGCAGCGGGCCGGGCCCGCCGACCAGCAGCAGCGACAGCACCACGGCGGTGGCGGTGCCGGCCAGCCCGGAGCGCATCACCACCCGGCTGCGGCCCAGCCCGATCAGCGCCGAGGCGGCGGTGGTGGAGAGCGCGACCGTCAGCGTGTCGAGCGCCAGCAGCAGGGGGAAGAAGCCGAGCCCGTCGACGGTCTCGTCCGGGACCCCGCCGAGCCGGGCGATCAGCGGCACCCCGGCGACCGCGAGCGCCCCGAGGCCGCCGGTGGCCACGGCCAGCCACATGCTGTTGCGCAGCACGGACAGCAGCTGCCGGGGGTCGTCCTGGTGCTCCGTCACAAAGGGCATCACCCCGCGCTGGGCGCCGGCGATCGCGGCGGTGGCCGGGCCGAACACGGCCATGGTCACCCCGAGGCCCGCCAGCGAGGCGGTGCCGTGGTGGCCGAGGACGGCGGTGTCCACGAGGGCGCCGGCCGAGGCGGCGATCATCGTCAGGTAGAGCGGCAGCGCGGCGCCGGCGATCCTTCTGATCCGCTCCCCGGCGGTCCGCGGTCCGTCGTTCGTTGTCACCGGGTTGCTCCTGTCGGTCGGTCAAGGTCGGTGGAGATCAGCAAGGTCGCTCAGGTCGGTCAGGTCGGTCAGGGCCGGACGTCGTGTCGGGTCGAGCCGTGCCGTAGCGGGGGGTCACAGCGGCTCGCAGCGTCGACGCAGTTCGGCCAGGTTGTGCAGGCCCTCCAGCACCGCGTCGGTGCCGATGCCGAAGTCGATCAGGCAGGCGATCTCGTCGACCCCGATCTCGGCCAGCGACTCGACCAGCGGCAGGGCGTCCTCGACCGAGCCGAGCAGGCAGCGCTCCCGGGAGAAGTCCCGGTAGGCCAGCTCCAGCAGCTCGTCCATCGCCTCTGGTGAGGCGTCGGCGCCGGGTTGGGCGTTCAGCCCGAACAGGCTGAGCGAGGAGCGCATGTACGCCAGCAGCGGCTCCCGGGCGCGGGCCAGCGCCTGTTCGCGGTCCGACCCCAGGTGGGTGTGGACCATGACGGCGACCCGTTCGCGCTCGGGACCGTGGCCGTGGGCGGCCAGCGCGTCGGCGTACCCGGCGAGGTTGTCCTCCAGCTGTTCCATCGACTGGCCGAGCAGGTGGGTCAGCACCCCGGCGCCGGTCTCGCCCGCGAGGGCGTAGGTCTGCGGGGAGCCCGCCGCCGTGATCCACAGCGGCAGGCCGCCCCGCGCGGGCGTCGGGTAGGTGCGGACCCGGTGGGTGCCGCCGCCGGGCCCGGGCCGGTCGACCTCGCCGCCGGACCAGAGCAGGCGCACCTCGTCGAGGCCCTTGCGCAGTTCGGCCTTGGCCGCCGCGAAGCGCTCGGGGGCGAGCACGAAGTCCTGCGGGTTCCAGCCGGAGGCGAGGGCGATCTCGGCCCGGCCGCCGGAGATCCGGTCCACCACGGCCCACTCCTCGGCGACCCGCAGCGGGTCGTGCAGCGGCAGCACCACGCTGCCGGCCCGGACCGAGATCCGGCGGGTGACGGCGGCGACGGCCGCGCCGGTGACGGCCGGGTTGGGGAAGGGCGCGCCGAAGGGGTGGAAGTGCCGCTCCGGGGTCCAGACCGCGGAGAAGCCCTCGGCGTCGGCGAAGGCCGCGGCCTCCAGCAGCAGCCGGTACTGCTCGTCGGGGTCGTCCCCGTTGGCGAAGAAGAACAGGCCGAACCTCATGACTCCTCATCCGGGGTGGTGGCCGAGGGCCGGCCGTCGGGGCGGGCCTGCGGGTCGAAGAGCAGCGCGTAGAGCGCCTCCCGGTACGCGGCGGTGAGCGCGTGTGCGTCCGCCCCGCCGGGCCGGGAGCGTGCCCGCACCAGGAAGCCGTCGGGGCCGTCCACGACGGAGAAGCGCGTCCGCTGCCCGGGTTGCAGCGGCTCGGGGCCGACCCACTGGACGGGGTGCCCGGCGAACAGCGGCTCCCCGCCGTCGTCCCAGGCGTAGTTGAACACCAGGTCGGCCCGGCCGGCGGCGGCGAGCCGCGGGTCGGCGGCCGCGAGGTCGGCGAACGGGACCGGCCGGGCCTCCTCGATCCGTGCCAGCAGCTCCCGGACCGTCGCCAGGACGGCGGCGACCGGTTCGTCCGGGCGGACCGCCACCGGCAGCGGCACCACCTCGGCGAAGGCGCCGACGCTGTCCTCCAGACCGGCGGCGGCCCGGCCGTCCCAGGGCAGGGCGATCCGGGGTGCGTCGGTGCCGGCGGTCCGGGCGGCGGCGATGGCGAAGGCGGTGAGCTGGAGGGTGTACGGCGAGATCCCCAGCCGGGCGCCGGCCTCGCGGACCGCGGTGTGCAGGCCGGAGTGCGGGGCCCACGCGGCCTCGGTGTCCGGGGCGTCCGTGTCGGCGGCGTCGGATGAGGCTTCCGGAGTGGCGGGCCCGGCGAGCAGCTCGTGCCAGATCTCGGCGGCGCGCTTGGCCTCCTCGCCGTCGGTCAGGCCGTCCCGCCAGGCCAGCTGGCGCAGGAAGCCGTCGTCCTGCGGGCCGAGCGCCGCCGGATCCCGGTAGGCGGTGGCCAGTTCCTGGACCAGCGTGAGCAGGCCCAGGCCGTCCAGCGCCAGCGGGTGCACGCTCAGGGCGAGCAGCGCGGGCCCGTCCGGCGGGGTGGCGAGCACCAGCCGCAGCAGCGGGTCGTGGCGCGGGTCGGGCGCCAGGCCGCGGGCGGTCCGGTACAGCCAGTCGGGCCGGTCGGCCGGGCGGACGGCGGGGCCGGGCTCCAGTACCGGTACCGCGTCGTCGAGCGCCTCGGCCGGGCGGACCGTCAGCTCGCCGCCGTCCGGTGCGACCGACAGCCGCAGCGCGGGGTGGCGGCGCAGCAGCGCCCGGTACGCCAGGCGCAGCGCCTGCGGGTCGGGGTGCGGGCCGAGCTCCAGGACGAAGCTCTTGCCGCCCGCGGCGGCCTCGGGCCGGGCCGCCGGGCGCAGGCCGGCCGGGAGCCGCGGGGGCGGCCCGCCCGCCGGGAGCTGGATCCTCGGCCGGGGCAGGCCGGGGGCGGGGTCGGCGCCGTGCGGGGTGAGCCGGCGGGCCACCTCCTCGGCGGTGCGGCAGCGGTAGAACTCCGCCACGGAGAGTCCGTGCGCCGCGGGGAAGCGCTCGCGCAGCCCGTAGAGCACCCGGATGGCCAGCAGGGAGTGGCCGCCGACGGCGAAGAAGTCCGCGTCGGCCGCCAGGTCGGGGCGCTCCAGGACCCGGCGGAACAGCTCCAGCACCTCCCCCGCCGGACCTGCCGGACCTGCCGGACCAGGCAGTGCGGCGGGGGCGGCGGGGCCCGGGCGGCCGGGGGCGGGCAGCAGGGCCGGGACGACCTTGCCGTTGGCGTTCACCGGCAGCGCGTCCAGCACCGTGAAGGTGGCCGGGACCAGCGCCGACGGCAGCTCGGCCAGCAGCCGCTCGCGGACCGCCTCCACCGGCGCGGTGGCCACCAGGTAGGCATCGAGCCGCCGTTCGCCCTCCTGGCCGGCCACCACCAGCGCCACGTCCCGCACCCCGGGCACCCGGCGGATCGCCAGGTCCACCTCGGAGAGCTCCACCCGGTGGCCGCGGATCTTCACCTGGCCGTCCTCGCGGCCGAGGAACTCCAGCTCCCCGCCGGGCAGCAGCCGGGCCCGGTCGCCGGTGCGGTACCAGTCGAGCCCGTCGGCCCGCCCGAACCGCTCGGCGGTCTGCTCGGGCAGCCCGAGGTAGCCGTCGGCGACGCAGACCCCGCCGATCCGCAGCTCGCCCACCGTCCCGTACGGCACGTCGAGGCCCGCCGGGTCGGTCAGCCGCAGCACGGTGTTGGGCAGCGGCCGGCCGATCGGCGCGTACCGGGGCCAGTCGGCGGGCGGGCCCTGGAAGCGGTAGGAGGTGACCACATGGGTCTCGGCGGGGCCGTAGTTGTCGATCAGCCGGCAGTCGGGCAGCCCGTCGAAGAAGGCGAGCACCCCGGCGCCGAGGCGCAGCTGTTCGCCGGTCGCGGCGATCTCGCACAGCGAGGCGAACGGCTCGGGGTCGTCCTCGAACACCGCCGCCACCGAGTTGAGCAGCGAGACCGGCCAGATCGCCTTCTGCACCCGGTGCCCGGAGATCAGGTCGGCGAGCAGCTCGTGGTCGTAGCGGGTCTCCTCGTCCGCGACGTGCAGCGAGCCGCCGCCGCAGAGCGCGCCGAAGATCTCGTGGAAGGCGGCGTCGAAGCCCAGCGGGGCGAACTGCAGCCAGCGCAGGCCCCGGTGGTAGCCCTCGGTCTCCCAGTGGATCAGGTTGGTCAGCGCCCGGTGCGGGAAGGCGATGCCCTTGGGCCGGCCGGTGCTGCCGCTGGTGTAGGTCAGGTAGACGAGGTCCGCGCCGCCGACGGAGGGCAGTTCGGCGGGTGCGGGCGCCGCGGCCAGCTCGGCGAGCGACGGCAGCACCAGGGGCTCGGCCTCCGGTGCGAAGGCGACCGCCTCCGGCTGTTCGCAGAGCACCACGGCCGGGGTGCAGTCCGCGGCCATCATGGCCAGGCGGGCGATGGGCAGCCCGGGGTCGAAGGGGACGGCGACGGCGCCGGCCCGGACCACCCCGAGCAGCGCGGCCACCGCCGGTACGCCCTTGGGCAGGAGCAGGCCGACCCGGTCGCCGGGGCGCACCCCGTGTCCGGCCAGCAGCCCGGCGACGGCGGCCGAGACGGCGGCGAGCCGCCCGTACGTCAGCTCCGTCCCGCCGCCGGCCAGGGCGAGCCGGTCGGGCTCCCGGTCGGCCCAGCGGGCGAAGACCTCGTGCACGGGGGGCTGCGGCACCTCGGTGACCGGCCCGCGCAGGGCCTCGGCCGTCCGGCGGGCGAGGGCGGGCGGCTCGGCCGGCCACGCGGCGACGGGCTCCCCGGGCTCGGCGGTGAGCCGGTCCAGCAGGTGGGTGAAGCAGTCCCGCCAGTCCTCGACGGCGGCCCGCTCGAAGCGGTCGGTGTCGTAGCGGAACCGCCCGCCGAGCCCGCCGTCCGGGTCGAACCACCAGTCGAGCGACAGCTCGTAGGGGCTGCCGCCGCGGTCGAACGGCACCGGGTGGGCGGTCAGTCCGGGCGGTGCGGGGGGCGGGCCCCCCTCGCCGCCGAGCATGTTGAACAGCACGTCGAACAGCGGTGCCTCGCGCTGGTCGGCGGGGTGTCCGAGGCGGCGGACCAGCAGCTCGTAGGGCAGGTCCTGGTGGTCCAGGGCGGCCCGCAGCCGGGCCGCGGCCCGGTCGACCAGCGCGGTGAAGTCCTCGGCGGGGTCGAGCCGCAGCCGCAGCGGGAGGGTGTTGACGAAGTTGCCGACCAGGTCGCGGGTGCGCGGGTGCTGGCGGCCGGCCACCGGGGTGCCGACGACCAGGTCGGAGCGGGCGCCGAGCCGGCCGAGCAGGACGGTGAAGGCGGCGAGCACCACGGTGAACGGGGTCACCCGGCGGCGCTCGGCCAGTGCGCGGACCTGGTCGGCGGTCCGCTCGGGCAGCGAGAACTCCAGCAGCTCGCCCCGGTAGCGGGGTTCGGCGCGGCGGGCCCGGCCGGGCAGCTCCAGCCGCTCGGGCGGGTCCGCCAGCTCGGTGCGCCAGAACGCGGCCTGCCGCTCGGCCTCGGCGGAGTCCGCCCAGTCGGCGACGGACCGGGCGTGTTCGGCGAACAGGCCGGTCAGCTCGGGGAGTTGCGGTGCGGGGGCGCCGGTGCGCCGGGCGTAGCAGGCGTACAGGTCGCGCAGCAGCACCCCGGTGGAGTGGGCGTCCGCGCAGATGTGGTGCACCACGAGGGCCAGCACGTGGCGCTCCGGGGACCGCCGGAACAGCCGGGCGACCAGGGCGGGCGCCGGATCGAGCGGGACCGCCGTGCCGAGCAGGTCGTTGACGGCCCGGTGCAGGGCGTCCTCGTCGGGTACGTCGACCACCGGCAGGGCGGCCGCGGCGTGCGGCAGGATCTCGAACCGGGGGCCGTGCTCGGAGCGGTGGAAGCGCAGCCGCAGCCCGTCGTGGCGGTCCACCACGTCCTGGAGCGCGCCCGCCAGGGCGGCCTGGTCCAGCGGACCGGCCAGTTCGGCGAGGACGGGGACGTGGTAGGCCTCGGCTGCGCCGGGGACCTCGTCCAGGAAGAGGAACCGCTCCAGCAGGGCCGGTACCGGCAGCGGTCCGGACTCCGCGGGGCGGGGGGCCGGTACCGGGTCGGGTGTCCGGGCCAGGGCCTCGGCGACCAGGGCGGCGAGGCGGGCGGGCGTCGGCTCGTCGAGGAAGGTCCCGAGCGGGACGCGGACCTCCCAGCGGGCCCGGGCCAGCGCGGCGATCCGCTGGGCGGTGAGCGAGTCGCCGTCGAGCACGAACAGGTCGTCCTCGGGGCCGACCTCGGGCGTCCCGAGCGCGCTCCGGAAGATCTCCAGCGCACCGGCCTCCAACTCGCTGGCCTCCAGCGCCTCGGTCCCCAGGGCGCCGGTCTGTCCGGCGCCGGCCTGCGGTGCGCCGGCGGGCCGGGCGTCCAGCCAGTGGCGGCGGCGGTCGAACACCCGGCGCGGCGGGTCGCCCTCGGGCAGCCGCTCCGGGCCCTCCTCCAGCAGCAGGTGCGCATTGGTGCCGCCCACCCCGAAGGCGCTCACCCCGGCCATCCTGGGCAGCTCGGACTCCCAGGGCAGCAGCTCATCGGAGACCCTGAACGGCGAGGTGGCGAAGTCGATGTGCGGATTGGTCGACTCGCAGCCGAGGGTGGGGACGAACTCCCGGTGGCGCAGCATCAGCACCGTCTTGATCAGCCCGGCGATGCCGGCCGCCGAGTCCAGGTGCCCGATGTTGGACTTGACCGAGCCGAGCCGGCAGCCGCCGCGGGCCGCGGTGGTCTGCCGGAACGCCTCGGTCAGCGCGGCGACCTCGATCGGGTCGCCGAGCAGGGTCGCGGTGCCGTGCGCCTCCAGGTGGCCCACCCGGTCCGCGCCGATCCCGGCCAACCGGTGCACCCGGGCCACCAGTTCGGCCTGGCCGGCCACACTGGGCGCGGTGTACCCGCTCTTGCGGCGCCCGTCGTTGTTCACCGCACCGGCCCGGATCACCGCGAGCACCCGGTCGCCGTCCGCCAGCGCGTCCTCCAGCCGGCGCAGCACCACCAGCCCGGCCCCGCTGGCGAACACCGTGCCGGCGGCCTCGGCCGAGAACGGCCGGCAGCGGCCGTCCGGCGAGACGATGCCGCCCTCGGTGTACTCGTAGCCGACGTCCTGCGGGTTGATCGCGGCGCCGCCCGCCAGCACCGCGTCCGCCTCGTAGTCCAGCAGCATCCGGGCGGCCTGGTGCACCGCGACCAGGCTGGCCGAGCAGCCGCAGTCGACCGCGAAGGCCGGCCCGGTCAGGCCCAGCCGGTAGGCGATCTGGGTGGCGGTGAACCCCCGGTCGTTGCCCATCAGCACCCGGTGCCAGCCGTGGGTGGCGACCACCTCGGGGTGGCCGAGCACATGGCGCAGCAGGTACTCCGAGTGGTTGAGGCCGACCACCGTGCCGATCGCGCCGGGGAAGGCCGCGGGGTCGATGCCGGCGTCCTCCAGCGCGTGCACCGCGAGCTCCAGCAGGGCCCGCTGCTGCGGATCGGTGAGCGCGGCCTCGGCGGGGGTCATCCCGAACGCGGCGGCGTCGAACTGCGCCGGGTCGGCGAAGCTCCGGCGGACCGGGACGTGCACCGGGCCGCCCGGGGACGGCTCCGCGACCCCGGCCCGGAGCAGTTCCCCGGCCGGGACCTCCTCGCGCGGCTCCGCCCCGGCGCGCAGCAGCTCCCAGAACTCCGCCGGCGAGTCGGCCCCGGGGAACCGGCAGGCCATCCCGGTGACCGCGATCGCGGACAGGTCGTCGTCGAGCAGCTCCTCGTACGGCTGCTCGTCCTCGGGTACGGCGGACACGGCGCTCACTCCTCGATCGCGGGTCGGGCGGGGGCGGTGGCGCCGGCGGCGCGCGACCGGCGTTTGCGCAGCACCTGCTCGCGGCGGCGGTCGCCGACCGTCCGCCCGGCGGACGGCGCCTCGGGCCCGGTCACGGGTGCCTCCGGACCGGTCGGGGCCGGGTGGCGCAGCCGGGCCGCGTACGCCCGGGCCGTCGGGTAGCGGAACAGGTCGACGATCCGGGCCTCGGCGTTGACGTTCGCGCGGATCTCGGTGAGCAGCCGGGCGACCAGAATGGAGTTGCCGCCGAGCTGGAAGAAGTCGTCGTCCACGCCGGCCAGCGGCTGGTCCAGCACCGTGCGCCAGGCCGTCAGCAGCCGTTCCTCCAGCTCGTCCGCGGGCTGCGCCGCCGCCGTGCCGGGCTTCGGCGGCTCGCTGCCGGGCAGTGCGACCGTGGGCAGCGCGGCCCGGTCGGTCTTGCCGCCCGCCGTGGTCGGCAGCGCCGGGAGGCGGTGGAAGGCGGCCGGCAGGTACGGATCGGGCAGGCCGTCCGCGAGGGCCGCGCGCAGCTCCCCGGCCGGGTGGTCCCGGCCGTCCCGGGACACGTAGTGGGCGACCAGCGCCGCCTCCGCGCCGGTGCGCTGCACCACCACCGCGCAGGCGGCGATGCCGGGCACCGCGCCGAGTGCGCGCTCCACCTCGGCGAGCTCGATCCGGTAGCCGTTCACCTTGACCTGGTGGTCCAGCCGCCCGGCCAGCTCCAGGGTGCCGTCCGGCAGCCGCCGGGCTAGGTCCCCGGTGCGGTACAGGCGCTCCCCGCGGGCGTCGGTGACGAAGCGCCGCCCGGTGAGCTCCGCGTCGCCCAGGTAGCCCTTGGCCAGGCCGGCCCCGGCGATCGCCAGCTCGCCGAACAGGCCGTCCGGCTGCGGGCGCAGCGCGGCGTCCACGATCCGCACCCGGGTGTTGGCCAGCGGGCGGCCGACCAGCACCGCCGCGGGCCGCTCCGGCACCTCCCAGCCGGTCGACCAGACCGTGGTCTCGGTCGGCCCGTACAGGTTGAGCACCCGGGGGATGCCCAGCTCCTTCAGCCGGGCGGCCAGCGCCTGGTCCAGCGGCTCCCCGCCGACCAGCAGCAGCCGCAGCCGGGCCAGTGCGCGGTCGCCGCCGGGCAGCCGCAGCACGCTGCGCAGCAGGGTCGGGGTGGCCTGGAGCGCGGTCGCGCCGCTGCGCTCGACGAGCTCCGGCAGGCTCTCGGCGCTCGCGCCGTCCGGCCCGGTGGCCAGCGTCTCGGCGTTCTCGGCGAGCACCACGGGGATGCCGCGGGAGAGCGTCCAGAGCAGCTCCAGCACGGCGATGTCGAAGGTCACCGAGGTGACGGACAGCCAGCGGGTGCCGGGCTCCGGGGCGACGGCCCGGTCCAGCGCGGCGAAGAGGTTGGCCAGGCCGCGGTGGGCGACCTCGACGCCCTTGGGCCGACCGGTGGAGCCGGAGGTGAAGATGACGTAGGCGGTGTCCCCGGGGGCGGGCTCCTCGATCGGCCCGCCCTGCGGCGGACGCCCCGTCATGCCCGCGAGCGGCAGGCGCAGACCGGTGAAGTCCGGGCACAGCCCGGCGTACGGCCCGTCGGTGAGCAGCGCCGCGCAGCCGGCGTCGGCGAGCATGCCCTCCAGCCGGGCGCGCGGGTCCGCCCCGTTGAGCGGTACGTACACCAGGCCTGCGGACAGCACTCCGAGCAGCACCGCGACCAGCGCGGGGGAGCGCGGCACGAGCAGTCCGACCCGGTCGCCCGGGCGCAGGCCCGCCGCCCGCAGTCCGGCCGCCACCGCGGCCGCCCGCTCGGCCAGCTGCGCCCCGGTGAGCGCCTCGTCCCGGAACGCCACCATCTCGGTGTCCGCCAGGCCGGCCAGCCGCTCCAGCACCACCCGGTGCACCGGGGTCGAGGGGACCCCGAGCTCCGTCTCGGCGTCCCAGGCCTCCTGCCGCAGCACGTCCTCCACGCCGACCAGCGACAGCTCGCCGACCGGCTGGTCGAGGTCCTGCGCCATCGCGACCAGCAGCCGCTCGAACCAGACGACCAGGCGGCGGGCCTGCGCCTCCTCGAACAGCGTGGTGCTGTAGATGAGTTGGCCGAGGAAGCCCTCGGTCTCCTGGCGCAGCTTCAGCATCAGGTCGTACTGCGCCGCGTAGACCGGCTCCGGGGCGAAGCCGGAGCGCACCCCGGGGAGGTCGAGGTCGGTGTCCGGGTAGCTCTGGTAGATGAAGATCGACTGGAACACCGGCGAGTGCGAGCTGCTGCGCTCCGGCGCGACCGCCTGGACCACCTGGTCGAACGGCAGGTCCTGGTGGGCGAAGGCGTCGAAGGCCGTCCGCCGGACCCTGGCGAGGAACTCCCGTACGCTCTCGGCCTCGTCGACCACCGTCCGGACGGTGATGGAGTTGAAGAACAGCCCGAGGGTGCGCTCCAGCGCGGGGTAGGGCCGGTTGGCCAGCGGGCTGCCCACCGCGATGTCGGCCGACCGGGAGACCCTGGCCAGCAGCAGGGTGAGCACCGCCATGAACACGCTGTAGGGGGTCGCGGCGGCCGAGGAGCAGAGCCGCTCCAGCGCCGCGGTGGCCTCGGGGCCGAGCCGGAAGTCCAGCGAGTCGCCCCGGAAGCTCTGCACGGCCTCCCGGGTGCGGGCCGGGGCGAGGTCGACCAGCGGGGGCAGGTCGGCCAGCTGACCGCGCCAGAACCGGCGCTGGCGCGCGGCCAGTTCGGTGCCCAGCCACTCCCGCTCCCAGACCGCGAAATCGGCGTACTGCACGGTCGGTTCGGGCAGGTCGGCGGGGCGGCCGGCGATCCGGGACGCGTACAGCTCGGTGAGCTCGGAGCGGATCACGCCGGTGGACCAGCCGTCCGAGATCACATGGTGCTGGGTGACCACGAAGATCCACCGGCGGTGTCCGCAGCGGATCAGGTCGAAGCGGATCAGCGGGGCCGCGGCCAGGTCGAACCTGGTCTCGGTGACCTGCCGGATCAGCCGCTCCTCCTCCTCGGCGCCGTCCGCCTCGAACACGGTGTACGGCGTCGGGCAGTCCTCCGCGATCTCCTGGAACAGCCCGGCCGGGCCCTCCCGCAGCGCGGTGCGCAGCACCTCGTGGCGCTCCATCAGCCGGTCGGCGGCCCAGCGCAGCGCCGCCTCGTCCAGCGGCCCGGTCAGCTCGGTCGCGAAGTACATGTTGTAGACGGGGACTTCGGTGCCCAGCTGCTCGACCAGCCAGAGCCGCTGCTGGGCGTAGGTGGCGGGCAGGGCGGCGGTGCGGTCGGCCCGGCCGATCCGCACCTGCCGACGGGCCTCCTCCTCGGCCCGCTCGCGCAGGAACTGCACGATCGCCTCGCGGTGCTGGCGGACCTTGGCGGTGAGCTCCTGGTCCAGCGCGCCCTCCGGGGCGGACAGCGCCAGCCGGCCCTCGGCGAGGGCCAACCGGGCCCCGCGCACGGCGAGTTCCTCCAGGACGTCCTGCGCGGTCACAGCTCCACCTCTTCCCAGTCGTCCCCGGCGCCGGCGTCCGGGGCGCCGACCAGCGTCCGGTACAGCCGCGACGAGGCCAGCTCGGTGTCGATCAGTTCCGCGGTGGCCTCGGCGGTCTCCGCGTCCAGCAGGTCGCCCAGCGGGATCCGCACGCCGTACGACTCGCGGATCCGGGCGAGCACCTGGGCGGCCAGGATCGAGTGGCCGCCGAGGACGAAGAAGTCGTCGGCCGGGGCGACCTCGGGCAGGCCCAGCACCTCGCACCAGATGGCGAGGACGGTCTCCAGGGTGGTCGCCCCGGGCGGCGGGTCCTGCGGTCCGGGCGGGGGCTCCGCCAGCGGGGGTCGCTGCGTCCGGCCGTCCGGGACGGCGGGGTGCCAGTGCCGCACCGGTTGGAAGGGGTAGGGCGGCGCCGCGCTACGCCCGCCGCCGACCGGGCGCAGCAGCTCCCAGCGGACGTCCGCGCCGCGCTCCCAGCAGTCGGCGACCAGCCGCAGCCAGCGCTCGGCGTCGCCGTCGACCGGGACGACGGTGCGGGCCTCGGGCGGCAGCGGGGCCGGCTCCTCGCCGAGGACGGCCGAGGCGGTGACGTCCAGCAGGTGGGTGGGGGAGGGGGCGGTGCCGGCGGGCAGGACGGTGTCCAGCGTCGCCGAGCGGACCTCGACCTGGAGCAGGCCGGGCTCGGCGGCCGCCAACTCGGCCTCCAGCGCGGCCATCGCGCGCTCGCAGGCGCTGAGGTCGCCGCCGGGGCGGGCGGCGGCCACGGCCGTCGCGTGGTGCCCGGCGCAGCGCCGGGCGGTGTCCTCGTCGAGTGCCCCGCCGAAGGCCAGCGCGACGAACTCGCCCGCGCCGCAGACGGCGAGGGCGGCGGGCTCGACCCCGAGTGCGGCGAGTGCCCGCAGGGCGGCGAGCCGCCGGTCGAAGCCGGGTGCGGCCGCGGTGTCGGTCGCGGTGTCGGTGCTGGTCTCCGCGGTGGTGTCGCCGTCCGCCAGGCCGAGGACCAGCGGGCCGTCGACCGGGGTGGCCGGGCCGGCGGCCAGGGCCGCGGCGAGCCCGGCCGGGTCGGCGGCGGTCCAGGCGCGGCGCAGCCGGCCGGGGGCCCGGCCGTCCTGGAGCGCGCGGGCCAGCGCGGCCGGGTCGGCGCCCTCCTCGGCCAGCACGTCCCGGACGTTCGCGGCGGACCGCTCGAAGGACCAGGGCGAACGGGCGGAGAGCGGGAGCAGCTGCGGCCCGTCGGCGGCGGGCGCCGCGGGGCGGGCGGGCGGCTGCTCCAGGACGGCGTGCGCGTTGGTGCCGCCCACGCCGAGCGCCGTCACCGCCGCTCGGCGCGGTTCGTCCGAGGCGGGCCAGGGGGAGGCGGCGGCCGGCACGTGCAGGCCGCTGCCCGCGAGGTCGACCGCCGTGGTGGTCTCCCGGTGGCCGGCGGTGCCCGGCACCACCGCGTCCCGGACCGCGAGGACCGCCCGGATCAGCCCGGCCATGCCGGCCGCCGCGTCCAGGTGTCCGAGCGCGGCCTTGGCACTGCCCACCGCGCAGGGCGCCGTCACCCCGAGCCGCCGGCGGGCGGCCAGCAGGGCGGCGAGCTCGACCGGGTCGCCGAGCGGGGTGCCCGTCCCGTGCGCCTCCAGGTAGCCGATCGTCGCCGGGTCCACCCCGGACTCGGCCCAGGCGGCCAGCAGGACGTCCCGCTGCCCGTCCACGCTGGGCGCGGCGAAGCTGAGCCGGGCCGCGCCGTCGTTGTTGAGCGCCGAGCCGCGCAGCACCGCGTGCACGGTGTCGCCGTCCCGCAGGGCGTCGGAGAGCCGCTTGAGCACCACCACCGCGACGCCGCTGCCCGGCACCGTGCCGTCGGCCCGCCGGTCGAAGGGGCGGCAGGCGCCGCTGGGCGACAGCACCCCGCCGTCGACCGCCAGGTAGCCGCGCTCGTGCGGCAGCGCCACGGAGACCGCGCCGACCAGGGCCGCGTCGCAGTCCCCGGCGAGCAGGCTGCGCCGGGCCAGGTGGAGGGCGGTCAGCGCGGTGGAGCAGAGGCTGGCCACGAACACGCTGGGGCCGGTCAGCCCGAGGTGGTAGGAGACCCGCAGCGGCAGCGCGGCGGCGGTGGTGCCCGGGGCGGGCTCGGTGCCGTCGGCGGCGATCAGCGTGCCGTAGCGGTTGTCGCCGCTGCCGCAGAACACGCCGACCCGGCCGAGTCCGGCGCCGCCGGCCCACCCGGCGTGCTCCAGGGCGTGGACGGCCTCCTGGAGCAGCAGCCGCTGCTGCGGGTCCATCGCGGCGGCCTCGGCGGGGGCGATGCCGAAGTACTCGGCGTCGAAGAGGTCGACGTCCGCCAGTTCGCCGCCGACCGGGACGTACCGCGGGTCCGCGGCCTCGCCGTCCGGGCCGTCCTGGTCATCGGTGAACCGCTGGACCGCGCCGCCGTCGCGCAGCAGCAGCGCCCGGTACTCGTCCAGGTCCCGGGCGCCGGGGAATCGGCAGGCCAGGCCGACGACCGCGACGGCGGGGCCGGGCGGGGGGCCGGGATCGTGGGCGGCGCCCGGCCGCCCGTTCGCGTGCTCGTTCATGAGGATCCTTCGTGCTGGCCGGCTGCCTTCAGCGCCTCGGCGACGGCGGCGACGGTGGGGGACGAGAACAGGTCGGTGATCGGCAGGACGGTGCCGAACTCCGTGCGGAGCAGACGGTGCAGGCGGATCAGGGTGAGCGAGCTCCCGCCCAGTTCGAACAGGCTGACGTCCCTGGGCACCTGCTCCGGGCCGGTGCCCAGGGCCTCGGCCCAGCGGGCGGCGATCCGGCGCTCGGTCTCGGAGCGCGGCAGGTCGGCCGGGCCGGGCGGGGCGGCGGGCGGCGGTGCGGGCAGCGCCCGGGTGTCCACCTTGCCGCTGCCGGTGAGCGGGAACGCCTCCAGCGGGACGAGTGCGCCGGGCCGCAGCGCGGCGGGCAGCCGCTCCGCGAGATGGTCGCGCAGCCGCTCCCGGGTGTCGGGGAGCTCGCCGAGGAAGTACAGCGCCAGCATCTCCTCGCGGCCGGCCGTGACCAGCCGGGCCACCGCGTCGCGGACCTCGGGGTGGTCCAGCGCCACCGCCCGGATCTCGTCCAGCTCCAGCCGGATCCCGCGCAGCTTGACCTGCCCGTCGGCCCGGCCGAGGAACTCCAGGGTGCCGTCCGCGCGCCGCACGCCCAGATCGCCGGTGCGGTAGAGCCGGGCCTGCGGATCGGGGTCGAAGGGGTGCGGGACGAAGCGCTCCCCGGTGAGCTCCCGGCGGTTCACATAGCCGTCGGCCAGCGGCACCCCGCCCACCCAGAGCTCGCCGGGCACCCCGGCGGGCAGCAGCTGGCCGCCCCGGCCGAGGACGTGGACCTGCGCCCCCGCGGCCGGCCGGCCGATCGGGACCCGTCCGGCGGGACCGTCGGCGGCGACGGTGTGGGAGGTGACGTCGATCGCCGCCTCGGCCGGTCCGTAGAGGTTGACCACCGGCGCGCCGAACCAGCGGGCCGCCCGTTCGGCGACCGCGGCGTCCAGCGCCTCGCCGCCGCTGAAGACCGCGCGCACCGGGCTGCCCCCGGTCGGCGCCGGCTCCGCGAGCAGCGCCTTGAGCAGCGTCGGGACGAACTGGACGACGGTGACGCCCTGCGCGGCGATCTCCGCGGCGAGGGCGGCCGGGTCGCGGTGCGCCCAGGCGGGGGCGACGACGACCGAGGCGCCGACGGTGAGCGGGACGAGGTACTCCCACACCGAGGCGTCGAAGACCGGCGGCGTCTTGAAGTGGAACCGGTCGGCGGCGGTGAAGCCGAAGGTGTCGGCCTTCCAGTGCAGGTTGTTGGCCAGCGCCCGGTGCGGCACCCGGACGGACTTGGGCAGGCCGGTACTGCCCGAGGTGGTGATCACATAGGCGGCGTCCGCGGGCCCGGGCTCCTCGGCGTCGAACGCTGCTGCGTCGGACCCCGCTGCGTCGGGCGTCGGCCCGGCGGGGTCAGACTCGTCGAGGGCCAGTGCCGGCAGCCGTCCGCCGAGTGCGGCGGCGTCCTCGGCCGTCTGGACCAGCACGGCCGCGGCGTCCGCGTCGGCGAGCACGAAGCCCAGCCTGGTGCGCGGGAGTTCGGGGTCGACGGGCAGGAAGGCGTGCCCGCTGCGCAGCACCCCGAGGGCGGCCGTGACGTACCCGGCCGAGCGCGGCACGCAGAGGGCGACGGTACTGCCGCGCGGCAGGCCGAGGGCGTGCAGCCGGCCCGCGATCCGGGCCGAGGCGCGCTCCAGCCCGCGGTAGTCGAGCCGCTCGGCGCCGGCCAGGACGGCCGTGTTCTGCGGGGCGCGCCGGGCGTGCTCCAGGAAGGCGCGGGTCACCGGGACGAACGCGGCGGCGGCCGGCCCGTGGGCCAGCGCGAGCACCCGCTCCCGCTCGGCCCGGGGCAGCAGCTCCACCCGGGCGGCGGGCGGGTCGACGCCCACCGCGATCCCGGCCAGCGCTTCGAGGACCACCCGGAAGGCCGCCGCGATGGTGCCGGCCTGCTCGTCGGTGTGCCGGTCCCGGCGGTACTGGAGGCGGGCCCTGGTCCGCTCGCCGGCCACCTCGACGGCCAGCAGCAGGTCGATCTTGCCGGTCTGCGGGTGGATCGGCACCCGCTCCACGGCGATGCCGGGCAGGGTGAGCTGCTCGGCGCCGACGTCGTGGACGGAGAGCATCGCCCGGACTTCGCCGCCGGCGATCCGCAGCGCCCGGTGCATCCCGGCCAGCGGTGCGCCCTGGTGCTCGAAGCCGGCCAGCAGCTCCTCGCGGACCTCGGCCGCGTAGCCGGAGAGGCTGCGGTCGTCGAGGTCCGGGGCGCGCAGCAGCAGCATGTCGGTGAAGAGGCCGACCGCGTCCTCGTAGTCGGCCCGCCACGGGTCGATGGCGGGGTAGGAGACCAGGACGTCGGCGGCCGCGGAGAGGTGGCGCAGGGCCAGGCAGTAGGCGGCCATCAGCACGGTGAACAGGGAGCCGCCGGTGGCCGTGACGGCCGGGGTGAGGTCGGCGGGCAGGTCCACCACCAGCTCGCCGGCCGGGCCGTCGGTGTCGCGGCCGGTCCGCGCCGCCGCCCCGGTGTCCAGTCCGGTGACCCGGGCCGTCCAGAACGCGGCGCCCTCGGCGGTCTCGGCGTCGGGCCGGGCGAACCTCGCCCGCTGCTCCAGGGCGTAGGCGAAGTAGCCCTCCTCCGGGAGCTCCCCGCCGCCCGGCGCGGGCGGCTCGGCGCAGTACCGGGAGAGCTCGCTCAGCAGCATGGCCACCGAGGGGGCGTCCACCGCGACATGGTCGAACACCAGCAGCAGCAGGGCCTCGTCGGGGGCCCAGCGGAACAGGTGGGCGGCCAGCCGCAGCGGCGCGGCCGGGTCGAACGGCAGGGCGGCGGTCCCGGCGAGCAGCTCGGCGGCCTGCTCCCGGGTGGTCGCGTGCACGGTCAGCACCGACGCCGGCGGCGGCTGGACGAACTGGAGCGGCCCGCGCTCCGGGCCCTCGGCCGGGCCGCCGACTGATCCGTCGGCTGATCCGTCGGCTGATCCGTCGGCCGGTCCGTCGGCTGATCCGTCGACCGGGCCGTCGGCGATCGCGGTGCGCAGCACGGGGTGGCGTTCGACCACATACCGCAGGGCCTGGTCGAGTGCCGGCGGGGCGATCGGACCGGTCAGTCGGAACGCCAGCGGGATGTGGTACGAGTCGGCGGTCGGGGCCATCAACTGGGCCTTCCAGACCGTCTCCTGTTGCTGCGTCAGGGGAATCCCGGCGCCATGTGCGACATGCATCGGCCACCTCCAGCTCGATACAATGTCACACATCAGATGTCACGTTAGAGTGACGTGGGTGATTGTGGTGTACGCCACAGACGGAACAGGGGGCACACGAGAATGAACCAGCAACAGCCGGGTGAGCAGGGCGTTTTGGGCGAGCAGGGCCTTTCGGGCGAACAGGGCGCCCCCGCCGCGCAGGGCCGGGAGGACGCGGCGGGCACGCTCTGGCAGGAGCAGCGCGAGACCGTCCGCGGCGTCTGGGAGCAGGCCCTCGGGCACCAGGGGTTCGGCGACGACGAGAGCTTCTTCACCGTGGGCGGCCACTCCCTGCTCGCCGCCCGGGTCGTCGCCCGGATCAACCGCGCGGCGCCGGCCCGGATCACCGTCCGCGACCTCTTCAACCACCCCACCGTGGGCGGCCTCGCCGACCTGCTCGCGACCCGGGCCTCCGCCGCCGCCTGAGCCCGGGAGGTAAAACCGCAGGGTGTCGCCCTACGGTAGGGTCCCGGCCTCGGAAGGGGTCGGGATCCGGCCCGGTATGCCGCGGCGGCCAGGTTTGGCCTGATCCGACCAGCGCGGCGGGGCCGGGCGGCCGGCCCGCCCACCGGCCCTGTGCAGCGGGAAGGCCGCGCTCAGACGGGTCCCCCCGCGAGAGCAAAATGGCCCAAAGCTAGCATGTACGCATCGCCTAGCTCGAAAGATGGACCTGTGACTGTCAACGAAGACGTGTTCACGAACTGGATGAACCGCGAGGAGATCGCGGAGTCGATGATTCCGATCATCGGGAGACTGCATCGGGAGAGGGACGTCACGGTCCTGCTGCACAGCCGCTCCTTGGTGAACAAGTCGGTGGTCAGCATCCTCAAGACCCACCGGTTCGCCCGCCAGATCGCCGGGGAGGAGCTCTCGGTCACCGAGACGCTGCCGTTCCTGCAGGCGCTCACCGCTCTTGATCTCGGCCCGTCCCAGATCGACATCGGCATGCTCGCCGCGACCTACAAGGCCGACGACCGCGGCCTCTCGGTGGAGGACTTCACCGCGGAGGCGGTCGCCGGCGCGACCGGCCCGAACAAGCTGGAGCGCCAGGGGTCGCGCGACGTCGTCCTGTACGGCTTCGGCCGGATCGGCCGGCTGCTGGCCCGCCTGCTCATCGAGAAGGCCGGCTCGGGCAACGGCCTGCGGCTGCGTGCCATCGTCGTCCGCAACAGCGGTGGCGAGGACCTGGTCAAGCGCGCCTCGCTGCTGCGCCGGGACTCCATCCACGGCCAGTTCCAGGGCACGATCACCGTGGACGAGTCCAACAACAAGATCATCGCCAATGGTCACGAGATCACGGTGATCTACTCCGACGACCCGACCACGGTGGACTACACCGAGTACGGGATCAAGAACGCCATCCTGATCGACAACACCGGCCGGTGGCGCGACCGCGAGGGCCTGTCGAAGCACCTCCGCCCCGGCATCGACAAGGTCGTCCTGACCGCGCCGGGCAAGGGTGACGTCCCCAACATCGTGCACGGGGTGAACCACGACACGATCAAGCCGGACGAGCAGATCCTGTCCTGCGCCTCCTGCACCACCAACGCGATCGTCCCGCCGCTGAAGGCGATGGCGGACGAGTACGGCGTTCTGCGCGGCCACGTGGAGACCGTCCACTCGTTCACCAACGACCAGAACCTGCTGGACAACTACCACAGCTCGGACCGCCGTGGCCGTTCGGCGCCGCTGAACATGGTCATCACCGAGACCGGTGCCGCCTCCGCCGTCGCGAAGGCGCTGCCCGACCTCGACGCGAAGATCACCGGCAGCTCGATCCGCGTCCCGGTGCCGGACGTCTCGATCGCGATCCTGAACCTGCAGCTCGCGCGTGAGACCAACCGCGAGGAGGTCCTCGACTACCTGCGCGACGTGTCGCTGACCTCCACGCTCAAGCGCCAGATCGACTTCATCACCGCCCCCGACGCGGTGTCGAGCGACTTCATCGGCTCGCGGCACGCCTCGATCGTCGATGCCGGCGCCACCAAGGTCGAGGGCGACAACGCGATCCTCTACCTGTGGTACGACAACGAGTTCGGCTACTCCTGCCAGGTGATCCGGGTCGTCCAGTACGTCTCCGGTGTCGAGTACCCGACCTACCCGGCTCCGGCGCACTGACCCTGCTCCGGCCCTGCCGTCGGTGACCTGCAAAGGCGCAGGTCGTGAGGCCGCCCCCGCACATCCGCGGGGGCGGCCTCGCCGTCGGGGCGGAGCCCGGTCCGGCCGTCGGCCGGCGGTGGTCAGCCCACCTGGGCCGTCACCGTGCGGCCCGGGGCGACGGTCTGGGTGACGTAGGTGTACGTCACCCCGTCCACCACCTTGGTCCGGGCCTTGCGCGGCACGCCGTCGACCGTGACGGTGGCGTGCACGCCGGGGAATCGGGCCTCCCAGGTGTAGGCGGACCCGCCGGACACGTTGGTCAGGGTCGACCTGGTGGCGCCGTCGTGGCGCAGCGAGAAGGTCTCGCCGCCGATCCGGAGGTCGTCGATCTTCAGCCAGTCCATGCCCGAGGGCAGCCGGGACTGGGTGGTGAGGGTGCGCTCGGGGGCGTTGGGGGCGACGCCCATCAGGCCCTCGACGGTCTGGCCGAGCAGCGTGAAGGAGACCTCGGGGTAGTCGCCGTTGGTGCCCTGCGCGGCGTTGACGTGCTGGACGTCCTTCTGGTCGTAGACGTGCTGCATCCACTTCCAGGCGGTGTCGTTGCGGTTGTTCCGGAAGAAGGTGTCGGGCAGGTAGGTGAGCGCCTCGATGTTGGAGGGCTGTCCGTCGCCCGAGGCCTGCTGGTCGATGTAGTCGAGGTAGGCGTCCAGCCGGGCGCCGGGGTCGATGATCTGCTTCAGTGGCATGAACCAGCTGTTCTCCATGCCCCAGCCGGTCAGCGCCCGCCCGTCGGTGGTGTAGCCGCGCACCATGTCCGCGCCCGAGCCGGTGCCGCTCCAGGTGGAGTTGAAGTAGGCCTTGAGGTCCCTGGCCTTCTTCTCGTAGGTGTCGGCGAGCGTGCAGTCGCCCTTGGCGCGGGCGAGCGAGGCCATCGCCAGGTAGGCCTGGTACTGGGAGCCGATCGCGTCGCCGGCCTCGGCGAGCGGCTCTCCGCTCTGCTCGTTGTAGCTGGCGGTGCCCTGGAAGATGCCCTTGCCGGTGCCCTCGGCGACCTTCACGGCGCCGTTGTCCTTGAGGCCGTCGTGCAGGGCGACGAACTCGTCGGTGGCGTGGCGGTAGAAGTTCCACAGGGCCGGGTCGTCGAGGTAGGAGCGGTCGCCGCTCCACCGGTAGGCCTCGGCGGCCTTCTGCACCAGCTCGAAGGTGGCGGGGACCTCGCGGACGAAGCGCGCGGGGCTGCCGTAGTCGATCGAGAGGTAGGTGGTGGTGTCGAAGTTCATCGCCCACACCGGGTAGTACTTGTGCTCCGTGGTGGCGGAGGCGGCGTACGAGCGCAGCATCGACTTGTTCGCGGCGCTCAGCCCGAGGACGCCCGCGCCGGACAGCTGGTGGGCGAAGTCGCGGGAGTAGTAGCCGCTGCGGTTGGCGTAGCCGGCCCAGTAGGAGGCGCCGTAGGTGCCCGTCCCGGTGCCGCCGGTGTTGCGCTCGTCGACGTTCAGCGGCCCCTGGACGCCCGGCAGTTGGACCCAGCTGTTGGCCTTGCGCTTGGACCAGTCGAACATCTCGACGATCCTCGGGTCCGAGGAGCTGATCCTGGGGTCGGCGGGTGAGGAGGGCGAGACCATCAGGTCGTCGGCGTTGATCCAGGCGTCGCCCGACTCGAAGGCGATCTCCAGCCTGTCGCCCCGGGTGAGGGCGATCCGGCTGAGCGTGTAGCGCCGGTAGTTGGCGGCGTCGGGCAGGGCCTGGGAGGCGGCGACCACGCCGTTGACCCGGGCGACGTAGCGGCCGCCGGTGCCGCCGGTGGCGATCCAGGCCGTGATGTCGTACGTGCCGCGGCCGGTGGCCGTCACGGTCTGGGAGATCTTCTTCCCGGCGCCGTCGTCGAGGTAGACCAGCTTCCCGCCGCCGTGCGGGTAGTTGGTGGCGACCCCGGTTCCGGCGGTGAACTGCCAGCCCGTGGCGCCCTGTTCGAAGCCGGGGTTGACGATGGTCAGCGGTGCCGGGGCGGCGGCCCCGGCGCGCGGGTCGCCGCCCTGGGCGGGTGCGGCGGACGCGGCCGGGACGCCGAGGGCGAGCGGTGCGAGCAGCGCGCAGGCGGTCAGCAGCGACAAGCGGGAACGGTTCATCGGGTTCTCCCGGGCTGTGGGGAAGCGGCCGGTCTTCGTCGGCCGGGGCCGGGGCACGCTAACAAGTCGCCGCGAAGACTTGCAATGGATCCGACAGAATTTCCTGACGGATAGAACTGAAAGTTTTCAACGAAGGCTTGCAAGTTTCGAGAACGCGTTGTTAGAGTCCCGGCTCGTCAGGGTCCGCAAGAGTGTGCGAGCAGGGTGGAAACAGCCATGGAGCTGGAACGTCGAAGAGTTCTGCAGATCGGCGGCGCGATCGCGGCCGGGGCCGGCCTCACCGGTCTCACGGCCTGTTCGGGCGGCAGTGGTAGCGGCAGCGGTGCGTCCGGGGCGGCCGGCGACCGGGACAAGGGCAAGATCACGGTCTGGTCCTGGCAGGGGCCGGCGGCCGAGATGAAGGCCCTCCTGCCGGAGTTCAACAAGAAGTACCCGGACATCGCGGTCACCGTCGAGGACATCGGCAACCCGGCGATCTGGGACAAGATCACCACCGCCATGGCGGCGGGCGGACAGGGCCTCGGCGACGTCCTGCACATCGGCGTCGACTACCTCCCGGGCTACGTCGAGAAGTTCCCGAACGGCCTCGCCGACCTGCACGCCTTCGGCGCCGAGGGCTACCGGGACGCCTTCGCCCAGGGGATGTGGCAGACCGTCTCGCCGCGCGGCGAGCGGATCAACGCGCTGCCCTGGGAGGCCAACTCGGCCGGCTTCTACTACCACGCCGACCTCTTCGAGCAGGCCGGCGTCGACGCCGACGCGCTGCAGACCTGGGACGAGGCGATCGAGGCCGGCAAGAAGATCAAGGAGAAGACCGGCGCCTACCTGCTCGGCATCGACAAGCCCGCCTCGCAGCCGGACGCCGCCAACTTCTTCCAGATGCTGCTCCAGCTCCAGGGCGCCTTCTACTTCAACCTCGACGGGGAGATCACCCTCGACTCCCCGGAGTCCGTCCGGGCCATGACGCTCATCAAGACGATGAACGACGCCGAACTGGTCAGCGACCTCGCCGGCGGCTGGAACGCCCTGATGAGCTCCATCAAGAAGGGCACCGCGGCCGTCCTGCCCTGGCCCACCTGGTTCGGCGGCATCATCGAGGAGCAGGTGCCCGAGGAGGCCGGCAAGTGGAAGGTCCGCCTCCCGCCGGCCGTGCGCCGGGGCGGGGCCACCGCGGCCACCGTGAACTCCACCCACCTGGCGGTCGCGGGCAGCAGCAAGCACCAGGCCGCCGCCTGGAGCTTCATCGAGTTCGTGCTGACCCGCCCGGCCTCCCAGGTCAGCATCTACAAGGGCAAGGGCATCGCACCGGCCCTGCTCAAGGCCTACGACGACGCGGTCTTCCACGAGCCGTCGGCGTTCTTCAGCGGGCAGAAGAAGGGTGAGATCTTCCTGGAGGCGCTCAAGGCACCCTCGTCCGCGGTCAACTACACCGCCGACTACGCCCGCGCGCTCAAGGTCGTCACCGACGCCCAGTCCAAGGTCCTGCTCAAGGGCGCCGACCCGGCCAAGGTCCTCAAGGAGGCCGCGGACCTGCTCGGCAAGCAGACCGGACGCAAGGTCGTGCGATGACCGCGACGCTCCTCGGCGGGAAGGCGTCCGCGCCCCCCGCCACCGGGGGCGCGGTCCGCCGTCCGCGCCCCCCGCGGGGGCGGCGGCTCGCCCCCTACCTCTTCGTCCTGCCCGCACTGCTGCTCTTCGCCGGGTTCAAGCTCTACCCGATCGGCTGGTCCTTCGTCCTCAGCCTGCACCGGACGGTCGGCGGGGTGGACACCTTCGTCGGCGCGGACAACTACGCCCGGCTGATCGAGGACCCGCTGTTCTGGACCGCGCTGAAGAACACCGGGGTCATCCTCGCCGTCCAGGTGCCGGTGATGCTGGCCCTCGCCACCGGACTCGCGGTCGCGCTCAACTCCACGCTGCTGCGCGGCCGGACCGTCTTCCGGCTCGGGTTCTTCCTGCCGATGGTCACCGGCCTGGTGGCGTACGGGATCATCTTCTCGGTGCTGCTCAACCAGGAGTACGGCCTGGTCAACTGGCTGCTCGGGCTGACCGGCATCGACGCGGTGCCGTGGCTGACCGACCCGCTCTGGGCGAAGATCTCCCTCGGCCTGGCGCTGAGCTGGCACTACACCGGCTACAACGCGGTGATCCTGCTCTCCCGGCTGCAGACCGTCCCGTCCGAGCTGTACGACGCCGCGGCCGTGGACGGGGCCGGTGCGTGGAAGTCCTTCGTCCATGTCACCCTGCCCGGCCTGCGGCCCGCGCTGCTGCTCACCACGGTGCTCTCCACCATCGGCACCCTGCAGATCTTCGACGAGCCGTACATCCTCACCGGCGGCGGTCCCGACAACGCGACCCTGACCATCGGTGTGTACCTGTACCAGACCGCCTTCAAGTTCTTCGACTTCGGCTACGCGTCGGCGATCGCCTACGCCCTCGCCGTGCTGATCGGGATCCTCGGCGTCATCCAGTTCCGCGTCCTGGGGGACAAGTCGTGACCACACGCCAACGCGGCAGGGGCATCCTGCTCACCTCCGGCCTCGCCATCGTGCTCGCCGTCGTCGGCCTCCCCTTCTACTGGCTGGTGGTCGCCTCCACGCACAGCTCGAAGGAGATCTTCGACAGTCCGCCGCCGATGCTGCCCGGCGGACACCTGCTCGACAACCTGAACACCCTTCAGGACTCGGCGCAGTTCGGCCGCGTCGTGCTCAACTCGCTGTTGATCGCGGCCGTCTACACCCTCTGTGCGGGCGCCGTCTGCACGCTCGCCGGCTACGGCTTCGCCAAGTACCGCTTCCGTGGCCGCGAGGCCGTGTTCGGGCTGCTGATGCTCGGGCTGGTGATCCCCGCCCAGGTCACCCTGGTGCCGCTGTTCCGGATGATGACCGACCTGGAGTGGCTGAACACCTACCAGGCCGTGATCATGCCCAACCTGGCGCTGCCCTTCGGGATCTTCCTGATGCGCCAGTCGATGGGCGCGCTCCCGGACGAGCTGCTCGACTCCGGCCGGATGGACGGCTGCGGTGAGCTGCGGCTGTTCCTGCGGGTGGCGCTGCCGCCGATGAAGCCCGCGCTCGCGGCGCTGGCGATCTTCCTCTTCCTCTACCAGTGGAACGACTTCCTCTGGCCCCTGCTGGTGCTGCGCGACGGCGCCTCGTTCACCATCCCGGTGGCCCTCGCCTCGCTGCAGGGCCTCGACGAGACCGACTACGGCGCGATCCTGGCCGGCACCTCGATCGCCGCGCTGCCGATGGCCGCCGTCTTCCTGGCGCTTCAGCGCCACTTCGTTTCCGGCCTTCTCGCCGGCGCTGTCAAGGAGTGAACGTGCAGACCCAGACCGTGAAGACCGGCGAGGCCGTGACGACCGCGGGACTCCCGCAGGCTCCCTGGGAGCCGCTGCTCGACGGGGTGTCGATCGCCCTGCTCGCCGAGGCCCCCGGCGTCCGGGCGGCCTGGACGCTCGGCGAACCGGCCGACGGGCTGCGGGTCCTGGAGGTGACGGCCGGGAACTCCCCGGTCGAGGTCCGCTTCTCCGTGCCGCTGGGCGACGCCGTCGGCTACTGGCACCCGCAGGGCGGGTGGCGGCGCACCCTGCTCGCCGACTGGGAGGGCCAGGCCCGGGTCTCGCTGGTCGCCGGGCACGCCGCGGGCTGCCTCTACGACCAGTCCGGCGCCACCATGCTGGCCTTCGCGGCGACCGACCCCGTCCCGGAGACGTCGGTGCGCTTCGGGGTGTCGGAGGAGGACGACACCCACGTCGTCCACCTGAGCCTGCCGGCCTCCGAGCGGCCGCACCGGCTGCTGCTGGTCCCGCGGGCGCCCTCGGTGGCCACCGCGATGCGGCTGCTGCGCGGCTGGTTCGCCCGCTCGACCACCCCGATGAAGGTGCCCGGGTCGGCCCGTACGCCGGTCTACTCGACCTGGTACGCCTTCAACCAGAACGTCGACGCGCAGGCCGTCGAGACCCAGGCCGACCTGGCCGCCGGCCTCGGCTGCGGGGTGCTGATCCTCGACGACGGATGGCAGGAGCAGGGCCACGGCCGCGGCTACGCGGGCTGCGGGGACTGGCGGCCCGACCGGGCCAAGTTCCCCGACTTCGCCGGACACGTGGCGCGCGTCCAGGAGGCCGGGCTGCGGTACATGGCGTGGGTCGCGCCGCTGCTGCTCGGCCCCGACGCCGAGTGCTTCGCCGAGTGGGCGCCGTTCGCGCCCACCCCCGCCGGGGTGCCGGGCGCGTACGTCCTCGACCCGCGCCGGCCCGAGGTCCGGCGGCACGTCGTCGACCGGATGGCGGGCCTGGTCCGCGAGTCGGGCCTCGACGGGCTGAAGGTCGACTTCCTCGACCAGGCCATGGTGTACGCCGGCGACGGTGCGGGGGACGTCGGCCAGGCCATGATCACGCTGCTGACGGAGCTTCGGGACGCCCTGGAGGCGGCCCGCCCCGACCTGCTGCTGGAGCTGCGCCAGCCCTATGTCGGCCCCGGCATGGCGCCGTTCGGCAACATGCTGCGGTCCTTCGACTGTCCGGCGGACGCGCCCGCCAACCGGGTGCGCACGCTCGACACCTCGCTGCTCGCCGTCGGCGGCGCCGTCCACTCGGACATGCTGCTGTGGTCCCCGGACGCGCCCGTCGAGGCGGTGGCCCGCCAACTGATCGGCGCCCTGCACTCGGTGCCGCAGATCTCGGTGCGGCTCGACCGGATCCCGCAGGCGCACCGCGACGCGATCGCGTTCTGGCTGCGGCAGTGGCAGCGGCACGCCGACCTGCTGCTGGACGGCGAGGTCGAGCCCGGCCGCCCCGACGAGCTGTACCCGCTGGTGCGGGCCGCCGCGGGCGACCGCGCCCTGCTGAGCGTCCACGGCGACCTGGTGGTGCCGCTGGACTTCGCCGCGTACCGCCGGGTCCAGCTGGTCAACGGCTCGGCCGGGGACCGGGTGGTGGTGGAGGTACGCGGTGGCGGGGTCTGGGTCCAGGGCGAGATCCACGGCCCCGACGGCCGTATCATGGAGGGCTCGCTGGAGTTCATGCCGGACGGTCCCCGACCGCTGGCCGTCCCCCGCGGAGGACTGGCAACGCTCACGATCACGGAAGGACCACGATGAAGGTCGGGATCACCGACGTGGCAGCCCGCGCGGGAGTCAGCGAGGCGACTGTCAGCCGGGTGATCAACCGGCGCCAGGGCGTCTCGAAGAAGACCAGGGACGCCGTCGAACTGGCCATGGCCGAACTCGGCTACGAACGCCAGACCCAAGGTCAACTCGTCGCGGTGATAACCGAGTTCGTCTCGAACCCGTTCTTCGCCGACGTCGCGGAGCGGATCGAGTCGGCGCTCGCGCCGCACGGGCTGAAGACGGTGCTCTGCCCCGCCTTCCCCGGCGGGGTGCAGGAACGGGACTTCATCGCCACGCTGGTGGAGAAGGGGATCGCGGCGGTCGTGTTCCTCTCCGCCTCCAACACCGTCGACGGCGCGGACCTGGAGACGTACGAACTGCTGCGCCAGCGCCGGGTGCCGTTCGTCGGGATCAACGGCGAGTTCGCGGACGGCGTGCCCACCCCGGTCTTCTCCACCGACGACGCGCTCGCCGCCGAGCAGGCGGTCGACCACCTGTACCGGCTGGGGCACCGGCGGATCGGGATGGCCTCCGGACCGGCCGGCAACCACCCCGCCGACCGCCGGGTGCAGGGCTTCCTGGACGCGATGGCCCGACGGGGCATCGAGGGCGCCGAGGACTGGGTGATCCGCCAGTCCTACACGGTGGAGGGCGGCCAGGCCGCGGTCGGCCCGCTGCTCGCCCGCGGGGCCACGGCCATCGTCGCGGCCAGCGACTACATGGCCCTGGGCGCGATCCGCGGGATCCGCCGCCAGGGCCGCAGCGTCCCGGGCGACGTCTCGGTGGTCGGCTACGACGGCTCGGCCATCACCGAGTTCGTCGACCCGCCGCTGACCACCGTCCGCCAGCCGGCCGACCGGCTGGCGCTGGAGGTGGGCCGCAGCATCCTGGCGCTGGTCAGCAATCGGGAGGTGCCGACCGGCGAGCTGCTCTTCGACCCGGAGCTGGTCATCCGCTCCTCGACGGGACCGGCCCCGGCTTCGGACCAGGCCTGACCGGACTGCACTGCACCACGACGGCCCGCCGGCTTCACCCGGCGGGCCGTTTCGGCTGTCCGGGGGGTGCCAAGGGGTGTCCGAGGGGTTCCGGCTACCCGTTCGGCGCAGCCCGGATCGTGGGGACGGCCCCGGGTTCGCACACTCGGAGGCGGGGGTGGACTCAACTGGAGAGGCATCCTCATGAGCATCGGGCTTCGCCGCGCCGTCGCGGTGGCCGCAGTGGTTTCCGTCGGGCTCGGACTGGCGTCGTGCGGCAGCGCCAAGCAGTCGACCGGCAGCTCG
The DNA here is from genome assembly GCF_044547105.1 of Kitasatospora sp. NPDC052868. Taxonomy (NCBI): domain Bacteria; kingdom Bacillati; phylum Actinomycetota; class Actinomycetes; order Kitasatosporales; family Streptomycetaceae; genus Kitasatospora; species Kitasatospora sp. NPDC052868. The sequence continues at coordinate 610,221 of NZ_JBITZW010000002.1, read as the reverse complement.
TCCTCGGGCAGCGCGAGCGGGGGCGGGGCGATCAAGATCGGCCTGCTGCTCCCGGAGACCAAGACGACCCGGTACGAGCAGTTCGACCGCCCGCTGATCGAGCAGAGGATCAAGGAGCTCGCGCCGAACGCGCAGATCGACTACTACAACGCCAACGAGAACGCGACCACCCAGCAGACCCAGGTGGACACCGCGCTGACCAAGGGCGACAAGGTGCTGATCCTGGACGCGGTGGACTCCAAGTCGATCCAGTCCTCCGTCCAGAAGGCGCACGACGCGGGCGTGAAGGTGATCGCCTACGACCGGCTGGCCCAGGGCCCGGTGGACGCGTACGTGTCGTTCGACAACAAGAAGGTCGGCGAGCTCCAGGGCCAGGCCCTGGTGGCGGCGGTGGACGGCAAGGCGGACGCCGGGTCGATCATCATGATCAACGGGTCGCCCACCGACCCCAACGCGGCCGACTTCAAGGCGGGCGCGCACAGCGCGATCGACGGCAAGCTCACGATCGGCAAGGAGTACGACACGCCGAACTGGGACCCGAACAACGCCAACCAGGAGGCGTCCGCGGCGATCACCGCGATCGGCGGCCCGAACGTGGTCGGCGTCTACTCGGCCAATGACGGCATGGCCGCCGGTATCGCCACCGCGCTCAAGGCGGCCGGCCTCAGCGTGCCGCTGACCGGCCAGGACGCCCAGCTGGACGCGGTGCAGCGGATCCTGGCGGGCACCCAGACGATGTCGATCTACAAGCCGTTCAAGCCCGAGACCGACGCGGCCGCCCGGATGGCGGTGGCCTTCGCCGAGGGCAAGACCCCGGAGCCCGAGCTGATCCCGGTGACCGTGACCAACGGCAGCGGCAACAAGGTGCCGGCCGACCTGATCACCCCGATCGTGCTGACCAAGGACAACATCAAGACCACGGTGGTCGCCGACGGCCTCTACACCGTCGCGCAGATCTGCACGCCGGACTACGCCGCCGCCTGCGCCCAGGCCGGCCTCACGTAGCGGGGCCCGCGTGACCGGGCCCCCGAAGGCCCGTACGCACGCGCCCGGAACGCCCGTAGCGGAACACGCCCCGCCCCCCGGACCGGCGGGCGGGGCAAGGGAGTTGGTCACTGTGGCAGGTGAGACCGTACTGGCCCTGCGCGGGGTCTCCAAACGGTTCGGCGCCGTGCAGGCGCTCACCGACATCGAGCTGGAGGTGCACACCGGCGAGGTGCTGGCGCTGGTCGGCGACAACGGCGCTGGCAAGTCGACGCTGGTCAAGGCGATCGCCGGGGTGCACCAGCCCGACGAGGGCGTCATCGAATGGGAGGGCCGCCCGGTCTCCATCCACCGCCCGCAGGACGCCCAGCACCTGGGCGTGGCCACCGTCTACCAGGACCTCGCGCTCTGCGACAACCTCGACGTGGTCGGCAACCTCTTCCTGGGCCGGGAGATCCGGCGGTTCGCCGTCCTCGACGAGGTCGAGATGGAGAAGCGCTCGCGCGAACTGCTCGACACGCTGTCCATCCGGATCCCCAGCGTGCGGATCCCGATCGCCTCGCTCTCCGGCGGCCAGCGCCAGGTGGTGGCCATCGCCCGCGCGCTGATCGGCTCGCCCAAGGTCGTGATGCTGGACGAGCCGACCGCCGCGCTCGGCGTCGAGCAGACCGCCCAGGTGCTGGACCTGGTCGAGCGGCTGCGCGAGCGCGGCCTCGGCGTGATCCTGATCAGCCACAACATGGCCGACGTGATGGCGGTCGCGGACACCGTCGCGGTGCTGCGCCTCGGCCGCAACAACGGTGTCTTCGACCGGCGTTACACCAACCAGGAACAGATCATCTCGGCCATCACCGGTGCCACGGACAACGCCGTGACCCGCCGGCAGGCCCGCGGCACGGAGGGCTCCCAGTGACCGAGAACTCTCCCGGCGAGGAGCCGGGCCGGCACGTCCTGCCCGAGGACAGCATGCCCAAGGGCGGCGTCAACGCCCCCGTCCCGGTGGCCGCGTCGGCGACCCCCGCCGTGGACCCGCGGCTGATCGTGCGCCAGGAGGGCGTCAAGGGCTACCTGATCGAGTTCCGCCGACGCCTGAGCAGCGGCGAACTCGGCTCGGTGCCCGTGGTGCTGGCGCTGATCGTGATCTGGGCGGTGTTCGGCAGCCTGGACAGCAGCTTCCTCTCCGCGCAGAACCTCTCCAACCTGTCGCAGCAGATCGTCGGCACCGGGATGATCGCGATCGGCGTGGTCTTCGTGCTGCTGCTCGGCGAGATCGACCTCTCGGTCGGCTCGGTCAGCGGCCTGTGCGCGGCGATCTTCGCCGTCCTGAACGTCACCCACGGCGTCAACGAGTGGGTGGCGCTGCTGGTCGCCGTCGCCGGCGGCGCGCTCGTCGGCCTGATCCAGGGCGTGTTCTTCGCCAAGGTCGGGGTGCCCGCCTTCGTGGTCACCCTCGCGGGCAACCTCGGCTGGAACGGTGCGATGCTGCAGATCCTCGGCTCCAGCGGCACGGTCAACCTCCCCGGCAACGACATCGTCTCGCGGCTCTACAGCACCATCTTCGGGCAGCAGGCCGCCGCCTACGGGGTGGCGCTGGCGGGAGTGGCGCTGTTCCTCCTCTCCTCGCTGGTCGGCGCCCGACGGCGGCGGGCCGCCGGGGTGCCCTACCGGCCGCCGACCGACCTCGTGCTGCGCACGGTGGCGCTCGCGATCATCGCGTTCCTGGCGGCGTACACGCTCAACCAGTACAAGGGGCTGCCGCTGGCGCTGCTGATCTTCCTGATCTTCATCGTGATCCTGGACTTCGTGCTGCGCCGCACCGCCTACGGCCGGCAGGTGTTCGCGCTCGGCGGCAACATCGAGGGCGCCCGCCGGGCCGGTATCAACGTGTCGTGGATCCGGATCAGCGTCTTCGTCATCTGTTCGACGATGGCCGGGATCGGCGGCCTCTTCCTGGCCGGGCAGATCCAGTCGGCCAGCCAGACCTCCGGCGGCGGCAACCTGCTGATGAACGCCATCGCGGCGGCCGTCATCGGCGGGACCAGCCTGTTCGGCGGGCGCGGTACCACCTGGTCGGCGCTGCTCGGTGCGCTGGTGATCGGCTCGATCCAGTCCGGGATGAACATCGAGGGGCTGAGCAACGCCATCCAGTTCATGATCACCGGTGCGGTGCTGCTGGCCGCGGTGGTCGTCGACTCGCTCGCCCGCCGCACCCAGAAGGCGGCCGGCCGGGCCTGACCGGACGCCACCCGGGGGCCGTCGACGCCGATCGGCCGGGGCCATAGCCGCTGACACATGGGCTGAAGGCCCCGGCCGATGGGCTGTTCCCGGCGCCGCGCCGATCGGGCAGCCTCGTCTCCGGACGGTCCCGCGGTCGGCGGGCCGGGTGGCGGGGGAGGGGTGGGGGAGAGGGTGGTGGTCAGCTGTCGGACCGGTCGCTGCGGTCGGACCGGTCGGCGGTGGGGGAGGTGGGGTCGGCAGCGGAGGACACGGGGGAGGCCGGGGCGGGCTCGCGGGCCAGGGCGAGCAGGGCGCGCTCGGTGACGGTGAGGGCGTGGTCGGCGCGGTAGGCGGCCGAGATCAGGCGGCGCGGCGGGGCCGGGTGCACATCGAGCCGGGTGAGTTCGGCGCCGGCCAGTTCGCGGTGGACGGCCGGCCGGGAGAGCAGCGCCACGCCGTGACCGGTCTCCAGCAGCCGCTTGATGGCCTCGGCGGAGCCGACCTGGGCGGTCCTGGCCTGCTGGAGGCCCCACAGGGCGAGGGTCTCCTCCTGGGCACGGCGGTCGCTGGAGCCGGCCTCGCGGAGCAGGAACACCTCCCCGGCGAGTTGCGCGGGGGTGATCCGGTGACCGCGCAGCCGGTGGCCGCGCCCGGCGGCCAGGACCAGCTCCTCCTGGGAGAGCGGGAGTTGGACCAGGCGCTCCTCCCGCAACCGGCCGGCGACCAGGGCGATCGAGCAGGCGCCGGAGAGCAGCCGCCGGGCGATGTCCTCCTGGTTGCCGATGTGCAGGTCCACCGCGACCTGCGGGAAGCGCCGCCGGAAGGCCTGCAGCAGCGGGGGCACCAGATAGCTGCCGACGGTGGTCGTCGCGCCGATGGCCAGGACCGGGGCGTCGGCGCGGCCCGCCGCCCGGGTGGCCTCGCGGGCCTCGGCGGTGAGCCGGACGAGGTCGCGGGCGTAGCCGGCGAGGACCGTGCCCGCGTCGGTGGGGCGCAGTCCGCCCGGCCCGCGGAGGAGGAGTTCGGTGTCCAGGTCCTCCTCCAGCTGGCGCAGGTGCTGGGAGACGGTGGGCTGGCTCACCCGGAGCCGCCGGGCCGCGGCGGAAAGGCTGCCGGCCTCCAGGATCTCCAGGAACACCTGGAGTCTGCGGATATTCACTGGTCCCCCGAGCGGATATGCGGAGCGGGTGGCACCCGGGCGGGCCACAGGATCATAAGGGCAGGTCGGAGCAGGGGCAATCCTGCCGATCTGCGGGATTCCATAGATGGTGAAATGAGATGGGTGGAATGATCGTGAAAAACATTCTGAGTATTGACGACCTGACGAATGACGAGATATCCGCCGTGCTCGACAACGCGGCCCGGATCAAGCGCGAGGGGGTCCGCGGGACGGAGCTCGCCGGGCGGATCGCCGCGCTGCTGTTCTTCGAGCCGAGCACCCGGACCAGGCTCTCGTTCGCCTCGGCGGCCCAGCGGCTCGGCATGGGCGTCATCGGGTTCGACGATCCGGCGACGTCCAGCGCGGCGAAGGGCGAGTCGCTGACCGACACGATCCAGGTGGTGCAGAGCTACGCGGACCTGATCGTGCTGCGCCACCCGAGGGCGGGGGCGGCGCACGAGGCGGCGGGTGTCGCGGCCGTCCCGCTGGTGAACGGCGGGGACGGCGGGCGGGAGCACCCCACCCAGACGCTCTACGACCTGTTCACCGTGCGGGAGCGGTTCGGGCGGCTCGACGGTCTGCGGGTGGGGTTCTACGGCGACCTCCGGTTCGGGCGGGCCGCCAACTCGCTGGCCCTGGCGCTCGCCCGGTTCGGCGCCGAGCCGACCTGGATCGCGCCTGCGGACCTGCAGCCGGCCGAGGAGGTGGTGGCGGCCGTCCGCGGACGCGGGGCGGTGACCGCGACGGCCGAACGGCTCACGGAGGTGCTGTCCGGCCTCGACGTCCTCTACATCTCCCGGCCGCAGCGCGAGCGGTGGCCGGCGGCACTGGCGGCGGAGCCGGCGCCCGTCACCCGGGAGCTGCTCGGGCGGGCGCCCGAGCAGCTCCTCGTCCTGCACCCGCTGCCGCGCACCGACGAGTTGGCGGTGGACGTCGACGCCGACCCGCGGGCCGGGTACTTCCGGCAGGCGGCCAACGGGGTACCGGTCCGGATGGCGGTGCTGCGGCACCTGCTGGCCGGGTGAGCTCAGGCGTTGAGCGCGAAGTACGCGCCGGCGCCGACCGTGAGGAGGAGCGTGACGACGACGGCGGTCACCATCGGCGTGAACCGGTCCCGAAGACGCTTCGCCGGGCGGATCCGCGCGGCCTCGTCCGTACTGAACTCCCACCAGTTGACGACGCGTTGGAAGTCGACCTCGAAGTCCGGGTCGGGGTACATGTCGCTGTACTGGAGGCCGGGGAGCGTGCGGCGCCGCCCGCCGGCGAGGAACATCCGGGCCGCGCGCGACTCGCTGCCCTGGCTCTTGGTGGTGCGCACGTCCAGCCACTGGATCTCGTGCCACGGGTAGGTGCGGCCGCGGCCGAGCCCCCAGCAGATGGTGATCCCGCCGGGCCCGACCGAGGACCAGCAGCGGTACGCCATGCAGGCCGCCGGGACCATCAGTGCGATGGTCCCGCCGACCAGCCAGACGGTCCCGGTGGGCCCGAGCTTGACGGCGGCAAGGGTGCCCTGGACGGCGATGACGGCGAGCGCCACCAGAAGGTGCGACCAGGACGGCCGGTACCGGTCTCTCCCCCGGAAGATCAGTTCGTTCACACCTCGCACACTACTTCGCGGGCCGCCGGCCGGATCGAACGGGGTACCACCTCCCTTGGCTCCGCGGGGATTTCGAGCCCGGGCCGCCGGGTGCCCCCGGCGGCCGGACAGGCGCTAGGGGCGGCGGGCGGCGAGGAGGGTGAGGCCCAGGGCGGGGTCGGACCAGGGGGTGCGGAGCTGGGTGAGGCCGGCCGAGCGCAGGGCGGCTTCGAGTTCGGCGGGGTCGGGGGCGCGGCCGCCGGTGAGGGCGAGGTCGAGCCGGGCGGCGGCGGCGCCGAGGGGGCGCTTGGGCAGCAGCGGGCAGGGGAGCAGCAGCCAGCCGCCGGGGAGGAGGGCTGCGGCGGCGGCCTCGACGGCGGGGCCGACGGCCTCGGCGGCGAGGGTGGCGGCGGGCAGCCAGGCGAGGGCCAGCCCGTCGTCGGGGGTGAAGTCGGCGGCGCCGCCGGGGCGGTACTCGACCGTGCCGTCGGTCGGGGCGGCAGCCGGGGCGTCCCGGTCCAGGGCGAGCACCGGGACGAAGGGGATCTGGCGGGCCAGCGCGGCGGCGGAGCGTCCGCCGTCGGCCGCGGCGCAGCCGATCCGGGCGCCGGGGCGGTCCAGGAGGGCGGGCAGGCCCTCGAGTTGGCCGAGAGCGGTGCCGACCAGGGCGTCCGCGGTGGCGGCGGCCTCGTCGCCGCAGCCGGGTACCGGTTCGCGGGTGCCGGGGGCGGGGGTGGCCGGGGTGTGCAGGCGGGCGCCCCCGGCCAGGGCGCGGCGCAGCCGGGCGGCGAACGCGCCGGTGCGCGGGCCGCCGATCAGGACGCGTTCGAGGCCCGGGTCGACGCGGTGGCGGCCGTCGGCGTCCTGGCGCACCACGCCGGCGTCGAGCAGGACGGCGAGCAGGTCCTCGGTCAGGCCCTTGGTCAGGCCCTCGGCGGCCTCGGCCGACGTGCAGGGCTCCAGCAGCCGGGTCAGCAGGCCCGTCTCCCGGGCGAGGGCGCAGGCGAGCAGGGCCCGGGCGCCGGCGGCCAGTTCGGCCGGACGCCCGGCGGGAAGGCCGGAGGGGCCGGGAGGGAGCGCGTCCGGGGCCCGGTCGGCCCGGACCGCCGCGACCAGGGCGTGCGCGCGGTCGAGGAAGGCGGCGCAGCCGGCGCGGTCCTCGGTGGTGAGGCCGTCGAGCCGGGCCGCCGCGACCACCGCGCGGGTGGCGTCGGAGGGTTCGGCGGTGGTGGCGGCGTGCAGGGCCCACCAGGCGTCGGCCAGCTTGGCGACGTTCCGCTCGGCGGCCTCCTCGCGGACCCGCCGCCCCTCCAGGCCGACGATGGTGCGCTGGCCGAGCTGGACGAGCAGCATCTCCTGCGAGCCCTGGCCGGAGATCAGGCCCAGGACGTCGCGCATGAACCGCTCCCAGGGGAACGTGGCCATGTACGCCTCGCCGCCCTGCAGGCCCATCACCACCTGGCCGACCCGCAGCGCGCACTCCGCGGCGTGGTGCTTGGCGACGGTGGCGAACTCGTCGAAGTGCGGGTCCCGGTCGGGCGACCGGGTGCCGTCCAGCGCCCGGTGGACGGCGGCCCGGGAGGTCTGCAGCAGCATCCGCAGCTCGCCGACGGAGCGTTCGACGTTGGTGTGGTCGAGGACCCGGCGGCCGGTGCGGCGGCGGTCGGCGAGCGCTTCGACGCAGGCCTCGGTGACGCCGTCGAGGGCGCCGAGCACGCCGCAGGCGCTCATCGTCCGCCGGATGCGGGCGTAGGTGTTGAGCTCGCTGAGCGCGTCGGCGCGCCAGACCAGCCGCCACTGCGGCAGCCGGACGTCGTCCAGCAGGACCTGGCCCAGGCCCATGGTGTGCAGGCCCATGGTGTCCAGCGGCACCGCGCTGACGCCCGGGTCGTCCTTCTCGACCGCGAAGGCGAGCATGTCGTTGGACGCCTCCTCGCGCACGAAGAGGACGAACAGGTCGGCGAAGCAGGCGCCGGCGATGAAGCGCTTGGCGCCGTTGAGCACCCAGGTGTCGCCGTCGAGCCGGGCGGTGGACCGGTAGTCGTACGGGTCCCGGTTCTCGTAGGCGCCCTGGACGCCGAAGCGCCGGCCGGCCACCAGGTCGGGGACGTAGCGCTCGATCAGCTCCGGGCGGCCGCTGGACAGGATCAGCTCGGTGATCTCGACGCTGATGTCGATCAGCACGGCGAGGCCGGGGTCGCGGGAGAGCCGGGAGAGCTCCTCGACCACCACCCCCCAGGCCAGCTTGTCGCGCCCGGCGCCGCCCGCCTCGACCGGCAGGGAGAAGCCGAACAGGCCGAGTTCGCCCGCGCGTTGGAAGACCCGGCGGTCGATCGGCCGGTTCTCGCGGTTGCGGAAGTGGGTGCCGGGGTTGGCGACGTCCAGGACCAGGCCGCCGAACCGGCGCCGGGCCTCGCGGCGGACCTGCTCGATCTCGGCGTCGAGGGTGCGGTGGGTGGCACCGGCGCGGTTCATCACGTCGACGGCGTGGGCGCGCGGCACCCGGGCTCCGGTCGGCGTCATATGGCGGACTCCCCGGCCTGGGCGAGCAGTTGTCCGATGGTCTCGTCCCCGAGGAAGCGCTCCAGCGGGATGGTGAGGCCCGCGCGCTCCTCGACCTCGACGGAGAGCTGGGCGGCGGTGAGCGAGTCGATGCCGAGCTCGCCGAGCGGGCGGTCGAGCGGGATCTCCTGCGGGTCGACGCCGAGCAGCTCCCCGATCAGGGCCGGCAGCCAGCTGCCGGTGGACCCGGTGGCGGACCCGGTGACGGCGTCCTGGTGTCCGGTGGTGATGACGTTCTCCTAGGGGTTTCGGACCGGCTCCGGCCCCCGGTACTGCGGGGCGAGCCGCAGCGGGACGAGGGAGAACGCGCGGTCGTCGTCGTCGAGTTCCTGCAGTCGGTGGACCAGTCGGTGCTCGGACTCGCGGTCCGGCTCGACCGGCAGGCCCAGCCGGGCCAGTACGCGGCGCAGTGCCGTGCTCAGCCAGGCGCGGTCGGCGGCCAGGCCGCCGAGGGCCGTCCGGCGCTGCAGCCAGGTGTGCAGGCAGCAGGCGCCCGCGTGCACCAGGCAGTGCCGACGGGCCGCCTCGTAGGCGTCGGCTCCGCGCACCGCGGACAGATTGCGGAAGGTCTCCCTGGTCTCGTCCCGGACGGTCAGCAACCGCCGCGCCATCGAGGCGAGTTCGGGATCGTCCGCGAGGGCGGCCACGGCCTCGTCGAGGAGGTCGACCACCTCGTCGGTGCCGCCGTAGGTGAGTGAGGGCCGCTGGTCCCGGGGCGCCAGTGGCGGCACCGGCTCGCCGAAGCCGAAGAGCAGCGGCAGCGGCAGTGCGGGGGAGCCGCCGGAGCGGCGCGCCCGGCTGAGCAACTGGGCCCGGATGGTGTCCAGTTGGACCAGCTCGGTGCCCTCGAAGACCGGGGTGATCGCGGCGTCGCGGCTGAGCTTCTGGAACGCGCCGCCCGCCACGCCCTCGCGCAGGTAGGCGCGGGCGCTGAGCACCTCGCCGCAGGCGCCGATCGAGTCCAGGCAGAGCCCGGGCACGAGGTACTTCGCCACCGCGGACCACAGCGGCATCCGCTGCCGGGCCACGTCGAGCGCGCGGGCGGCGGACAGCGCGGTGCACTCGGCGACCAGCAGATCGGCGAAGCCGCGGGCCAGCAGCGCCCGCACGGGGGCGAGTTGCAGGGCCGGTTCGCCGTACAGGACGCGCTCGCGGGCGTGCCGCAGGGCGATCCGCAGGGCGGTGTCGGCCGCGCCGAGGCCCATGCCGCCGACCAGGGTCCGGGTGTACTGGAGCATGCCGGAGACCATCTCGATGCCGCGGCCGGGGCGGCCGAGCACGGCTTCGGGGCCGACCGGCAGGTCGTCGAGGGTGAAGCCGCTCAGGTCGTGGCCGCGCAGGCCGTGGGTGCGGACCTTGGGCAGCCGCCGCACCCCGCCGGGGCCTTCGGGGCCTTCGGGGAGGTCGGCGGTCTGCGGGCCGAGGGCGTCGAAGTCGAGCAGGAACAGGCCGAAGGACGGGTCGGAGGCGGCGAGCACGGTGGCGAAGGAGGACCGCCGGCCGTTGCCGACCAGCCACTTCCGCCCGTTCAGCAGGAAGCCGCCGTCGACCGGTGCGGCGCGGGTGGCGGTGGCCAAGAGGTCGCTGCCGGCCGCCTCCTCGCTGATTCCGGCGGTGCCCCAGGCGCGGTCGAGCACCAGCTCGGCGACCCGGCGGCGCTGCTTGTCGTCGCCCCAGATCCAGACCGGGGTGGCGGCCAGGAAGGTCGAGCCCAGGCCGACCGGGACGGCCAGGTCGCGGCGCGAGGCCGCGCGGACCACGGCGGTGAGGGTCTCGAAGGACGCCAGCCGGCCGCCCTCGCCGACCGGCACCAGGTGCTCGTGCAGGCCGGCGGCCCAGGCGGCGCGGTACGCGTCGACGGGCTCGGTCTCCGTCTCGTCGGCGTGCAGGCCGCGGGCCAGCGACATCCCGGTGTCGGGGTCGAAGGGGCAGCCCAGGGCGCGTTCCAGCTCCTCGGCGGCCGCGAAGGTCGGCAGCACGGCGGGCCCGGCGGCCGCCACGGCGGGCGGTTCGGTCGTCGGCATCAGGTGCGCTCCACCACGATCGCGTACGGTCCGCCGCCGTCCTCCTCGGCGGACACCAGTTCATGGACGAAGGCCAGGCCGGGGCCGTAGCGGTGGGCGGTGGTGCGGACCTCGAGGAGGTCCCAGAGCTGGCCCGCCCGCAGCCAGGTCACGTCCAGTCGGCGGATGCCCTCGCTCAGCGCGCGGCGCAGCTCGGGGACCCGGCCGCCGCCGGTCCGCAGCAGTTCCTCGCGGGCGCCCGCGGCGAAGCCCAGCGACTCGGCCCAGTACCACTGGTCGGCCACCTCGCAGTGGTGTCGGTGGACCCGGAACTCCGCTGTCCCGGAGGCGAGTTGTCCACCCTCGCGGGCGAGTTCGGCGCGCAGTGCGGGCACCGGCGAGCGGTACGGGGCCCGCTCGACCTCGTCCGGCTCGAAACGGGCGAGCAGGTCGGCCGGCAGGCCCGCGGGCGAGCCGGACAGCGCCTGGTCGCCGCTGAGCCGCAGCGGGACGGAGGCGGCGCGGGTGCGCACCGCGACGCCGTCCGGGCCGGAGAGCGTCATCGCGACCTCCAGCTGGGAGGCGTGCGGTCCGCGGACCCTGGCACCGACCTCGACCTGGACCTCGTCGGCCTCGTGGAACCGCAGCGGGCGCTCGTACTCCAGCTGCCAGGCCCAGAGCACCAGGCCGACCTGGTGCTCGGCGACCAGGGTGCGGTGGCTGGCGACGTGGTCGCGCAGCCAGCGGGTGCCGGCCTGGAACCCGATCCGGCCGACGGCGGTGGGGTGCAGCTGGGTGGGGGAGAACAGGCTCGCGTCGAGGACGACCTCGTAGCGGGAGCTGCGTGCCATCGGCGCCTCAGCCCCCGGAGATCGCGGTGACGATGTCGACCCGGTCGTCCTCGGTGGCCTCGTGGTCCAGCTCGTCCAGGGTGAGCTTCTCGCCGTTGAGGGCGATCAGATGGGTGGCCCGGACGGTGCCCTCGCGGTCGAGCAGGACGTCGCCGAGGTTGGGGTAGCGCTCGGTGAGCGCGGTCAGGCCCTCGCGCACGGTGGCGCCGTCGACCTCGATCTCGTTCTGGTAGTCGGTGAAGCGGAGCAGGATGCCCCTGACCTTGACGATCATCGTCGGGATTCCTTCGGTGAGACGGTCATGTGGTGGTGGTGCGGGGCGCCGGGAGGGGGGCCTGCCAACGGGCCAGCTCCTCCAACTCCCCGGCGAGGAACTGCCGTCGGGTCAGCCAGCGCTGCACCTTGCCGCTCGATGTCTTGGGGAGGGTGCGCGGCGGGATGAGGACGACGGTGTGCGGCGGGACGCTCAGTTCGAGTGAGACGGCCCGCCGGATGGCATCGGCGGTGGCCTTGTAGCGGGACTCCCCGGCGGGGTCGGCCTCGTAGACGACGACCAGCCGCTCGACGGCGCCCGCGTCGTCCTCGACCGCGAAGGCGGCGCCGCAGTTGCGCCGGATCCCGGGGACGGCCGCCTCGCAGACCCGCTCGATGTCGACCGGGTGGTGGTTGCGGCCGTTGAGCACGATGAGGTCCTTCATCCGCCCGGCGACGAAGAGCTCGCCCTCCAGCAGGACGCCGAGGTCCCCGCTGCGCAGGAACGGGCCGGCGCCGCCGGCGGTGGTCGCGCCGAAGGTGTCGGCGCTCTCCTCGGGGCGCTGCCAGTAGCCTTCGGCGACGCTGGGGGAGTCGACCCAGATCTCGCCGACGGCGCCCTCGGGCCGGGGCTCGCCGGTCTCCGGGTCGACGATCAGCAGCCGGGTGTCCGGGCCGGGGACACCGCAGCCGACCAGCGAGCGGACGGCCTCGCCCGGTTCGGCGGGGCGCGCGGTGCCGGTGAGTTCGAGGGCGTCGCGGGCGAGGTCGACGGAGCGCCAGCCGCCGAGCGGCTTGCCGCCGGTGACGAACAGGGTCGCCTCGGCGAGGCCGTAGCAGGGGTAGAAGGTCTCGGCCCGGAAGCCGGCCGGGGCGAAGCGCTCGGCGAAGCGGGTGAGGGTCTCCGGCCGGACCGGCTCGGCCCCGGTGAAGGTGAGCTCGACGCTCGACAGGTCGAGCCCGGCGACGTCGGCGTCGGTCGCCCGGCGGACGCAGAGGTCGTAGGCGAAGTTGGGCGCGCCGGTGATCGTCGCGCCGTAGCGGGAGACCATCCGCAGCCAGGCCAGCGGGCGGCGCAGGAAGCCCACCGGGGACATCAGCGTCACCGGGATGCCGTGGGACAGCGGGGTGAGGATGCCGCCGATCAGGCCCATGTCGTGGTACGGCGGCAGCCAGAGGCCGCCCGAGCTGGCCGGGTGCATGCCGAAGCCGCGGGCGATCTCTGCGCAGTTGTGCAGCAGCCGGGCGTGGCTGAGCAGCACGCCGCGGGGCAGCGAGGTGGAGCCGGAGGTGTACTGGAGCAGGGCGGGCAGTTCGGGCCGGCCGGGTGGCGGCGCCAGGTCGGCGCCGTCGGCCGGGCAGGGCTCGGCGAGGTCGATCGCGATCACCCGCGGGGTGCGGCCGGCCAGCGCGACGGAGAGCCAGTCGGCCATCAGCGGCGCGAGGTCCGAGGTGGTCAGCACGACGTCGGTGCCGGCGTCCTCGATGATCGCGGCAAGCCGGGGCAGCGTGCGGGCCAGCCGGGTCGGGTCCGGCGGGAACGCCGGGACGGCCGGTGCGCCCGCGTAGAAGCAGCCGAACAGGCCGGCCAGGTAGTCCGGCCCGGGTGCGAAGAGCAGCAGGGCGGGCTCGGGCCGGCCGTCGGTGGCGGCCAGGATCGCGGCCGCGACCGTCCGGGCCCGTGCGTCGAGCTCGGCGTAGCCGATCTCGACGGCCGACTCGTCCTCCGCGACGAAGCGGTACGCGACGGCGTCGGGCGACTGGACCGCCCGTCTGTGCAGCAGTTGCGCGAAGCCCTCCGGCCCGCGTGCATCCAAAGAATCCAACCCCGGTGCCCTCCCCCGTACTTGACCGGTCGAAGAAGTGTTACAGCAGTATTGACACGCGGTCAATGATCTTCTTGGCATGTGCATCCGGCATGCGGGCGGGGATTGACACTGGCGGGTAACAAAGCGCATGGTGATCAGGCCCACCAGCGTGTGCGGGGGGTCGAGTGCGGCCACATTCGCTGCCAACGATGTTGGTGGCGTGGGGAGTTGAGGCGTAGATCACTCGGCTGACGTGCGGGAGGAACCTCCCGGCACGGGCCTGCGCACGCGCCGGGCGTGCGGCCCATCGGGGGAGAACGGGCCGGCGGCAGCCTTGACGGCGCGACCCTGAGGGCGGTCCCGGTAGCGGGGCCGCGCGGGCGGACCGGATCGGCTCCGGTGGCCGGATCACCCCCGGAGGTGCATCAGACCACCCGTCCGCCGAGGAAGGACGCCCGTATGGCCGACCTACCCGTGACGTCCGGCGCGAGCCGGGGCGCCAAGGGCGGCGCATCCGCCGGTCCGCCCGCCACACCCGCCGCCGGACCGCCCGTCGCCCTGGTGCTGCTGTGCTGCCTCGGCGCCTTCGTGGCCTTCCTGGACAGCACCATCGTGAACGTGGCGTTCCCGAACATCGCCGCGACCTTCTCCGCCACGGACCTGCCGACGCTCTCCTGGGTGCTCAACGGCTACAACGTGGTGATCGCCGCCTTCCTGATGCCCGCCGGACGGGCCGCCGACCGGCTCGGCTGCCGCCGCTCCTTCGCCGCGGGCCTCACCGTCTTCACGCTCGCCTCGGTGGTCTGCGGGATGGCCGGCTCGGCCGCCGTGCTGATCGCCGCCCGGCTGGTGCAGGCGGTGGGCGCGGCGATCCTGGTGCCGACCTCGCTCGCGCTGCTGATGCCGATGTTCCCGATGGCCGGACGGCTGATCGCGGTCACCATCTGGGGCGCGGCCGCGGCGCTGGCCGCCGGCATCGGCCCCGGACTCGGCGGGCTGCTGGCCGAACACTGGTCCTGGCGGGCGGTCTTCCTGGTGAACGTCCCGATCGGGGCCGTCGCCGTCTGGGCCTCCCGGCGCCTCACCGAGCAGCGCGAACGCGGCGGTCCCACCCCGGACGTGCTCGGCGCCGTCCTGCTCGGCTCGGCGCTCGGCCTGCTCGCGCTCGGCCTGGTCAAGGGCCCGGACTGGGAGTGGGCGAGCACCGGCACCCTCGGCTGCCTGGCGGCCGGCGCGGCGCTGGTGCTGCTGGCCGTCCTGCGCAGCGCGCGCCACCCGGCGCCGGTCATCTCGCTGGACCTGCTGCGCTCGCGCAACGCCGTCGCCGGCAACATCGGCTCGATGCTGTTCTCGGTGACCTTCTACGCCGTCATCCTGAACAACATCCTCTTCCTGACCGGGCACTGGCACTGGTCGCTGATCACGGCCGGACTGGCCACCACGCCGCCGCCGATCGCCACCGCACTGGTCGCCCGGCCCGCGAGCCGGCTCGCGGTGCGGTTCGGGGACCGGCCGGTGGTCGTCGCGGGCTGTCTGACCTACGTCTGCGGCACACTGCTGCTGCTCTGGGGCGGCGGGCGCAGCCCCGACTTCCTCACCCACTGGCTGGCCGGGGCGGCCGTCATGGGGGTCGGCGCCGGCCTGGTCTGGCCGGTGCTGGGCGCGGTGGCGCTGGCCGGCGTGGAGCCGGCCCGGCTGGCGACCGCGAGCGCTGCCAACGCGGCGTTCCGCCAGCTCGGCGCGGTGCTCGGCACGGCCCTCGCGGTGTCCGTCGTGACCTCCTCCGGGGCCGACGCGCTCGGCGGCGCCCGGGCCACCTGGTGCCTGGCGATCGGCTTCGCGCTGGCCGTCGCGGTGCTCGCGGCGGTGACCGTCCGGCGGGGTGCCGGGACGGGTTCGCAATCCCCGGCCCAGGACGGCCCGACGGCCGTTCTGTAGTAATTCCGGCGGAATGCGGCACGGTTGCCGCGGCTGATTCGACCCCAACCCTCCAGTGGATCACGGAGGTTATTGGACCTTGCATCGAAATGTGTCTGACGCATCGTTAACTGCAATGTAACTCTGATCACTTGGCCAGGTCAGCGGCCAACTTGTATGATTCCGGACTATGGTGACGCCCGAAGTTGAGTCCTACATCCGGCAGAAATTCGGCGAGCACGCCGGCCTCGCGGACGACGAGGTTTTCGCCGACGACGTGACGCTGGCCGCGGTGATCAGCCGCAGCCCGAAAATGACCAACAGCATTGATCTGATGGAGGCGTTCGCCCGGACCGCGAACGGACTCCGCAAGGACTACGGCGTGCGCGTTCGGCTGCCCTCGCTGCCCCTCGACACCCCGACCCCGACGGTGCTGAAGGTCTTCCTCGAGGAGTTCGAGCGCCAGAAGGCCAAGGAGGAGGCCGCATGAGCATCATCGAGTCGGACACCGCCGTTCCGGTCATCCGGAAGTCGATCATCCCCACCGAGCCGCCGGCCCTCATCACCGACCTCTGGGACGCGCTGACGGTGCGCAAGATGTCCCTGATCGACGTGACCTGGGAGCAGCAGCGGCTGCACGAGTCCCGCCGGTGGAGCGTCGTCGAGATGCTCTCGGCGGTCGACCTGGACAGCCTCACCCCGCTCGACCGCAACCTGGTCTGGAACGCCGGCCGCGCCGAGCTGACCACCAAGCCGGGCGCGGACCGGCTGGAGCGCCAGGCCGAGGCCGAGGTGCGCCGCTGGGAGAAGACCAACCCCGCGCTCGCGGCGGTCATGGAGGCCTGCGGTACCTGGAGCCGGTACTGGAACGAGGAGGAGGCCCACCACGAGACGGTCTTCAACCGGCTGGCGGACGTCAGCGGGATGGAGCCGATCGACGACGAGACCTTCCTCGAGTTCCGCAAGGTGTTCCCGGACGACGACATGCTCCGGACCCTGGTGCTGCTCGCGATCTCCGAGATCACGGCCGCGGTCAACTACGGCCAGTGCCAGCACGTGATCCAGGACGAGGGCCTGCGCCGGATCTTCAAGCAGGTCGCGGCGGACGAGATCCAGCACCGCAACTACTTCGTGTCCTTCGCGAAGGCGCTGGTGGACAGCGGCGAGTACCCCGCCAAGGACGCCTTCGCGGTGGCCCACCTGTTCCTGCGCGAGGACGGCGAACTCCAGGGCAGCGCCCGGGAGCAGAAGGTGGACCGCGGCACCCACGTCAACTGGTGGGACCACCTGGACACCGCGGAGACCGGCTACCGGCCCGAGGCGCTGGAGAAGAAGGAACAGCTGGTCTGCGGCGCGCTCAAGAAGATCACCGGGATCGAGGTCCACTCCCGGGACGAGGTCGAGGACGCCTGGATGGACCTCCTCGACGCCTGACGCGGCCTGCGTGGCGCTGCCTGGCACGGTGCAGCGCCGCGTGGTGCCCCTGTGGTGCCCTTCGGTACCGCGCGGCACCGCGTACAGCGGTATGTGCAGCAGGCGGAGGGCGGTTGGCGCCCTCCGCCCCCGGCCGGCGCCCCGCCCGGCAGACTTCCGCACGATCAATCGGACGGTTCCGACGTGTTCTTCGGCGAATCACGCCTCATGCTCCCGGTGCGCCCCAACGACCTCGATGTGCTGGGGCACGTCAACAACGCGGTCGCACTCGAGTACCTGGAGGCCGGGCGGTGGGACTGGCTCGGCCGGCTGGGGCTCGTCCACGGCGACCGGATGATCGCGGTGGTCGCCCGCACCGAGATCGACTACCTGGCGGAGATCCCGCGCGGCCGGGTCGAGGTCCGGACGTCCCTGGAGACGCCCTCCGAGGAGGAGTGGGACGAGGAGGGCATGACCTTCCGGGCGCGGTTCCGCCAGCGGATCCACCTGGCGGGGGACGGCCCGGCGGCCGACCGGCCCGCGGTCGACGCGCTGGTGACGGTGGCCTTCCTGGACGCGGGGAAGCGCTGCCTGGTGTCCCTGCAGGACTTCCTCGCCGCGTCCACACCCGAGGCCGCCCTCGCGGCGACCGTCAACCAGTAGGAGGGGCCCGGTGCTCGAACTCATCCAGCGCAACCAGGAGTGCCCGCCCGAGCGGGGGCTCCACCTCTACGACAAGTTCACCGATCCGCCGGAGTTCACCGCCTACCGGGACTTCCCCGAGCGGATCGCCGCCTACGCGGACTTCTTCCGCGAGCAGGGGATCACCCCCGGCTCCCGGGTGCTCTTCCCGTTCGAGACGTCCGTGCCGGTGATCCTGTCCTTCCTCGGACTGCTGGAGCTCGGCGCGGTGCCGCTCTCCGTCAAGCCGTTCGTGCTGAACACGCCGAAGGACGGCTACCAGGAGTTCCTGGCCCGGGTGGCGCAGGACCACGGCGCGGTCCGCATCCTGAACGTGCCGACCCTTGCCACCATCGACCTGCCGGTCGACACCCTCCCGCTGCCGCCGGCCGGGCTGCGCAAGCCCGGGGCCCGGCTGCGCACGCCGGGGGACGACGAGCTGGCCTTCGTGCAGTTCTCCTCCGGCTCGACCTCCTTCCCCAAGGGGATACCCGTCCGGCAGGGCGCCCTGCGCGCCAACCTGGCCATGATCACCCGGACCGACGGCCGCAAGCCCGAGGAGCGGGTGAGCAGTTGGCTGCCGCTCTACCACGACATGGGCCTGGTCGGCGGGATGCTCTCCTGCTTCGCGATCGGCTGCGACCTGCTGCTCGCCGAGCCGGTGACCTTCCTGTTCGACGCGCGCGGCTGGTGGGAGCACATGGGCCGGGAGCGGGCCATCGGCACCGTCATCCCGAACTTCGCGGTCGACTACTCGCTCAAGCTGATGCAGGACCTCGACCCCGAGGAGATCGCCGAGATCGACCTCTCCGGGATGCGGTCGGTCTACCTCGGCAGCGAGCCGATCAACCTGCCGAACCTGGAGGCGTTCCTGGACCTGATGGCGCCCGCCGGCCTGCGGCGCGACGTCTTCATGCCCTGCTACGGGATGGCCGAGGCGGTGCTGCTGGTGGCGAGCCGCCCGGTGGGCAGCCCGGTCCGGGTGGAGACCTCGCCGTCCGGCGTGCCGGCGATCTCGGTCGGCCCGCCGCTCGCGGAGTTCGCCGTGCGGCTGCGCGACGAGGACGGTCGGATCTGCGCGGAGGGCGAACTCGGCGAGATCGAGCTGGCCGGGGGCAGCCTGGCCGCCGCCTACTACGGCACCGGCCTGCCGATCCTGGGCGAGGACGGCTACTACGCCACCGGCGACATCGGCTTCCTCGCCGACGGCGAGCTGTTCATCACCGGCCGGATCAGCGACCGGATCAAGGTCAACGGCCGCAGCCTGTTCGCCGCCGACTTCGAGCAGGCCGTGGAACAGCTGTCGTTCGTCCGCGACGGCCGGACGGCGGTCGCGCAGATCGGTGCCGACATCGTCGTGCTGACCGAGGTCGACCGCGAGGCGCGGGAGGACGTACCGGGCACCCGGGCGCGGATCGTCGAGCACCTGGTGCAGGCGATCGGCGTGACGGTCCACGCCGGGGACGTCCACTACCTGAAGCCCGGACAGCTCCCGCGCACCAGCAGCGGCAAGCTGCAGCGGCGGGCGATCGTGGCCGCGTACGAGCAGGGGCGGCTGGAGGGGCTGACGTTCGGCCTGGAGAGCTGATCCCGGGCCTGACGAGTGCTTTCCGCCCGCCCGTCCGTGGGCAGGTTTCCGTGCGGACAGGGCCTAGGGCGCCACTACGCGATAGGAGCGATGCATGCCGAAGCTGGAACGGGACGGCGAGGTCTTCGTCCTGCACCTCGACGCCGATGACGAGAACCGCTTCCACCCCGATCGGCTCGCCGCACTGGAGGCGGCGCTCGACGAGGTCGAGGCCGCGCAGGGCCCGCGCGCGCTGGTCACCGCGGGCAGCGGGAAGTTCTGGTCGAACGGCCTGGACCTCGACTGGCTGCTGAACCACGGCGACCAGTACGCCGGGTACCTGGACCGGGTGCACGCGCTGCTGGCCCGCACGCTCGCCTCGCCGGTGGTCACGGTGGCGGCGCTCAACGGGCACACCTTCGCCGCCGGGGCGATGTGGGCGCTGGCCCACGACTTCCGGGTGATGCGCGCCGACCGCGGGTACGTCTGCCTGCCCGAGGTGGACCTCGACCTGTCCTTCCAGCGGGGGATGTCCGACCTCATCCGGGCCCGGCTCGCCCCGCAGGTCGCGCACGAGGCGATGACCACCGGCCGCCGCTACGGCGGCGGGCAGGCGCTCGCCGCCGGGATCGTCGACGCCGTCGCGGACGCCGGGGAACTGCTCGGTGCCGCCGTCGAGTTGGCCCGTCCACTGGCGGGGAAGTCGCGGGCGGCCCGGGGGCAGATCAAGGAGATGCTGTACTCCGAGACGCTGGCCGCGCTGCGCACCCCGACGGTCGTCTGATCCGGCGGTCGCCCGACCCGGCGCGGGAGCACCGCGCGTAGAGCCCCGGACCGGTGGGTGGTCTCCACGGTCCGGGGCTTCGGCATGCCCGGGGGCGTCGGCGTTCGGACGCGCATCACGTACCGGCACGGCAGGGTGGCGGACCGTCGGACACCGCCGGGCGGCCGCCCGAGGACGCCCCGTGACCTGGGGCTGGGCGGCGGAGCTGTCAGCCGTGCGTGATATGCAGTGCGTCTGGAGTGGCCGCCGAGCGGCCATACGAAACATGCCAATGATGCTTTGAGGGGGGCCACACCGATGGCGCTTTTCCGACGCGGCTCCGGCACGGACCAGGCCGGGGACCGGTCCGGGCGCTGGGGGTTCGGGCGGCGCGGCGCCGCCGGGCAGGGCGCCGTGCCCGTGCTGGACCCGGCGTACCGGGACGAGGGGCTGGCGCTGCTGCTCGCCCGGGCGGGCGCGGGGGACTGGGCCGCGCTGCGGCCGGCGCTGGCGGCCGTCGAGGACCAGTCCGAGCTGACCTGGATCCTGGCCGAACTGGCCGACGTCCCCGGCGTCGAGGAGTGGATCGGCCGGGTCGTCGCCGACGAGCCGGACGCCGCCCTGCCGCTGCTGCTGTCCGGCGCCCGGCAGGTCACCTGGGCCTGGGAGGCGCGGACCGGCCGGCGGGCCGAGTACGTCACCGAGGAGCAGTGGAAGACCTTCCACGAGCGGCTGGAGACCGCCGAGGAGCAGCTGCTCGAGGTGGCCGAGCGGGAGCCGCAGTGGCTCGCCCCCTGGTACTTCCTGCAGATCAGCGCCCGCGGCGCCTCGCTCGGCCGGGAGATCGGCCGGTACCGCTTCGAGGCGGCGGTGCGCCGGGGGCCGGGGCACCCCGGCTCGCACAAGCAGCGGCTGCAGCAGCTCTGCGCCAAGTGGGGTGGCTCGCACGAGGCGATGCACGCGTTCGCCCGCGCCTCGATGCTGGACGCCCCCGAGGGCAGCCCGCTGGGCGAGCTGGTCGCCCTCGCCCACCTGGAGCGCTGGCTCGACCTGCCGGACGGCGAGGACGGCGCCCACCTGGCGAGCCCGGCCGTCCGGGCCGAACTGCGCGAAGCGGCCGAGCGGTCCGTGCTGCACCCCGCGTACCGGCGCTCGCTCGGCTGGCAGAAGGCCCACAACACCTTCGCGATGACGTTCGCGCTGGCCGGCGACGCGCAGACCGCGCACACCCTGTTCGAGGCGCTCGACGGCACCGTCACCGAATCCCCCTGGAACTACCTCTCCGGCGACCCGGTCGAGAACTTCCGCGCCCACCGGGACCGGTGCGCCCGCCAGGCCCGCTGACCGCGCGCCGCCGCCCACCGTCACCCACGCGACCGAAAGAGCCCTTCCGGTGTCCCGTCACGAGAACCCGTCCCAGCCCGCCGCGAACCCGCCCGTGAACCAGTCGGGCGGCGACCCCGCGAGCGCCCACACCTTCCAGGTGGACCTGCGCGGCCTGGTGGACCTGCTCTCCCACCACCTCTACTCCAGCCCCCGGGTCTACCTGCGCGAACTCCTGCAGAACGCGGTGGACGCGATCTCCGCCCGGCAGGCCCTCGACCCGGCGGCGCCCGCCCGGATCACCGTCCACGCCGCCGACGACCTCACGGTGACCGACACCGGCGTCGGCCTCACCGAGGCCGACGTCCACACCTTCCTCGCCACCATCGGCCGCAGCTCCAAGCGCGACGCCGAGGGCCGGCTCGACGGCGCCGGACTGGCCGTCGCCCGCGGCGACTTCATCGGCCAGTTCGGCATCGGCCTGCTCGCCTGCTTCGTGGTCGCCGACGAGATCACCGTCGTCACCCGCTCCGCCGCCACCCCGGACGCGCCCGTCATCGAGTGGCGCGGCCGCTCCGACGGCCGCTACACCATCCGCACGCTGGCGCCCGAGGCCAAGCCCGAGCCCGGCACCACCGTCCGGCTGGCACCGCGCGCCGACGCCGCCGAGTGGACCAGGTCGGACCGCGTCCTGTCGCTGGCCCGGGACTTCGGCAGCCTGCTGCGCCACGAGGTCACCGTGGTCGACGGCCGGGGCACCGCCCACCGGGTCAACCACACCCCGCCGTGGGCCGACCGGCAGGGCTCCCCGCTCGCCCGCCGCGACGCGCTCGCCGAGTACTGCCGCGCCACCTTCGACTTCACCCCGCTCGACACCATCGAGCTGGACCTCCCGCTGGTCGGCCTGCGCGGCGTCGCCTACATCCTGCCGGACGCCGCCCCGCCCTCCCGCCGGGTCGGCCACCGGGTCCACCTCAAGGGCATGCTGCTCTCCGACCAGGCCGCCGAACTCCTGCCCGACTGGGCGTTCTTCGCCCGCTGCGTGGTCGACACCGACAGCCTGCGCCCCACCGCCTCCCGCGAGGGCCTGTACGCCGACGAGACCCTCGCCGCCGTCCGGGACGCCCTCGGCGCCCGGATCCGCGACTGGCTCACCGGCCTGTCCGCCAGCGACCCGGCGCTGCTGCACCGCTTCATCTCCGTCCACCACCTGGCCGTCAAGGAACTCGCGCGCTACGACGACGAGTTGCTCCGGATGCTGCTGCCGTGGCTGCCGTTCGAGACCACCGACGGCAACGTCACCCTGGACGAGTTCGCCCGCGCCCACCCGGTCGTCCTGGTCACCCGGACCGTCGAGGAGTTCCGCCAGGTCGCCCCGATCGCCGGCGCCGCCGGCCTCGGCGTCGTCAACGGCGGCTACACCTACGACCGCGACCTGGTGCACCGGCTGCCCGAGATCCGCCCGGGCACCTCGGTGGCCGACCTCGACCCGACCACCGTCACCGCCCACCTGGACACCGTCGACCCGGCCGCCGAACTCGCCGCCGCGGCCTTCCTCACCATCGCCCGCGAGGTGGTCGGCCGGTTCGACTGCGACGTCGCCCTGCGCAGCTTCCACCCCACCAGCGCGCCCGCCCTGCTGCTGGACAACCGGGAGGCCCGGCACGAGCGTACCCGCGCCCAACTCGCCGACGAGGCCGACGGCCTGTGGGCGGACATCCTCGGCTCGCTGCGCGCCGAGGTGCCCCGCGCCCAGCTGGTGCTCAACCACCTCAACCCGCTGGTCCGCCGGGCCGCCTCCATCACCGGCCGCGAACTCGCCGTCACCGCCGTCGAGGCCCTCTACGGCCAGGCGGTGCTGCTCACCCGCCGCCCGCTGCGCTCCAGCGAGAGCGCCCTGCTCAACCGGTCGTTCATCAGCCTGCTCGACCACGCCATGCTCGGCCAGGAGCCGGCCGGCCCGCAGAAGGAGTCCTGACCGATGGACCGACTGGACACCACCGAGGCCGTGATGGCGGCCCTGCGGGAGAACGACACCCGCCCCTACGGCCGCCAGCGGACCGTCACCGCCGAGGAACTCGTCGACGCCGCCGAGCAGTTCGACGACACCGCGACCAGGGCGCTGGCACTGCTGGAGCTGATGGAGGCCTACCAGTACGACGGCGAGCGGACCAAGTCCCCGGTGGTCTTCGCCCGGGTGCTCAAGCTCTGGGAGCGCGAACCCGACGCCTTCGGCGAGTGGGCCGGCCAGCAGGTCTTCTGGCGCTTCAAGTGGGTCGCCTCCTCACTGGTCGCCACCCCCGACGTCCCGCTCGACGGGATCCGCCGCTGGCACACCGAGATGCGCGACCGCTACCGCGCCGCCGGCCACGGCCTCCAGCCCTACTACGCCCAGCGCTACCACCTGGCCGCGCACACCGGCGTCGGCGAGGCGGACGCCTTCGACCTGTGGGCCGCCCGGCCGCGGACCGCGCTGAGCGACTGCGCCGCCTGCGAGATCCGCTCCCAGGCCGTCCACCACGTGCGCGCCGGCGACGACCGGCGCGCGCTGGAGGCCTGGCGGCCGGTGCTGGACGGCGAGAGCACCTGCGCCGAGGAGCCCTACCTCAGCCACGCCTACGCACTGCTCCCGATGCTGCGCCTGGGCCGGTTGGACGAGGCCCGCTCCAGCCACCTGGTCGGCTACCGGTTCGCCCGCGGCAAGGCCGGGATGGCCCGGGTGATCGGCCTGCACCTGGAGTTCTGCGCGCTCTCCGGCAACGAGCCGCGCGGCCTGGAGATCCTCTCCGAGAACCGCGACCTGTTCACCGCCACCGGCGACCCGCTGGGCCGGCTCGGCTTCCTCACCGGCGTCGAGGTGCTGGTCGCCCTGCTCGCCGAGCGCGGCCACGGCGGGCTGACCGTCAGCGGCCCGCCCGGGGGCGCCTGGACGGTGGACACCCTGCTGGCCCTCGTCCGCACCGAGGCGGACGAACTGGCCGCCCGCTTCGACGCCCGCAACGGCACCGGCCGGATCGGCGAGGGGCGCCGCGAGCGCCTCGCCCGGCGGCCGCTGCTCGCCGAGCCGCTCGCCCTCGGCGTCCGGGCCGCCGCAGCGCAGTTGGTGGAGAGCGCACCGCCCGCGCCGCGCCGCGCGGTCGAGACGGCGCCGGAGGACTTCGCCGACCTGGTCGCCCGCGCCCGCGAGCTGGACACCGTCGCCCACCCCGACGCCGACCGGCTCTGGCGGACCGTCACCGAGCGCTTCGAGGCGGACGGCTACGTCCACCGGGAGGGCACCGCGGCCGGCACCGCCGGGCGGCTGCGGGCCGAGATCGCCGAACAGCGGGCGACGGAGGCCCTCGACCGGGACGACTGGACCGGGGGCAAGGCCGAACTCCTGCACGCCGCAGACCTGTTCGAGCAGGAGGGGATGCCCGGCCGGGCGCTGGCGCTGCGCACCCGCGCGCTGGTCGTGGAGCTCGGCGACGTCGACGGGGTGACGACGGACTGGCCCGCCCTGGACGACGCGCTGCGCCGCTCCGCCGAGCTGGCGGCCGCGGGGGCGATCGATCCGGACGACCGGCTGGTCGTCCTCCAGGCCCTGGCCTTCTCCGCGCACTTCGACCTGGTGCACGCCCTGCCGGATCCGCCGGCCGAGCTGGTCCGGCGGTTCGAGGCCGCGGTGGCGCGCTACGACGAGGAGAGCGTCGCGCACGGCGCGGCCCGGCGCAGCGCGACCGCCCGCCAGTACGCGGCCGACGCGGCCGCCCGGCAGGGGCGCCTCGCGGAGGCGTCGGCGCAGCTGAAGCAGACCCTGGAGCTGCTGGACGAGGCGGGGCTGCCCTGGCACACCCCGCGGGTGCTCGGCCTGCTCGGGCAGGTGCTGCTCCAGTCGGGCGAGGCGGCCGAGGCGGTCACGGTGCTCCACCGGGCGCTCGCCGAGGCCGTCCAGTGGGCGGACGGCTCCTACCCGTTCGGTCCGACGTACATGATGCTCGGCCACGCGTCCGCGCACCTCGGGGACACCGCCGCGGCCGTCCGGGCGCTCTCCGAGGCCGCGGCGCGGTTCGACCGCAAGGGCGCGGCGGGCGCGGGGGACGCGGCCCAGGTCCGGCTGCAGCTGGCCGACCTGCTGCGGGACGGCGGCCGGCCGGCCGACGCGGTGGCCGTCCTGGAGTCGGTGCTGCTGGACGCTGGCCCGGAGACGGACGAGCGGATGCTGGCGCAGGCCCGGCTGGACCTCGCCCGCGGGCTGTTCGAGCTGGAGGAGTACCGGGACTCGGCGGAGGAGTACCTCCGGCTCGCCGACCTCGTGGGCGGCTGGGAGGGCGACCGGAACACCCACACCATGGTCGCCTCCGAGGCGGTCATCGCGCTGGCCAACGCGGAGCTCTGGGAGGCCGCCCACGCGGCCCGCGAGCGGGCCCTCGCCGCGCACGCCGAGGCCGCCCGGACGGACCAGATCGCGGCCATGCTGCGGGAGTTCGCCCGGCTGACGATGCGGGCCGAGGGCCCGGACGGGCTGGAGTCGGCGCTCGCCCGGCTGGCCGAGGCGGACGCCGTGCGGCAGCGCGCCGAGGAGAGCGGCGACGACGGGTACACCGACTGGTACCTGCGCGGCGCCGCCCACTACGAGCGGGCCCGCGTCTACGCGGTGGCCGGCCGCCACGAGGAGGCGCTGGCCTCGGCTGAGCGGGCGATCACCGAGCACGAGGCGGGCGGCGCTCCGGCGGAGACGCCGCGGGCCGAGGCGGTCCGGCTGGCCGCGCTGATCGAGGGCACCGACCTCGGCCGCACCGCCGCCGCCCGGGCGAGGCTCACCACGGCGATCGAGCGCTGCCGCAGGGCGGGCCTGGCCGAGGCGGCGGAGATCCTGGCCGACCTGCGCGGCCGGCTGGAGCAGTAGGGCCGGCCCCCGCGCGGGGGCCGGACCAGGGGTGGGCCCGCCGGTTGCGGTGGGCCCACCCCGCGCCGTGCGCGGGATCAGCAGGGGCCGTCGTCGGACCAGACGCCCCACTGGCCGCTCGCGGACGGGTTCTCGTTCAGGGTCCACCACTTGGCGTGGTACTTGTGGCCGCTGTAGGAGACCTTGTTGCCGCTGGTGTAGGTGGTGGTGGCGTTCCACGCCGGGTCGCTGCAGACGCCCGGCGGGGGGCTGGTCGGCGGCGTGGTGGGCGGGGTCGTGGGCGGCGTGGTGGGCGGGGTGGCGCCCGCGAACTTCACGGTGAACTTGGTGAAGTCCCAGTCGTTCTGGGCCACGCTGGAGCACGAGCCGGACAGGCCGGGGTCGACCGTCCCCGGGCACTGCCGGTCCCGGTTGACCGACCAGTAGGTGTACCGGGCCAGCTTGTGCGCGGTGGCGAAGTCCAGCACGGTCTGGAAGTCCGCCTGGCGGAAGTACTCGGCCGCGTCGGTGCGCCCGTTCATCAGCGAGACGCCCTCGTGCGCGTAGGCGTTGGCCTCGCTCCAGCCGAAGGTGGTCTGCAGGATCCGGTTGAACGCGACCAGCGCGTCGGTCTGCGCGGTGGCGCCGTTGAAGCCGCCGTCGAAGGGCATGATCGAGTAGTTGTCGGGCGTGAAGCCCTGCGACTTGGCCTCGTTGAGCATCTGCTGGCCGAACCAGCCGGTGCCCGCGCCCGTGCCGGCGGTGGTGATCGAGACGTACAGGCCCGGGTTGTTCTGCTGGAGGATGCGGGCGGCGCCGATCTCGTTGTGGATGGCGGCCGTGTTCTCGTACTCCGGCTCCTCCAGGTCGAAGTCGATCGCCTTCAGCTGGTACCTGGTGATGACCTTCTGGTACCCGGCGGCGGTGGCCTCCGGGGTGCCGCAACCCTGGCCGAGCTTGTTGCCGCCGTAGCCGCCGACCGAGACCGAGACGTCGCCGCCCTTGGCCCGGATGGTCTGGATGACGGCCGGCATGACGGTGTCGGTGTCGATCGAGGAGGTGCCGCCCCAGGCCGGCGTACAGCCGCCCTTGTCCAGGATGAAGGCCAGCTGGAAGGCCTTCTGCCCGGTGGCGTCCATCACCGCGGCCGCGTCCGGCGGGCTGTTGTCCTCGGGCATCAGGTACGGCGCCGAGGCGTACCAGTTGCTGCCCAGACCGGCGTTGGCGGTCTCGGCGGCGGCGTTGGCGGAGCCGGTTCCGGCCAGGGCCGCGAGGCCGCCGGCCAGCAGGCCGAGCACCCCGGCCACGGCCGCGGTGGTCCGGTGGCGTCTGCGGTGCGGGTGGACGGTGGAGTGCTGTGGGGGAAGGGCGCGTTCCATCGGAACCTCTCCAGGAAACGGCAGGGGAAGGCCCGTCCGCGCCAAGGTGGGGGCGGCGCAGCGGGCTCAACAGCCGCACGGCAGGGCGAAGTTGCGGGCGGCCTCCACTGGTATAGACCTGTCTGGAAACGCCGTCAACCCTGGGATGGTCAAGCCTTGGTCGGCACGGACCTCCGGCCCGTGCGGTATCAGTGCGCGCCACTCGCGCCCTGCGCCGCGCCGCCGCCGCGGCCGGTCATCGCCCAGGCCGCCGCCGCGGCCGCCGCGAGCAGCACCCCGGCCGCCCCCAGCGCGTGCTGGGCGCCGAGCCCGGCGGCCTGTCCGGAGCCGTCGTCGGCCAGGTAGACGCCGCCGACGAGGGCGACGCCCAGCGTGCCGCCGAGTTGCTGGACGGCGTTGAGGAGCCCCGCCGCCGAGCCGGTCTCCTGCGGGGAGACGCGGCGCAGCGCGGCGGTGAAGAACGGCGGGGTGAACAGGCCCACGCCGAGGCCGGCCAGGGCGAGGGCGAACGGCAGGCCGACCGGGTAGTGGCCGGCGGGCGCGGCCCGGTAGGCGAGGACCGCGGCCAGCAGGCCGGCGGCGAGGGTGGCGACTCCGGCGTGCAGGACGCGGGCGCCGTAGCGGGGGACGAGACGGCTGCCGGCCGCCCAGGAGGCGACGGCCAGGCCGGCGGACCACGGCAGCAGGGTGAGTCCGGCGGTGAGCGGGCCGGTGCGCAGGCCGAGTTCCAGGTGCAGCACCACGGTGATCATGACGCCGTTCATGACGGCGAAGAACAGGGTGGAGGTGGCCAGCGCGGCGGGAAAGACGCGGCCGCGCAGCAGGGACGGCTCGACCAGCGGCGTACGGCCGGCCGCGGCCGCACGCCGCTGGTGGGCGGCGAAGGCGGCCAGGACGAGCGCGCCGAACCCGGCGGCGGCCCAGGCGCTGTCGTCCGGCGCGCCGGTGCCCGCGGCGAGCGGGCACACCAGCAGCGCGGTGCCGGCCATCGCCAGTGCGGTGCCGACCGGATCGAGGCGGGGGCGGACCGGTGCGCGGTCCTCGCGCAGCCGCGGGGCGATGGCCAGGACGGCGGCCGCGAGCGGCAGGTTGACCAGGAACACCGCCCGCCAGGAGGTGCCGAACAGGTCGGCGTGGGTGAGCAGGCCGCCCAGGGCGGGGCCGAGGACCGCGGACAGGCCCATCACCGGGCCGATGGTGCCCAGGGCCCTGGGGAGTTCGTCGCCGTGGAACATGGTGCGGATCAGCCCGAAGGTCTGCGGGATGATCAGGGCCGCGGCGGCGCCCTGCACCGCGCGCATGCCGATGAGGACGGCGGCGTCGGGGGCGAGCGCGCAGGCCAGCGAGGTGAGGGCGAACGCGGTGACGCCGATCCGGAAGACGCGGCGGCGGCCGGCGATGTCGCCGAGGCGGGCGGCGGTGAGCAGGCCCAGGGCGAAGGTGAGGGTGTAGGCGGCGCTGTACCAGGGGATCGTGGCGGCGGCGCCGCCGAGGTCGGCGTGGATGACGGGCCCGGCGACCTGGACGATGGTGGCGTCGAGAAGGTTCATGGCCTCGGCGGTGAGCAGCGCGATCAGGGCGGTCCACCGCCAGCGGTAGGCGGGCGGGGCGTCGTGGGCGGTGCTGTCGTCGCGGGTGTTGGCCGTGCCGTCGGCGGTGCCGGCGGGCGCGGTGGAGTGCTCGGCCATGAGGTCCCCCGGTGGGTGGGCGGGATGCGCTGTGCGGATCTTCGGAGCCGCGGCCGGCCGGGTGTCCGCGGCGGCCGGTCCCGGCTGGCCACCACCCTGGCCCCGCCCGGTCGGCCGGTTCCACTCCCGGCCGCCGGATCGAGGATTTCATCCAGCCGGGGCGGCTATTTTGAGGAATATGATCGAACCGGACGACCTCGACCGCGGCCTGATCCACGCCCTCCACGTGGACGCGCGCGCCCCGTTCACCCTCATCGCCGACGTCCTCGGCTCCTCGACCCAGACCGTGGTGCGCCGCTACCGCCGCCTGCACGCCGAGGGCGGCCTACGGGTGGTCGCGCTGCCGAGCCCGCGCAGCGCCCGCACACACCAGTGGTTCGTCCGGCTGACCGCCGCCACCCGGACCGCCCACGACATCGCGGTCGCGCTGGCCCGTCGGCCCGACACCTCGTGGGTCCGGCTGACCTCCGGCGGCACCGAGATCGTCGCGATCATCCACACCGCGCCCAGCGGTCCGGACGCCCACTCCCTGCTGCTGCGCGACATCCCGCGGACCGCCGGCATCACCGCGGTCTCCGCGCACTACCTGCTGCACACCTACCTCGGCGGGCCC
The DNA here is from genome assembly GCF_044547105.1 of Kitasatospora sp. NPDC052868. Lineage (NCBI taxonomy): Bacteria > Bacillati > Actinomycetota > Actinomycetes > Kitasatosporales > Streptomycetaceae > Kitasatospora > Kitasatospora sp. NPDC052868. The sequence goes on along the minus strand of NZ_JBITZW010000002.1, from coordinate 580,598 downwards.
ACCGTGTGGCGCGGCCGGATCGGTGTGCTCACACCCGAGCAGGAGGCCCGGCTGCGCGCCCACGACGTGCCGGTCGGATCCGGGGCCGAGGGCGAGGACCCGTACACGCTCACCGACGCCGATCTCCGCCTGCTGGCCGTGCTGCGCGAGGACGCCCGGACCAGCTACGCGGAGCTGGCCGCCGCGACCGGCTCCACGCCCGCCACGGTCACCCGGCGGCTGACCGATCTGCGCTCGCGCGGCGCGCTGTTCTTCGACGTCGACATCGAACCGGCCGTCCTCGGCGCCACCGTGTCCGCGCTGCTGTGGATGCAGGTCGCCCCCAGCCGCCTCGACGAGGTCGCCACCGAGCTGGCCGGGCACGAGGAGCTCGCCGTCGTCGCCGCCACCACCGGCCCCACCAACCTGGTCGCCCACGCCCTGTGCCGCGATGCGGAGGCCCTGCACCACTACCTGACCCGACGGGTCGCCCTGGACGCCATCACCCGCATCGAGACCGCCCCGGTCCTGCGCACCTACAAGGCCGCCGCGACCCTGCGGGGCTGAGCGTCCGGGGCTGCCGTCCGCCGCTGCCGCGGCCGCCCGCCGGTGAATTCGGAATCGGAGAATCCGATTCCGAATTCACGGCCCGGAGTCCAGATGTCGATGGCGGTCGAAGTTGGTCTAGACAAGCTGTTCATGTGTCGTATACGTTTCCGAACGCGAGATCTCGTCAGTAACTGAACAGCCGCTAGTACCCCCCTGCCGCAGTGTGGAGGAACAAATGGTCAAGGCAATTCTCAACCTGGTTGACGCCACCTTCTCGCGTGGGCTCAAGGAAGAGGCCGCGGACGCGCAGTGCGCGTGCCCGGCCGGCACCAGCTCGTGGTGCTCGGGCAGCACGCTCTTCGTTCGCACGTGCTGCTCCTGGAACTGCGCCGTCGCCCCGTCGTGTGACGTCTACGCGATCACCAACGCCTGCTGAATCCCGTCCTGACGAAACCTTCGTCCTGACGGAACCGGCAAGCTGATAAACAAGTCCGCCGGCGCCCCCGCCCGACCAGGGCGGGGGCGCCGGTGACGGGGGAGCCATGACCGCATACCTGTTGCTCGGCGCCCGCTGCGTGCTCGCGGCGGTGTTCGCCGTCTCCGCCCTGGCCAAGTTCCGCGCGCCGCGCGACTTCGCGTCCGCGCTGCGCGCGATGGCCGTCGTCCCCGACCGGCTGACCGGCGTGACCGTCGTCGCGGTACCGGTCGCCGAGCTGGGGCTCGGCCTCCTGATCTGGGCGCCCAAACCCATTGCGACCTGGGCGTTTGCCCTGGCGGGCGGGCTGATCGCGCTGTTCGCGGCGGTGCTGGTCTCGGTGCTCCGGCGCGGACTGGACGTCTCCTGCTCCTGCTTCGGGGCGTCCGGTGTGCCCGTGAACCGGGCCCATGTGGTGCGCAACCTGGTCCTGCTCGCCATCGCCGGGGCCGGTCTGACGGCGAGCGCCGCCACCGGTCCGGACGGCCTCGCGGTCGCCGGAGTGGCGCTCGCCCTGCTCGTCGCGGCCTTCGCCAGCATCCTGATCATCGCCACCGACACGCTGGTCGAACTCTTCTCGACCGCCCGCTGACCCATTCCCGGCGGATCCTCCCGACCACCCTCCTGCCGTTTTGTACGGCCGCGTGCTGGAACGAGGCAAAGATTCCCATGACCACGATCTCCGTCATTCTCGTCGGCTGTCTCTCGGTAGTCAATCTGGTACTCACCCTGGCGCTTGCGAAGAAAATAACCCTGATGTCCCACGGGAATTCCCACGGAAACTCGCACGGGAATTCACACGGTTCCTCCGGGGGTATTCTGACGGGCGTCTCGATTCCGGAGAACAAGCTGCCGGACGGCGCCCTGATGCCCCGGTTCCAGGCCGTCTCGATATCGGACGGTCCGGTATCCGGAAATGACCTGACCGGTGACCGGGCAGTAGTCGGATTCTTCTCGACGAGCTGCGGGCCGTGCCTGGAGCAGGCCCCGGACTTCGTCAAGGCCGTAGCCGGGTACCCCGGCGGGCGGGACCAGGTGCTGGCCGTGGTCAAGGGGAGCGGCGCGGTCGGCGACAAGCTCGTCGAGCTGCTCGAACCGGTCGCCCGGGTGGTGGTCGAGCCCGCCGGCGCCGGCGAGGGGTCCGTGGCGGAGGCGTTCGGCATCGTCCGCTGGCCCAGCTACGTGGACATCGACGCCGAGAGCCGGATCACCAACCGCCTCACCTCCGGCGACCTCACCATCGCGCCCGCCACGCTGTGACCGGCCCGATGACCAGCCCCCCGACCACCCCTCCGGCCGGCGCCAAGGCCGCAGGCCCGGGCCCCGCTCCCGCTCCCGCCCCCGGCGACGGACCGGCCCGCCACCGGCCCGCCACCCCGGCCGAGGGCCGCCTGGCGCTGAGCTCCGGCCTCGCGGCCTGCGCGCTCGCCTGGCGGGCGGGCCCGTCCGCCCTGGTGCTGTCGCTGCTCTGCAGCCTGGTCGTCGGCCTGCTGCCGGCCGGTACCGCACTGCTGGTCAGCGACCTGTTCGACGGCCTGGCGGGAGTCGGGGGAGCCCCGGCCGGCGCGCCGGTCGGCACCTGCGTCCTGCTGATCGCGGCGAGCCTCGGCCTGGCGCTCACCCCCTCGCTCGGCGAGTACGCCCGGGCCCGCAGCAGCCGGGCCATCCGGCTGCGCGTGCAGGAGGAGCTGTTCGACGCCGTCAACCGCCTGCCCGGCCTGCGCAACTTCGAGGACCCGCGCTTCCAGGACGAGCTGCGGCTCGCCCAGCAGGCCGGCGGCATCGCCCCCGACCTGCTGGTCGGCTCGGCGTTCAGCAGCCTGCAGGCGCTGCTGACGGTCGGCGGCTTCCTCGTCACCCTGTTCGTCGTCAACCCGCTGCTCGGAGGGCTCACCCTGCTGCTGACGCTGCCGCTGGTCCGGGTGCAGCTGGCCGCCGGTCGGCGGCGCGCGGCCGTCCTGCGCGAGACCATGCCGCGCAACCGCCGGCAGATGTTCTACGGCAGCCTGGTCGCGGACGTGGACGCGGTGAAGGAGATCCGGCTCTTCGGCCTCCAGGACTTCATCAAGCAGCGGGCCCGTACCGAACTCGTCGCCGTCGCCGCGGCCGAGAACCGGACCGACCGGCGGAACCTCTCCTGGCGGCTGCCCGCCTCGCTGCTCGGCGTCGCCGTGTACGGGCTCGGCCTGGTCTGGGCCGTCCAGGCCGCCCGGCACGGCGAACTGTCGATCGGCCAGGTGTCGGTCTGCCTGGCGGCCGTGGCCGGCATCCAGGCCGGGGTGGGCCAGCTCGCGAGCACCGGCTCGTCCGCCTACCAGGCGGCCATCACCTTCGCCCACTACCGCGCGCTGAGCAACGCCGAACCGGACCTCGTCCTGCCCGCGGTGCCGCTGACCCCGGGGCCGCTCGGCGGGACGATCGAGTTCCAGGACGTCTGGTTCCGCTACCACGAGGACGCGCCGTGGACGCTGCGCGGCGTCGACCTGACCATCCCGGCCGGCTCGGTCACCGCCCTGGTCGGCCTCAACGGCGCCGGCAAGAGCACCCTGGTCAAGCTGCTCTGCCGGCTCTACGACCCCGGGCGCGGCCGCATCCTCTGGGACGGCGTCGACATCCGGGAGTTCACCCCCGAGGCGTACCGGGAGCGGATCGGCGTGGTCTTCCAGGACTACTGCCGCTACGACCTCACCGCGGGCGAGAACATCGGCCTCGGCCGGCTCGCCCACCTCCAGGACGCCGAGCGGCTCACCGCGGCCGCCCGCGCGGCCGGCGTGCACGAGCGGATCGGCCGACTGGACGGCGGCTACGACGCACTGCTCAGCCGGATCTTCATGCCGGAGGGCGCGGGCACCGGCTGGGGCCACTCGCTCTCCGGTGGCGAATGGCAACGGCTGGCCGTGGCAAGGGCGTTCATGCGGGCCGACGCGGACCTGATGATCCTCGACGAGCCCAGCGCCGGACTGGACGCGGCCGCCGAGCAGGAGGTCCACGACAGCCTGCGCGAACTGCGCCGGGGGGCGACCAGTGTGGTCATCTCCCACCGGCTGGCCGCCGTCCGCGACGCCGACCGGATCGTCGTCCTCGGCGGCGGACAGGTCATCGAGGAGGGCAGCCACGAGCGGCTGATGGCGCTCGGCGGGCGCTACGCGGAGCTGTTCACGCTCCAGGCCTCGGGCTACCAGGACGCGGCACCCGGCCTCGGCCCGGTGCCCGGCCAGCCGGTCCACCAGTGGTAACCCCGCTCCACCAGAGGTAACAGAGGGAGTTCCGTCATGCAGCTGCTCCTCGCCGTCGGCGGCGCCCTGGCCGTACTGCTGGTGGCCGCCGCCGTCCTGGCCCGGTCCGTGCTGTCGGTCATCGTGGTCGCGGGGTGGAGTATGGCCCCCACGCTCCGGCCCGGCCAGCGGGTGCTGGTCCTGAGCCGGCGGTTCGCCCGGCTGAGGCCGGGCCGGATCGTGGTGGTCTCCCGCGAGGCCCTCGACCTCCCGGCCGACGCCGCCGACCAGGCCGACCCCTCCGGCCCCCGCCGGCACCGTCTGCTGGTGAAGCGCCTCGCCGCGCTGCCCGGGGATCCCGTGCCGGAGTCGGTCCGCGCCGCCGTCCCCGACCCCGCCGTCCCCGGCGGCCGGGTGGTCCTGATCGGCGACAACCCGGCGTTCAGCACCGACTCCCGGCTCTGGGGCGCCGTCCCCGCGCACAGCGTGGTGGGCGTGGTGCTGGACGGGGTCAAGCTGCGCTCCCGGGCCGTGCCCCAGCGCGGCTGAGAGCGGCGGGCTCCGGCCGCCGGAGGGGCCGTCAGCTGGGCGGTTAGAGTGACGGGGTGAGCGAGGAACAGCAACCGGTGACCGTCTGGGCGCAGCTGTGCGCCCACCCCCGGCGGTTCCCGTTCACCCTCCGCGCGCTGCGCTGCTGGGGCTACCTGGTCGGCGGCGCGGTACTCGGCCCGCTGCTGTGGGCGCTGCTGGCCGTCCTGCTGCTGGCGGGCCTCGGCCTGTCGGTGCTCGGCCTCGGCCTGCTGGTACTGCCGGCCGTCGCGCTGTCCGGCCTCCCGGTCGGCGCCCTGGAACGCCGCCGCCTGCGCCTGGTCGAGCCGGTGCCGGTGGCCGACCCGCACCGCCCGCTGCCCGGCGCCGGCCGCCGGGCCTGGCTGCGCACCCGGCTGCGGGAGCGGGCGACCTGGCGCGCACTCGGCTACACCGCCCTCCTCGGACCGGTACTCGGCGCCGCCGACCTCGGCTTCACCGTCCTGCTGGCGGGCTCGGCCGCCCTGGTCACCAGCCCGGTCGTGGTCTGGGCCCTCGCCCCCGAGACGGTGATGCTGATCCCCGGCCGGGCCACCCCCGGACCGGTCGAGGCGCTGCCCGCGACCGCCGTCGGCCTGGCCGGCCTGCTGCTCTGCGGCTACGCGGGCGCGCTGCTCACCACCGCCCACGTCCGGCTCGCCCGGTTCCTGCTCGGCCCCCGGGACGAGGACCTCGGCCGCCAGGTCGTCGAACTCACCCGCTCCCGGGCCCGGCTGGCCGACGCCTTCGAGGCCGAGCGGCGCCGGATCGAACGCGACCTGCACGACGGCGCCCAACAGCAGCTCGTCGCACTCAGCATGACGTTGGGCCTGGCCGAGTACGAGCTGCGCGCCGCCGAACCGGCCGGCCCGGCGGCCGAGCTGGTCGCCCGGGCCCGCGGTGAGGCCCGGCAGGCGCTGGAGCAGCTGCGCAGCCTGGTCCGGGGCATCCACCCGCAGGTGCTCACCGACCACGGGCTGGCCGCCGCGGTGGCCGAGGTCGCGCTGCGCCACCCCGTCCCGGTGGAGGTCGACATCGACCTGCCGGCCCGGTTGCCGGGCCTGGTCGAGACGACGGCGTACTTCACCGTCACCGAGGCGCTCACCAACGCGGCCAAGCACAGCGGCGCGAGCGCGATCTCCGTGCTGGGCCGGGTCGAGCACGGCCGACTGGTCGTCCAGGTGACGGACGACGGCCGCGGCGGGGCCGACCCGGCCGCCGGGGCCGGACTGCAGGGGCTGGCCGACCGGGTGGCGATTCTGAGAGGCAGGCTCATGGTGACCAGTCCGATCGGCGGGCCGACCAGGCTCCGGGTGGAGGTGCCGTGCTCCGGATCGTGATCGCCGAGGACGCCGTACTGCTCCGCGCCGGGCTGGTCGAACTGCTCACCCGCGGCGGGCACCGGGTGATCGCCGCCGTCGGCGACGCGGCCGGGCTGGCCGCCGCGGTGGACGCCGACCGGCCCGACGCCGTGATCACCGACGTCCGGATGCCGCCCGACTACCACGACGAGGGCCTGCGGGCCGCCCTCGACCTGCGCGAGCGGCACCGGGGCCTGCCGGTGCTGGTGCTCTCCCAGTACGTGGCGACCCCGTACGCCACCCGGCTGCTCGGCGCGGCCGGGGCCCAGCCCGCCGGGCTCGGCTACCTGCTCAAGGACCGGGTCGGTGACGTGGCCGACTTCCTGGACGCGCTGCGCCGGGTGGCGGCGGGCGAGACGGTGATCGACCCCGAGGTGGTCCGGGTGCTGCTCCGCCAGCAGTCCGGCGACCGGCCGCTGAGCAGGCTCACCCCGCGCGAGCGGGAGGTGCTCGGGCTGATGGCGGAGGGGCTGAACAACCAGGCCCTCGCCCAGCGGCTGACCATCACCGAGGCCTCGGTGGTCAAGCACTGCGGGAACATCTTCATGAAGCTGGACCTCGACCCGACCGAGGGCAACCGCCGGGTGCTGGCGGTCCTGGCCCATCTGCGGGGCGAGTAGCGCCTTGGTCCCGTCCGGGCTCAGCGGTGCGCGGCGGGCGCCTGCGCCGGGTCGAGCAGCTCGGCCAGGCGGCGGGCGGACTCCTCCCAGGACCACTCCCGTGCCACCCGGCGCCGCCCGGCCGCGCCCATCGCGGCCCGCCCGGGGTCGCGCAGGATCCGGGTGAGCGCCGCCGCGACGGCCGCATGGTCGCGGCCGTCGACGACCGAGCCGGTCACACCGTCGAGGACGGTGTCGGGCGCGCCGCCGGAGTCGCCGACGACGACCGGCAGACCGGCGGCCGCGGCCTCCAGGAAGACGATGCCCAGGCCCTCCGCCTCCAGGCCCGCCCTCCTCGTCCGGCAGGGCATCGCGAAGACGTCCGCGGCCGCGTAGAACGCGGGGGTCCGGTCGTGCTCCCGGCCGCCGGCGAACACCACCGAGCCGGGCTCGGTGTGACGCCGGGCCAGGGCGCGCAGCCGCCGCTCGTCCGGGCCCTGGCCGACCAGCACCAGGACGGCCTGCGGGACGGCCCGCCGGATCAGCGGCAGGGCGCGGATCAGGGTGTCCTGGCCCTTGCGGGGGACGAGCCGGGCGACGCACAGGACCACCGGTCCGCCGTGCCCGGCCGTCTCCGGCGGGGCCGGCTCCGCCAGGGGGTGGAAGCGGTCGGTGTCCACGCCCGGGACCAGCCGCTCCAGCCGGGCCAGCGGCCCGAGCGCCGGGGCGATCCGGTCGCGGGTGTAGCCGCCGAGGTAGGTGACCACGTCGACGCCGTCGCCGATCCGCCGCAGCAGCCGGCGGGCCCCGGGGGTGCGGGCCCACCAGATCTCGTGGCCGTGGGTGGTGGCGACCATCCGCCGGATCGCGCCGCCGCTCTGCCGGCGCAGCCCGGGCGCCATCGCGGCGAGCGGTGCGGCGGCGCCGAACCAGACCCGGTCGCAGCCGTGCGCGCGGGCGATCTCGGCGGCCCGCCGGGTGACCCGGCCGGTGGGCAGCAGCATCCGGGCCGGGTCGCGGACCACCGGGAACGGCAGCCCCGCGTCGTGGCCGGCCGCGCCGGGCTCGGCCGAGGTGTAGACGACGACCTCGTCCGCGGGGAGGCGGGTGGCCAGGGCGTGGACGAAGGTCTCTATGCCGCCCTGGCGGGGCGGGAAGTCGTTGGTGATGACGAGCGTGGTGGCCATGGGGTCGGTTCAGCCTCGGTTCGCGGTTCGGTGGCGTGGACGGGGGCGGTGGAGCGGACTGCGTGGACGGGCTGTTCGGCAGGGCCGGGGTGGCGGGCCCGGGCGTACAGGACCAGCACGAGCGGCAGCGCGAGGTAGCCGAACCGCCCGGCGGGCGCCAGCAGGAAGGCCAGGCAGAGGCCGAGCGCGAGCCGGTCGGCGGCGGCGACGGCGTCCCGCGGCGGGCGCAGCAGCAGGGACGCGGCCACGGCGAGCCCGGCGAGCAGCAGCAGGGCGACGGCGAGGTACCAGCCGCCCGGGCCGGCCTGGGCGAGCAGCCGTCCGGGCAGCGGGCTGCCGGCCGGGGTCGGCAGCCCGCCGCGCCCGGTGGGGAAGGCGAACACCTGCTCCAGCAGCGGCCCGGGTGAACGCAGCGCCCCCGGCAGGACCAGCGCGGCCGTGCCCGCCAGGGCCGCCGCGGCGCAGCGCACCGCCGCCCGCCGGCCCGCGGTCGCCGCGAGCAGGGCGGACACCACCGCGACGGCCGGCCAGGCCGTCCACTTGAGCGCGCAGGCGGCGGCCAGCGCCAGCCCGGCGGCGGTCGGCCGCGCGCCCTTCGCGGCGGCCGGCAGACGGCCCCCGGCCGGTGCGGCGAGGGCGAGCGCCAGGCAGCAGAGGCCGGTCAGCGGCAGGTCCACCCCGCTGACGCAGAGCGGCAGCGCGACCAGCGGCGAGGCGATCAGCGCGGCGAGCGCGGGCCGTCGCCGGGCCGTCGGCAGCAGGCAGCCGAGGAAGGCCGCCGCGCACCACAGCCGGGCGTCGCCGAGCAGCCGCACCGCCCACCCGTCCGTCCCGAGCAGGGCGCGCGGCAGCCCGAACAGGGCCATGCCGGACAGGTACGGCGTGTACTCCTGCACCGTGCGCGGCTCGGCCAGGTAGGGCGTGCCGTGCTGGAGCAGCTGTGCGCCCGAGCGCTCGATCACGCCGACCTCGCTCTGCCCCTGCCCGGTCACGACCAGGGCGAGCAGCGGCAGGACGACGGCCCCGGCGAGCGCGAGGACGACGGAGACCGCCCGTCCGCGCCGCCCCGGCATGGCCGGCACGGCGGCGGCCGCCGCCAGGTAGCCGGCGGCGGCGCACAGGCCCCAGAGCCGGTGCGGCCCCAGTGCGGAGACCAGCGGGAAGGCGCCCGCCCACCCGGCCGCGAGCAGCCAGCCGGCGCACCGGGCGGCCCGTCGGTGGTCCGGGCTGAGTCGGTGCGTCAACAGGCCGTGCGGGGATGGTCGTTCGGGGCTCGGGCGGGCCGGGCTTCGGTGAGGGGTGATCAGCACACGACCATTCCAGCCGCGCGGCCCGGCGAGGTCATGACGGCCAGGTCGAGACCTCGTGGTCGGGTTTTCCCTACCCCGGCGCGCCCGGACCGCCCGGCGCGGGCCGACCCCGACCGCCCGACGCGCCCCGCCCCGCCCGCCCGGCTGGGAGACTCGGGGAATGGCTGAGATCGAGATCGACGGCGCGCCGCCCGGGGCCGGGCAGCTCGCCGCGCTGGGGCTGCTGAACTACGGGCACTTCACCACCCTGCGGGTCGAGGACGGCCGGGTGCGCGGCCTGGCGCTGCACCTGGACCGCCTGGCCCGGGACGGCCGGCTGCTGTTCGGGGCCGAGCCGGACCGGGCCGTGGTGCGCGAGCGGGTGCGGGCCGTCCTGCCGGCCGACGGCGGCCCGGTGGTCGTCCGGGTGACGGCGTACGACCCGGCGCTCGGCGTGGAGCGCCCCGGCGCGGCGGCCGCCCCGAGCCTGCTGGTCACCACCCGGGCGGCCGCGGCGCTCGCCCCCGGCCCGCTGCGGGTCCGCACCACGGCGTACACCCGGGAGCTGCCCGAGGTGAAGCACACCGGCCTCTTCGGCCTGGTCCGCCAGCGGAGACTCGCCCAACTGGACGGCTACGACGACGCGTTGCTGGTCGACGCGGCCGGCCGGGTGACCGAGGGCGCCACCTGGAACATCGGCTTCCACGACGGTCGGCGGCTGGTCTGGCCGGAGGGCGACCAGCTCCCCGGCGTCACCGCCGCCCTGCTCGCGGCCGCCCACACCGGCCCGCAGTGCCGCGAGCCCGTCCGGGCCGCCGACCCGGGCCGGTTCGCGGCGGCCTTCGCCCTCAACGCGGGGGTCGGCATCCGCCCGATCGCCGCCATCGACGGCACCGCCTTCGATCCGGACCACCCCGTCCTGGACGTCCTGCGGCAGGAGTACCAGCGGATCGCGGCGGACGAGGTCTGACCCGCACGGGGGCCCGGACGGCGAGCCCCCGGACGCTGGTGGGGATAACCCCACCCCCGGTCCGCCAGCGGCCTCCATGGTTGGGCACGCGGGGCCTTCCTAGGCTGGAACACGTCGACGACCAGCGACGATCCACGAAGGAAGGCCCACCATGGCACCCCGCCACGACCGCCCCCGGACCGAGCAGTACGGGCGCCCCGCCCACGCCGCCATCGAGCTGCGGTCGGTGCAGCGCAGCTACGGCCGCGGCGGCGAGACCGTGCACGCCCTGCGCGGAGTCGACCTGGCACTCGGCCACGGCACCTTCACCGCCGTGATGGGCCCCTCCGGCTCCGGCAAGAGCACCTTCCTGCAGTGCGCGGCCGGCCTGGACCGCCCGAGCTCCGGCGAGGTGTACCTCGGCGGCGAGGAGATCACGCGGCTGAGCGAGAACCGGCTCACCAAACTGCGCCGCAGCCGGATCGGCTTCATCTTCCAGTCCTTCAACCTGCTGCCCTCGCTGACGGTGCTGCAGAACGTGCTGCTCCCGCAGCGCCTCGCCGGCGAGCGCCAGGACCGCTCCCGGGCCAAGGAACTGCTCGCCCAGGTCGGCCTCGGCGAGCACGGCGGCCGGCGCCCCGGGCAGCTCTCCGGCGGCCAGCAGCAGCGCGTCGCGATCGCCCGCGCGCTGATCACCCGCCCGGACGTGGTGTTCGCGGACGAGCCGACCGGCGCCCTGGACACCCGTACCGCGCACGAGGTGCTCGGCCTGCTGCGGCACGCGGTGGACACCATGGGCGCGACCGTCGTCATGGTCACCCACGACCCGGTGGCCGCCTCGGTCGCCGACCGGGTGGTCTTCCTGGCCGACGGCGCCCTCGCGGGCGAGCTGCACCAGCCCGACCCGAAGACCGTCGCCGACCGGATGGTCTCGCTGGCCACGCGCCCGATGGGAGTGGCGGCGTGAGCAACGGACTCGCCCGCTCCTCGGTGCGGTTCCGGCCCGCGTCCTTCGCGGGCACCTTCCTCGCGCTGTTCTTCGGCGCGGCCGTCATCATGGCCTGCGGCACCCTGCTGCAGACCGGCCTCACCGCGAGCGTCCCGCCCGTGCGGTACGCGGACACCCCGGTGGTGGTCGCCGCCGACGCGACCGTCAGCATCACCAAGAAGGTCGGCGGGGACACCGAGACCGTCGAACAGAGCCTCCCCGAGCGGGCCCGGGTGGACGCGGCACTGGCCGGGCGGATCGCCGCCGCGCCCGGTGTCGCGGCCGCCCGCCCCGACACCTCCTTCCCGATCGCCCCCGGCCAGGCCACCCCCGGCCTCACCGGGCGCGCCATCGCCTCCCTCGGCATCGCCGGCGGCGCCGACCGGCTGACCGAGGGCCGGGCCCCCGGTGCCGGCGAGGTCGTGCTGGACGCCGCCACCGCCCGGGCCGCACACCTCGCCCCGGGCGCGGGCATCACCCTGACCGCCCCCGGCGGCACCGGCACCTACCGGATCTCCGGCCTCGCCGCCCCGCAGCAGGCCGGCCCCACCGCCTGGTTCGCCGACTCCGCGGCCGGACAGCTCTCCGGCCACCCCGGCCGGGTGGACGCCATCGCCGTCCAGCCCCGCGAGGGCGTCGACCGCAAGGCGCTCGCCGACCAGGTCCGCCGGGCCGTCGCCGGCGAGGCCGAGGTGCTGACCGGCGACGCCCGCGGCGGCGTCGAACAGCCCGCGCTCGCCGAGAGCCGCGCCATGCTCACCGCGCTCGGCGGCTCCTTCGGCGGCGTCGCCACCATGACCGCCGTGTTCGTCGTGATGAGCACCGTCGCCCTGGCCACCGGCCAGCGGGCCCGCGAGTTCGCCCTGCTGCGCGCCATCGGCGCCACCCCCCGCCAGATCCGCCGCACCATCGCCACCGAGGCGATGCTGGTCGCACCCGTGGCCGGCGCCCTCGGCATCCTGCCCGGCCTCGCGCTGGCCCGCTGGTGGTTCGGCGAGCTGTCCTCGCGCGGCGCCGTCCCCCCGTCGGTCGCCCTGTCCGTGGGACCGGTCCCGATGCTCGCCGCCGTCGGCGGCTGCACCCTCGCCGCGCTCGCCGCCGGCTTCCTGGCGGCCCGCCGCCCGTCCCGGATGCGGCCCAGCCAGGCGCTCGGCGAGGCCGCCGTGGAGGCCGGCCGCCCCGGCAAGGTCCGTACCGCCCTCGGCCTGGCCGCGATCGCCGGCGCCGTCGCGCTGGCCGGCCTCGCCGCCGGCCTGGACGGCGCCAAGGCCGCCAACACCGCACTCGGCGTGGTGATGTGCTTCCTGCTGGCCGTCGGCCTGCTCGGCCCCTGGGTGGCGGGGATCGCCTCCCGGGTGCTCGGCGCCCCGCTGCGGGCCGGGGCCGGCGCGCCCGGCTCGCTGGCCGCCGACAACACCCGGGCCAACGCCCGCCGACTGGCCTCCGCGATCACCCCGATCATCATGGTCACCGCCTTCTGCGGCACCCTGCTGTTCATGCAGAGCACCATCACCCACGCCACCGGCGAGCAGGTGCGCACCGGCATCACCGCCGACCACGTGATCTCCTCGACCGGCCCCGGCCTGGCCGCCGCCACCGCCGACCAGGCCGGCCGGGTGCCCGGCGTGGACGCCGCCGTCGGCGTGCTGCGCACCGCCGCGGTCTACCAGGACGGCTCGATGCTCTCCCAGGCCACCGCGCTGGGCGTGGCCGGCGACCCGGCCAAGCTGCCCCGGGTGCTCGACCTCGGCGTGAAGAGCGGCTCGCTGGGCGACCTCGGCCGCTCGGCCGACACCGTGGCGCTGGACTCGGGCCTCGCCGACACCCTCGGCGTGAAGATCGGCGAGGGCGTCCCGCTCTGGCTCGGCGACGGCGCCAAGGTCCGCCCGACGCTGGTCGCCACCTACGAGCGCGGCCTCGGCTTCGGCCAGGTGCTGCTGCCCCGGGCCGCCGTCGCGGCGCACGTCACGGCCGCCTACGACAGCCAGGTGCTGGTCGCCGACGCGGCCGGCGCCGACCGGGCCGCGGTCGCGGCCAAGCTGGCCGGCCTCCCCGGCGCCGCCGTCACCGACCGGGCCGGCTTCGCCGCGCAGTCCGACCGCCAGCAGGAGATCGGCGCCTGGGCCAACACCGTGATGGCCGGCGTGCTCGGCGGCTTCGCGGCCGTCACCGCCGCCAACACCCTGGTGATGACGGTGCTGGACCGGCGCCGCGAGGTCGCGCTGCTGCGCCTGGCCGGCACCACCAGGCGCCAGGTCCGCGGGATGATGCGCTGGGAGGCGCTGCTGGTCGCCGCGACCGGCCTGCTGGTCGGCGGCGTGATCGCCTGGATCACCCTGGTGCCGATCACCCGGGGGATCGCCAGGACCGCGCCGCACATCCCGGTCGGCACGGCCCTGCCGCTGGCCGCCGGCGCCGTCCTGCTCTGCGTGGCCGCGACCGGCCTGCCGGCCCGGGCGCTGCTGCGGGCCCGCCCGGTCGAGGCGGGCGGCGGCCGGCAGTAGCGACGCGGACCCCGGCGGGCCCGGCTCGGATCAGAGCGGACCAGCCGGGACCAGCCGGGACCAGCCCGGACCAAGCAGGACCAGTCAGGCCCGAACGGGCGATACGCCGAGGCGTGTCGCCCGTTCGGGCTATCCAGCCGTGCTGAGCAGCGGCAATGGGGTGTCCCAGGGAGGCAAAACCGTTTATTGGCACTGATCGTGATGTCGGATCAGCTACGCTCTCGGCCGCGCGATCCCCGCTACTGGACCTTGCCGGCGAGGCACCCCGACGGTGCCGGGCCGTCCGGTCTGCTGCGCCCTCCCGCCCCGCGAGCAGAGAGAAGACCGACATGAGCAGTCCCCCCGCGGTCGCAACCGCGCCCCGTTGGCCGCTGATCCTGCTGCGGACCACCGCGACCTCGCTCGCCCTGCTGGCCGTCCTCCAGGCCATGCTGGCCGGAAGCTTCCTCAACGGGAACTACGAGTCGCTCAAGGCCCACGAGGGCACGGCGATGACGCTGGCCACCGTGGTGCTCGCCCAACTGGCGGTGGCGGTGCCGGTCCGCTGGGTCGGCCGCGGCCCGCTCTGGCCGCTCTGGGGGTCGGCGCTGCTGGCCGTTGCGGTGACGATGCAGATCGTCTTCGGGTACGAGCGGTTGCTGGGCCTGCACGTGACGCTCGGCGTGCTGCTGGTCAGCGGCATCCTGTTCGGGCTGGTCGGCGCCTGGCGGCAGCCGCTGCCCGCGAAGGGCGGCGCCCCGTCGGCGGCCGACGCCGGCGGCCGGCTGCCCCGGCCGGGCGGGCACGTCGAGGTGGTCAAGTGAACCGCCGACGGTTCCTGGGCATCGGTGCGGCCGTGGTCGGCGCGGGCGCGGTCGGCGCGGTCGCCGTCCCCTCGGCGGCGCGGCTGCTCGCCGAGGGCCGGCCGGGCCGGCTGCTGCCCAGCCGGCTCGACCTCCCCGCGCCGTTCCAGGTCGACCTGCCGGTGCCCGCCGTACTGAAGCCCGTCCGCACCGACGCGACGACGGACTACTACGAGATCACCCAGCAGCTCGCCCGGCTGGAGATCCTGCCCGGCCTGCGCACCGAGGCCTGGACGTACGGCGGCACCTTCCCCGGTCCGACGGTGGTCGCCCGGTCGGGGCGGCAGGTGGCGGTGCACCACCGCAACGAGCTGCCGGTGCCCTCCGTCGTCCACCTGCACGGCGGGCACACCCCGGCGGCCAGCGACGGCTACCCGACCGACCTGGTGCTGCCGGTCGGCTCCAACGCCTCCGCGATGGCGGGCGCGGGCGGCATGCCGGGGATGGAGCACCACGCCGAGGCGTCCCCCGGCAACACCGTCGTCGGCGACCGGACGTACACCTATCCCGGTACGCAGCGGGCCGCCACCCTCTGGTACCACGACCACCGGATGGGGTACACCGGCCCCGGCGTCTGGCGCGGCCTGGCCGGGTTCCACCTCCTGCACGACGACGAGGAGGCGGCGCTGCCGCTGCCGCGCGGCGAGCGGGACATTCCGCTGATGCTCGCCGACCGCTCCTTCGCCGAGGACGGCTCCTTCCGCTACCCGGCCGCCGACGCGGACGGGCCCGGCGTCACCACCGACTACATGAACGGTGTGCTCGGCGACGTCATCCTGGTCAACGGCGCGCCCTGGCCGAGGCTGACCGTCGACCGGGCCCGGTACCGGCTGCGGTTCCTCAACGCCTCCAACGCCCGGCTGTACCGGCTCGAACTGGACCCGCAGCCCTCCGGCGGCGACGCCCTGGTGCAGATCGGCGGGGACGGCGGCCTGCTGGAGAGTCCGATCGGGCACGACGCGCTGGAGGTGGCCCCGGCCGAACGCTTCGACGTGGTGGTCGACTTCGCCCGCTACGAGCCGGGGACGTCGGTACGGCTGGTGAACCGCTTCGGCAGCGACCGGGCCGCCGAGGTGATGCGCTTCGACGTCTCCACCCGGACGGTCTCCGACGACTCGGCCGTGCCGGACCGGCTCTCCACCATCGAGCGGCTCGACCCCGGCGCCGCCGTCACCACCCGCACCTTCTCCTTCAAACGCAGCCGCAGCGACGGCTGGACGATCAACAACCAGCCCTACCAGCCCGGTCGGGCGCTGGCCCGGCCGGCCCTCGGCACCACCGAGATCTGGCGGTTCTTCACCGACCTGCACCACCCCGTCCACCTGCACCTGGACCACTTCCAGGTGCTGTCGCGCAACGGCAAGGACCCGGGCCCGTACGACGCCGGGTGGAAGGACACCGTGGACCTGCGGCCGGCCGAGGCGGTGGAGGTGCTGGTGCGGTTCACCGACTACCGGGGGACGTACATGCTGCACTGCCACAACCTGGAGCACGAGGACATGGCGATGATGGCGGACTTCGTCGTGGAGTGACCCCGCCGCACGGCTCTCCCGGTCGGACCCGCTCTCCCGGTCGGACCCGCTCACTCGTTCGGCCGAGCGCCGGCGGGCGCCCGGTGCGCCCGTCGGCGCCTCGACGTGCCGGGCCGCCGCGGGTGCCTTAGCGTCACCAGCAGGCCGTATCCAGGCCTTGCCCCGCCGACGCCGACCCGGGAGCCGAGCATGACCAGTCCTGTAGAGCGCCGCCGGCGCGGCCGGGCCGCCCGTGAGCGGGTCCCGCGCTCCGCCCACGGCCGCTGGATCCCGGCCGCGGACCGCCCCGACCCGGTCTCCGTCCTGGAACAGCAGGGCTCCGACCGGGTCACCGAACTGCTGCCGATCCGCTACGGCCGGATGGCCGAGTCCCCCTTCGCCTTCCTGCGCGGCTCGGCCGCGGTCATGGCCGCGGACCTCGGGGCCGGCCCGGACACCGGGCTGACCGTCCAACTCTGCGGCGACGCCCACCTGGTGAACTTCGGGGTGTACGCCTCGCCGGAGCGCGCCCTGCTCTTCGACGTCAACGACTTCGACGAGACCTACCCGGGCCCGTTCGAATGGGACGTCAAGCGGCTCGCCGCCAGCGTCGCCGTCGCCGCCCGCGACAACGGCCAGGACGAGGAACGCGTCCGCCGGGCCGCGCTCGCCGCGGCGCAGGGGTACGCGACCGCGATGCGCAGGCTGGCCGAGGCCGGTGAACTCGACGTCTGGTACGCCCGGATCGACTCCGCCGACATCCTGGCGCTGGTCCGCAAGGCCAAGCAGCGCAAGCGACTCGAGTCCGGCCTCGCCCGCGCCCGGCGCCGCACCAGCATGCAGGCCTTCGGCAAGCTCACCGAGATCCGCGACGGCCGCCGCCGGATCATCGACGACCCGCCGCTGATCGAGCCGCTCGCCAAGGCCGAACTGCGCGACGTCGGCAAGATCTTCAGCGACTACCGCAGCACGCTGGCCGAGGACCGCCGCGTCCTGCTCGACCGCTACCGGTTCATCGACGCCGCCCGGAAGGTGGTGGGCGTCGGCAGCGTCGGCACCCGCTGCTTCATCCTGCTGCTGGAGGGCCGCGACGAGCAGGACCCGCTCTTCCTCCAGATCAAGGAGGCCGGCCGGTCCGTCCTGGAGGACCACCTCCCGGAGGCCCGCCCCGAGGCCGAGGCGCCGATCGCCCACGGTGGCCGCCGGGTCGTCACCGGCCAGCACCTGATGCAGGCCGCCAGCGACATCTTCCTCGGCTGGACCAGCGGCCCGGCCGGGCGGCACTTCTACGGCCGCCAGCTGCGCGACATGAAGGGCTCCGCGGAGGTCTCCGAAATGACCCCGTCGGGGCTGCGCGCCTACGCCGACCTCTGCGGCCGCACCCTGGCCCGCGCGCACGCCCGCTCCGGCGACCGCCTCGCGATCGACGGCTACCTCGGTGGCTCGGACACCTTCGCCGAGGCGATCGCCGACTTCGCCGTCCTGTACGCCGACCAGACCCTGGTCGACCACGCCGCGCTGGAGGCGGCCATCGACGACGGGCCGCTCAAGGCGCGGCGCGGCGTCTGAGCAGGCGTCCGGGCCGGGGTTACGGCCTGCGGGGAGGGCCGGCCGGATCATCGGCCGGCCCTCCCCGCAGTGGGCCGAAGGAGCGGTGGGCGGTCAGGCGGGGCCCGGGACGAGCAGGTGCAGGGCGGCCCGGGCGACGGTGACGTCGACCGGGAGCGGTGCGATGAACTCGCCGTCCGCGTAGGCGGTGATGCCCGGCGACTCGATCCGCAGCGAGGCCGTGCGGTGGGTGGTGACCTCGGAGTGGTGGATGTGGGTGCCCTTGAAGACGGTGGGGAAGAACCGGGCGACCCGCAGCCGGGGCATGGCGGCGACGAGGGTGACGTCGAACAGGCCGTCGGCCGGGTCGGCGCCGGGGCAGATCAGCATGCCGCCGCCGTAGCTGCGGGTGTTGCCGACCGCGGCGAGGGTGAGGTCGCGCTCGATCACCGTGCCGTCGTCCAGCACCAGGCGGAACGGGAGCGGCCGCAGGTTGGCGAACTCGGCGAGGATGGCGAGGTTGTAGCGCATCCGCCCGCGCGGCCAGCGCAGCCGGTTGGTGCGGTCGCTGACCAGGGAGTCGAAGCCCGCGGCGAGGACCGAGCCGAACCAGCGGGTGGAGCCGTCGGCGGCGCTCACCCGGCCGAGGTCCACGGTGGCGGTGTGCCCGGCCGCGACCACCTCGGCGGCCTCCTCGGGGGAGCGGCGCGGCAGGCCGTACTCGCGGGCGTGGTCGTTGCCGGTGCCGGCCGGGATGACGCCGAGCGGGGTGGCGGTGCCGGCCACCGCCTGGAGGGCGAGGTTGATCATGCCGTCGCCGCCGACCACCACCAGGGCGTCGATGCCCGGCCCCTCCTCCTTCACGCCGTGGCCCGCCCCGGCCCCGGCCACGGCCTCGCGGGCCAGCCGCAGGGTGTCCTCCGCCGAGGTCCCGGCCAGCGGCAGGGCCTCGATGCCGAGCGCGTGCAGCCGGGCGGTGGCCCGGCGGGCGGCGGTCCCGGCGTGGCCGCCGCCCGCCGCCGGGTTGGTCAGCACGACCACCCTGGCGATCGGTCTCGGGCCGCTCACGGGATCAGCTTGCCGGGGTTGAGGATGCCCGCCGGGTCGACGGCGGCCTTGACCGCGCGCAGGATCCGGACGCCCAACTCGCCCACCTCGTCGGTCATCCACGGCCGGTGGTCGGCGCCGACGGCGTGGTGGTGGGAGATGGTGCCGCCGTTCGCCATGATCGCGTCCCCGGCCGCGCGCTTGGCGGCGGCCCACTGGGCCAGCGGGTCCTCGCCCATCGCCGCCACCACGGTGAAGTAGAGCGAGGCGCCGGTCGGGTAGACGTGCGAGATGTGGCACAGCACCAGCGCGCCGGGCAGCGCGGTGGTCAGCGCGGCGGTGACGGCGAACCGGAGGAACGGCAGTTGCCGCCAGTCGGTGGCCGTCTCCAGGGTCTCGCAGAGCGCGCCCGCGTTCAGCAGCGAGTCGCGCAGGTACGGCGCGTTGAACCGGCCGTGCTCCCAGGCACGGGCCGGCGCCTCGCCGAGCGAGCTGCCGCCGGCCGCCAGCAGGGCCGCCCGGGTGAGCTGCTGCCGGGCGGCGACCTGCTCGGCGCCGCCCTCGAACACGGTGACCGCGAGGCACCCGCTCACCGCCGGCTCCCCGCCGATCCGCTCGGTCAGCGCCAGGTTGATCGCCGTCTCGGCCTCGTCGGACAGCCGGATCACGGTCGGCCCGGTGCCCTGCTGCTCGACCGCCCGCAGCGCCGCCGCGCCGGCCGTGAAGTCCGGGAAGCTCCAAGCCTCGTAGGCCTTCGCGGCGGGGACGGGGTGCACCCGCACCCGGACGGCGGTGATCACGCCGAGGGTGCCCTCCGAGCCGAGGAACAGCTCGCGCAGGTCCGGCCCGGCGGCCGAGGCGGGGGCCCGGCCGAGGTCCAGCACACCGGAGGGGGTGACGACGCGCAGGCCGCGCACCATCTCGTCGAAGCGCCCGTACCCGGCGGAGTCCTGGCCGGAGGAGCGGGTGGCCGCGAAGCCGCCGATGGTGGCGAAGCGGAAGCTCTGCGGGTAGTGGCCGAGTTCGAAGCCGCGCTCGGCGAGCAGCGCCTCCGCGGCCGGTCCGGTGAGGCCGGCGCCGAGGACGGCCTCGCCGGAGGTCTCGTCCAGGTCGAGCAGCGCGTCGAAGCGGCGCAGGTCGAGCGAGACGACGGCCGCGAAGCCCTCCCGGAGCGGCTCCAGCCCGCCGACCACGCTCGTGCCGCCGCCGAACGGGACCACGGCGATGCGGCGTTCGGCGCAGAGCGCGAGCAGCGCGGCGACCTCGTCCTCGGTGCCGGGCAGCACGACCGCGTCCGGGGCGTCCTGGGGCCGGTGGCTGCGGCGGCGCAGCAGGTCCGGGGTGGACTTGCCGCCGGCCCGGGGGAGGCGGTCGGCGTCGGCCGCGCTGACGTGCGCGTCGCCGACGACGGCGGCCAACGCCTTCAGGTCCGCGTCCGTGAGCAGCGAGGGCTGCAGGACCGCCTCGGCGGCGCTCGGGCCGGGGGCGGGGGCGCCGGTCACGCCGAGGGCGGCGGCCAACAGCGCCTTGACCTCGACGGACAGCTCCTTGGCGAGGGCCGGGTCGCCCCAGGCGTCCCACTTCATCGGGGGGAGCGGAAGCGCGGCGCCGGCCGGTCCCGCTTGCGTCTCAGGTGCCATGCGTTACAGTTTCACACATCATGTCAAGTAGTAACGCCGAGCAGCCGGCGCCCCAGGAACCGCGCAGCACCGACGACGCCATCCTCGACGCCGCCGCCGAGTTGATCGTCCATCTCGGCGTGCGCCGCACCCAGTTGGCCGAGATCGCACGCCGCGCCGGGGTCAGCCGGCCCACCGTCTACCGGCGCTGGCCGGACGTCCGGGCGGTCATCGGCGCACTGCTCACCCGGGAGATCCGCACCACCCAGGAGCAGGTCGAGCTGGCCGGGCAGGACCGCGAGGCCTTCGTCGACGGGGTCGTCGAGGTCGCCGTCCGGCTGCGCGACCACCCGGTCCTCGGCGCGCTGCTGCGTTCGGCCGACTCCGACGCGCTCTTCGAGTACGTCGTGGAGCGGCTCGGCACCAGCCAGCGCGGCCTGCTCGAAGCACTGCGCGCGGGCATCGCCCAGGGGCAGCGGCACGGCTCGATCCGGGCCGGCGAGCCCACCGAACTCGCGGCGATGGTGCTGCTGATCGCCCAGTCCACCGTCCAGTCGCACCGCATGGTCGCCTCCCTGCTGTCCGAGGCGGCCTGGCGGCGCGAACTGGCCAGAGCACTGAACGGATACCTCGCGCCATGACCTCGACCGCCGCAAGTCCGTCCGCCGCAAGTCCGTCCGCCGCAGGCGCCGCGCTCGGCCTGTACGCCGGGACGGCCCGACTCGACGCCCGGCGAAGGGGCCTGGAGCTGGACACGCTCAGCGGCGGGGGAACCGTCGACCTGCTGGTGATCGGCGGCGGCGTGACCGGCGCCGGCGTCGCCCTGGACGCGGCCTCGCGCGGGCTGCGCACCGTGCTGGTCGAAGCCCGGGACCTCGCCTTTGGAACCAGCCGGTGGAGCTCCAAACTGGTTCACGGCGGTCTGCGCTACCTCGCCTCCGGCCGGATCGGCGTGGCCCGGGAGAGCGCGGTCGAGCGCGGTGTGCTGATGACCACCACCGCCCCGCACCTGGTCCGCGCGCTGCCGCAACTCGTACCGCTGCTGCCGGAGTTGCTGAGCCCGGCGCAGGCCGCGCTGGTACGGGTCGGCTTCCACGCGGGGGACGCGCTGCGGCTCGGCGCCCGCACCCCCGGCACGGTGCTGCCCCGGATGCGCCGGGTCGACGCCGACCGGGCCCGCCGGCTCGCGCCCGCGCTCAAGGCCGACGGCCTGCGCGGTGCCCTGGTCGCGCACGACGGCCAACTCGTCGACGACGCACGGCTGGTGGTGGCACTCGCCCGGACGGCCGCGCAGTACGGCGCCACCGTGCTCACCCGGGTGCGGGCGGAGGAGGTCACCGGCGGCTCGGCCCGGCTCACCGACACCCTCACCGGACAGTCGCTCACCCTCGCCGCGCACGCCGTCGTCAACGCCACCGGCGTGTGGGCGGGCGAGGTGGACCGGTCGATCCGGCTGCGGCCCAGCCGGGGCACCCACCTGATCCTCGACGCGGCCGCCCTCGGCCACCCGACGGCCGCGCTCACCGTGCCGGTGCCCGGCTCCACCAGCCGGTTCGTCTTCGCCCTGCCGCAGCAGCTCGGCCGGGTCGCCGTCGGACTGACGGACGAGGACGCGCCCGGCCCGATCCCGGACGAGCCGGTGCCGACCGACGCCGAGATCGACTTCCTCCTGGACACCGTCAACGGGGCCCTGCAGACGGCGCTGACCAGGGCGGACGTCCGCGGCGCCTACGCCGGGCTGCGGCCGCTGATCGACACCGGAGGCGGCAGCACGGCCGACATCTCGCGCCGGCACGCGGTGCTGGAGTCCCCGTCCGGCGTGGTCACGGTGGTCGGCGGCAAACTGACCACCTACCGGCGGATGGCCGAGGACGCGGTGGACACCGCCGTCCGGCTGCGCGGCCTGCCGGCCAGGGCCTGCTGGACGGCGCGGCTGCCGCTGGTCGGCGCGCCCGCGCACCGCGACAGCCGGCCGGTGCCGGCCGGGACGCCCGCCTCGCTGGCCGCCCGGCACGGCGGTGCCTCCCGGGAGGTGCTCGCGGTGGGGGAGGCGCTGGTGCCGGCCGCCGCCGACCGGGTCGCCGAGGGGATCGACGTCACCCGCGCCGAGATCGCCTACGCCGTCACGCGCGAGGGCGCGTTGGACGCCTCGGACGTGCTCGACCGCCGGACCAGGATCGGGCTGGTGGCCGAGGACGCGGAGCGCGCCCGCGCGGCCGTGGAGGAGATCGTGGCGGTCTGCCGGAAGGCGTAGGGCCCGTCTTCGGTCCGGGCGGGCGCGGATCAGCGCCCGGTGTGCTCGGGCATCGGCCGGACCGCACCGCCCAGGTCCAGTACGCAGGCCAGCGGGCGCTCCGGCGCGCCGGTCCGCTCCAGCCGCACCGAGAGCGGCAGCGGCGGCTCCTGCGACACCTCGGCGGACAGCGTGAGCGGGTAGCCGCCGTGCCCGCGGACCCGGTGGAAGGCGCACTCCTTGCCGTCCACCAGCAGCTCCGTCTCGGTGATCCAGCCGGAGCGGACGTTCACGGTGACGGAGTGGCCGGCCTGGTCGAGGTGGAAGCTGTGCCGCTGGCGCATCGGGACCTCCCGCAGGGGTGGGCGGGCGTGTCGGCGGCCGCCCGCCCCGCCAGTTTAGGCTGCGGCGTACGCCCCGGCCCGCCGGTCAGACCAGCCGTCCGCCGCCGTCCACGTGCAGCACCGTGCCGGTCACGAACGGGCTGCCGATCGCGAACAGCACCGCCCGGACGAGGTCCTCCGTGCTGCCCACCCGCCGGGCCGGGTTGCGCTCGGCGACCGCACGCAGGAACGGCTCCTTGTCCGAGCCCATCCCGTCCCACGAGCCGCTGTCCACGATGCCCGGGGAGACGGCGTTCACCCGCACCGGCGCGATCTCCACCGCGAGCGCCTGCACCAGGAAGGCCAGCGCGCCGTTGGTGGTGGCCATCACCGTGCGGGCCGGGGCCGGACGCCAGGCGGCGACGCCGGAGAAGAAGGTGAACGAGCCGCCCTCCGGGCCGCCGGTCGCGACCTGCCCGGCGAGGTGCTTGGCGAGCAGCATCGGGCCGATCACCTTGGCCGCGAACGCCCGCTGCACATCGGCGAGTTCGAGATCGGCGAGCGGGCCGTTCGCGGGCATCGCGGCGGTGGAGACCAGGTGGTCGAAGCGGCCGGTGGCGGCGGCCAGCGCGGCGATCGACGTCTCGTCCGCGAGGTCCACCGGCACCACCTCGGCCGGGCCGGCCAGCTCGCCGGCGGTCCACTCCAGCTTGCGCGGGTCGGGGCCGGCCAGGACCAGCTCGGCCCCGGCCGCGGAGGCGGCGCGGGCGAGCGCGCGGCCGGTGTTCGAACCGGCGCCGACCACGACGACACGGCGGCCCCCGAGCGCGGCGGGCATGGTGGGCGCGACGGGGGAGGAGGGGGAAAGGGCGGCCATCGGGAGCTCCAGAGGTCGAGTGGTGTTGCTCCGACCCTCCTCCCACCAGCGGTGATGCGTCCAAGGCTTGTTTTCTCCCCTGGCCATAAACTCCCTGCATGACCACGCTGCGACAGCTCGAGTACCTGGTGACCGTCGTCGACACCGGCTCCTTCACCCGGGCCGCCGAACTGCTGCACGTCACCCAGCCCGCGCTCTCCCACCAGGTCCGGGCGCTGGAGCGGTCCGTCGGCGGCGCCCTGCTGGAGCGCCTGCCGCGCGCCGTGCGGCTGACGCCGATGGGCCGGGCGGTCCTCCCGCACGCCCGCGCCGCCCTCGCCGACGCCGAACGGCTGCGCACCGCCGCCCGGCTCGCGGCCGGTCTGGACTGCGGTGAACTGGAGCTCGCCACGGTCTACTCGGTCAGTCTCGGCATCCTGCCGCCGGTCCTGCGGGCCTGGCGCCGCGAGCACCCGCAGGTGCGGATCCGGCTGCGCGAGTACGCGCACAACGACGAGCTGCGCGCGGCGATGGCCGCCGGGCAGGCGGACGTGGCGGTCGGCACCCCGCCGCCGGACTGGGAGGGGCCGATCCGCGAGCTGGGCGTCGAGGAGTTCGTCCTGGCGCTGCCCGCGAAGGACGCGGGGGACGCCGGGGGCGCCGAGGGCGAGGAGGTGGACCGCCGGACGGTGCCGCTCGCCGAGCTGGCGGACCGCCCCTGGGTGCACTACGCGCCGGGCAACGGCCTCGCCGAACTGGTCGACGGCATCTGCGCGGAGGCCGGGTTCCGGCCGCGGGCCGCCGTGCGGACCGAGCAGACCGCGGCCGCGCCGCTGCTCGCCGCCGCCGGGCTGGGGCCCGCGCTGGTACCCGCGAACATCGTCCCCCCGGGCTTCGACGGACTGGTCCGCCGCCCCGAACCGCCGGTGCGGCGCCCACTGGTCGCGTACACCCGAACCCGGCCCGACCCGCTCACGGCGGCCTTCGTCGACCTGTTGGCCCGACAGGCCTGTCTGCTGCCGCCGCACGTCTCGGCCCTGTTGGGCGCGCCCCGGGGCTGATGGCGCGCGCCCCGGCGGGTGGTGCCGGTTGTGGGCGGATGCGTTCTGGTGATCTCTACAGTGTTGTAGATTCATTGCCAGGGAGAGCAACCGAGGAGGGCATCGTGGGAGTTTCGCTGGCCAAGGGCGGCAATGTCTCGCTGACCAAGGAGGCGCCGGGGCTGACCGCCGTCATCGTCGGACTCGGCTGGGACGTGCGCACCACCACCGGGGCCGACTACGACCTGGACGCGAGCGCGCTGCTCTGCACCGCGCTCGGCAAGGTGGTCTCGGACCAGCACTTCGTCTTCTTCAACAACCTGCACAGCCCCGACGGTTCGGTCGAGCACAGCGGCGACAACCTGACCGGCGGCGGCGACGGGGACGACGAGCAGATCAGGGTCGACCTGGCCGCCGTGCCGGCCGACGTGGCCAAGGTGGTCTTCCCGGTGTCGATCTACGACGCCGACGCCCGGCTGCAGAGCTTCGGCCAGGTCCGCAACGCCTTCATCCGGGTGGTCGACCAGGCCAACGGCCGGGAGATCGCCCGCTACGACCTCACCGAGGACGCCTCGACCGAGACGGCCATGGTCTTCGGCGAGCTCTACCGCAACGGCGCGGAGTGGAAGTTCCGTGCCATCGGCCAGGGGTACGCCTCCGGCCTGCGCGGCATCGCGACCGACTACGGCGTGAACGTCTAGGCCCTGTCCAGCCGGTAGGGCCGGTAGGGCCGGTAGGGCTGCTCGGGCCGGTGCGCCTGGGCGCGGCGCCTCACCGCGGCGTCGCGACCAGGCCCATCTCGTAGGCCGTGATGACGAGTTGGACCCGGTCGCGGGCGTTCAGCTTGGTGAACAGCCGGGCCACGTGGGACTTCGCGGTGGCCACCGAGATGACGAGCTCGTCGGCGATCTCGGTGTTCGACCGGCCCCGGCCGACCAGGGTGAGCACCTCCCGCTCGCGCTCGGTGATGCCCTCGACCGACCGGGACGGGCGTTGCGCGGTGGGCGCAGGCCGGTCGAGCAGGTCGGCGATCAGTCGGCGGGTGACGCCCGGCGCGATCAGGGCGTCCCCGGCCGCGACCACCCGGACCGCCGCGAGGATGTCGTCCACCGCCATGTCCTTGACGACGAATCCGCTGGCGCCGGCCCGCAGCGCACCGTAGACGTACTCGTCCTCGTCGAAGGTGGTCAGGACCAGGACGCGGGTGGCGGGGCAGGATCCGGCGATCAGCCGGGTGGCCTCGATGCCGTCCATGCCGGGCATCCGGATGTCCATCAGCACCACGTCCGGGCCGGTCTCGCGGGCCAGCCGCACCGCCTCGGCGCCCGAGGCGGCCTCGCCGACCACCTCCAGGTCGGGGTGGTCGGTCATGATCACGCGCAGGCCGGAGCGGACCAGCGGCTGGTCGTCGGCGAGCAGGACGCGGATGCTCATCGGCTGCCCGCCCCGGCTCCGGCCCTGACGCCGGCTCCAACTGCGGCTGCGGCCCCGACGGGTTCGGGCAGCGGCAGCCGGGCCGACACCCGGAAGCCGCCCTCGGGCCGGGGCCCGGCGCTGAACCGGCCGTGCAGCAGGCTGACCCGTTCCCGCATGCCGGTGATGCCGAAGCCCGATCCGCCGTTGGCCGATCCGCCGTCAGCCGATCCCCCGCCGGCCGGTATGCCGCGCCCGTCGTCGACGACCTCCACCGACAACTCCTCCACCCCGTAGTCGACGGCCACCCGGCAGTGCCCGGTGCCCGCGTGGCGGACCACGTTGGTCACCGCCTCCTGCACGATACGGTAGGCCGACAAATCGATGTCGGCCGGCAGTCGGCGCTGGTCACCGGCCCAGTGCAGCTCGACCCGGACCCCCGCGTCCGCGGTCGCCGCCGCCAGTCGTTCGAGGTCCGCGAGGCCGGGCGTCGGGCCGAGCGGCGCCTGCGCCGAGCCGGGGTGCGGATCCGCCTGACGCAGGGCCACCAGGGTGCGCCGAAGGCCCGACAGGGTCTCCCGGCTGGTGGCCTCGATGGCCCGCAGCGCCTCGCGGGCCTCCGCGGGCTGGGTCTCGATGACCCGGCCGCCGACCCCGGCCTGGATCGCGATGATGCCGATGCTGTGCGCGACCATGTCGTGCAACTCCCGGGCGATCCGCAGCCGTTCGGCCGTCACCGCCTCGGCCACCTCCTGCGAGCGCAGGGCCGTCGCGTGCTCGCGGCGCTCCCGGACCAGCAGTCCGACCATGACGGAGGTCGCCATCGCCAGCAGGGCCACCACCCCCATCCCGAGCATGGCGTCCGGCCCGGTGTACAGGCCGAGGGCCATGGCCTGCAGCAGCACCGTCACCGAGACGGCGGCGGTGCGCACCGATCGGGACCGGGTGGCGACGATGACGCCCAGGACGAAGTCCACCACCAGGAAGGGGGTGAACCGGGCCGGCCCGTTGCCCGGGGCGAGCTCCAGCACGCCGAGGGCGGCGAGTTGGGTCAGCGCCAGCGCCACCGGCGGGCTGCGCCGCAGCACTCCGAGCAGCAGGCCGAACGCGAGTACCGTCCCGGCGGCGTGCAGACCGCCGGGCGCGCGGGGCGCCCCGGTGAGCAACACCGCTACCAGGAAGGCGTACAGCAGGCCCCCGCCCCAGGTCATCAGCCTGTTTCTCGTCATTCCGCGAGCCTATCGGCCCGCCGCCGGCCGGACATTGGCCCACGGGCGTACATCCCCGGGATGGTCCGTCCGCGCGATCTGCCACCCCCGGGCAGACGCGCCGCACCCCGTCCGGGCGAAAGGGTGGGGCCCGTGATCGAAGTCAACGAACTCTCCAGGACATACGGCGACAAGACCGCCGTCGACCGGCTGTCCTTCACCGTCCGACCCGGGCAGGTCACCGGGTTCCTCGGGCCGAACGGCGCAGGCAAGACCACCACGATGCGGATGATCCTCGGGCTGGAGACGCCCACCGGCGGCACCGCCACCGTCGGCGGCGTCCCGTTCCGCAGCCACCCGCGCGGCTTGCGGCACGCCGGGGCCCTGCTCGACGCCGGGCACGTCCACGGCGGCCGGAGCGCCGAGGCGCACCTCGCGGCGCTGGCCCGCAGCAACGGCATCGGGCGGCGCCGGGTGGCGGAGGTACTGGCGGAGGTGGGCCTGGCCGAGGCGGGCCGACGCCGGATCGGCGGGTTCTCGCTGGGGATGAAGCAGCGGCTCGGCATCGCCGCCGCGCTGCTCGGCGACCCGCCCGTGCTGATGTTCGACGAACCGGTCAACGGCATGGACCCGGAGGGGGTGCTCTGGGCGCGCCGGCTCTTCCGCCGACTGGCCGCCGAGGGCCGTACCGTCTTCCTCTCCAGCCATCTGATGTCGGAGATGGAGCAGACCGCCGACCAGCTCGTGGTGATCGGCCGGGGCCGGATGATCGCCGCCGAGTCGGTGCGGACCTTCGCGGCACGCGGCGACCACCGGTCCAGCGTGCTGGTCGGCACCCCGCAGGCCGCCGAACTGACGGTGCTGCTGACCGCGGCCGGCGCGACGGTCGAACCGGAGGGCTCGGCCGGCGCCGAGCGGCTGGTCGTGACCGGGACGGCCGCCGACCGGATCGGTGCGCTCGCCCTCGAGCACCGGATCGTGCTGCACGAACTCTCCACCCGCAGTGCCTCCCTGGAGGAGGCCTTCATGGAACTGACCGCCGACAGCGTCGAGTACCAGTCAGGACGGACCCGATGAGCACGCTCGCCGCCCCTTCCGCTCCGCCGCTCTCCCGGGCGGCCGAACCGCCCGCCCGCTTCGGGGACCTGGTCGCCGCCGAGTGGATCAAGATGCGGTCGCTGCGCTCCACCCCCTGGGCGCTCGCCCTCGTCACGCTCGTCGTCGTCGGGTCCTCCGTGGTGGCCTCGACGGCGGACCGCGCCCGGCTGGCGGGACTCGATCCCGGCGCCCGGCGCGACGACGGCTTCCAGGTCTTCGACGCCTACCCGGTGGCCGGCTATCTGACGCTGATGCTCGTGGCCGGCTGCGTCGGCGGGCTCGCGGTGGTCGGTGAGTACGGCAGCGGACTGATCCGGACCACGACGGTGGCGGTGCCCGCCCGCGGGTCGGTGCTGCTCGCCAAGGCGGCGGTGGTCGCCGCGGTCTGGACGGCGGTCGGCACGGTCGTCTCGATCGGCTCGTTCGCCGTCTCCCAGACCGTCCTGAGCGGGTGCCACGCCGACGTCCCGCCCGGCCACCCCGGGCTGGCGCGGGCCGTGCTGGTGTCCGCGCTGCTGGCGCCGGTCTGCGCGCTGGTCGGACTGGGCCTGGGGGCCCTGGTCCGGCACGCCGCCGGGGCCACGGCCACCACCACCTTCGTCCTGTTGCTGCTGCCGCCGTTCTTCTCCACCTCGCAGCGCTGGTCCGCCGACATCAACCACGCGATGGTGGCCTCGGCCTGGAAGCGCCTGGTCCAGCACTGGTCACCGCCGCCCGGGAGCGGCAGCGGCTTCGACTACGCCACCGTCACCGGCTCCTGGATCGTCCTCGCGCTCTGGCCGGCGGCCGCGATCCTGCTCGGGCTGGCGGCCGTGCGGCGCCGGGACGTGTGAGCGGGTGCGCCTCGTCGGGACGAGTGCGCGGGCGCGCCTGGTCGCGATGGGTGCGCGGGTGCTCCGGGCCGCGCGCCGGAGTCCGACGAGGGCACCGAGCCACCTGAGGGCACCCGGGGGTGCCGGGGGCCGGTCAGCGGTGCCGGAGCGGGGCCGCCGAGGAGGCCTGCCGGGGTGCCGGGGGAGCGCTGAGCGCCTGGCCGCCGAACCCGCCGCCGCCGGTGACCTGGCGCTGCCACCAGGCGGTCATCCCGGCCTCGTCGATGGTCGACCAGTCCGGCGCCTGCGGCCCGACCTGGGCGGTGCCGAGTCGGCGGCCGAGGGCCACCAGCTCCCGCCCGACCTGGCCGCGCTCGCGGTCGTAGGAGTCGAGCAGCTCCGCCCAGGAGCCGCCCTCGCGCCAGGCGTTCTCGAACGCCCAGGCGTCCTGGACGGCCTTGACCGCGCCGCTGGTGTTGTGCGGGCGGACCACGGTGGCCGCGTCCCCGGCGAGCAGCAGCCGGCCCGAGGTACGGCGCGGGGTCTCCAGGTCGTAGATCGGCTGGACGAAGGTCCGCTCGGCGGGGGTCAGCCCGAGCACCCCCGCCCAGTAGGGCGGCAGCTGCTCCTCGGCGAGCCGCCTGCCGTGGCTGAGCAGCTCGTCGGTGAGCTCGCCGGGCGGGATGCTGGTGGGGTTGTCCAGGCGCCGCCCGAGCTCGGCCGGCGGGGCGCCGTAGAGGACCCAGTTGACCTGGGTGGAGCCCGGGGTCAGCCCCGGGATGCGGTAGATCACGCACTGGCCGCCGGGGAAGCAGGCCGTGATCGCCTCCGTCTCCGGCCAGACGCCCGCGCCGCCGGGCAGTTCCGCCAGGTGCTCGGAGGGGAAGCTGCCGCGCCAGCAGATGTACCCGGCGTACTCGGGCCGCGCCTCCGGGCAGACGGCCTCGCGGACCATCGAGCGGTAGCCGTCGGCGCCGATGACCAGGTCGTACGACTCCCGGCGGCCGTCGGCGCCCTCCACCCAGGCGCCGTCCTGGTCGCCGCCCGCGCCGGCGACCGTCTCGGCGAGCCGGAAGGCGACGGTGTCGGGGGTGCGCTCGCGCAGGGCCTGCCAGAGCACGCCCCAGTGGTAGGAGTGGAAGGGCATCGGCTGCACCCAGAGCAGCCGGCCGCGCGGGCCGGCCGCACCGTCGCGGGCGACCCAGTGGCGCTCGGTGAGCCGGTGGCGGCGGATGCCGTCGTCGAGGTGGCCGGCCTGGGCCAGTTCGGCGAAGCGGTCGTCGTGGACGCAGAGCCCGACGCCGCGGTCCTCCAGCCGGCCGGGGGTGCGTTCGAGCACCACCACCTGCTCGGCGCCGTTGCGGGCGGCCGCCCGTGCGAAGGCGCAGCCGGCGATGCTGCCGCCGACCACGGCGATCGATCCGCCGCGTATGCCGTCCGTGTCACCGCGCATGACCGTGCCCTCCCCGAAGCGACTACTGCGGTATGACCATACGCGTAATAGGTGGCGTGCTGACGGCCGGTCAGCGAAATCCGCCGTACCCTCGCGGCCCCTCTCTCGGTCGGCCTCCCCGTCGGTGCCCGCCGGGCGCCCTTATGCAACTGGTTGCATAACCCTGGGGGAGTCCCCTACCGTTTGGTGGCAACGAGCCGCCCGCCGCACCAGGAGCACCGATGAGCAACGACCCCCAGGAGCTCCGGCCCACCCCGCAGGCCCAGCAGGCCGAGAGCCCCTACCCCCGGCTGCTGAGCCCGTTGGACCTCGGCTTCACCACTCTCCCCAACCGCGTGATCATGGGCTCCATGCACGTCGGCCTGGAGGAGGCCCGCGGCGGCTTCGACCGCATGGCCGCGTTCTACGCCGAGCGCGCCCGGGGCGGCGTCGGCCTCATCGTGACCGGCGGCATCGCCCCCAACGAGGCCGGCCGCCCCTGGTCCGGCGGCGCCATGCTCACCACCGAGGCGGAGGCGGACCGCCACCGCGTGGTCACCGACGCCGTCCACGCCGCCGGCGGCCTCATCGCGATGCAGATCCTGCACTTCGGCCGCTACGCCTACCACCAGGACCTGGTCGCCCCCAGCGCCCTGCAGGCCCCGATCAGCCCGTTCGTGCCGCACGCGCTCACCCCCGAGCAGGTCGAGCAGACCGTCGAGGACTTCGTCCGCTGCGCCGACCTCGCCCGCCGCGCCGGGTACGACGGCGTCGAGATCATGGGCTCCGAGGGCTACCTGATCAACGAGTTCATCGCCGCCGCAACCAACCGGCGCGAGGACGAGTGGGGCGGCGCGTACGAGCAGCGGATGCGCTTCCCCGTCGAGATCGTCCGCCGGGTCCGCGAGCGGGTCGGCCCCGACTTCATCCTGATCTACCGCCTCTCCATGCTCGACCTCGTCCCCGGCGGCTCCACCCTCGACGAGGTCGTCCAGCTCGCCAAGGCCGTCGAGGCGGCCGGCGCGACCATCATCAACACCGGCATCGGCTGGCACGAGGCGCGCATCCCCACCATCGCCACCTCCGTCCCGCGCGGCGCCTACGCCTGGGTCACCAGGAAGCTGATGGGCTCGGTCGCCGTCCCGCTCGTCGCCGTCAACCGCATCAACACCCCCGAGATCGCCGAGCAGCTGCTCGCCGAGGGCAGCGCCGACCTGGTCTCGCTGGCCCGCCCGCTGCTCGCCGACGCCGACTTCGTCGCCAAGGCCCAAGGCGGCCGCGCCGACTCCATCAACACCTGCATCGGCTGCAACCAGGCCTGTCTGGACCACACCTTCAGCGGCAAGATCACCTCCTGCCTGGTCAACCCGCGCGCCTGCCACGAGACCGAGCTGGTGCTCGCCCCGACCCGGCTGAGCAAGCGGATCGGCGTGGTCGGCGCCGGACCGGCCGGCCTCGCCTTCGCCGTCTCCGCCGCCGAACGCGGCCACGCCGTCACCCTGTTCGACGCCGCCGAGACGATCGGCGGGCAGTTGAACATCGCCCGGCGGATCCCCGGCAAGGAGGAGTTCAACGAGACGCTGCGCTACTACCGTACCCGGCTGGCCGAGTTGGGCGTCACCCAGCGCCTCGGCGCCACGGTGGACGCCGCGCAGCTCGCCGCCGAGGCCTTCGACGAGATCGTCCTCGCCACCGGCGTCACCCCGCGCACCCCCGCCGACCTCCCCGGCATCGACCACCCCAGCGTCCTCGGCTACCTGGACGTGCTGCGCGACGGCGCGCCGGTCGGCGAGCGGGTCGCCATCCTCGGCGCCGGCGGCATCGGCTTCGACGTCGCCGAGTACCTCACCGACCAGGGCGACGCGGCCAGCCTCAACCCGCCCGTGTTCCACCGCAAGTGGGGCATCGACCCCGAGTACCGCGAGCGCGGCGGCCTCGCCCGCCCCGAGCGGCCCGAGTCCCCGCGCAGCGTCCACCTGCTCCAGCGCAAGACCAGCAAGGTCGGTGCCGGCCTCGGCAAGACCACCGGGTGGATCCACCGCACCGAGCTCAAGCACCGCGGCGTCGTGATGCAGGCGGGGGTCACCTACGACCTCATCGACGACGCCGGGCTGCACATCACCGTGGACGGCGAGCGCCAACTGCTGCCCGTCGACACCGTCGTCCTGTGCACCGGCCAGGAGCCGCGCCGCGACCTGGACACGGCGCTGCGCGGCCTCGGCCTCACCCCGCACCTGATCGGCGGCGCCGACGTGGCCGCCGAACTGGACGCCAAGCAGGCCATCAAGCAGGGCACCGAACTGGCGGCCGCCCTCTGACGCTGTTCGGCCTCTCGGGTGGGTCGGGCCCTAGGATCGACGCATGTCGCTGCCACACGCCATCCTCACCGCCCTCCTGGAGAAGCCGTCCTCGGGGCTGGAGCTGACCCGGCGGTTCGACAAGTCGATCGGCTTCTTCTGGTCCGCCACCCACCAGCAGATCTACCGCGAGCTGAGTCGGCTGGAGGCCGGCGGCCTGATCCGCGCACTCGCGGCCACCGGCCCGGTGCGCGGCCAGAAGAAGGAGTACGAGGTGCTGCCGGCCGGCCGCGCGGAGCTGGAGCGCTGGACGGCCGGCGGCGACGAGCCCAAGACGATCCGCGAACCACTGCTGCTGCGCCTGCGCGCGGCGGCGGTGGTCGGCGCGAGCGGCCTGGACGCCGAACTGGAGCGCCATCTCGCCCTGCACCGCGCGCAGCTGGCCCGCTACCTGGAGATCGAGCAGCGCGACTTCCCGCCCGAGAAGGCGGCGGACGAGAACCGCCTCCAGCACGCCGTACTGCGGGCCGGCCTCGGGCTGGAGGCCTTCTGGGTGGAGTGGCTCACCGAGACGCTGGCCGCGCTGCCGCCGTCGGACCAGTCCTGACCTGCGGATTCTCCTCCCCTCGGGCGGGTCGGCAGGCCGGGTGGGACACTGGGTGCCTGTCTCCCGTCCCCTCCTCCCGCGTTCCCGTCCCTGCCCGTACCATCGACCGGGGGCCCGCATGTCGTCACACCCGAGGCCTCTCCTCGCCCTGACCGCCGCCGCCGTCGTCACCGTGGCCACCCTCGGGGCGACCGGATTCGCCGGCCCGCAGACCGCGACGGCCATCGAACTCCGGGCCGCCGCCCCGGCCGCGGACCTGCCCACCGCGGACCTGCCCACCACGGAGCAGCTCCGGACGGCCCTGCTCACCGTCGCCGAACTCGGCCCGAACTTCACCGAGGTACCCGCCTCCGAGGCCGCGTCCCCCGGTGCGACCCCGTCACCGGTGAGCGGCTGCGAGGCCCTCAGCGCCCTCCTCAACCGGCACGACACCGGCGTCTCCCCCCAACAGCCCCACGCCGAGGTCGAGTTCGACGGCGAAGACGCCAACCCGATGATCACCGAGTCGCTCACCGCCGAGGATCAGGCCCAACTCACCACCGACTTCGCGGCCTTCAGCGACGCGTTCAACACCTGCCACACCCTGACCTTCAACAGCGGCACCGACTCCGAGGTCAGCTTCACCGTCACCCCCCTCGCCCTCGGCGACCGCCCCGACGCCCCCGCCGTCCGCCTCGACGGCACCCTCGCCGGCGTCCAACTCAACGGCTACCTCGCCCTGGAACGCCTCGGCAACGTCGCCCTCGCCTACGGCTTCTTCCAGCGCGACAGCGGCTCCTCTCAACTCGCCTCCCTCTACTACCGCGCGGCCCTCGCCAAGGCCGAACGCACCCTCGGCACCACCGCGGGCAGCACCACCGCCCCCACGGCCGCCCCACCGGGCACCACCGTCTCCTTCCGTACCCCCTGACCTCGTGCCGAACACCGCAGCCCCGCCGAGCAGTTCGCTCGACAGGGCTGCGGCATCCGTGCGGGGTTGACCTGCTCAGGGCGTCACTGCGACCGGAAGAACCACCGCTGGTTGGGCATCGCATCCCGGACGGCTCACGAACTCGATGACGACGATCTGGACATGACGATATCCCGTCTGAACAACGAAGGGTACAAGGCGGCTATCGACTACATCGTCTCGGAGGTGCGTCGGCAGGTTTCCAGTGGCGAGTTCGCCCTTGGGAGAGACTTTCCCGACATACTCAACAGCACTCCCAACGGGTTCTTCTACAATAGCCCTTTCGGTCCAGGATTGGCCGGCTGACCTAGTTGGAATTTACCTGAGTACTTGATTGCGGCGGCCTGCGACGAGAACCCCGATTCTCGTCGCAGGCCGTATCCATATGATCGAGGCGTATCAGGACGGCGCATTCGGGCAGATGATCTCGTGCACTGCAGCCACGATGCGACCGCCTTGCTCCTTGCTGATGGTGAAGCTTCCGTCTCCTGCGAACACCGACATTGCGTACCGGAGAATACTCGCTTCGTCAGATCCTCCGTTGATTTCGGTGCACACTTTTTGAGCCCTTATCCCGGGGATCCCGTAGCCTAGTTCGGGGTCAATTTCAGCCAGGGCCGTAGTCAGCCTCGAAACGGCGGCGGCGTCGGGCGGAGGCCAGGGTGTCGCCGAGCGGGTAGGGCTTGGAGCCCGGTTGGTATTCGGGGATTCTTCCGGGCTTTCCATTCCTCGTTGGTCGTAGAACCATGCAGCCAAGGAGATGACCGCTACTGTTGCCAGTGCTGTGGTGAGAGCGACAACAATCTGATAGATGCGAGACGGCATGGCGACATGCTTCCAGGCCGGAACTCGGAAGGGAACAGCGCGCATACGCCAGGATGGCCAGTGGACAGCGTTGGCCGATCCATGGCTTCCTGGAGTGAAACCCGGCGGACTCGGCTGCTGTTCGCGCCCGCTGGGGGATTTCCCGAGAACACCTACCTCCGAGTGGTTTTGGGCCTGGCGTCTCGATCAGCAGGTTGTGGCGCTGCCTTCGATGGTGTTCAGCGGTCCGCCGTGCCGAAGGGGTTGTCGATGACGTACCGCCACGTGCCGTCCGCTTCGCGGCGGGCGACGTCGGTGGCGGTGCCTTCGAGGTGGAGGTGGGTGCCGTTGGGGCCGGGGCCGTCGATGGTCCAGTCGACGATGAGCAGGGCGATATCGTCGGCGACGTAAGTGTGCCGGGGGCGGACGGTGATGGGGAGGCCGAGGGCGAGGAAGTCGGCGCTGGCGCGGGTGAGTTCGGGGCCGGTGACGGGGGAGCCGGGGGCGGGGACGAAGACGGCGCCCGGTGCGTAGACCTGCTGGACGGCGGCGAGGTCGCCCGAGTTGAAGGCGGCGGCGAAGACGGCCGGGTGTTGTTCGGCCTCGGTGGTCAGGGGGAGAGTGGCGGGATGCGTCATGAGGGCAGTGAAATCGGCGGCGGCGTAGGTCACCAAACGGGAAGTCACGCGGTGCAACGGCGTTGGGACGATGAGCTGGTCCCCGACGAGCAGGGTCGGACGGCTCGCCCGGAGGCAGGCTGCCCGGTGGAGGTGGCGCTGGCGGCGGTCGCGGGGCGTTGGACGACGCTGGTGCTGCGCGAGTTGATGCACGGGCCGCTCTCCTTCGGTGAACTGCGCACCCGGCTCCCGGAGATCAGCCCGAAGGTGCTCGCCGACCGACTCCGGGTGTTGGAGGAGCGTGGGCTGGTGGTGTGCGAGCGTCTGCGCGGGTTCCCGGTGCGGACGAGCCACCGGTTGACGGAGACCGGGCGGGCGTTGCGGCCGCTGCTGGTGGAGCTGTACCGGACCGGAGTCGCGATCGGTTCGCCCGGCATCGACGGAGGTCGTGGTGGAGCGTAGGAGGCGTCGCCTGTTTGCGAGCGCGCTGCTGGTGGTGGCCGCTACGACGCCGACGCCCGCCTGCAGAGCTTCGGCCAGGTCCGCAACGCGTTCATCCGGATCGTCAACCAGGCCAACGGCCAGGAGATCGCCCGGTACGACCTCTCCGAGGACGCCTCGACCGAGACCGCGATGGTCTTCGCCGAGCTGTACCGCAACGGCGCCGAGTGGAGGTTTCGGGCCATCGGCCAGGGGTACGCCTCCGGCCTGCGCGGCATCGCGACCGACTACGGCGTCAACGTCTGAGGACGGCCTCGGGGTCGTGACCGACCACGGCGTCAACGTCCGAGGACGGTCGTGGAGTCGTGAAGCCGTGCGGCCGGGGCGAACGCCCCGTCTGGTCAGTCGGCCTGACGGTTGGTCGGCGGGCGTCCGAGCGCGTGCCCGCCGAACCCGCCCGTCCCGGCGACCTGTTGGCGCCACCAGGCGGTCATCGCGTCCTCATACATGACCGACCAGTCCGGCGCCTCGGTCACCTGGGCCCGTCCGAGTCGCCGGCCGACCTCGACCATCTCCCGCCCCACCGCGCCGCGTTCGCGGTCGTATGCGGGCAGCAGCTCTGCCCAGGAGCCGGCCGTCCGCCAGGCGTCCTCGAAGGCGCAGGCGCCCTGCACGGCCTTGACCGCGCCGCTGGTGTTGTGCGGGCGGACGACGGTGGCCGCGTCCTCGGCGAGCAGCAGGCGCCCGGCGGTGCGGCTCGGATTCCCCTCGGGAACCGCCCACTGAGGCTGACCGGCCGCCCGACCGCGGTCGGGCGGCCGGCCCGGGCAAGGAACGCCCGGAAGCCCACAGCCGGGCGCGAGTCGGTTTTCAACGACCTGCGTGTCCGCGCGCTACTTCACCGGCCTGGTACTGGAACTGACGGACAGGCGAGGGGCGTGGTACCCATGCGGGTGATGCGCGCGACAGGCGCGATCCTGCGCACGGGCGGGATCCGGCCGATGCCGGTCGGTCCGTTCGGGGGGGGGAATCGTGGGTAGCTGGAGGTTCCACCGGGGCTCGCCGGTGTGGGCGGTGTATCTGGGGGTCGTCACACTCATCTTTGCGGCTGCGATGTACGTGGAGTTCGGGACCGGGGACGCCCGCCCGCAGGGCGCCTACGTGGGTCGCTGGGCGTCCGATGCCGAGGTGCTCGAACTGGGGACGGACGGGCGGCTCGGGGCGGTGCGGATGTACGGCGACTTCTGCGGTGAGTCCGGCCGCCGGGAGAGCGGGGAGTTGAGGAGTTTCCGGGGGAGCTGGCGGACGGCAAGCGTGGACGATGCCGGGTCCGGTGTGCTGGTGGACTTCGAGGACTACTCTCCCGGTCGGAGCTGTGAGATCTACCTGCAAGCGGACGGGGACGGGCCCGTCTTTCGACTCCTCACGTCCCCGCGGCCGGGCGAGATAAGGGAGTTCGCCAGGTAGCCTGCGTCAGGGCACAGAAGGGGGAGTGTGATGAGGACGCGGATCAGGCTGATGGAAGCTCAACACTCATGGGCCGGTGGAGGTCTTATTTCTTCCGGCCCTCAAGACCTTCTCGGGAGCGTCAATGGGAGTACTCGTTCTCCTGATTCCTCTATCCTTGGGTGTGGCCATGGTTGTGGACTATCGGGGGATCAGTGACTACTTCGCGAAGCCCAGGAACGAGTCCACCAGGGAAGGGCTGCCTGTCCTCTTTGTAATAACCGGGTGGTTCTTCATTGTGCTGTCTTCTGCTTCCATTGTCTCCATTTTGATCAGAGTGCTCATAAATTAGAGAAGACCCAGTGGCCAGTCATGGCAACGCCGTTCGGAAGCGGTTCCCAATTCGGGCGCCGTGGCTGCCACCCGAACTCTTGGCCGCGGTGTGCTCGTTGCGGTGAACGGCCGGCGGCCGATGCATAGATGGAGGGCTGTAGTGGCGCTTCGAGTGAAGCCGGCGGTCCTGGCGGTTGCCGGGCTCGTGCTGGTTGGGGCAGTGGCGGCTGCTGGCTGGTGGCTGATATGGGAGTCGGATCGGCCAGAGCTGAAAGGGACGTGGAGAAGCGGGTCCTATCTACTTGAACTCAATCCTGGTGGATCAGTCGGGAGTTCATCGCTCCCTGCCGGTGTCTGTGCCGGGAGTCGGTACACGCCGAAAGAAACGCTGATCGAACTCGAGGGTTCGTGGGTGGAGGAGTTCGAGGCGGATGCAGGCCACGGTGTGCGAGTCAAAGCGGTCCGCAAGGATGGCGCCGGGAAGTGCACCTTCTGGGCGGCGTATGTCGCATATGACGGGCGTACGGAGCTGCAGTTCGCTATGGACCCATCGCCGGTGAAGTCCCTCGAGAAGGCTTCCTGACGGGCATGGGGGCCTGCGTCGACGCTCGGAATGGCGGTTGCGTCCCTGAAGTCACTTGATTCGGGTTGTGAGGGGGAGGGATCGGATGAGGCTCGGGATGGTGCGGCGTTCGGGGGTGAACGTCGCGGGTGTGTGTCTGGGGGGTTTGCTGATGATGCCTGGTGTTGCGGCGTGTGAGGGTGGGGGTGCGGGATCT
This sequence comes from Kitasatospora sp. NPDC052868, assembly GCF_044547105.1. Classification (NCBI taxonomy): domain Bacteria; kingdom Bacillati; phylum Actinomycetota; class Actinomycetes; order Kitasatosporales; family Streptomycetaceae; genus Kitasatospora; species Kitasatospora sp. NPDC052868. The sequence goes on along the minus strand of NZ_JBITZW010000002.1, from coordinate 541,681 downwards.
CCTGATGCGCCGGTGGCCGTGCGGCCGACCTTGGCGATGGAGCCCTCGTTTGAGGGGCCGCCCAATCGGGAGCTTCAGACGAAGTACGGGGTGGCCGTCCCGGTGGGGGCGAAGGAGACCACGCACGGGTTCCTCAAGGAGAGTGGCGGTGGGGAGCTCTGGGTGACGTTCAGGCTGGGGCGGGAGGGCCTCGATCCGTTCCTCGCCACGTTCGGCCTGACCGAGGCGCAACTGCGCCCGGGGGTGGTGGGGTTCATCTCGTCCGAGCTGGAGATGACCGGGTGGTCGATCGATGCAACTCACCCGATGAAGGGCTTCATGGTGCCGGCGAAGGAGAACGACTGGAAGAGTCCCAGCCGGAAGATCACGGTCGACTACTCGGATCCCGCCTCGCTGCTGGTGTACGTCCTGGCGGCCAAACCGTAGGGGTGTCCCGGGCGCGGCCCGTGGTGGAAGCGGGGGGACGCGGCACGTAGCCTCGGCCGGGTATGAGGCGCGAGGCGCGACGTGCGTGCCCGTGGTGGATCCGCAGGTGAGGAGTGACGGTGGAGCAGCAGAAGACCGAGCAGGGGCTCGTCGTGGTGAGCGAGAACGGGGTCGGCCGGTACGGGCAGCAGGTGCTGGCGGGGCGGCACGAGTTGACGGCCGACGAGCCCGCGCCGGCGGGGGAGGACAGTGGGCCGAACCCGTATGACCTGCTGCTGGCCGCGCTCGGGAGCTGTACCTCGATGACGGTGCGGATGTACGCCGAGCGCAAGGGGTGGCCGCTGGAGAAGGTCACCGTCGCGCTGCGGCACCAGCGGGTGCACGCGGAGGACTGCGCCGAGTGCGAGAGCGGCCACGGGCTGGTGGACCTCATCACCCGGGAGATCCGGTTCGACGGGCCGCTGGACGCCGAGCAGCGCCGGCGGCTGCTGGACATCGCCGAGAAGTGCCCGGTGCACCGGACCCTGACCGCGGGTCTGGTCGTCAGTACCACGGAGGCACCGTCCGCGGACGTGCGGCCCTGACGGGTAGCGGGTAGGGCCGGGTGTCCGGCGGTGGTGTCCGAAAGCCGGATGATCATGGCCGGTCTCGGGCAGCATGGGAGGGTCGGCGCCGCGGCGCCGCCGTCCGGTCGGGTGAACGCCCGACCGGTGTCCGGCGTGCACCATCCGTACACCTACAGGGGGTCAGGTGGAGGAGCAGCAGGACCGTGCGGCCGCCGAGCGCGGCGATCTCAAGGCGATGATCAGGCTGGGCTGGCGGCTGGAGGAGCGCGGGGACTCCGGCGGGGCCGAGGAGTGGTACCGGCGGGCCGCCGTCGGCGGGGACCTCGACGGGATGGCGCGGCTGGGCCAGCTGTTCCGCGACCGGGGCGAGCCGGAGGCGGCCGAGGAGTGGATGGGCAGGGCCGCGCAGGCCGGGAACGTGAACGCGATGGGAGGCATGGGCTACCTCCTCGAGCAGCGCGGCGACCTCGCCGGCGCCCGGAGCTGGTACCACCGGGCGGTCGAACACGGCGACACCTACGCGATGTGGAAGATCGGGTGCCTGCTGGTGCAGGAGAGCCGTCTGGACGCGGCGCGGGAGTGGCTGCGCAGGGCGGCCGACACGGCGGGCTACTCCGTGGTGCGGGGAAACGCGCTGAGGGATCTCGCGCGCCTGGCGATGCAGCGCGGTGACCTGGTGGAGGCGGAGGAGCTGGTGCGGAGCGCCGCCACGATCGTGTCGCAGGCGAGCGACGCTCCGCAGAACGACGCGGTCGAGCTGGTGGCCGAGCTGCTGACCCTGCTGGCGTCCCTGCTGATGGAGCGCGGCGAACCGGAGGAGGCCGAGGGGATGCTGCGCTGGGCCGTCGGCGTCGGGCACCTCCCCGCGGTCTTCGGCATGGCCGGCCTGCGGGAGCAGCAGGGGGACCTGGCCGGCGCCGAGGAGTGGCACCGCCAGGCGGCGGAGGCCGGGGACGTCCGCTCGATGATGATGCTGGCCACCCTGCTGCAGGAGCGCGGGGACGACGCCGGGGCCGAGCCGTGGTACCGGTCGGCGGCCGGGGCAGGGGCGCCGCTGGCGATGGACCTGCTGGGCAGGCTGCTGGAGAAGCGGCAGGACTTCGCCGAGGCGGAGCGGTGGTACCGGGAGGCGGTGAGCGCCGGGATCCCGCAGACGGTGCTGCGGCTGGCCGTCGTGCTGGAACGGCGCGGCGCGCTTGCGGAGGCGGAGCAGTGGTTCCGCACGGCGGCGGACGGCGGGGACGCGCTCGCCATGTTCCGGCTGGGTGAGCTGGCGGAGCGGCGCGAGGATCCGGACGAGGCGGAGCGGTGGTACCTGCGGTCCGCCGAGGCGGGCAGCGAGTTCGGCATGTTCCAGGTGGGGCGGTTGCAGTGGAACCGCCGGGATCTGGAGGGGGCGGAACTCTGGCTGCGCAGGAGTGCCGCCTGCGGCAACGCGTCGGCGATGGCGATGCTCGGGCTGCTGCTGGCCGAACTCGGCGAGACGGCCCAGGCGGAGCACTGGTGCCGGCTGGCGGTCGGTGCCGGGTACGCCAACGCGCTGATCGATCTGAAGGCCGTGACGGACGCGCGGCGTTGGGGATGACGGACGAGAAGGGGAGTGCGATGAAGGCACGCATCCGGTTGACCGGGGACGGGGCTTCGGCGGAGCTGGTCGAACTGGCGGCCTGGCTGTCGCGGGAGGACGAACTCCGCGGGCGGACGGCGATCGAGAAGCCCGAGACGCCCCCCGACCAGATGGGTGGGCTCGCCGACATCCTGATCGTGGCCCTCGGGGCCCAGGGCGCCGGCACCGTGCTGGCCGCCTCGGTGGCGGTGTGGATCAGGCACCGCCGCCCGTCCGCGGACATCGAGGTGACCGGTCCCGACGGACGGAGCGTCAGGATCTCGGTACGGGACGCCCCGAACCTGGACGTGGAAGCGGTGCTGCGCCATGCCCTGGAGGAGCGCCCGGGCCGTCCGGGTCCGGAGGGGGAAGCCGTGCTGCGCCATGCCCTGGAGGAGTGACCGGACAGCGCGGACGGCCTGGACGGCCCGGACAGCCCGGCCCCGCCACGTGCCCGGGCTCGCGGCGGAACCCGCCCGGGAGCGGTGAATGCGCCTGCCGGACCCGCCGCGCTCCCGGGCCCTGCTGCTGGGTTCCAGCACCTACGCCGACCCCGACCTGCCCGAGCTGCCCGCGGTGGTCAACAACATCGCGGACCTCGCGGCGGTGCTCACCAGCCCGTGGGGCACGGGCCTCGCCCGCGAGCACTGCGTACCGGAGCCGAACCGGCCCGACCTCGCGGGCATCGGCGCCCTGTTGGTGGCCGCGGCGGCGCAGGCGGAGGACCTGCTGCTGGTCTACTACGCCGGACACGGCCTGGTCGGACCGGACGGCGAGCTGTACCTGTCGCTGCCCGGCACCTCCAGCGACCCCGAGCTGATCGCCTGGACGGGGCTGCCGTTCAGCCTGCTGCGCCGCACCCTGGCCACCGCCCGGGCGGTGAACCGGGTGCTGATCCTGGACTGCTGCTTCTCCGGGATGGCGATCGACACGATGGCCTCGGCCACCTCGGTGGTGGCCGGCCAGCTGGAGGCCGCCGGGACCTGCACGCTGGCCTCCTCGCCGGCGAACCGGCCCTCCATCGCGCCCTCCGAGGCGCGCCACACGGCCTACACCGGTGAACTGCTGAACCTGCTGGAGCACGGCTCGGCGGATTCGGCGGAGTACCTCACCCTGCTGGCCATCCACGAGCACCTCGCCAGGGTGCTGCCGAGCAAGGGGCATCCGCGCCCCGAGCAGCGCAACACCCGCACGGTGGGCCGGCTCGCGCTGGTCCGCAACCGGGTGTTCACCGGCCCTCCCGACCCGGACGCGCTGGTCGCGGAGGGCGAGCGGCTCGAGAGGATCGGCGACAGCGCCGGCGCCGAGTACCGGTACCGGACGGCCGCTGAGGCCGGGCGGCCCGACGCGATGCTCCGGCTGTCGCGGCTGCTCGAACGGCGCGGAGCGCGGACCCAGGCGGGAATCTGGCGTGAGCGGGCCGCCGACGCGGGCGACCTGACCGCCATGAACGAGGCGGGGGTCCGCGCCTGGCACACCGGGAACCTCGCGCAGGCCGAGAAGTGGTTCAGGAAGGCCGCCGCGGCCGGAATGGCCGAGGCGCAGAAGAACCTCGCGACGCTGCTGCGGCAACGGGGCCGGGCCTGAGGGCCCGCAGGGGGGCGGGAGCCGGACCCCACCGCGACCGGCACCGGGCCCCGGGCCGTGCGCCATCCGGCGGACGGCGGCCGTCCGGACGGGTGTCCTGCCCACCCCGTCCGCCCGCCGCTGGTACGAACGTCCGGACAGTCCAGGGGGGAACCCAGAGACGAGGTAGCGCAGCGCCATGTCCCACCACCTCAGCGGCCCGAACCTCCGGTCCCCGCAGGGCGACGCCCGGCTCGACCTCACCGACCTGTTCGCGTTCCCGGCCTCCGACGCCTCCGGGCGCACGGTGCTCATCATGAACGTGAACCCCTACGCCCCCACCGGGGCGGCCGAGTTCCACCCCGAGGCGGTCTACCGCATCAACATCGACAACAACGGCGACAACCGTGCCGACGTCGCCTACTCCTTCGTCTTCTCCGACCCCGAGGCCGGTGCGCAGACCGTCACCGTCCACCGCGCCACCGGCGCCGCCGCGCAGAAGCACGAGGCGGGCGGGGAGGTCCTGTTCGACAACGTCCCGGTCGCGTTCGGCGACGCGCCCGACGTCGTCGAGGCCGACGGCCGCAAGCTCTCCGTCGGCCTGCGCAGCGACCCCTTCTTCGCCGACCTCGAAGGCATCGTCGACAACTTCACCTGGACCGGCAGGGACGCGATGGCCGAGGCCAACATCTTCGGCATCGCCCTCGAAGTCCCCGACGACGACCTCGGCCCGGACCCCGTCATCGGCGTCTGGGCGCGAGTCAGCCTCCACCAGGACGGCCGGCTCGTCTCCGTCGACCGGGGTGCCCACCCCTCGCTGACCGCCTACTTCAACGCCGAGGAGGTCAAGGACGCCTACAACGCCGGCGAGCCCGCCGACGACTGGGAGCGGTACCGCGAGCCCTGGACGGCGGTGCTCCAGCACACCGGGGACTACACCACGGACGCCGCCACCGAGACGCTGAAGATCATCCTCCCGGACATCCTGCGCTACGACCGCTCCCGGCTGGCCGCCTACCCCAACGGCCGGACGCTGTCGGACGACGTGACCTCGGCCCGGCTCGCCATGGTCTCCGGCGGCAGGATCACCAGCGACCACATCCCCCCGCACACCGACCTGCTCCCCACCTTCCCCCACCTCGGCCACCCGCACCCGGCAAGCTAGGGCCTGTGCGGGACCAGTGCGGACCTCGCCAACGAGGGTTCCACAGCGGGCGGTTGGGGTACAGAACAGATCTGCGCCCCAACCGCGGCGCACGCCCGAGCGGATCCACGGGGGGCACTGTGAAAGCCGCGCTGGTCGTCATCGTGATCGCGCTTGTGATGTACGGCCTGATTTCGGGCATGACGGGCAAACGCAAGCGCCGGCGCGGCAGATGGGGCGGCGGCGACAGCGGCGGCTTCGACGGCGGCGGCGACGGGGGAGGCGACGGAGGCGGTGGCTGACCGGCGGCCGGGCGGGGCTCAGCGCTCCGAGTCCCGGTGGGCCCACTGCGCCCGCGGCGTCGGCAGATCGGCGTCCTCCTGGACCAGCGCACCGGCCTGATCGGCCGTCAGGGGGTGGGCGAACAGGTAGCCCTGGCCCAGCGGGCAGCCCATCGCGGCCAGCAGGTCCCGCTGGTCGGTGTTCTCGATGCCCTCGGCGATGACCTGGACGCCCAGCGTGTCGGCGATCCGGGTGATGCCCTCGACCAGGGCGTACTGCTGCTGGGACATCCCCAGGCCGTCGATGAAGGACTTGTCGATCTTCAGGATCGAGATCGGGAACTCCCGCAGGTAGCTCAGCGAGGAGTACCCCGTCCCGAAGTCGTCGATGGCGATGCCGACGCCGAGCTCGCCGAGCGTGCGCATGTCCGTGTGCACGCGCTCGTCGCGGCGCATCAGCACCGACTCGGTCAGCTCCAGCACCAGCGAGTTGGGGTCGATCCCGGAGGCCCGCACCGCGCCGCGCACCACGTCCACGAAGCCCGCGTCCCGGAACTGCCGTGCCGAGACGTTGACGTTGACGCGCAGCGGCGGGCGCCCGTCGGCCCGGCGGCGCTCGGAGCTCGACCGCTGCCAGTCGGCCGCCTCCTGGGCCGCGCGCTCCAGGACCCAGGCGCCGAGCGGGACGATCTGGCCGCTCTCCTCGGCGAGCGCGATGAACTCGTCGGGCAGGACCATGCCGCGCCGGTCGTGCGGCCAGCGGACCAGGGCCTCGAAGGCGACCAGCCCGCCCGTCGCCAGGTCGACGATCGGCTGGTAGTACAGCTTGAAGGCGGATTCGGCGATCGCGGCGTCCAGGTTCTCGTTCAGCTCGTGCCGCTCCACCAGCCCGGCCTGCAGGGCCGGCTGGTAGTGGCACCACTGCCGCTTGCCGGCCGACTTCGCCGAGTACAGGGCCAGGTCGGCGTGGGTGAGCAGCTCCGCCGCGTCCACGCTGTCCTCCGTCGTGGCCACACCGATACTGGCCGTCACCCGGACCGCGCCCGCGCTCAGCTTGAACGGCTCCGCGAAGGCGCTCAGCACGCTGTCCGCGATGGCGCCGACGTCCGCCGGCTGCACCGCGTCCTCCACCAGCACCGCGAACTCGTCGCCGCCCAGGCGGGCCGCGGTATCGGAGGTCCGCAGCGCGGTGGAGACCCGCAGCGAGACGGCGACCAGCAGCTCGTCCCCGACCGCGTGGCCCTGGGTGTCGTTGACCACCTTGAAGTCGTCCAGGTCGAGGAAGAGCACGCCGGTGACCGCGCCGCTGCGCTCGCCGCGGGAGAGCGCGTGGCCCACCCGGTCCTGGAACAGGACGCGGTTGGCCAGGCCGGTGAGGGAGTCGTGGAAGGCGCGGTGGGTGAGCTCGCGCTCCATCTGGCGCTGCTCGGTGACGTCGCGCAGGGTGAGCACCAGCCCGCCGACCGTCGGATCGCCGCGCAGGTCGTTGCAGCGGACCTCGGCCTCGATCGGGGTGCGGTCGTGGCGCAGCAGCCGCCAGTGCTCGCGCTGCTGGTCCCGGCCGTCGGCGGAGCCGTCCAGGCTGCGCATCCTGGCCAGCGCACTGCCCACCGCCCGGCTGTCCTCCGGTGGGACCAGGTCGGTGATCAGCGCGCCGTCCAGGTCGGGGTAGCCGAGGACCCGCTCGGCGGAGGAGGAGGCGTAGCGGACGCCGTCGTCGGCGTTGAGGATCAGGATGACGTCGCTGGCGCTCTGCACCAGGGTGCGGAAGTAGGCCTCGCTGTTGCGGCGGGTGATCTCCTGGCTCAGCATGACGCGCTCGACGGCCAGTGCGGCCTGGCCGGCGAGGATCTCCAGCGAGCTCCAGAGGCTGGTGAGCTCCTGCTCGGTGCCGGTGACGATGAGGGCGCCGATCAGGGGGTCGCCGGAGGGGCGTTCGGCCAGGGTGAGCGGGCAGATCAGGGCCGAGGGCATGCCGTCGAGCCGGGTGGCGAGGTCGTTGCCGATGTCCTCGACGGGGAGTAAGCGGGTCTCCCGGTAGGCGGCGAGGGCGAGCGCCTCGTCGGAGTCGTTGGAGACGCCGAGCGGGTGCTGGGTGGCGCCGCGTTCGGCGTGCCGCACGTGCAGGACGCCCGCCTCGGTGACCGCGAGCAGGGCGACGTGGCCGGGCTCGGCGGGCATCAGGGTGGAGGCCGCGGCCTGGACGGCGTCGGCGACCTCCTCGACGCTGACGGCCGCGGTGAGGGAGGCGCCGGCCTCGCGCAGGGCCCGTTCGCGGGCGATGGCCTGCCGTCGGGCGTTGACGACGAGGGCGAGCCGGGCCAGTACGAGCAGGAACAGCAGGGCCGAGAAGGCCCCGATCACCCCGGCGTTGTTGGTGTTCCCGTTCACCGACTCGATGATCAGGATGGTCGGCGCGACCAGCGAGGCCGCGGCGAGCAGGGCCAGTCGGCCGACGCTGAGGTCCGGCTGCTGGGTGGGGATGGGTCTGGTCAGCTCGACCATCGACGGGTGCAGGGCGGCCGCGCCCCAGGCGGTGTAGAAGGCGGCCCAGCCGAGGTCCACGGCGGTGCCGATGTGCCAGTCGCCGTGCAGCTGGATCAGCCCGTACAGGACGTCGGAGACCAGGATGCCGATCGTGCCGAAGGTGAGCAGCTGGAGCGAGCGGCTGCTGCCCCCGCGCGGTACCAGCAGGCGCAGCAGCAGGGCCAGCACGACCACGTCGCCGAGCGGGTAGGCGATCGAGACGGCGCGCTGGAACCAGGTGAGGTCGGGGTTGCGGGCGTACGGGAGGATCAGGTAGATCCAGGCCAGCAGTGCCAGGCCCATGGTGAGGATGAGCGCGTCGAGCAGGCTCGCGCGGTCCTGATGCGCCGTGCGCCAGCGGATGAACCCCAACACGCCTGCCGCGTACAGCAGGTACTCGGCGAGGTAGAAGCCGTCGGCCACCGAGGGGAAGGGGTTGCCCAGGTGCAGGAACTGCATCTGGATGACCTGGACGACCTCGCCCGCCGTGAAGCAGAAGTTGGCGGCCGCCAACAGGTACCAGAACAGCGGGTGTGACGGGCGGTTGAGACGGACGCCGACCACGATGGCCGCAACGCCACCGAGACCGATGCCGGTCCACCAGATGATCCGCTGGGTCGGGTTGATGTAGTAGATGCAGGTGAACAGCACCATCCACATCAGGTAACAGACCATCAGGCGGTGTCGCCGACGAGTCAACGAGGCTACCTCCTCCGCGACATCACCACGCCGGTCTGGCGGGGACTCCGGGTGAGGGTCGGTTCTTGGCGGGTTCGCCGGGCTCGGGCCCGCACCGGTCCGGTGGGTTCCGGTCCGGTGCTCGGGATGGGCCATGAGTGCGTATAGTCGGAAATGTCGCACCTCCCAGCATTCTGCCGCCACACCACGAGGTCAAGCCGGTGGATGACGCAGCCGACAGCGCACAGGGCGCACGACCGGATGTGAGATCCGGGCGTCACGCCGTGCTTCAGAACAACTACGGCCAGTATGCGATCTGGCCGATCGGGCCCACCGTTCCGGGTGGCTGGCGGACCGAGTTCGGGCCCGCCGGGCTCGCCGAGTGCCGGGCCTACGTGGAACGGACCTGGCGGTGGAGCGGGCTCGGACTGGGGCCCGCCGAGGCCGGGTCCGGCGCCGGTTCGATCACCCGGCCCGGGTTCGCCGACACCGTGCACGGGCTGTTCCAGGCCCGGGCCGCCCACGACCCCCAGGCGCCGGCCGTGCTCGCCGAGGACGGCGAGCTCAGCTACCGCGAGCTGGACCGGCGCAGTGACCGCCTGGCGGGCTTACTCCGGGCCCGCGGCGTCGGGCGGGAACAGGTCGTACCGGTCTGCCTGGAGCGCGGGACCGACCTGGTGGTGGCCTGGCTCGCCGTGCTCAAGGCCGGCGGGGCGTTCCTGCCGCTCAACCCGGCGCACCCCGAGCGGCGGCTGGCCCAGCTCGTCGAGGACTGCGGGGCCCGCCTGGTGGTGGCCGCGGGCGGACGGCGGTTCGCCGGGGCGGAGGCGGTCGACGCCGCCGCCGACCCGGCCGCCCCTGCGCCTGATCCGGGCCCCGCGTCGGAGTCGGACCCTGCGCGTGACCCGGACCCGGTCGCGCCCGACGACCTCGCCTACCTGATCTACACCTCGGGCACCACCGGCACCCCCAAGGGCGTACCGGTCACCCACCGCTCCCTGGTCTTCACCCTCGACCGGGTGATCAACGCCTACGGGCTCACCCCGCGCGACCGCGTCCTGCAACTCGCCGCCCTCGGCTTCGACACCTCGCTGGAACAGGTCTTCGCCACCCTGGTCAGCGGCGCCGCCCTCGTCCTCGGCGGCGCCCGGACCTGGGCGCCGACCGAGCTGGTCCGCCGGATGCCCGAGCTCGGACTGACCGTCGCCGACCTCACGCCCGCGTACTGGCACCACGTGCTCGCACTGCTCCCCGAGGGCGGCCCCGCCCCCGAAGGGCTGCGCCTGGTCGTCGTCGGCGGGGACACCGTGCACGCCGACGACTGCCGCACCTGCCTGGAGCGGCTGCCCGGGGTACGGCTGGTCAACGCCTACGGGGTCACCGAGGCCGCCGTCACCTCCACGCTCTGCGAGCTCACACCCGCCGTCCTGGGCGGCCCGGCCGCCGGCCCCGCCGCCCCGGTGCCGATCGGCAAACCCCTGCCCGGCGTACGGGTGCACGTCCTGGACCGCCGGCTCAGGCCGGTCCGCCCGGAGGAGAAGGGCGAGATCTACCTCGGCGGCCCGGGCCTGGCCCGCGGCTACTGGCGCCGGCCCGGGCTCACCGCGGAAACCTTCCTGCCCGACCCCTACGCGCCCGCACCCGGCGAACGGATGTACCGCACCGGGGACGCCGGCCGCTGGCGGCCCGACGGCAACCTGGAGATCCTCGGGCGCTTCGACGACCAGGTGAAGGTCCGCGGCTACCGGGTCGACCCCGGCGAGATCGAGTCCGTCCTCGCCGCCCACCCCGACGTCCGGCTCGCCCGGGTCGCCGCCGACGGCAGCGGCGACGGCGCACACGTCCTCACCGCCTACTACACACTCGTCGACCGGGCCGCCTCCGGCGCCCGCGCCCGGCGCTCGAAGATCCGCGACTACCTGGCGGAACGACTGCCGGACTTCATGGTCCCGGCCCAGTTCGTCCTGCTCGACACCATGCCGCTGACCACCGCCGGGAAGATCGACCGCCGACGGCTGCCACGCACCGAACCCCTGGTCGCGCGGCGCGACGGCACCGGGCACCAGCAGGGCCGGGCCGACCCCGTCGGCAACGGCAACGCCGTCGAGGGCGGCGTCGCACACCTCTGGTCCGAACTGCTCGGCATCGAGGACGTCGGCCCCGGCGACGACTTCTTCGCCCTCGGCGGCAACTCGCTGCTCGCCATGGAGATGATCGCCCGGGCCCGGATCATGTTCGGCGTCGACGTCACCTGGATCCGCTTCCTCACCCGCTCCCTGCTGCGCGACCCCACCCTGCGCGCCTTCGCCGCCGCCACCCACGCCGCACGCTCCGGCGGCCGCAGCGGCCTCGGCGAGGCCACCGTCGACTGGGCCGCCGAAGCCGAACCCGACACCCCCCTGCAGCAGTCCTGGCGACCGCCGCCCTCACGGGCCGAACCGGACGAGATCCTGCTCACCGGCGCCACCGGCTTCTGCGGCGCCCACCTGCTGAACACCCTGCTGCGCACCACCCGGGCCCGCATCCACTGCCTGGTCCGCTCGCCCGACGAGGAACACGCCATGGAGCGGATCCGCGCCGCCCAGCAGCGGTTCCTGCGCCACGACCTGGCGGACGCCCGGGTCGTCCCGCTGGTGGGCGACCTCACCGAGCCGCTGCTCGGGCTGACCAAACAGCGCTTCGAGACCCTGGCCGGCCGCCTGGACGCCATCCACCACCTCGGCGGGCAGGTCAACTTCATCTACCCGTACCACCAGTTGCGGGCTGCGAACGTCGGCGGGACCCGCGAGATCGTCCGACTCGCCGGACACTCCCGCGGCATCCCCGTGCACTACCTCTCCACCCTCGCGGTGCTCGCCGGGTTCGGCCCGGCCGGCGTCACCGAGGTGACGGAGCGGACCCCGCTGGCCTACCCCGAGAAGCTGTCCGTCGGCTACGTGGAGAGCAAGTGGGTGGCGGAGGAACTGCTGCGCAACGCGTCCGCCGCCGGACTGCCGGTCACCGTGCTGCGCACCAACGACGTGACCGGGGACCTCTCGACCGGGGTGATGAACACCGGGACGGAGATGTGCGCACTGATCAAGTACATCGCGGAGAGCGGCACCTGCCCCGACGTGCGGCTGCTGCTGGACTTCGTCCCGGCCGACCGGTTCAGTCAGGCCATCGCCCATATCGCCGCCCACGCACCGGCGATGGGCGAGGTGTACCACGTGACCTCGCCGCGGCCCGCGATGCTGGCCGACCTGGCGGAGCGGCTGCGGGCACGCGGCTACGCGGTGGACGAACTCCCGTACGGGGAATGGGTGCAGGGGCTGGTGCGGTTCGCCGCCGGGCACCCCACGCACCCGATGACCCCGTTCGTGCCGCTGTTCGTGGACCGCTGCCCGGGGACGGAGCTGTCGATCAGCGAGATGTACTTCCGGCCGACGTTCCCGCTCTTCGACCGCTCCAACACCGAACGGGCACTGGTCGGCAGCGGGATAGAACTCCCAGCGGTGGACGGCGAGTTGCTGGACCTCTACCTCGGGCAGCTGGAGACCGAGGGGTTCCTCGCCGCGTCGAACGGGGTGGTGCGGCGGTGAGCGGGAGCCGGGCGGACGACCGGGTCGCTGACCCTGCCGGGGCCGTCGGTCCTACCGGGGTCTTCGGCGCGGTCGACGTCGCCCGGGCGCCCGCCGACGCCCCGGCGGCCTTCGGGGCCGACCTCGGGCCGGACGCCCTGCTGGCCGCGTACCGCTGTGGCCTCTTCCCGATGCCGGCCGCCGACGACTACGCCAGCGCCTTCAACGAGGCCCGGTTCGAGGAGGCGGTCGCGGCGGGGGAGGTGGCCCTGCTGCCCGGGGCAGGCGACGACCCGTACGCGCTGGCCTGGTGGTCCCCCGACCCGCGCCCGGTGATCGACCCGGGCGGCGTCCGCCTCGGCCGCCACCTCGCCCGCCGGCTGCGCAACCGCCTGGAGTGGTGGACCAGCGCGGACCGGGCGTTCGGCGAGGTGCTGACCGCCTGCGCCGCCGGACGCCAACCACCCTGGCTCACCGAGGGGTTGCGCTCCTCGCTGGGCCTGCTGCATGAGCGCGGCGCGGCCCACAGCGTCGAGGTCTGGGAGGGCGAGGAGCTGGTCGGCGGTGTCTTCGGCGTCGCCGTCGGGCCGGTACTGAGCCTCGACTCCATGTTCCACCGCCGCCCGGACGCCGCCCGGGTGGCCGTCGCCGACCTCGCCGCCAGGTTCCGGGCCGCGGGCGGCCTGCTCCTCGACGCCCAGTGGGACGGCCCGCACATCCGCAGCCTCGGCGCCGCCCCGATCCCGCGCTCCCGCTACCTCGCGGAACTCGCCGCCCCGGCGGAGGTCGGCCAACTCCCGCGCTCAGCCCTGCCGGTGGCCCGACTGGGCTAGGCCCTGTCCACCCGGCCGCCGTTCAGTCGGAGGCGCCGCGGCGCTCCTCCAACAGCGCGAGCAGCCGGGCCACCTCGCGGTCCACCACGACGTGCTTGTCGTCGACGTACGGGAGTTGGACCTTGCGGCCGTCGTGGCGGTGGGCGTAGGTGAAGAACTTCGGTGCGCCCCTGCCCATGTGGGCGTTCGGGTTGGGCTCCTTGCGGAACTCCTTGATCTCGGACCAGGCGAGGTGCCGGCGGCGGATCATCCCGCGGACCTTGACGCCCTCGGTGGTGACCACCGTGGCGGCCCGGGCCGCGGCGACGACCACGAGGAGGCAGAACCCCACGATCAGCAGCGAGCCGAACCCCTTGGTGGAGGGCGCGAACTCCTTGTCCGACCACAGCGGCAGCAGCGCGCCGAAGGACAACAGCAGGATGGTGAACGCGAATCCCCCGATCCGCGTGGTCGCCACCCGGTACTCGTGCGGAAGTCTCAAGCTCTCGGCGCTCATGCGGCCCACCCCTGGTGAAGGTCGTTCCCTGTGACCGATCGGTTTCGCAGTGTAAGGGTGGCGGCCGCCCGCCGACAGGGAGTGCGGAGGGCGGCCGGGGGTTTGTCCGGAACCGGCCGCGGGAACCGTGCCCGGCATGTTGTCGGTGGTGGTGGCACCCTGGGGTCCGTCTTCCAATCCCCGCCTGCGGGGCGGTGAGCCGGTGTTCGTACGAGCCCCGGACGCGCTGCACGATGCGGCGAGCACGATGAAGGTGGCCGTGCTGGCGGCCCTGTACCGCAGCGGGACGGACCTCGACGCCGAGGTGCCGGTGGTGAACCGGTTCGTGTCGGCGGTCGGCGGGGAGTACGGCAACGACCCTGCGTGGGACAGCGATCCGCAGCCGTGGGCACTGCTCGGCGGGGTGGCGCCGCTGCGCGGGCTCGCAGAGCGGATGATCACGCACTCGTCGAACCTGGCCACCAACCTCTGCCTGGCGCAGGTGGGGCACGGCGCGGTGGCCGAGGTGTGGCGCCGCGCGGGGGCGACGCACAGTGCCACCCCGCGGGGGATCGAGGACTACCCGGCACGGGACCGGGGCGTGCACAACCGGGTGAGCGCGCTGGACCTCGTCCGGCTGCTGCAGTCGCTGGCGGGGGAGCCGGAGCTGCTGGCACTGCTGGAGCGCAACGCCTTCCGGGTGGACCTGGCGGCCGGACTCCCGCCGGGGACGCGGATCGCCTTCAAGAACGGGTGGATCCCGGGTGCGCGGCACAGCGTGGGCCTGGTGTACCCGGGGGACTGCCCGTCGTACCTGATCGCGGTCTGCTACACCGGCCCGCTGGCCTCCGGCGAGGACGAGGCGGACCCGGCGGCCCGGCTGCTGGCCCGGATCTCGGCGGCGGTCTGGGCGCGGCGGGCGGAGCTGCACGGACCGGGGCCGGGGCGGATGACAGCGGGCAGATGACAGCGGACGGGTGACAGCGGACGGGTGACAGCGAACGGATGACAGCGAACGGATGACGGGTGACGGATGACGGAAATCGATATCCGTCACCCGTCACCCGTCAGCTGTCATCCACTACCCGCCGGCGGCCGTCAGTACGGCTTCACCAGCACGTGCGCGGCCCCGGGGATGCCCACCTTCAGCAGCTCGTCCTCCTCCGGGGTGGTCGGCGTGCCGGTCTCCTGCTTGAGCACGGCGCGGGACAGCGCCTGCACCCACATCGCGCGCGGGCGGCGGCGCTCCTCCCAGGCGGTGAGGGCGGCGTCGACGTCCTCGGCGGCGTCCAGGCTCTGGGCGAGCACGAGCGCGTCCTCGACGGCCATCGCCGCGCCCTGGGCGAGGTGCGGGGTGCTCGCGTGCGCGGCGTCACCGGCCAGGACCACCCGGCCGACGTGCCACGGCTCCTCCACCGTGACCTGCGAGATCCGCGAGTAGACCACCGCGGCCGGGTCGGTGACCTGCGCCAGCGCCTCGGCGATCGGGCCGCCGAAGCCGGCCAGCCGCTCGGCGAGCTGCTCGTGGGCCCGCTCCGGGTCCGGCCGGAAGTCCTCGGGCTCGGCGAACACCGAGCCGAGGTACATCAGGTCGTCGGTGATCGGGGTCAGCAGCGCCTTGGCCTTGAGGTTGCCGGCGGACATCACCACGCCCTGCACCTCGGGCAGCCGCGGCAGCGTCACCCGCCAGTTGGCGAAGCCGGTGTACTCCGGCGCGTAGGCGTCCCCGTACAGCCGGCCGCGCAGCGGCGAGCCGATGCCGTCGAAGCCGACCACCAGGTCGTAGCGGCCGTGCCGGCCGTCGGACAGGGTGACGTCCACGCCCTCGCCGTCGTCGGCGAGTTCGGCGATCGTCGTGCCGAAGCCGACGGTCGCACCCGCGGCGGTGGCGGCCGCGTTCAGCACCTTGGCCAGGGCCGGGCGGGGTATCCCGTTGTTGGACGGGGCGTCGCCCATCCGGGGCTGCGGGATCTTGGCGAGGGTGGCGCCGGCCGGGTCGCAGATGGTCAGCACCTCCCACTCGAAGCCGGCCGCCAGGCAGGCGTCCAGCACGCCGATCTCGCGCATCACGTGCAGCGCGTTGGACGGCTGGATGATGCCGACGCCGAGCGCCTCCAACTCGTCGCGCAGCTCGGCGACATCGACCTGGTGGCCGCTCCGGGCCAGCGCGGTGGCCAGGGTGAGGCCGCCGATGCCGCCGCCGTGGATCAGGACGCGCAGGGGTGGGGTCATGACGTGGTTCTCCAAAAGGCGAGAGGCAGGAGGCGGGGGGAGAGGGAAGCGGAGTGCGTCAGACGGTGGCGGTCCGCACGTCGGACAGGTCCATCAGGTGGTCGACCAGGGCCAGCAGGAGGTCCCGGCCGAAATTGCGCTCGCGCACGTCGCCGAGCAGCATCGGGACCTGCGGGTCGAGGTCCAGCGCCGCCCGGATCTCCTCCGGGGTACGGGTGTTGTGCCCGTGGAAGCAGTTGATCGCGACCACGAACGGGATGCCCCGGCTCTCGAAGAAGTCGATCGACGCGAAGCTGGTGTCCAGCCGGCGGGTGTCGGCGATGACGATCCCGCCGAGCGCGCCGTTCACCAGGTCGTTCCACATGAACCAGAAGCGCTCCTGCCCGGGCGTGCCGAACAGGTAGACCACCAGCTCCGGGCTGACCGTGATCCGGCCGAAGTCCAGGGCGACGGTGGTGGTGTCCTTGCTGTCCACCCCGGAGAGGTCGTCCACGCCGACGCTGGCGCGGGTCAGGTACTCCTCGGTGCGCAGCGGGGCGACCTCGCTGACCGAGGCGACCAGGGTGGTCTTGCCGACGCCGAAGCCGCCGGCGATCAGGATCTTGACGGCGGCGGGGGCGGCGGGGGCACTGGGGGGAGGGGGAGTCGGTGCCATGGTTCAGAGTCTCCGGAGTCCTTCGCGTACGGCCGTCAGCAGGCCGAGGTCCACGCCCCCGCTGGCCCGGGCCACCGAGAGCGGGGCCCGGGCCAGCAGCAGGCCCTGGGAGATCAGGTCACCCAAGAGGATCTTGGTGACCGAGACCGGCAGGTCGAGGCCGGCCGCCACCTCGGCGACGGCGGCCGGGCGCAGGCAGTGTTCCAGGATCATCCGGTGCTCGGGCTGCAGCGCACGCGGCCCGGACCGGGTGCCCCGGGCCAGGGCGGCGCGGGCCTCGTCCTCGACGGTGGTCAGCAGCGTGATCAGCGTGAGGTCGTCGCGCTCGGGCGCGGTGCGGCCCCGGGTGATGGTGTAGGGGCGCACCATCGTCCCCGAGCCGTCGTCCCCGTCCTCGTCGGGCAGCTCGCTCCAGTGGGGGATCACCGGAGCATCACCCGCGGTTGCGGGCGGCGAAGGCGTCGAACTCGCTGCGCGCCGGGGTGGTCAGCTTCTGGCCGACCTGCTGGACCAGGGTGTGCATCGCCACGGACATCACCTCGGCGTCCACCTCCTGCGAGGCGACCACGGCCAGGTGGGTGCCCTGGGCGGCGGCGATGATGAACAGCCAGACCTCGGCGAGCTCCACGATCACCTGGTGCACCGGGCCGCCGTCGAACAATTGGCCGACGCCCCGGGCGAGGCTCTGCTGGCCGGTGGCGACGGCCGCCAGGCGTTCGGCGTCGGCCCGGTCGATGCTCCGGGAGTGGCTGACGACCAGACCGTCGTCGGAGAGCAGCACGGCGTTTCTGGTCCCGGCCACCGAGTCGACGAGTCCGTCCAGCAGCCAGTCCAGGTCCTGGTGGGTGGCGATCGTACGGTTCATGACTGGTCATCCGTCCTAGTGGTTCGGGGGGCCGCGCCGGGAAGGGCCCAGGGGGAGGGGGCCGACGCGGGGGTCGGGGGGCCGCCGGGCGCGGTGGGGCGCGACCGGTGCTCACCGGGGTCGTGACCGCCGTCCGGGCCGCCGCTCTGGCTGCGGGCGGCGCGGGACTGGCGCTGGAAGGCGCCGATCGCCGCGCCGGAGCGGCGGACCGGGCGCTGGAACGGGCTCACCGGGGTGCCCGGAAGGTGCGGCGCGGCGGGCGTTCCGGTGGCGGCGGCGGGCTCGTCCGGGCGCGGCGGCGGGATGCGCAGCTCCGCGGCCAGGCTGGCCTGGCGGACCCGCTGCGGGAGCGGCTGCTGCCCGCCCTCCGGCGTGCTGACCGGCACGGTGGAGGTGTACTCGCGCCGCTCCCGGCGCTCGGCCAGCCGGTAGTTGTCGGCCGGGCGGTACTGCTCGTCCGCGTAGGGGGACGCGGCCGGGGTGACCTTGGCGTAGGCGATGTCCGGGTAGGCGGGGGTGTCCGTCCCGGTGCCCTGGGGGGTGGCCTCGTGCGGTGCGGTGCCGTACGGGGAGCCCTCGTACGAGGTGTCGGCGAAGGGCACGGGCTGGTGTCCGGCGCCTTCGTACCCGGCCCCGTCGTGCGGGGTGCTCTCGTGCGGGTCGCTCTCGTGCAGGGTGTCCTCGTGCGCGGCGTCCTGGTAGCGGGAGCCCTCGTACGAGTTACCCGGGTACGGCGTCCGGGGCCCGGGGTACGGGGTGCGGTCGACGGGGGCGCCGCCGAAGAACCCGCCGCCGCCGTGGGTCGTGCCCGGGTACGGCGTACCGTCCGCGGGCGAGCTGTGCTGGACGGTCTGCTCCGCCTCCAGCGGCTGGATGTACTCGACGTGCGCGAACGCCTCGACAGGAGAACCAGGAGAACCAGGAGAACCAGCCGAGCCGAGCACTCCGGGCGATCCGAGCGCACCGGGGGCACCGAGCGCGCCGGGCACGAGGCGGTCGCCGGCCAGGCCGGCCGCTCCGGGCCCGTCGAAGGGGAACGCGTCCACGGGGGCGACCGGCGGGGCGGGCGCCGCGGTCGGCTCGCCCATCCCGCCCATCCCGCCCGTCCCGCCCATCTCGTCCGCCGCTTCGCCGACGGGCGCGGCCGAGGCCAGCAGCGCCGCCAGCGCCGTCTTGCGGGGCCGGCGGGCCAGCGGGATCGGCTCGACCGCCGGGGCGTCGGGCAGCCCGGCGTCCCCGTCGATCACCAGCTCGTCCGGGACGAGCACGACGACCCTCGTCCCGCCAAAGGCCGACGGCCGGAACTCGATCCCCAGCCCGGAGGCGGCCGCCAGCCGGGCGACCACGTAGAAGCCGAGCCGGACGTCGTCCGCCCGGGCCAGCACGTCCATCCGGGGCGGGCTGCTCATCAGGGCGTTGGCCGCGTCGTACTGGGCCGGGTCCATGCCGAGCCCGCGGTCCTCGATCTCCACGGCGAGCCCGCGGCCGACCATGGCGGCCCGGACCTCGACCGGCGTCGGCGGCTTGGAGAAGGTCGCCGCGTTCTCCATCAGCTCGGCGATGACGTGCGCGACCGGGCCGACGGCCCGCTCGGAGAGCCACGGGTGGCCTTCGACGTCCAGCATGATCCGCCGGTAGTCCTGCACCTCGCCCTGCGCGGCACGCAGCACGTCCAGCAGCGGGACGGGCTTGCGCCAGCGCCGCTGCGGCTGGCCGCCGGCCAGGATGACCAGGTTCTCCTCGTAGCGCCGCAGCCGGGCGGTGAGGTGGTCGAGGTCGAACAGGCCCTCCAGGATCTCCGGGTCCTCGTGCTTGCGCTCCAGCTCGTCCAGCTTGCGCAGCTGCTGACCGATCAGCAGCTGGGTGCGGCGGGCGATGCGCTGGAGCAGCCGCTCGAAGCCGCGGTGCTGTTCGGCCTGCCGGACGGCGGTCTCCAGGGCGGAGGTCCGGGCCAGGTTGAGCGCCTGGCCGAGGCGGGCCAGCTCGTCGGTGCCGTTGCCGTGCGTCCCGGCGGTGATGGCCCTGGTCTCGGCCTCGACGTCGACGTTCTCGCCGTGGCCGAGGCGTTCGACCACCTCGGGCAGGGTGCGCTCCAGCTCCTCGGCCTGGGTGTGCAGCTCGTCGATGCGCCGGCGCAGCGAGCGGGTCAGCCGCCAGGTGGTGAGGACCACCGCGATGACGGCGATCAGGCCGATGGCACTGGTCAGCACGACCTTGAGGAGCAGCGAGAGGAACGAGCCCTTGCCGACCTCGACGATGCCGTCGGTGCGGGTCTCCAGGACCTTCACGAGCTGCGGGTTGAGCTGGTCGAGGGCCTGGCGCCACTGGTCCTGGGCGGGCGGGAGCTTGACGGTGCCGCCGGTGTCGGGCGTCATCGGCCGGGTCAGCGCCTGCTCGACGGAGGCCTTGGCCTGCCACGCGGGGCTGGTCATCAGCTCCTGCCAGGCGGGCGCCTCGGCGCTCGGCACGTACGGCGCGACCTGCACGGTGAACAGGTGGTCCTGCGCCCCGATGGCCTGCTGGACCTGCTGGAGGTCGGCCGTGCCGAGCCGCCCGGAGGGCCAGCCGCGGGCCAGGATGGCGTCCTCGCGGGCCAGCATCTCCTTCGCCCAGAAGCCGTTCACCAGGGTCTTGGAGATCCAGGTGACCTCGCCGTTGTCGACGTGGCTGAGCGCGGTGAACAGCCGCAGGTCGACGGCGATCAGGTCGGTGTAGTACGTGAAGACGGTCGGCTGGTCGACGGCGCCGCGGTCGATCGCGGCGCGCTGCTCGGCGAGCCTGCCCATCGCCTGCCGTGCCTCGGTGACGGCGGTGCGCACCTCGGAGGGGGCGTTGTCGGCGGTCGCGCCGGAGAGCGTCTGGAAGGCGCGGACGGCATCGTCGGTCAGCTGCCGCTGGCGGCGCAGCGCCTCGGTGACGCTGCCGGGCCGGGCGAGCGACTCGGCGCTGAGCCGGCGCTCCTCCTGGAGGTTGTAGTAGACGATGTTGGACGGCTGTCCGGCCTTCTGGGCCAGCAGGCCCTGGCCCGCCTGGCGTTGGAAGTCGATGAAGGTCTGGCCCGTGGTGACCGCCCAGAGGACGGCGAGGGCGAGGCTGGGGACGACGGCCAGGACGAGCAGCGCCGTCCGCAGTGACAGGCGTGGACGCCTGCGGGGGGCCTTCGGCGTCGGGGGCCGCCGATTCGCACGCGCGCGCAGAGCTGACTCCTTGGGGCTGCGGGTCGGCCTGGTCGGGTCGACCCGTCCGGTGGCACGGGCTTTGACGAGGCGATACTAGTCATACGGTGTTATGGGAGTGAAAATCCGTTCGCTGTCTGGACGGCGTACACACACCGCCTGAACACAACGTCACACACCGGTTGATGGTTGGTTATCGAAGCGTCCCCGCGGTTTCCACCGCCGCTTGGTGACCCGGAGTCAGTGCAGGTGGGGCCGGGTGCACGGGGGTACGCACGAGTGTGCTCAGACGGTGAACGAGTACCGCTCGGGACGGCCGGTCTGCCCGATCAGGCCGTCAGCAGACGGGCCAGTGTCCCTGTCAACTCTGCCCCGAGAATTTCCCCCGCGCCCTCGACATCGCCACGGCGGACCGCCTCGACCAGCCCCGCGTGGGCCTCGTACCCGTGGTCCGGATCCCCCGCGCGCAGCCCCAGCAGCCCCACCAGTTCGACCAGGCGCTCCCGCAGCACCGGGACGAACTCCGCGAAGAGGTCGGACAGCACGGGGTTGTGCGCGGCGTCGACCACGGCGGCGTGCAGCGCGATGTCCGCCTCCACGAAGACGGTGTCCCCGGCCGCGCCCGCCTCCCGACGGGCGGTCAGCGCCCGGTCGAGCGCCACCAGGTCCGCCGCGCCGCGCCGGGCCGCCGCCAGCCGGGCCGCCTGCACCTCGACGATCGCCCGGACCTCGTAGACGTGCGCCAGCTCGGCCCTGCGCAGCCGCGCCGACCAGTCCTCGTTGGGCCGGTCCGCCGTCACGTACACCCCGGCGCCCTGCCGGCTCTGCACCATCCCGGCCCCCGCCAGCGCGCGCAGGGCCTCCCGGACGGTGGACCGGCCGACGCCCAGCTCCTTCGCCAGCGCCACCTCGCCCGGCAGCTTGCCGCCGACCGGCCACTGGCCGGCCGTGATCTGCTCCTCGATCCGCCGGGTCGCCTGGTCGACGAGGGGGGACGGCCGGAGGGGGCCGAGTGGAGGCATCGCGCTCACCTGCCAGGTTGTCTGAGGAGTTGGCTCGTGGTTACTGTACCCGGCATGAAGCCGTGGAGCCTCCTTCTTGGACGCCGCAGCGGGGCCTGACCGAACCGGCACCCCGCTGCGGGGCGCCGTGCTGCCGGTTCGTCCTGTGCCGAACCGTACGAAGGACCTGGCCACGATGCAGCCGCCCACCCGCTCCGCCGCACGCTTCCCCACCCTGCGCACCCCCGCCGGCGCCGTCCCCGCCGCCGCCCCCGCCTGGAACCCCCAGCGCGGCAGCGCCATGCCCCACCACCGCTACCGACCCGCCCACCAGCGCGTCCCGCTGCCGCCCTTCCCCGGCGACCGGCCGCGGGAGTGGCCCGGCCGCCGGATCGAGCAGGCCCCGCTGTGGGTCCCCGTCGACCTGCGCGACGGCAACCAGGCGCTCGCCGAGCCGATGGACCCGGCGCGCAAGCGGCGGATGTTCGACCTCTTCCTGGCCATGGGCTACAAGGAGATCGAGGTCGGCTACCCCTCCGCCAGCCGGACCGACTTCGACTTCGTCCGCCAGCTGGCCACCGAGCCGGGCGCCGTGCCCGAGGACGTCGCCGTCGTCGTGTTCACCGCCGCCCGCGAGGACCTGATCGACCGGACCTTCCAGTCCGTCGAGGGCCTGCCGAACGTCGTGATCCACCTCTACACCGCCACCGCCCCGGCCTGGCGGGACGTCGTCCTCGGCCGCGGCCGCGAGGAGGTGCGCACCCTGATCACCGCGGCGGCCGAGCACATGGCCCGGCGCGCCGACGGCCGCCCGGGCGTGCGGTTCGAGTTCTCGCCCGAGGTGTTCAACCTGACCGAGCCGGACTACGTGCTGGAGGTCTGCAACGGGATCACCGCGCTCTGGGACGCCGACCCCGACCGGCCGGTGATCCACAACCTGCCGGCCACCGTCGAGGTCGCCACGCCCAACGTCTACGCCGACCAGATCGAGTACATGCACCGGCACCTGGACCGGCGCGGATCGGTGATCCTCTCCGTCCACCCGCACAACGACCGCGGCACCGGCGTGGCCTGCGCCGAGCTCGCCGTCCTGGCGGGCGCCCAGCGGGTCGAGGGCTGCCTGTTCGGCAACGGCGAGCGGACCGGGAACGTCGACCTGGTGACCCTCGCCCTCAACCTGCACACCCAGGGCGTCGACCCGATGATCGACTTCTCCGACATCGACGAGATCCGGCGGACGGTCGAGCACTGCAACCGCCTGGCCGTCCACGAGCGCCACCCCTATGTCGGGGACCTCGTGCACACCGCCTTCTCGGGCACCCACCAGGACGCCATCAAGAAGGGCTTCGCCCACCACGCCAAGGCGGCGGCCGACCTCGGAGTCCCGGCCTCGCAGGCACCGTGGGCCGTCCCCTACCTGCCGATCGACCCGGCCGACCTCGGGCGGGACTACGAGGCGGTGATCCGGGTCAACAGCCAGTCCGGCAAGGGCGGCATCGCCTACCTGCTGCAGACCGGGCACGGGCTGGAGCTGCCCCGGCGGCTGCAGATCGAGTTCTCCCGGGTGGTGCAGGACGCGACCGACGACAGCGGGCGCGAGGTCGGCGCGGACGAGCTGTACACGCTGTTCCGGGCCGCCTACCTGGACCGGGCGGTACCCGCCGCCTGGCGGACCGGGGAGGACGACGGCCACTGGGCGGAGGTCGAGCTCGACGGCGTGACCCGCCGGGGCACCGGCAACGGCCCACTGGACGCGGTGACGGCGGCGCTGGCCGCCGGGGGAGTGGCGGTCGACATCCTGCAGTTCAGCGAGCACGCCGTGCGCACCGGCCGCGACAGCGACGCCGTCGCCTACGTCGAGGCGCGGGTCGGCGGCGAGGTGGTGTGGGGCGTCGGACGGGACTCCTCCGTCCTGGCGGCGGGCGTCCGGGCGGTGCTGAGCGCCGTCGGACGCGCGCAGGGCGGACCGGCGTCCCGGTAGCACCCGGTCGGGCCCCGGCCGCCGCCGTCCACCGGTGGCGACCGGGGCCGGGCCTTCGCGCCGCCCGTCCCGCGCAGGGGATCACCCGGGGGACGAGGGCGGCTGCGGTTTCCCGGGTGCGGTCGCCGCAGCCGTCCTCGTCCCCCGGCGCCGAACACGATCGGCCCGGCAGCCGCTAGATGCCGAAGCCCGCGGCCCAGCGGACCGGCCCGGTCGGCAGCGGGTGGCGGTCGTCCAGGCTCAGTGCCATCCACGCCTCGTCGGGCGCGTCGATGGTCAGCTCGACCCCGTGGGCGGAGGCCCGCTGGAAGCCGAACCGCGGGTAGTACGTCGGGTGCCCGAGCAGGACGACGAAGCGCTCGCCCTGCTCCCGCGCGGCGTCGAGCCCGGCCCGGACGGCGGCGGAACCGGCACCGATCCGCTGGTGGTCGGGGTGGACGGAGACGGGCCCCATGGCGAGCGCGGGGACGCCCCCGATGTACGCCCGGGTGAGGACGACGTGGCCGACCACGGTGCCCGCGAGGTCGGTGGCGACGACGGACAGGCCGTCGATCCAGCCCTCGTCGGCGCGCAGCGCGTCGAGGACACCGAGCTCGAAGGAGGTCTCGAACGCCGCGAGCGTGATGGCCCGGACGGCGGGGATGTCCGCGGCGGTCTCGGCGCGGGTGATCCAGCAGGAGGAGGAGTAGGCGGAGGAGGAGGACGAAGAAGAAGACATGGGAGAAACCCCTTGGGTGAAGGGGGCCCCGGCACAGCACGGGCACACCCGGCGGCCGCACGAAGGCGGCTCAGGGGGGTGTGGAAACGGTCAGACCAGGGCCCGGGACATGAGGATGGTCCGGGCGCTGCGCGAAGCAGCGGTCTTCACCGCGGGCACAAAATCACTTCCCTGTCTTCTGTCGGCATCCTGGTCGAGCACGGATGCCCGGACCGTAACACGGCCCTGCACGTGGGCGCCTCCGGTTTTCCGCCGACCGGTACACGGCCGTACGCAGGCGGTGCGCGGACGGTACAGCGGCCGGACGTACGCCGGCCGTCCACCTTTTGGCGGACGGCCGGTGCCTGATGATGGTGCGTCAGAGGGCGGCGGCGAACTGCACGAATGCCTGCCACCCTTCGGGGGTGAAGGTCAGGTTGGGGCCGCTCTTGTCCTTGGAGTCGCGCACGAGAACGGCCGCGGTCGTTCCGGCGACCTCGACGCAAGCAGTGCCCTCGTTGCCGCTGTAGCTGCTCTTGTGCCACGCGACCTCGACGCAGTCGGCGCCCTCGTTGCTGCTGTAGCTGCTCTTGAACCACGCCAGCTCGGCCATGCTCACCGTTCTCCCGGCATCTTCTGGACGGTCGGTGCAGGGTGATGGTGTTTCAGAGGGTGGCGGCGAACTGCACGAATGCCTGCCATCCTGCGGGGGTGAAGGTCAGGTTGGGGCCGCTCTTGTCCTTGGAGTCGCGCACGAGGACGGCGTCGGTCGTGTCGGCGACCTCGATGCACTCGGTGGCCTCGTTGCCGCTGTAGCTGCTCTTGTGCCATGCAATCTCGACGCAGTTGGCACCCTCGTTAGTGCTGTAGCTGCTCTTGAACCACACCTGCTCGGTCATGCTCACCGCTCTCCCAGAATCTTCTCGATCAAGGCCAGAGACCCCAGCGGATCGAGCGCCTGAGCCCTGATGCTGCTGTACCTTGCGGCCATCGTACGGACTTCATCAGGGTTCGTGATCAGCCTGTTGACGTGCTGCACTTCCACGTACGCGATCTGCGGACGCCCGGACGGGGTGAGCAGCGCGAACGATCCTCCCATTCCTGCGTGAGTGGTTCGATCCAGCGGCATCACCTGGAGTTCCAGGCCCCAGGTGCGGCCGACCTTGATGAGGTGACGCAGCTGTTCCTCGTGAATGTCCCAGCCGCCCAAGGGGCGCCGCAGGACGCCCTCGTCGATCACCCAGCTAATTACTGGGAGCGTCGGCCGCGCGAGAATCGTCTGACGTGTCATTCGCGCGGCGACCCACTGGTCGACCTGCTCCTGGGACAGCCACGGCCGTCTCATCTGGTACAGCGCACGAGCGTGAGCTTCGGTCTGTAGCAGGCCTGGGATTGCCACCACGCTGTAGTCGTGGATCTCGACGGCCTTCGCCTCCTCCTCGGTGAACGCCTTCGACCACGCCGGGTGCCGCGTACTCACCCGCACCTTCGCCTTCATCACGTCGTCCGCGATCACCCTCAACACGCCACCCGCGTTGAGGAGGACGTCGGCGGCCTCCAGGAAGTCCGCCTGTGCCGTCCGTCGGCCGCGCTCGACCGAGCCGACCAGGTCGTCGCTGTAGCCGACCTGCTGCGCGAACTCCTTCTGCGTGAGCCCGGACCGCTCGCGGAACATCTTCACCAACTTGCCCACCGCGCTGAAGAACTCCGCCACTCCCTCGGAGCCCTCCGGCAGCTCGCCGTCGTCGAACACCGTGCGCTCGCCACCCGCCACAGCAACCGCCCCGTCCCTGCTCGCCGCGTTTTCGATCGGTTAGTTCCACCCCAACGCCAAGACCGTCTGGGCCGAACTGGACCTCCCGCGCACCGATGCCGCCTGACCACCCCGCGACCCGCGCCGCAGCGCTCACCCTCCTCCCGCTCGCCCTCCTGCTTGCTCTCACCTTCTGGGCCTGCCCTCTCCACCCCCGCCACGTCTTCCCGCCGGCGCCCGCCCCCCGCAGTGCCACCACCCCGCCCCCGCCCCCCTGAAAGGCGGAGTGGGAAGTCGGACCCGCCGACTTCCCACTCCGCAGTCGGCCCTGGCCCCGCCACCACTCAGGGCGACGGGGGCAATCGCTGCGGCAGGTGCTCCGGTGCGATTCGCCTGTTCCTCCAGGGGGTGGGTGCGGGGAGGGGAGCCCCGAGAGGCCGCGTCCCGATCGAGCGCGCAGCACGCGCGTCCGACCGGCGGGTCGCTCGTGCAGCACTGGCAGGAACGATTCGGTAGCTCTCCGGCGGCCACCGCCTCGGGGGGAAGGCCGTGGGAGTGGGAAGTCGGCGGGTCCGACTTCCCACTCCACGGCACCTCCGCAATCTGTGTCCCCGGCAGCCAATACGCAGAGTGATCAGCGATGCTGATCCCCATGCGGCGTCAAGATGTTCTGACCTTGTGGGACAGCCCCTTCATCAACTTCCGGGACTTCGCCTTCCCGGACGGCGAGGGACACGGCTACCGCTGGGTGGACATCAAGCGCTTCCATCTCCCGGGAGACCCGCCCGGCGACCGTGGCCTGCTGGCGGCCCTGATCGCCCACCCGGAGTTCCGCGACACCTACGACGGCGCCGGCATCTGGACCGAGCCGCGCCACGGCCAGTGGTGGTCCGACCGCATCACCCCGGCCGCGTACGAGGCGGTCGACGCCCCGCGGGCCGCCAGACTCATCCGCGGCTGGGTCGCCAACGGCACCTCCACCCCCACCGGCCTCGACGTGCGGCTGACCGCGGACGTCTACACCCCGATCCGCAACGCCACCAGCCGCTACCTCCTCGGTGAACTGCCCGAGGACGCGCGCCACGACTACGGTCCGATCCACACCGAGTTCCACGAACTGGTGCTCGTCGACCGCAGGATGGGCGTGCTCACCCTCCTGGTCGCCGCCGACGACTGAAGCGCCTGCGGACGGCCGCTGGTCCGCTGGTCCGCGGCTCCGACGGCCCGTCGGACTCTAGGATGATCCGATGGACATTGCAGCGGTGGCGATCGCGGTGACCGGCGTGGCGGGGACCCTCGGGGCCGCGCTGCTCACCCAGCGGGGCGCCGAACGCGCCAGGCGGCGCGAGTTGGAGCTGAGCCACGCCTTCCAGGAGACCCACGAGAACCTCGCCCTGCGGCGCGGCTGCTACACCCGGCTGTACCGCGACGCACGGCAGTTCGCGACCGCGCTCGGCCGGCACCTGCACGTCCTGCGCGACCGGACACCCGGGGAGGAGGACGTCCGGGCGCTGGAGGAGGCCAAGGAGGCGCACCGTAACCACTGGTCCGAGGCGCTGATGGTCGCACCCGATGCCGTGATCGCCCCGAGCAGCGAGGCGAACATGGCGCTCACCCGGGTCTACGGGATGGCCAAGCGCCTGGAGCAGGGCGACCCGCGGCCCGGCGAGACCCTGCACGCGGCGGTGGACGCACAGCAGGAACTGTGGGCACTGATCAAGGTCATGCGGCACGCGATGCGTCAGGACCTGGGCGTGGCGGGGGAGTTCTAGCGAGCGGCGGCAGCGGGAGCCCGGATCCACCGGCCGCTGCGATACCGCTGGGATGCCGGTGAGGAGCTGGTCCGCCTGCCGGGGCGTCAGAGGGAAGGAGGAGTACCCACTCCTTTCCACTCTCAACTTATATCCCACCGGGGGGCTTGCGGCAAGGCCCCGTCGATGGCGCAGAATCACCGCTCGAAGCTGTGATTCGGGGAAACTGGAGTACAAGATGCGCGTGTTGCTGTCGGCCTATGATTCGCGCGGTGGCGTCGAGCCGCTGGTCGGACTCGCGGTGCGGCTGCGTGAACTCGGCGCCGAGGTGCGGGTGTGCGCGCCGCCGGACGAGGAGTTCGCGAAGCGACTGGCCGGAGTCGGCGTGGAGATGGTGCCGACCGGTGCGTCGGTGCGCGACCTGGTGACCGGGAAGACTCCGCCGTCGCCGGGGGGCGTGCCCCGGCGCGCGGCCGAGTTGACCGCCGCGTTCTACGACCGGGTCGTCGAGGCGGCCGAGGGGTACGACGTGCTACTGGCGACCGGCCTGGTGCCGGCCGTGGCCGGTGTGCGGGCGGCCGCCGAGAAGCTGGGAATCCGCTACGTGTACGCGAGTTACCAGCCGGTCAGCCTGCCGTCGCCGCACCACCCGCCGATGCCGCTGCCGGGTCGGCCGCTCGCCCCGGACGTGACCGACAACCGGGTGCTGTGGGACCAGAACGTCCGCGACGCGCAGGAGGTGTTCGGCGAGGCGGTCAACACCCACCGGGCGTCGGTCGGCCTGCCGCCGGTCGACAACGTCCGCGACTACGCCTTCACCGACCGGCCGTGGCTGGCCACCGACCCGGTGCTGGCCCCCTGGGAGCAGCCGGCGGAGCTCGACGTGCTGCAGACCGGCGCGTGGGTCCTGCCGGACGAACGCCCGCTGCCCGCCGACCTGGTGGCGTTCCTGGAGGCTGGTCCGGCCCCGGTGTACGTGGGCTTCGGCAGCATTCCCATGCGCGATCCGCAGGAGATCGCCCGGGTGGTCGTCGAGGCGATCCGCGCCCAGGGCCGCCGCGCCGTCGTCTCCCGGGGCTGGGCCGACCTGGCCCTGGCCGGTGACCAGGACGACTGCTTCGTCGTCGGCGAGGTCAACCACCAGGCGCTGTTCCGCCGGGTGGCGGCCGTCGTGCACCACGGCGGCGCGGGCACCACGACGACGGCCACCCGGGCCGGCGCGCCCCAGGTGGTGGTCCCCCAGGGGGCGGACCAGCCGTACTTCGCGGGCCGGGTGGCCGACCTGGGCATCGGCGCGGCCCACGACGGCCCGACGCCGACCGTCGAGTCCCTGTCGGCCGCGCTCAAGGTGGCGCTGACCCCCGAGGCCCGCGACCGGGCGACCGCCGTGGCGGGCGCGTTCCGCACCGACGGGGCGGCGGTGGCCGCGGAGCTGCTGCTCGACGCCGGCGACCGGTAGCGACCGGTAGCGGCCGCCGGCGGACGGGGTGAACCGGCCGCGGCCGTCGGGCCGGGTGTGGAACTCCGGGTGTGGTCCTGCGCGTTGTAGGCCAGAAGTGCGGCACCCGCATCGCAGGGCGGTGCGCTCGGAGTTCCGGCGCCGACCCGGGGGACGGCCCGGGACGGCGGCGCGGCCGGAGGGAGCTGGTCCGATGGCGGTCCTTCCGGTGCTGGTCATCGGGTCGTTCGTGCTGGTGTGCCTCCTCTTCGTGCTCGGCGCGCCGACCACCTGGTGCCGGGAGTGCAGGCACCAGCGCACCGAGCACGAGGACGGGACGGGCCCGTGCGGCGGGGAGGACTTCGACGTCGGCGAGCTGCCCCCGAACGGGAGGACCTGCCCGTGCGACCGCTACCGCGAGCGCCGTTGGGGAGGGCGCCGCGGGTGAGCGCCGCCGGGCTCCTGCCGAGCTCCCGCCGGGCTCCCGGCGTGATCAACCGCCGGTGGCCGGACAGTGGTCGGCCACGCAGAACGAGCCGAGCACCGTCCGGTGGACGTGCTGGAGTGCCGGCCAGTCGTCGGGCGGCCCCGCCACCAGCAGCGCGTACACGGTGCCGTCGAAGGCGGTGAGGGCGTGGTCGACGGCGCGGCGGGTGCCGTACTCGGCCGAGTCGTAGGAGTACTCGAGCTCGGCGCCGTCGGCGGTCTCCTCCAGCCGGATCCTGCGGTAACCCGGGTACCTCACCGTGTTCTTGGCCAGGTCGGCGTCCGTGGCGGCGACGGCCGTGTACGGGGTCCGCTCGGCCATGGTGATGACCTGGACGACGCGGGCGCCGTCGGCGGACCTGTACAGGACGGACTTCCCCTCGCCGCTGCGCTGCCAGCCCCGGGGCACGGCGAGGGTGAACCCGACGGGGTCCCGGACGAGGGTGAAGGCCGGAGTGGGGTCGGCCGTCGGGGGCTGCGTCGCGGCGGGTTGCGCCGGTGTCGGGGCTGGTTGCACGGGCACCGGGTCGGGCCGCGTCGGGGCCGGTCCGGTGGCGGAGCCGCCGACCGGGGCGACCGGGCCGTCCGAGAGGGCGGCCGCCGCGGGGCCGTCCCCGGAGCCGCGGTGCAGCAGCAGCAGCCAGCCGCCGCCCGCGAGCGCGGCGCAGAGCACCACGGCGGCGGCCGCCAGGAGGGCCGGGCGGGCGCGGGGCCCACCGGGAGGGGGCGCGGCGGCGCCCGGCGGGTGCGCGGGCGGCCCGGTCACCCACTGCTGGCGTTCCGCGTCCCACTCCGCCATTGCGTCCCCCGTCCCCCGTGTCCCGGCCTGCCTGCGTGCCCTGAGTGCCTGTGTCCCCTGTGGTCCGTGTGCCCCGGGTGCCCCGTCGGGGCCTCAGCCGAGCAGCTGGGTGATCGCCTGGATGACGGTGAGGGTCGAGGCGAGGCCGGACACCGCCGTGACCGATCCGGTCAGCAGGCCCCGCAGCCGGGCGAGTCGCCCGGGTTCCACCCGGCCGGTCTGCTCGATCGCCGTCTGCACCTCGGCGAGCCGCTGGTCCACCTCGTCGATGTCGTCGCCCTCGGTCCGGGCGAGAATCGGCAGGTGGCCGCGCAGGGTCGTCACCGCGTGCAGCAGCTCCAGCATCTCGGCGCCCACCTGCACGGACTCGTTGACGGCCCGGGCGTTGCGGCCGACGGCGACCGGGGTGTCCCGCAGGGTGTTGACGATGACGCTGCCGGGCACCGGGGCGGGCGTCCGGCCCTCGAGCCAGTCCGCCGGGGCCGGCGGCAGGGGCGTCTGGCCGCTCCGGTGGGACCGGTCCTCCGCGACGGCGCCGTCGCCGACCGCGATCGCCCCGCCCGTGACGTGGTTGGCGGTGATGCCGCCGGACACCGGCGGGGTACCGCTCCGCGCGCC
Organism: Kitasatospora sp. NPDC052868; assembly: GCF_044547105.1. NCBI lineage: Bacteria > Bacillati > Actinomycetota > Actinomycetes > Kitasatosporales > Streptomycetaceae > Kitasatospora > Kitasatospora sp. NPDC052868. The sequence continues at coordinate 510,568 of NZ_JBITZW010000002.1, read as the reverse complement.
CGCCGTCTGCTGCTCGTCGTCTTTCCCGTTCACCGGGCCCCCTTGGTGGTGTGTCGTCATGTCGTCCCGCCTCCTGTCGCACCGCGGGGGTGGGACGTGGAGTTGTGCCGGGCCGAGGCTCCCGACCCGGTCGCCACGGCGCCGCCGCTCATAGCCCCGATGTAGACCCCGCCGTCGTGGACCTGCACGATGTACTGCTCGAAACGGCCGGTCTCGTACCCCTCGTTGCGCAGCGAGTCGCGCACGCCGTCGATGATCCGCTCCTGGATCGTCTTCACGTACCGGCTGATGTCCAGCTCCTGGAAGAGCGAGACGGTCGGGGCCGCGGCGAGTTCCCGCAGCGACACGGCGGGGCCGGCGGCCGGCCCGAGCGACCCGAACGGCCGCCCGCCGCCGAGCCGCAGCAGCGCCCCGATCGCGGCCGGACCGGCCACGGCCGCGGAGACAGCCGAGCGCCCGGCCCCGGCGGTGCCCGTGTGGTCGCCCTGGGCGACGGCGTCGGCCAGCCGCGCGTAGTCGGCCCGGATCGGGTTCAGGACGTGCGGCACGACCTCCAGGACGAGCAGCCCGCCCTGGGTGTGCACGCGCATCAGGACCGACAGCACGATGTGCTCGTCCCAGGCCCCGACCCTGATCCGCAGGAAGTGCCGGCGCCGCTCCGCGCCTTCGTTCACCGCGTGCTGCAGATGGGCGGCGACGGAGGCCGGGTCGCGCAGCACGTCCTCGCGGCGCGGGCCGACCGGCAGGTAGACGAACTCCTCGATCTCGAGGTCCTTCAGCCGGTCCCGGCTGGTGTCGGCCGCCGAGCGCCGCAGCGCCTCCAGCCGCGGCACGATGAGGTCCAGGACCGCCCGGGCGGTGAGCTCCTGGTCCGCCGCGGGCGGTGCCGTCATGGGCGGTGCCGGCGCCGGCTTGGGGCCGGATCCCGGCGCACTCCGGGCGCGCTTGAGCTCCAGGGCGAAGGACCACGGCTGGTACGGCTTGCCCGCGCCGAGGAACGGGTGGGCCGAGTCGTACACCGTCAGCCGGGAGAACTGCTCGTGGTCGATCGCGGCGCCGACGGCGCGGTAGCGGGGCGAGGCCGGCAGCTCGGCGCGTGGCCTGGTCGGGAACGTCGCGCGGCCCAGGTCGTGGCGGATGGTCCGGGCGACCACGCGGCGGTGGACCCAGACCGGGATGCTCAGCAGCACCGGGAAGACCACCCCGTCGACGTGCCCGGAGGGCAGCGCGGTCAGGGCGAGGAACAGGTAGCCGAGTTGCGCCAGTCCGGCGAGCACGGCGAAGGCCTCGGTCCACGACGACCGGGGCAGGTCCGATCCGGGCGCGGTGACGGTGACCGGGTAGAGAGCCCGGTCCCGCTGGGCCGGCGTCCTCCCGTACCAGGACAGCAGGCAGACCAGCGCGAAGAGGAACGCGAAGGAGGAGACCGGCAGGTGGTCGACGGACAGCGACTCGGCGACCGACCGCTCCAACTGCTGCAGCGGCGTCGACCCGGGACGGACGGGCGGCAGCAGCCGGGGGGCGAGCAGGAACGCCACCCAGACGGCCACGAGCACCGCCCCGGTCCGGATCTCGGCCGCCCGTGCCCGCAGCGCGTGCGCCAGGACCGGTACGAGGTCGAACCCGAGGGACGGCGCAACCGTGCGGTTCCCGTGCTCCACCAGCTCGCTGATGACGCGCCGCCGGTACTCGGGGTCGAGGTACACGCCCGCACACAGCAGCCGGGTGGCCTCCGACGCGGCATGCGGACTGCCGGGCGGCCTCGTGGGCGGCCCCGTCGGTGGCACCGTCGGCGGCCTCGTCGGCGGCGGAGGATGGGCCGCAGGTCGGAGCGGCGGCTGGGCCGCGTCGGACCCGCCGGATGGGATCGCCATCCACCCCCCCCGGTGGCTAGGACCAACTCCCTTCGAGTATGGGGCTCTTGGCGCGTCCTGGCCATCCTTTGACCGTGCGGGCGTGGAAGCCTTCGGCCGCCCGCCCCTCGCGGGGCGGACGGTCGATGCCACCGCCGGGTGCCGCCCGGCAAACCACTTCACTTGACGTACTTCGACTGCAGTGGTTTGCTTGGCGCACTTCAGTCCGAGGAGGGAGAGCGGGATGCGTCAGAATCCGGCCCGGCGGGCCGCGCTGCTCGACGGCGCCATCGAGGTCCTCGCCCGGGACGGCGCGCGCGGCCTGACCCTGCGCGCCGTCGACAAGGAGGCGGCGGTCCCGATCGGTACCGCGTCCAACTACTTCCGCAACCGCGACGACCTGCTCGTCCAGGCCGGCGCCCGCGTCTACGAGCAGCTCAGGCCCGAAGAGGGCGCGATCACCGAGATGTTCGACCAGGCCCTGGACGCCGCCTCCTACGGCGCGATGCTGCGGGGGAGCGTCGACCGGATTTCGGCCTTCCGGTCCGGGTACCTGGCGTTGCTGGAGCTCCGGTTGGAGGCCACCAGGAGGCCGGAGTTGCGGAAGCTGCTCACCGAGCGGGTCCGCTCCGACATCGACGAGAACGTCGCCCGGCACGAGGCCGCCGGCCTGCCGGGCGGCGCGACCGCCGTCCTGCTGATGTACCTGGCCATGAACTGGCTGGTCGTCGAGCAGCTCACCCTGCCGGACGTCCTCACGGACGCCGAGCGCGACGAACTGGTCGCGCAGGCGGTGGAGCGCATCGTCGGGCCGTTCCCCGCCACTGCCGAGTAGCGCCCGCCGCGTAGCACCCACCACGTAGCACCCGGTGGCGCCCTGATCCGGGTGCCACACCGCTCACCACGCTCCAACCACCGACCCCCAGAAGGACATTACTTGCGCAAGCTGGTCTACTTCATCGCCGCCACGCTCGACGGCTTCATCGCCGGACCGGACGGCTCCGACCCCACCGGCCCCGGCGGCTTCTGGTCCCCCTCCGGGGACTACATCCGGTACCTGATCGAGGAGTACCCCGAGACCCTGCCCGGCCCGGCCCGGGCCGCGCTCGGTGTCACCGCCGAAGGCACCCGTTTCGACACGGTGGTCGAAGGCCGCAAGAGCTACGAGGTCGGCCTCGCGGCCGGCGTGACCGACGCCTACCCCCACCTCAGGCACCTGGTCTTCTCGCGGACGCTCGCCGCGAGCCCGGACGCCGGCGTCGAGCTCGTGGCCGGCGACCCGGTGGCGCGGGTGCGGGCGCTGAAGGAGGAGGGGGGCAAGGACATCTGGCTGGTCGGCGGCGGCGAGCTGGCCGGTGCGCTGTACGGCGAGATCGACCGGCTGATCGTCAAGTTCAGCCCGCTGACCATCGGTTCGGGCATACCCCTGTTCGGGCGGGGCGCGGCCTTCGCGCCCGGCGCCTGGGAGCTCGCCGGCCACACCGTCCTCGACGGCGGCGCGGTCTTCCTCACCTATGAGCGGGGCGCCGGCCAGTAGTGGTGGGGGCGTTGCCCCGGGCCCTGTTATCCGGGCCCTGTTATGCGGAGCCTGTCATGCGGGGCCTGTCATGCGGGGCCGAGGTCCCAGAACTGCTCGGCGGCCCAGGCCTCGACGGTGTGCCAGCCGGTCTCCGGGTACCGCGCGTGCAGGGCGTCGACATCCACCTCCAGGCCGGTCTCCTGGAAGTAGCGGAACATCGCGGCCAGGTCCTCCGAGTAGCCGGCGGCGACGGCCAGCGGCACCTCCTCGAAGCGGATGTCGCGGCCGCTCGCCGCGGAGATGGCGGCCGCGATCTGCTCGGGGGTGCGCCACTGGGAGGCGATGTCGATCCGCCGTCCCGCGAACTCCTCGGGGCGGGACAGCGCAAGGGCGGCGAAGGCGCCGATGTCGGCGGCGGCGATGAGCGGCATCGGCCGGTCGGCCGGCATCGGCAGGTGGAGGACGCCTTCGCGCAGCGACCGCAGCGTCCACCCGTTGGCGTAGTTCTCCATGAAGGCGCCGGGGCCGATCACCGTCCACGGCACGTCGAGGGCGGCCAGGTGCCGCTCCAGCCGCCACTTGCTCTCGAAGTGCGGGATGCCCGTCGACCGGTCGGCGTTGGTGGCCGAGGTGAGGACGATGTGCCGCACCCCGCCGGCCGAGGCGGCCGCGTCGAGCAGGGCCTCGCCCTGGCGGACCTCGGCGTCGAGGTCGCTGCCGAACGGCGTGGACATCGCGAACAGCGCTCCGGCGCCGTCGAGGGCGGCGGCCAGCGAGGCGGGGTCGTCGAAGTCCGCCCGGACCACCTCGGCGCCGAGTGCGCGCAGGGCGGCGGCGGCCGGTCCGGCGGGGTCGCGGGTGAGGGCGCGGACCGGGAGGCCGAGGCGCAGCAGTGCGCGGGCGGTGGCGCCGCCCTGGGCGCCGGTGGCTCCGGTGACGGCGACCGGGGCGGGGAAGATCGTGGGTATCTGCGTCATGCAGATAAAGGTAGGCGGGATTGTCTGCGTGGCGCAACTGTTTAATTCGAGACCGTATAGGGTGTGAGCACAACGGAGACACCGAGGGAGCGAGGCCCCGCCCATGGCACGTGACGACCTGCTGGCGCAGCTGTGGCCCGAATCCCGCCGCTACCTCGCCTCGTACGTCCTCTTCAACCAGGCCGTCGCCGACCACCTCGGCATGCACCCCACCGACCTGCAGTGCCTCAACCTCCTCAGCCTCGAAGGCGGGCCGGTCACCACCGGGCGGATCGCCGACATGACCGGCCTGACCAGCGGCTCGGCGACCAGGCTGGTCGACCGGCTGGAGAGGGCAGGCCTGGTCGCCCGGCGGCGGGACGACCGCGACCGCCGGCGCGTGCTGGTCGAGGTGGTGCCCGAGGCGCTGGAGCGGTTCGGTGCCGTCTGGCGGGATCTGGGCGCCGACTGGGAGGAGATGTTCCGGGAGGACGACGAGGCCGACCTGGCCGTCCTGCTGCGGCACATGCGCCGCACCGTCGAGTTGGGCCGCCGCCAGATGGCCCGGCTGGCCGAGTCTCCTGGGACGGTCGGCTCGTCACGGCCGACCGGCTGACCGTTCGACGGGGACGGGGGACGGGTGGATCCGACGGGCGGGGTGCGGTTCCCGGCTCCCCGGGTGTCGCCTGCTCCGGGCGTCAGGACGCCGCGTAGAGCGTGGCGGCGGTCGGCAGCCCCGCGCGATGGGCGAGCGCGGCCGCCTCGCCGCGTGAGGCGACGCCCAACTTGGCCAGGATGTTGGCGACATGGAATTTCACCGTGGACTCGCTGATGTGCAGGGCGAGGGCGATCTCCCGGTTGCGGCGGCCCTGGGCGAGCTGGTCGAGGACCTCCAACTCCCTTGGCTGAAGCCCGTCCAGGGGGTCGGCGGAGACCGGTACGCCCGGCGCGTTGAGCGGCAGGTCGACGGTGACGGTGGTGCCCCAACCGGGGACGGCGTCCACGGTCAGCCGGCCCTCCAGTGCGGTGATCCGGTCCGCCGTCCGGTGCACGGCGAGCGCCTCGACGGCGAGCAGCCCTGGTCCGTCGTCGCGCACCACCGCGCGCAGGGTGTCCGCCACCAGATGCCAACTCACGTGCAAGCGGCTCAGGTTGTCCTGCTCCAGCATGGCCAGGACGGTGGAGCGGACGGCCGCCCGGGCGGTGTGCGCGATGTCGGCGGGGATCCGCGGGGTGCCGGCTCCCGCCCTGGTGACCGCGGTGGCGGTGGCGGGGGCGGGGGCAGTTGCGGCGACGGTGGCGGTGGTCCCGGCCGCCGCGGGCGGCAGCAGGTCGAGCCGGACGGGACCGTGCCGCAGCAGCGGGCGCAGCTCGTCGGCGAGGCGGGCGAACGCGGTGTCCACGGGCTCCTCGCTCAACTCCCGGTCGAGGTCGGCGCCGGCCCGCAGCTCCAGCAGGGAGGAGACGGCGAGCTCGGTGGCGCTGCGGCGGGCGGCGGCGTCGTCCAGCGCGGCGGAGCGCAGGGCGGAGAGGATCGCGGACAGCGCCGAGGCGTGCGTGCCGGTCAGTTCGGCGATCGCCCGGGCCCGGGCCATCGCCGAGGCGCGGGAGGCGGCCGCGTGCTGCGGCGCGGCGTCGGTGGCGCGGTGGTGGGTGTGGGCGGTGACCAGCTCCCACAGCTGCTGGAGGACGGCGAGCGCCGACTCGGGCAGCGGCCCGCCGGCCGCCCGGACCAGGACGAGCAGGGCGCCGTTGGTACCCGCGGGCGCCGCCGAGACGGCGACGGCCGGGCGGGTGGAGCCGGCCAGCACCGCCTCGCCCTGCCAGGGCCGCCCCGGCCGGACCGACTCGGCCAACCGGCCCAGCTCCAGGCTGGTGATCCGCCCGGTCGCGTCGGCGCGGCCGTACGAGCCCGTGGGGGAGTGCGTGCAGACGCCGCTGAGCTGGGCGATCGCGGTGTGCGGGACGAGGTCGGCGAGCACCTCGGAGAGTCGCCGCATGATGGCGGGCCGCGGCGCCCGCAGCACCTCCACCGCGCGCGCCAGCGCTTCCTCGGGGCCGGCCCAGCCGGGGAGGGGGAGCCCGGTGCCGGGTGCCGTGCCTGCTGTTCCTGCCGTTGTGCCGTCCGCCATGCGATCCCCCCGGTCATCCGCCATGCCGTTCAGCCTAGTCGGGTGGTTCGCACGCGGCCCTGGCCGTTCGGCCAGGTCGAACCGGCCGAACGGGCGGCCGGTGGCCGGCCGTGCGGACGCCAGGCTGGAGCCGTCAGGAAAGCGAACTCCCCGACGAGCAAAGGACTGTGGGACTCATGACGAAGGCCATCGGCTTCACCGGGTTCGGCAGCGCGGACGTGCTGCACCCGATCGAGATCGACCTGCCCGTGCCCGGCCCCGGCCAGGTGCGGATCGCCGTCCGCACGGTGGGCGTCAACCCGGTGGACCACAAGGTGCGCAGCGGTGCGATGACCGCGCTGATCCCGGTGGAGTTCCCCTACGTACCGGGGTACGAGGCGGCGGGCGTGGTCGAGGCGGTCGGCGAGGGCGTCACGGACGTGCGGCCGGGCGATGAGGTGTTCGGCCGGACCGTCGCCGGTGCGTACGCCGAACACGCGTTGCTGGGCACCACCGAGCTGGCCCGCCGGCCGGCCTCGCTGGGCTGGGAGGAGGCCGCCGCGATCCCGGTGGCCGCCGAGACGGCCTGGCGGGCGCTGGACCTGCTGGGCGTGCAGAGCGGGCAGACGCTGCTGGTGCACGGCGCGGCGGGCGGGGTCGGCACGGTGCTGCTGCAGTTCGCCCGCGCGCGGGGGATCCGGGTGATCGGCACGGCGAGCGAGTCCAACCACGCCCGGCTGCGTGAGCTGGGCGCGATCCCGGTGACGTACGGTGACGGGCTCGCCAAGCGGGTGCGGGCCGCCGCTCCCGAGGGGGTCGACCGGGCCCTGGACGCGGCGGGCCAGGGCGGGGTCCTCCCGCTGTCCATCGAGCTGACCGGCGGCGCGGAGAACGTGCTCACCATCTCCGACTGGGTGGGCTCCGCCGAGTACGGGGTGCGGTTCAGCGGGGGCCGGGAGGTCGTCCACTACAGCCGCCCGGCGCTCGACGCCGCGCTCGAACTGCACGCGGCGGGCACACTGCGGCTGCCCCTGCACCGGGTGCTCCCGCTGGCGGAGGCGGCGGAGGCACACCGGGTGAGCGAGCAGGGGCACGTCCGCGGGAAGGTCGTGCTGGTCGTGGGCTGAGCCGCCGGTTGGGCTGGGCCGCCGAGGGGTGCAGCGTGCCTGTTTCACCCGAATGGCGTAATTCCGGAGGCGGATCCCCAGTGCTGGCGGGGTTGGGCCGTTCGGCCGATATGCGCTCCCTCGTTCGATTGCGGAGGGTTGACCGGGTGTGGGCGGCGCGGTGCCGCCCACCTGACCCGGTCAGGAGGACTGGATGGACAGGCGCGCGGTGGTCGGCGAGTTTCTTGGAACTCTGCTGCTGGTACTGCTGGCGGTGGGTGCCGCGGTGGTGGCGGGGGAGTCGATCGGCTCGGTGGGCATCGCGCTGGCCTTCGGCTTCGTGCTGCTCGCGCTGGCGTACGCACTCGGGCCGATCTCCGGCTGCCACGTCAACCCGGCGGTGACGCTCGGGTTCCTGCTGGCCCGCCGGATCGACGGGCGGACGGCGGTGTCGTACTGGATCGCGCAGTTCCTCGGCGGGATCGCGGGCGCGGCGCTGGTCCTCGTGCTGGCCAGGCAGATACCCGGCCTGCAGACCCACGGGAAGCTCGGCACCAACGGGTGGGGCGACCGCTCCCAGGTGCACATCAACGCGTCCGGTGCGTTCCTGACCGAGGTGATCCTGACCTTCCTGCTGGTGTACGTGGTCCTCGCGGTCACCCACCGGCTGGCCGTCACCGGCTTCGACGGACTGCCGATCGGGATGGCGCTGGTGGTCGTGCACCTGGTCGGCATCCCGCTGACCGGTACGTCCGTGAACCCGGCCCGCAGCCTGGGCCCGGCGCTGTTCGCGGGCGGCGGGGCGCTGTCGCAGCTCTGGCTGTTCCTGCTGGCCCCGCTGGTCGGCGGCGCCCTCGCGGCCGGGGTGCACCTGCTCACCCATCCGCAGCCGAACCTGCCGTCGGCCGAGGCGATCGCGACGGACGTCCGGGCCGCCGCCGCCGAGCACTGACCGACCCGGGGGCGAGACCCGAAGGCCCAGCACGGCACGGCGTCCAACTGGGCGTCGTGCCGGGCATTCTGACGGGTACTCGGTATCGTCGGCGCCGTGAAAACCGATACAGGAGCCGGGCGACTGGCCGGCAAGTCGTGTGTGGTCACGGGTGCGGCGAGCGGCATCGGCCGGGCGGTAGCCGAACGCTTCGCGCGGGAGGGCGCCCTGGTCGTCGCGACGGACATCGACGCCGACGGACTGCGGCGGCTGGCGGAGCAACTGCCGCAGTCCGTCAGCACGGTGGTCGGCGACGTCGCGCAACCGGACGACGCCCGCCGGATGATCCGCGCCGCCGTCGAACGCCACGGTCGCCTCGACGTGCTGGTGGCCAACGCGGGCGTGATCCCGCTGATGGAGATCACCGAGGCCGAGGCCGAGGACTGGGACCGGGTGATGGCCGTCGACGGCCGCGGGATGTTCCTGACCTGCAAGTACGCGGTCGAGGCGATGAGTGGCGGGCCTGCTGGGTCCGGCCGTTCCGGGGGGCCCGGCGGTGCGATCGTCTGCCTCTCCTCCATCTCCGGTGAGGCCGGGCAACGTGGTCAGGCGGTGTACGGGCCCGCGAAGTTCGTCGCGTCCGGGTTGGCCAAGCACCTGGCGGTGGAGTGGGCGGACCGGGGGATCCGGGTCAACGCCGTCGCCCCCGGGACGATCACCACCGAGCGGGTGATCCGCCTGCGGGACGAGCCGGGCGGGCCCGAGTACCTGGAGGCGATCGAGAAGCTGCACCCGATGGGGCGGCTGGGCACGCCGGCCGAGGTGGCGGCCGCCGTGCTGTTCCTGGCGTCGGACGAGGCCTCGTTCATCACCGGGGTGGTGCTGCCGGTGGACGGCGGGTACCTGGCGCAGTAGGGGGCGGGACTTGTGGTGTGCGGGGCCGGGCGGGTCGGACGGTTACGGCGTCGTGGTGGGGTGGCCTCCCAGCTCTGCGGGCTCCCCGGAGAAGCCGACCTCGCCGCGGTGCAGTACGTGGACCACGGCCGCGCCGGCCAGGCTCCGGGGGAGCGACTGCGCGGTCACCACGACCGTCCGGCCCTCGGCGTCCGCGTCCGCCAGCAGGTGGGCGTGGAGTCGGGCGGCGAGGGCGGGGGCCAGGCCGCGGTCCGGTTCGTCGAGCAGGAGGAGGCGCGGTCGGGCACTCAACGCCATGGATACCGCGACGAGTTGCCGCTGACCTCCGGAGAGCGTGCCGGCCGGGCGGGTGAGCAGGGGGGCCAGCTCCGGAAAGAGGGCGAGGGCCTCGGAGGGGCCGCCCCGGCTCCCGGCCCTCCCGGGGGCCTCCGCCGCGCCCGCCGCGAGGTCGAGGTGCTCGGCCACGGTCAGGGAGGCGAAGACCGCGCGTTCCGCCGGGACGAGGGCCAGTCCGAGCCGTACCCGCTGACGCGCTCCGAGCGCCGTGACGTCCCGCCCCCGCCACATCACCCGCCCGGCCGACAGCCGTGCGACGCCGGCCAGAGCGTGCAGCACGCTGGTCCGGCCGGCGCCGTTGCGGCCGAGGAGCAGGGTGACGCGGCCGGCCGGGAAGGCCAGGTCCACGCCGTGCAGCGCCTCGAGGGGGCCGTAGCGGACTCGGGCGTCGAACAGGGCGGCTTCGATGGGCACGGGGGTTCCGGTTCGGGGTGGGGTGGCGGCTGTTGTCGGGGTACTGTCATCGGTTCGCCGGCATCGGGAGTCTGAAATCTGTCAGTTGTCAGCCGTCATTCGTCAGCTGTCAGTTGTCGGCCGTCAGGTGTCAGGTGTAACCCGCCTCCGGAGCCGCCCCGGCCCAGGCCCGGGCGACCCGTGCGTCGGCCAGCACCGCGGCCGTCGGGCCGCTCGCCACCACCTGGCCGTCGGCCATCGCGTAGACCGTGTCGGCCAGCTCGGCGACCAGGTCGACGTCGTGCTCCACCAGCAGCAGCGCCATACCCCGGTCGGCGAGGCCGCGCAGGACGGAGGCCAGGCGGCCGGTCTGCACGGTGTCCAGACCGGCCGCCGGCTCGTCCAGCAGCAGGACGCGCGGGCGGCCCGCGAGAGCCCGGGCCAGTTCCACCAGACGCAGCACCCCGGTTGGCTGGTCGCCGGCGGGCTGCGCCGCGAGCCGCTGCAGACCGAGCAGCGCCAGGGCGCGGGCGGTGTCCGCGTCCTCCGCCCGAACGTCGCGGCCCCGGCCATGCTGCCGCCCCCGGTGCCGCTGCTCGGCGCCGATCCGGACGTTGTCCGCCACCGAGAGGGTCGGGAAGACGGCGATCTGCTGGAACGTCCGGGCCAGGCCCAGCCGCACCCGGGTGTGCGCGGCCAGCGGGGTGACGTCCCGGCCGCCGAGCAGTACCCGGCCGGCGTCCGGGCGGACCGTCCCGGCCAGGCAGTCGAACAGGGTGCTCTTGCCGGCCCCGTTCGGCCCGATCAGGGCGGTGATCCGCCCCGGCGGCGCGCTCAGGTCCACCCCGGCCACCGCGGCGATCCCGCCGTAGCGCCGGACGACGCCCCGGGCGGTCAGCCGGGCGGCGCGGGAGCCGACGTGGGGGCCGGCTCGGGGGCCGACGCGGTTCACGGTCCGCCCCCGTCGGACGGCCCGGGCCGACGGGCGTCGACCAGGCCCCGGGCGCGGCGGCCCGCGAGGGTGAGGCGGACCGGCGGAAGCGATCGCGGCTGCGGCGGGGAGCGGCGGGGGAGACGGACGGCCAGGCCCGCGAGCCCGCCGGGGAGCCGGCCGATCGCCGCCGCGAGGACGCCGACCGCCACCGCCGAGACCCCCGCGAGGGTGCCCGCGTCCAGGCCGATCAGCAGGGCGGCGGCCAGCACCGCGCCGAGCGCGCTGTCCGCGCCGGCCACCACCACCGCCGCGAACCAGAGCAGCCCGCGCACCGGGTCGAAGGCGGCCGGGTCGAAGGCCCGCCCGGCCAACCCCATCAGCCCGCCCCCGAGCGCCGCCAGCGCGGCACCCACCACGAAGGCGAACAGCTTCAGCCCCGGTACGTCCACACCCGCCGCGACCGCACCCGGCTCGTGGTCGCGCATCGCCGTCAGCGCCCGTCCGAGCCGACCCCGGTGCAGCCCGCGCACCGCGACCAGTCCCGCCCCCAGCAGCACCAGTTCGGCGAGGTAGAAGGCGCGGTCGCCCGCCAGGAAGGCCGGCCGGTCGAGGCTGAGCCCGGAGGTCGCGTACGGCTGCTGGAAGACGAACCGGCTCATCGCCGTGCCGACCGCGAAGGTCACCAGGGCCAGGGCAGGCCCGCGGCGGCGGATCGCCGGCCAGCCGGTCAGCAGCCCGAGCGGGGCGGTGGCCAGGACCGCGAGCAGCAGGGCCGGCCCGGCGGGCAGCGCCGGGACGCCCGGGATCCGCCCCGACATCAGCAGCCCCGTGCCGAGCGCGCCCATCCCCGCGTATCCGGCCTGGCCGAGCGAGATCTGGCCTCCGTAGCCGGTCACCACCACGATCGAGAGCAGGACCAGGGCGAGGGCCGGTACCGGCAGCGCGCCGCGCAGGTCGTTGGCACGGAACCCGAGCGGCAGCAGGAGCAGCACCAGACCGACCGCCAGGACCGCCCGCCCGCCGCCGGTCGGCCCGCGCCGGCCCGCCGTCCGGCCGCCCGCCCCCCACCCGTCGACTCCCCGCCCGCCGACCCCCCGCCCGCCGACCCCGCTCCGCTCGCCGCCCGGGATCCGGGGCCCCGCCAGCAGGGCGGCGACGAGCAGCGCGATCACGAACAGGTTGGCCTGGACGGCCTGGACCAGCGGCAGCAGCTGGCCCGCGGGGCGCAGCCGGGTCAGTTCGGCCTGCGCGATGCCGAGACCGAGGCCCGTCGCCACCGCCACCGGAATGCTCCGCAGCCGGGCCGCCACCGCGACCGCCATGGTCTCCATCACCAGCAGCGGCAGCCCGTACGGGTCGAGCAGCAGGTACGGGGCCAGCGCGATGCCGACCAGTCCGGCGGTGAACGAGCCGAACGCCCAGCCGGCCGCCGACACCCGGTCGGCGTCCACTCCGGCGAGTTCGGCGAGCCCGCGGTCCTCCACCACCGCGCGCAGCCGCAGGCCGAAGCGGGTGAAGCGGCCGATCGCGGCCACCGCGAAGGAGAGGACGAGGATCGCGCCGAGCTGCGCCACGGTGTCGGGCCGCAGGGTGTGGCCGCCGGGCAGCGCGATCGGCGCGCCGCCGAACGGCGAGGGGGCGCCGCTCACCGGCGCCGCGCCCCAGAGCAGCACCACCACGCCGATGAGCAGCACGAACACCCCGAGGCCGGCCACCATCGTCTCGGCCGGACCGGCGCCGCGGCGCTGCAGCGGGCGGTACACCAGGACGTCCAGCAGCACCCCGAGCGCGGGCGCGACCAGCAGCAGGCAGACCGCCACGGCCGGCCAGACCGGCCAGTGGCGCACCACGACCAGGTCGCGCAGCAGGTAGGCGACGGCCATGGCCTGGGCGCCCTGGGCGATGTTGAGCACGCCGGTCGCGCGGTGGCAGACCACCAGGCCGATACCGCTGAGCGCGGCCGCGCTGCCCACGGTGAGCCCGGCGAGGGCGAGGTCCAGGGTGAGGTCGAGGGACGACATGTCGGTCATGGCGGTGCGCCGTCCGTCGCCGTCGCCGGTCCGTTCGGGGCCGGTCCGTTCGGGGCCGGTCCGTTCGGAGCCGTGCCGTCCGGGCTCGTGTTGCTCGGGAACGCGCCGTTCGGGTTCGCGTGGTTCATCCGGTCGGCCGCCTCAGCCGTTCGGCGGGGCGGATTCGCCCGCAGGAGTGGGCCCGTCGGGGAGCGGCGGCTCGCAGACCCGGCAGGCGGTCAGCCCCCTGGACCGGACGGCGTCGGCGTCGACCGGCTCGGCGCGGGGCTTGCCGGTGATCAGCGGACAGTCCGGGCGGTGGAAGAGCGTGCCCTCGGGCAGGGCCAGCCGGTCGGCGGCGAACGGGGGCGCGGCGGGTCGGCCCGGCCCGACGGCCCCGCCCGCGTTCGGCACGGTCCGCCCGGCCGGTTCCGCGGCTGGACTCGCGTCGGCCGGTTCGACCAGCAGGGCGTACAGCTGCTCGATCCGCAGACTCGTCGGATCGCCTTGCGGCGGCGGGGACTCGGAGCGGGCGGAGGCACGCAGGGCGACCATGACCGTACCCGCCACCACCAGCGCGGCGCCCGGGATGGTGGAGGACGCGAGATAGGGGATCTGCTGCTCGACGAACTGCTCGCCGGAGACCCCGTACCAGCCCAGTACGCACAGGACGGCCCCGGCCGCCGCGAGGGCCCAGCCGAGCCACTCGCGCGCCTCCCGAGCCGCTCGGAGCCCCGGCCCCGGCGTCCGCTTCACCGGGTGACGAGGGCTCTCGTCCTCCGATTGCGATTCGTCCATGGATCCGCCTTCATGGTGTCACCTGCGACGTTTCCAGGAACGGCCTGGAACGGCATCCGGGACGGATCCGGGAAGGCACTCGGGAAAGCACCCTGGAAACCACCCGGGGCAGCACTCCGGAAGCCGCCCGGAAGCCGCTCGGAAAGCGCCCGGGAAGGCGCTCGTGACGGCGCCCGGCGAGAGGAACACCATGCATGTGACGCAGCGCGGCACCCGTCAGGGCGGCCGCCTGGTCCGGCGGTCCGCGAGCGTGCTGCTCGTGGTGCTGCTGGCGGGCGCGGCGGCCGGATGCGGCAGCAGCGGCTCCGGCTCCACGGCCACGTCCTCGGCCCTGGCGTCCGCGGCGGCGTCGGTCTCCGCCGCCGTCTCCAGCCTGGCCTCCGCGGCGGCCTCCGCTGCGGCGTCCGGCACGGCCTCGGCGGGTGCCACCGGTACCGCGCCCGCCGATCCGGCGGCCGCAAAGGCGGAGGTCACCACCAACTGGGAGAGGTTCTTCGACCCGGCCACCCCGATCGCCGACAAGGCCAAGCTGCTCCAGAACGGGGACGTGCTGCTCCCGGTGCTCCAGGGCTTCTCGCAGGACCCGAGGATCGGCCAGGTGCAGGCCAAGGTGACGGACGTGGCGTTCACCTCGGCGACCCAGGCCACCGTCACCTACTCGCTCTCCCTCCAGGGCGCCGTGGTCGAGCCCGCCGCCAGCGGCCAGGCCGTGCTGGAGAACGGGACGTGGAAGGTCGCCCGCTCCACGCTCTGCGGCCTGCTCACCCAGGCCGGCGGTGCCGGTGGGACGCCGATTCCCGGATGCAGCTGACGGTCGCGCCGTCCAGCCGGACCGCCGACGCGCTCAGCCGTCGGCGGCCCGGCAGGCTGACCGGTCGGCTGCTCGCCGCAGCCCTCGCGCCGGTGGTCGCGCTCCTGCTGGTGCTCGTGACGGGCTGCGGTACCCGGCTGCCCGACTCCGCGTTCAGCGGTCGACCGACCCCCGGCGGCGGGACCGGTCCGGGGCCCGGCTCCGGCGGCAACCCCGCCTCCGACACCGGGGTCACCGCGACCGAGATCCGGATCGGCATCGTCACCTCGCTGACCAGCCCCGTCGGCAGCGAGGTGTTCAGCGGGCCGCGCTACGGTGCGCAGGCGTTCTTCCAGGCCCTCAACGACCGGGGCGGCCTGCACGGTCGCACCGTCCGCCTGGTCACCTGCGACGACGGCGGCAGCGGCATCGGCAACCAGGACTGCGTGCACCGGCTGATCGACCAGGAGCACGTCTTCGCGTTCGTCTCCGGCAGCGTGCTGGACTACGCGGGCGCGTCCTACGTGAGCGGCCAGGGCGTGCCGGACGTCGGCGGCCAGCCGATCGGCACGGCGTACGACCGCTGGCCGCACCTCTACGGCATCTACGGCAGCAGCGCGCCGCGCGACGGCCACGCGGTCGGCTGGAACGGCACGCTCTACCAGACCACCGAGGTGTTCCGTTTCTTCAAGGAGCGGCTGGGCGCGGGCAGTGCCGCCGTGGTCGCGTACAACCAGGCCGACTCCGCCCGCTACGCCGCCCGGCTGAAGGCCGGACTGGAGGCGGAGGGCTACCGGGTGCTGGTGCAGACGGTGGACTTCGCGCTGCCGAACTTCCAGGCGGTGGCGGCGGCCGTGCGTGCCGACGGTTCGCAGCTGCTGTTCGACGCCATGGACACCCGGGGCAACGCCGCCCTCTGCCGGGCGCTGGACGAGGCCGGGGCACAGGTGTCGGCGAAGGTGACCAACGTCCAGAACTGGTCCCAGACCGTCGGGACCGACTACCAGGCCTCACCCGTCTGCCGCAACGCGCTGTGGGCGACCGCGTCGAGCCTCAACTACGAGGACGTGACCTACCCGGCGGTGCGGGAGTTCCGGACGGCGATGGCCCGCTACCAGCCGGACCGGGAGCCACTGCTGTCGGCCTGGGAGCTGGAGGGCTGGGCGGGCGCCCAGTGGCTCGCCGACGCGATGGACCCGTGCGGCCCCGAGCTCACCCGGGCCTGTGTGGAGCGCTTCATGAACCGGACCGAGCCGTACGACGCGCACGGGCTGATCCTGCCGGCCGCCTTCGTGCCGCAGCCTCCGCCGACCGGCCTCACCCGGGCCTGTCTGAACGCCGCCCGCTGGGAGGACGCCGCCGAGTCGGGCCGGGGCGGCTGGGTGACCCAGGTGGCGTCGATGACGACCACCTGCTTCGACGTGCCGCAGCTGCCGTACCGGCCGTAGCCGGGGCCTGTCCTGGGGGCGTGGCACCGAGGCGGGCGCGGGTACGGGGGGCGGGGTCGGGCGGTCGATCACGCGCCCCGCCGTCCGCCGTCCGGCAGCCGTTCCACCGCGACCATCGCCGCGTCGTCGTCCAGCCGGCCGCCGACGTGGGCGAGCAGGTCGCGGCGGAGGTTCTGCAGGAGGGCGGCCGGGCGCTCGTCGTGCCAGGCGGCGGCCCGCTCGGTGAGCGGGTAGAAGCGCCGCCGGGTGTCGCGGGCCTCGATGACGCCGTCGGTGTAGACCAACAGGCGGTCGCCGGGGAGGAACGGGTACTCCTCCACCTCGTACTCGGTCGGCGCCAGGTCACCGAGCCCGAGCGGCGGGGCGGGGTTGCGGGCCGCCAGCGCGGTGATGCCCCCGGCGTTCAGCAGGAGCGGGGGCGGATGGCCGCAGTCGATCAGGCGGACCACCGAGCCGTCGTCCGGGATGTCGAGGATGACCGCGGTGATGAACGACTCTCCGCCGTCGCCGCTCGGCCCGTCCCCGCCCGGGTCGGCGTCGTGCCCCTGCACCGCCAGCTGGGCGAGGTCCCAGCAGACGCTGCCGTCCAGGTAGACGGCGAGCTCGGGCAGCGAGGCGTGCAGATGGGCGGCCGCACGGAAGGCGCCGAGCAGAAGGGCGGCGTCGCCGAGCGAGGAGAGGCCCTTGCCGCGGACGTCGCCGACCAGCAGCCGGGTCCCGGTGGCGGTCCTGGCCGCCGCGTACAGGTCGCCGCCGACCTGGGCCTCGGCCTCGGCCGCGAGGTAGACGGAGGCCAGGTGCAGCGGCCCGATCCGGTCCGGCAGCGGGCGCAGCAGGACGCGTTGGGCCGCCTCGGAGACCGAGCGGACCTGGGCCAGCTCCTGTTCGTGCCGGTCGCGCAGCACGCGCAGGCCGACGATCAGTGCCGAGACCACGACCTGGGCGGCGATCTGCGCCTCGTGGTTGGCGGTGGTCAGCCCGTCGCGCACGCCGCCGATGACGACGAGGGCGGCGATCGAGAGGAGGGCGACGGCGACGGTGGCCCGGGTGCCGGCGAAGGAGGCGGTGATCGCGGGGGCGACGATGAGCAGCGGACCGAGGTGGATCTCCGGCGGCGACAGGATGTCGACCACGGTGATCACGACGATCAGTGCGAGCGGCAGCGCCGTCAGTGCGCGGCGGTCGGGCCGCCACGTCCGGCGCGGGTCACGGGGGTGCTGCCGAAGTGGCACCTCTCCTCTGTACACCGTCCGGGTGGTGGAGCGCATTCCGGCGGGAGGGGTCCCGGGGGTGCCGCGGCCGTCGGGTCCGCGCGGTTCGGTCCGCGTGGTTCGGTCCGCGCGGTTCGGGCTCGGGCGGGTTCAGTCCTGGGCGCCGTAGCGGGCGAGGTAGTCGGCGAAGCGGGCGACGTCCTCGTCCGACCAGTCGGTGAACCGTGCGGTGAAGGAGATCCGGCGCTGCTCGTTGGCCTCGCGCAGCAGGGTCAGCCCGGCCTCGGTGGCGCGCAGGATCTGGCCGCGCTGGTCCTCCGGGTCGGTCTCGCGGCGCAGCAGCCCGAGCTTCTCGAGGGCGCCGACCTGGCGGCTGACGGTGGACTTGTCGAGCATGAAGTACGAGGCGACGTCGGCGGCCCGGCAGCCCCCGCGCTCGTTGATCAGGTCGAGGATGCTGTAGGTGACCAGGGAGAGGTCCGGGTGCAGCTGCGACGCCTTGTGCCGCGCCCGTCGGGCGAAGGCGGTCAGCTCGCGCTGGATGGTGTCGATCGACGTCTCACGACCGGGCACGGCGCACCTACCTCCTCGAATATTCGTTGCATCGTACAACAATTTGCCCTGGCGTCCGGCCGCCACTCGTCCGCTCAGCGGGCCGAGGTCTGCCAGGCGCGGGCAGCGGCGATCCGACGGGTCGCACTGGGGTGAGTGGCGAACAGTAGCTCAAGCACCCGGGGCGGGTCGACATCGGACACATTGGCCAGTGCCAGTCTGCGCTGCATTGCGATGAACTGCTCGGCGTCCGAGGTGAGTTCGAGTGCGTGACGGTCCGCCCGGGCCTCGATCCGCCGGCTCACCGCGCACTGTACCGGTCCGGACAGCGCCCCCAGGAGCGCCGTGCACGCGGCCATCAGGGGGAGCGAGCGCGGATCGGCCGCATCCGTCGCGCCGGCGGCGGACAGTAGCGGCCCCCAGCCGGTGAGCAGGCCGAGCACGCACACCACCGCGGCCGCGCCCACCGCGCCCAGCACGGTGCCGGTCAGCACGTCCCGGTGCTTGACGTGGCCCAGCTCGTGCGCCACCACCAGCTCCACCTCGCGCGGCTCGGCCGTGGAGAGCAGGGTGTCGTACGCGACGATCCGGCGGGTCGCGCCGAGTCCGGACACGTACGCGTTCAGCGCCGTCGTGCGCCGCGAGGCGTCGGCCACCAGGACGTCCCGGACGCGGACCCGGTCGCGCTCGGCCAGCGCCAGCAGCGCCTCGCGCAGCGGGCCGGGCGGCATCGGTGTGAAGCGGTTGAACACCGGCTCGACGACGAGCGGGAAGAGGAAGGAGAGGGCCGCGGTGAGCAGCGCCGCCGCGCCCGCCGCCGGAATCCACCAGCGGTCCGGCGACCAGGCGGTCAGCGCGTACAGGCCGAACACGACCGGCAGTGCCAGCGCCAGCGTGAGCGCCAGTCCGCGCAGTGCGTCCACCGCCCAGCCGCCCCAGCCCTGGGTCACCAGTCCGTACCGGGTGCGGACGGTGCGTGCGCCGGCCCCGAACGGCAGCTGCGCGGCCTGGCCGAGGACGACGAGGGCGGCCGCGCCGGCGAGCACCTCGGCGCTCCGGGAGCCGCCGAACCAGCCGCCGACCGCGGTGACCAGGTCGGCGCCGAGCGGGGTCAGCCCGAGCAGCAGGGTGAGGGCCAGGCCGAGCGCCCGCCCGCCGAGGGCCCACGGCAGCTGCTCGCGGCGCAGGGCCCGGCCGCGGGCGCGCTCGGCGGGGGTGAAGTCGGGGGCGGTGAAGTCGGCGGCGGTGCCGGTGCTGGTTTCCATGGGTTCCTGGCGTCCCGGTGGTCGACTGGCGGGGGAGGGCGATGTCGACTGACAGAATAGGAAATCTGTCATCTGTTGTCTGTTCTCTGAAGGTCGTTGGCTGTCCGCTGTCCGCTGTCCGCTGTCCGTTGCGCGCCGCCGTTCGCCGACCGTCAGGGACCAGCATCTCAGCCCTCGGCGGACCGGGTGGCGCTCTGGGTGCCCGCGCGCAGGAGCTGGTGGCCCAGGTCGACCAGCGCGCGGCCGACGGCGAACTCGTCCCCGACCGCCGGAGCCGGATCGTCGCGCGGGTTGCGGCGGGCCACGGCATCGCTCTCCAGGACGGCACCGTCGGCGTCCAGTACGGCGTGCACCCGAGTGGTGTCGCGTTCCTCGACCACGTGCAGGTTCAGCTGCCAGTCCTTGCTGCGGACGGTGCCCGGGCCTGGTCCGCCCCCGTCATCGGTACCGCCCAATCCACCAGCGTTGTCCATGCCGTCCATGCGGTTCACGACCCACCACCTCCAGCGCGGTTGCCACCCCCCTCCACGCTGCGCGCGGGCGCCGCCGCCGCGCCAGGGACGCGATGGCCGGATCGGGCGGCGGGGTTGGGCCGGTCGGGCCTGTCCGGCACCCGCCGCCGCCCGGGGACCGGGCCCCGAGGTTCGGGGTTCGGGCCCCGGGGTTCGGTGGAGGCGGGGCGAAGGCCGCGTCGGGGCGTGACGTAGGCTGACCGCTCTTGGACCGACCCCCGGGGGGAATCTCAATGCGCCGTGTCGCGGCCGCCGTCGCACTGTTGCTCGGGCTGATACCCGTGGCCGCCTGCGGACCGGACGACCCCGCGCCGGCCCCGGCCGCGCCCGCCGCGGACGGTGCCAAGCCCTCGGCGGGCGCCACGGCCTCCGCCGCCCCCTCCGCGGCGGCGTCCGGCAGCCCCGCCGCGCCCCGGCCGGACGGCAGCATCACGGTGGCCTTCGCGGGCGACGTGCACTTCGAGGGCCGGACGGAGCCGCGGCTCGGGGTGAAGGCGCCGGAGCAGCCGCTCGGACCGATCTCCAAGACCCTCTCGGACGCCGACCTCGCCGTGCTCAACCTGGAGACCGCGATCACCGACCGCGGCGCCCCCGAGCCGAAGACCTACACCTTCCGGACCTCGCCCAAGGCGCTCACCGCGCTGCGCGACTCCGGCGTCGACGTCGTCTCGATGGCCAACAACCACGCCGTGGACTTCGGCGCCGACGGCCTCGCCGACTCCCTCGCCGCCAAGGACTCCTCGCCGATCCCGATCGTCGGCTTCGGCCGCAACGCCAAGGAGGCGTACGCCCCGTACGTCACGACGGTGCGCGGGGTGAAGGTCGCGGTGGTGGCGGCGAGCCAGGTCGAGGACCTCACCAACCAGAAGTGGCGCGCGAGTGCCACCAAGCCGGGAATCGCCTCGGCCCTGGACGCGGCGGCTCTGGTGAAGGCGGTCGAGGCGGCCAAGCAGCAGGCACCGGTGGTGCTCGTCTACCTGCACTGGGGCGACGAGGGCAAGGCCTGTCCGACCAGCGCCCAGACCGCCATCGCGAAGAAGCTCGCGGGCGTCGGGGCGACGGCCGTCGTCGGCACCCACGCGCACACCATGCTCGGCTCGGGGATGCTCGGCAACACCTACATCGGCTACGGCTTCGGCAACTTCCTCTGGTACGGCACCTCCAACTACGCCTTCTCCAACGAGACCGGCGTCACCACCCTCACCCTGAACGCCGCGGGCAAGGTGACCGGCGAGACCTTCACCCCGGCGACGGTCGACGACCAGGGCGTCCCCGTCCCGCAGAGCGGCGCCGCCGCCGAGGCCGCCCTCAAGCGCCGCGACGGCCTCCGGGGCTGCACCGGCCTGGCCCCCGCCCCCGCCGCGCACTGACCGCCCGCAGCTCCCGTACCGCCCGCAGCTCCCGTACCGCCCACGGTGTGCGCGGCCGCCACCCGAGGACACGGCAGCACCGTGCGGGCCGGTCGGTGGACAGCGGACCTGTCAGTGGGGGCGCGGATACTGCAGCCATGCGTGCGAGCCGACTGGTGTCCCTTCTCCTGCTCCTCCAGACCCGCGGCAGGATGACCGCGCAGCAACTGGCGGAGGAGTTGGAGGTGTCGGTCCGCACCATCTACCGGGACGTCGAGTCCCTGCACACGGCGGGCGTCCCGCTGTACGGCGACGCCGGTCCGGCCGGCGGCTACCGGCTCCTCGACGGCTACCGCACCCGGCTGACCGGCCTCAGCGCCGACGAGGCCCGGGCGCTCTTCCTCGGTGCGCTGCCCGGACCGGCCGCCGAACTCGGCCTCGGGGCGGTGGCCGCGGCGGCCCAGCTGAAGGTCCGGGCCGCGCTGCCCGCGGAGCTCCGCGACCACATGGCGCGCAGCCAGGAGCGGTTCCACCTCGACACCCCCGGCTGGTACAGCGAGGGCGAGGAGGTGCCGCACCTGCCGGCCGTCGCGGACGCGGTGTGGAGCCGGCGGCCGATCAGGATCCGCTACCGCCGCTGGCGGGCGCCGACCGAGGTCGAGCGGCACCTCGCGCCGTACGGCCTCGTGCTCAAGGCCGGCCGCTGGTACCTGGTGGCCTGCGGTGGCCCGGCCGTACGCACCTACCGGGTCGACCAGATCCTCGAAGTCGAGCTGCTGGAGGGGGATTTCGAGCGCCCGGAGCGATTCGACCTGGCCGGCTACTGGCGGGAGTACGTAGCCGACTTCCATGCGCGGCTGCACCAGGACCAGGCACTCGTCCGGCTCTCCCCACGTGGCGTCGAGCGCCTGCCCGGGCTGCTGGGCCGGGCAGGTGCCGAGGCGGTGGCCGCGGGCGTGCGGCCCGACCGGGACGGCTGGAGCCGTGCGGTCGTCCCGATCGAGTCGGTCGACCACGCGCACACCGAGTTCCTGAAGCTCGGCGCGGAGTTGGAGGTCCTGGAGCCCGTGGAGCTGCGCGACCGGATGGCCGCCTCCGCCAGGGAGCTCGCCGGGCTGTACCGGTGACCAGCCCACCGCCCTGAGGTCAGCCCGACCCGGTGCCGACCGCCGACGCGCCGCACCCGGCCGGCTGGAGGGGCTCGGCGGGCTCGGTGGGCTCGGTGGGCTCGGCGGGCGGCTCGGCGGGCAGCGGCTCGCGGCGCAGGGCCCGTCGGCCCGCCGCCGCGACGGCCGCCACGGCGCTGAGCGAGGCGAGCACGGCGAACCCGTACCGGCTGTCGGAGTGGTCGGTGATCGCGGAGACGGCCAGCATCACCACCACCGTGGCGGCCAGCCCGCTCGCCTGGGCAACGCCGAAGACCCGCCCGATCCGGTGCTCCTCGACCGAGGTCATCAGCAGGGTGCGTGAGGCGATCCGCGCCTGGCCGAAGAGGAAGGCCCCGAGGGCCACGAACACCACCAACCCGGCGACCCCGAAGAGTGGTTGCAGCACCATCATCAGGCTGGCGGCGACGAAGCCGACCACCGCGATCCGCAGATCGCCGGTACGCCGACCGAGCGCCCGGTAGGCCACGGCGGCGAGCAGGAATCCCGCGCCCCCGGCGGCGTCGGCTGCCCCGAACACGGCCGCCCCGCGGTGCAGTTCCCCGATCACCAGGACCGGGAGCAGCGCGTTGAAGACGGTGACGACGACGCTGCCCTGCGCGTACAGCACGATCAGACGCGCCACCGGGCCGCGCGAACTCCCCGAGACGGGCGCGGCAGGCGAGGCCGCGGCAGGCGAGGGAGCCGAGGGAGCCGAGGAGGGCGCGGCGGTCGGGAGGTTCCCCAGGGCGGCCACGCACGCCGCGGACACCAGGAAGGTCGCCGCGTTGAACACAAAGAGCGGGGTGGCTCCGAAGAGTTGGAGCGCGAAGCCGCCGACCGAGGCCGAGAGCAGCATCCCGGCCTGGGTGGCGACCTCGTAGTCGGCGGTGAACCGGCGCAGTTCGGCGGGCCGCACCCGCTCCTTGACCAGGCCCGCGCTGGCGGGGCCGAAGAGCGCGCTGACGACGGCGAGCGCGAAGTTGCCCGCGTAGACGACGGCACTGCCCGGTCCGACCGCGGCCGACCAGACCGGGACCGCCAACGCCGCGGCGGCGCTGGCCAGATCGCACCCCAGCCAGAGCCGCCGACGGTCGAACCGGTCCGCCACCCGCCCGAGGAGCGGTGACAGCGCCGCCTGCGGGACGGCCACGGCGATGAACAGCCAGCCGACCGAGAGCATCGTCCCCTCCGCCCTGACCATCAGCAGTGCCGCCGCGATCAGTTGGATGTTGTTGCCCAGCGCGGTGATGAGCGCGGCGGGGATCAGCAGGCGTTCGGTGCCAGAGGCGGGGCGGTCGGGCTGGATGCGCAAGGGAGCCTCGTCGAGAGTCGGGAGTCGGGAGTCGGCGGTCAACGGGCCTGGTGTGGACCGCGACTGCCAGTCTCGCGAGAATCCCTGACACCTTCTGTCAGTGTCTGCGGGGCGATGGGCGGGCGGCCCCGACGGGTGCGGTGGCCGCCCGCCCGTCGCCCCGTCCGCGTTCAGCCCTTGTGGTCGGACTCGCCCAGCTTCCAGTAGCCCTTGGCCTGGACGTCCTCGCCGGAGTAGCCGCGGTCGGTGAGCAGATGGCGGCGGATCGCGGTGACGGAGGAGGCCTCGCCGGCGAGCCACGCCGAGGCCGAGGAGGGGAGATCGGCGCCGAGGAGGGCGGCGGTCAGCAGCCGGCCCTTGGGGTGCCCGACGGGCCGGGGGAGCCAGTTGATGGTCAGATCGGCGCGAGTGTCGAGCCGGAGGGTGTCGGTGGCATCGGCGACCTCGAAGAAGGCGGACACCCGGACGGAGGAGGGGAGTCGGTCGAGGATGGTGAGGGCCGCCGGGAGGGCGCTCTCGTCGGCGGCGAGGACGACGTGGGCGGCTCCGTCGAGGGCTTGGAACCGCCCGCGGGGGCCGCCGAGACGGGCGCTGTCGCCCGGGCGGGCGACAGCGGCCCAGCGGGAGACGGGGCCGTTGCCGTGCAGGACGACATCGATGTCCGCCTCGGCGTGCACGGGCCGGTGGTGGCGGATGGTGTAGGCCCGGGAGTGGCCGTCCGGAACCGCCAACTTCACCCACTGGGTGGGGTGTTCTATACCGAGGTCGGTCAGGGTGGGGCCGAAGAGGGTGAGTCGGACCAGGTTCGAGGTCAGCGGCGTGACCGCGGTGACCCGGACGTCGTGGGTCGGGCGGGGTCGGCGGAACATGGCGGCTCCAGGGAGACGGCCCGGGGGACTCACGGGCGCGGAGGGAAGAACTACCGGAAGTTGACGAAGCGTCAGTGGTTGAGCTGCCGGTCGAGCAGCGCGTCGACGAAGACCCGGTCGAGCGGGCGGCGCAGCACGAGGGCGCGGTGGTAGAGCGGGGCGAGCAGGGCGTCCAGGGCGGCCTCGGCCTCGGCGGCGGAGACCGAGAGGCAGCGGCCGGTCTGTTCGACGTCCCGGGCGTGCAGCTCGTCCAGGAATCCGGAGTGCAGCAACTCGGCCGTTCGGCTGTCGAGTTGAGCGTGTCCGAGGAGGGCCAGCAGAACGCGGCCGGCCGGTTCCTCGCCGAGGAAGCGGGCGAAGAGGTGGACGTAGGCGCGGAGTCGGTCCACGCCGGGCGGGGTGTCCTCGGGCCAGGCGAGGGCCGGTCCGGCGTCCAGGGCCAGGTTGTCGAAGAGGATGTCGACCTTGGACTTCCACCAGCGGTAGATGGTCTGCTTGGCGACCCCGGCCGCGGCGGCGATGCCCTCGATGGTGAGGCCCTCGAAGCCGTGTTCCACCAGCAGGTCGTCGGCCGCGTTCAGCACGGCCAGGCGCGCGGCCTCGCTGCGGCGGCTACTGCCACCGGTCGGGGCGGGGCGCTGCTGGGCGGCGATGGTGCTGAGGTCCTTACGGGCGAGCCGGGGGTGTGCCCGGCCGGAGCTGCTGGTCGGGGCCATCCTCTCACGCCTCCCGGGGGTGGACGGTGGCCGGGCGCCGGGCCAGGCCGGCCGCGGCACCGAGGGCCAGGGCGGCGACCAGCGCGCTGAAGACCAGTCCGGCCGTGCGCAGTCCGGCGAGCTGGATCAGCACGCCGACGCCGACCACCGGCACCGAGAGCATCGTGTACAGGATGGCGAAGAAGGTGGACACCGCCTCGCCGCGCTGTTGCGGCGCCACACCGGTGTTGATGGCCCCCAGGCCGGTGCCGACGGCGGTGCCGGTGGCCAGGCCGTTGACGCAGGCGCCGAGCAGGAGCGGGGTCAGGGACTCGGTGAGCAGGGCGGTCGCGATGAGGGCCGCGGCCGCGACCAGTCCGGCGCAGGCGGTCGGCAGGGCCCGGGGCGCGGGCAGGACGCGGGCCAGCAGTTGGCCGACGGCGGTGGCGGCGAAGGCGAGGCAGACGACCAGGCCGGTCAGCGCACGGTTGTGGATGTCGAGGACGGTGGCCAGGAAGAGTCCGCTGACGGCGGTGAGCACACCCAGGACGGCGAACCCGGAGCCGCCGGCCAGCGCGGCGCGCAGGAAGGCCGGCCGGATGGCGGCGGGGACGCGCAGCGGCTGGAGGCGCAGCCGGAACCGGGCGCCCGCCCGCCCTGCGCCCGTCTGCCCTGCGCCCGTCTGCTCCGGGCCGGATCCGCCGCCGGGCACCGTCTCGGGGACGGCGAGCAGCCCGAGCAGCGCGGTGGCGGTCAGGGCGAGCATCACCGTCCAGGGCAGCCGCAGGGGCGAGCCCGCCCACTGGGCGAGCGCCCCGGCGATCAGGGTGCCGCAGGCCAGGCCGCCCATGTTCGCGGCGAGCGCGAGGGTCTGGGCGTGTTGGCGGCGGTCGGGCGCGGCCAGGTCGAGCAGGGCGGCGGTGGCGCTGCCGGTGATCAGGGCGGCGGAGAGGCCGGAGACCACTCGGGCGGTGAGCAGCCAGGGCAGCGAGTCGGCGGCCTCGAAGAGTCCGTCGGCGGCCGCGGCGAGCAGTAGCGCACCGGCCAGGACGGGTCGGCGCCCGATCCGGTCGGAGAGGCGGCCGAGGGTGAGCAGTCCGGCGACGACGCCGACCGCGTAGACGGCGAAGACCACCGTGACGGCGAACGGGGTGAAGCCGAAGGCGTGTTGGTAGAGGGGGTAGAGCGGGGTCGGGACGGTGGTGCCGGCCATGGTGACCCAGAGCGCGAGCGCGACCGCTGCGCGGGCGACCGGTGCGGGGCGGGTGGCGGAGGGCATAGGGGTGCTCCTCTGGTGGTGAAAGTAGACGCAACGTTGCGTTGCGGCTGAAGCTCCCGCACCGTAGCACTGGACGCAACGTTGCGTCTACGTTCGAGGGTTGAATCCGGCGCGCTTCCGGCCCCGGGCTCGGAGTGGCGCCCCGGATCGATGAGTTGACGGCCGCCCAGACCCTCGGCTGAACCGAACAATTGTGTTAGGTTAGGCTTGCCTAATACTTCTGCGCGACCGGGCCGTCCGCCGTCCGGCACCCGCCGCTCCACCCGCAACGCCCCGCACCCCGCCCGGTCCCACCACGGCCCGGCGGCCACTCGCAGACTGGGAGAATCCAGGTGACCACGGCGCACCACGCCCCCGCCACGGCGTACCACGCCCCGGCCGGGACGGACCACACCGTCATCGGCGCGGCCAGCGGGCTGCTGGGCCAGTACCGGGCCGGGTCCGACGAGGCGTTCTTCGCCTCCCCGAGCCGCACGCTGCTCGCCGAGGGCGTGCGCGCCAGGGTCCCGCAGGACGCCCGCCCGCTGCCGGTCCGGGTCGCCGAGACGCTCGCCCGGGCCCGCCGCGACGGGGTCGAACACCCGCTGGTGATCGGCGCGGTGGCGTTCGACCACGACAGTCGCGCCGAACTGGCCGTGCCCGCACAGGTCCGCCGGTGCGGCGCGCTGCGCGACGACCCGTTGATCGCGCTGCCCGCCCCGGCCGCCGAGCGGGTGGACTGGCAGGTCCGCCCGATACCCGAGCCGGCCGAGTACGGCGCCGGTGTCGCCGAGGCCGTCCGGCGCCTGCAGGGCGGCGAGTTGAGCAAGGTGGTGCTGTCCCGGACGCTGGAGCTGTCCGCCGCCGGCCCGCTCGACCTGCCCGCGATCCTCCAGCGGCTGGCCCGCCGCGACCCCGGCGGCCACACCTTCGCGGTACCCGCCGGCGGCGGCCGGACGCTGATCGGCGCCAGCCCCGAACTGCTGCTCTCCCGCCACGGCACGGCCGTGCTGGCCAACCCGCTGGCCGGCTCGGTCCCGCGCAGCGCGGACCTCGGCGAGGACGTCCGCCGCGCCGCCGCCCTGCTGGAGTCGCCCAAGGACCTGAACGAGCACGCCTTCGTGGTGGACGCCATCCGCACGGCGCTGGCCCCGTACTGCCGGGACCTGGAGGTGCCCGAGCGGCCGACCCTGGTCCGCACCGCCGCGATGTGGCACCTGGCCACCACCATCACCGGTGTGCTGGTCGACCCGTCCGTGTCCGCGCTGGAGCTGGCCACCGCGATGCACCCGACGCCCGCCGTGTGCGGTGCGCCGACGCCGCTCGCCCGCACGGTGATCGGCGAGATCGAGCCCTTCGACCGCGGCCTGTACGCCGGCATGGTCGGCTGGGGCGACGCGGACGGCGACGGCGAGTGGGTGGTCACCATCCGCTGCGCCGAGGCCGACGAGCGCACCCTGCGGCTCTATGCGGGTGCGGGGGTGGTGGCCGAGTCCCGGCCGGAGTCCGAACTCGCCGAGACCAGCGCGAAGTTCCGCACCTTCCTGGACGCCGCCGGGGTGCCGCGCTGAGTTGGCGGCCGTGAACCGCCTGTGCGGGTAGGGCCGGCGGGCCGCCATGCCTCCGGGCGGTCCCGGTCGCGGATGCCCGCCGCCCGGATGGCCCAGGGGCATGCTGCGGTCGGGTTGGTTCCCGGCTGCGATCGGGTGACTTCTGGTGAGTCTTGAAGTCGGTTTATATGACAAATGGGAACCCGTGAGCCCATGACCAACACCAGAAAGTTCGTGGCAGCCGCAGGCCTCGGCGTCGTGCTGGCCCTCTCCTCCGCCGGCACCGCCCTGGCGGGCTGCGAGGGTCCCGACCACACGCCCGTCACCTCGGGGATGCCCAACGCCTTCAGCGGAGGCGGCGGCGGTACCACCTGTATCAACGAGGGCGGCGCCTACGCGAATGGCGTGGTCACCGGCTCGCCCGGTGTCCTGTCCGGCAACCAGATCCAGATCCCGATCAGCATCCCGATCAACATTTGCGGAAACAGCGTCAACCTCGTCGGAATCGGCAACGGCACCGGCGGTGGCGGCAACAACGGTGGCGGCAACAACGGCGGTGGAGGAAACAACTGATCCGTAGCCGCCTTCCCGAACCCTGACACCGGCTTCGACGGAAGGGCTGCAACCCGCCGGGTTGCAGCCCTTCCGCTCGTCCGGGAGCGGAGCGGGGGGTCCGTGGGTGGGGTGCCGTCCGGCGTGCTCCAGCACGCGGACCAGGGAAAATCGTGGTGCCTTGATCGTTTGCGGCCTAGGGTCTGCGGTATGACTCTCGCCTACGATGCGACCGGAGACGGTCCCGCGCTGGTACTCCTCCACTCCGGGGTGTGCGACCGAAGGATGTGGGATCCGCAGTGGTCGGCCCTGGCCGATGCCGGATACCGGGTGGTGCGCTGTGACTTCCGGGGCTTCGGTGAAACCCCCCTGCCGGACCGACGGCACAACGATGCCGAGGACGTCCTGGACCTGTTGGACGCGCTCGGCATCGACAGGGCGGCGCTGATCGGCTCCTCGTTCGGCGGGCGTGTCGCCCTGGAGATCGCCGCCCGCCATCCGGACCGGGTGTCCGCCATGGTCCTGTTGTGCGCCGGGCTTCCGGGGCACGAGCCCACCGATGTGCTGCGCGCGTTCGGCGACCGGGAGGACTCCTTGCTGGAGGCGGGCGATGTCGCCGGGGCCGTGGAGCTGAACGTGGACACCTGGCTGGGGCCGGACGCGCAGGAGGCGGTCCGCGACGAGCTGCGCGGGATGCAGCGGCACGCCTTCGACGTGCAACTGGCCGCTCCCGAGGGCGCCGGGCGGATCGCGGTGGAGACCGACCTGTCGGCGATCAAGGCGCCCTGTCTCGCCGTCTCGGGCGGTCACGACCTGGCGGACTTCCGGCAGATCGCGGCCCGACTGCCGGATCTCCTCGCCGACGCCCGGCACCTCGAACTGCCCTGGGCCGGCCATCTCCCCGGCCTGGAGCGGCCTGCGGCCGTGGCGGACCTGCTGACCGGCTTCCTGCGCGAGACGGTCCCCGTCGGCTGAGCGGTCCCTGACCGCGGCAGCTCCGGATCGCCGGTCGGCGCGGCGGGTTGCGGCCCGGCGGGTTGCAGCCCGGCCGACGGGCCGGTGTGGTCTGCTGGGGGCGCCGCGTCCGCGTCCGTCGCCCCTTGGAGGGTCCACCGGTGCTCCGCCGCTCCGCCGCCGTCGTACTCGCCCTGATCCTCGGACCGGCCGCCGCCGTGGGCTGCTCGTCCGCCGCGCCGTCAGTCGCCACCGGGACCGCTGCGACCGCGCCCTCGGCAGGCGCGTCGGCCGCCTCCGGGCCGGAGGTCGCCGTACGGGCGACCGTCACCGACGGGCTGGCCGCACCCTGGGGCCTGGCGGTGCTGCCCGACGGGGACCTGTTGGTCTCCGAGCGGGACAGCGCACAGATCGTCCGGGTCGCGGCGAAGGGCGGCGCCAAGACGGTGGCGGGCACCGTGCCGGGGGTGACCGCAGGTGACGAGGGCGGGCTGCTCGGGATCGCCCTGTCACCCGGGTTCGCCACCGACCACCTGGTGTACGCGTACCTCAGCACCGCCACCGACAACCGGATCGTCCGCCTCACCTACGACCCGGCGCAGCCTCCCGGCCGGCAACTCGGCACGCCCGAGGTACTGTTGACCGGAATTCCGCACGGCCCCCGGCACAACGGGGGCCGGATCGCCTTCGGTCCCGACGGCCTGCTCTACGCGGGCACGGGTGACAGCAGCAACGGCGCGCTCGCCCAGGACAAGGGCTCGCTCGGCGGCAAGATCCTGCGGCTGGCACCGGACGGCTCCCCCGCCCCCGGCAACCCGTTCCCCGACTCACCGGTCTACTCCTACGGTCACCGCAACGTCCAGGGGCTCGCCTGGGATCCTCAAGGTCGGCTCTGGGCCTCCGAGTTCGGCCAGGACAGCTGGGACGAGCTGAACCTGATCAAGCCCGGCGGCGACTACGGCTGGCCGGTGGTCGAAGGCATCGGCACCAACCCGGACTACATCAACCCGGTGGCGCAGTGGCGCACCGCCGACGCCTCCCCGAGCGGCATCGCCTACGCCGACGGCGCGATCTGGATGGCCGCCCTGCGCGGCACCAGGCTCTGGCGCATCCCCCTCGACGGCGACCATCTGGCCTCCGCACCACAGGAGTTCCTCGACGGTGCGTACGGCCGCCTGCGCGCCGTCGTCGCGGACCGGGACGGCACCCTGCTGCTGGTCACCAACAACACCGACGGCCGCGGCGACCCGCAGCCCGGCGACGACCGCATCCTGCGCCTCTCCCCGGTGTAGACCGTTCGTGCAGGCCGGACTGGTCGACAAGGGCCTGGTCTGCGGCGTGCACAACGCCGCCCGACTGTTCCCGCTGGCCGCGATGCGGCCCTCGCCCTCACCTGGACCGCGACCCGGGGTTTCCTGGACAGGTGTCCATGTATGCTGGACACCTGTCCAGGAAACTTGAGGGAAGTGGGTCACCGTGGAGACGACGGCGAATGTCCTGGTCGGCCTGGTGGCCGCCCTGCACGCGTACATCCTCGTGCTGGAGATGTTCCTCTGGGAGAAGCGGCCGGGCCGTGAACTCTCGGGCTTCGACGCGGAGATGGCCCGGGCCACCGCCCCGCTGGCCGCGAACCAGGGCCTCTACAACGGCTTCCTGTCCGCCGGGCTGGTCTGGGGCCTGATCGCCGCCGACCCGACCGGGTTCCGGGTCCAGGTGTTCTTCCTCGCCTGCGTGCTGGTCGCCGGCGTGTACGGCGGGATCACCGCCAACCGGCGCATCCTCCTTGCCCAGGCGCTGCCGGGGGCGCTGGCCCTGGCCGCCGTCCTGCTGGCCCGATGACGACCGGGCGGGACGGCGACCCCCGGGCGGCCCGGACCAGGGCCAGGCTGCGCGGGGCGCTGTTGGAGGAGTGCGCGCTGCGCCCGTTGGCGGAGGTCAGTGTCGCGGCGCTGGTACGCCGGGCCGAGGTGGGCCGTGCCACGTTCTACGTGCACTACGCCGATCTGGAGGCGCTGGCCGTCGACGCCTGCGCCGACGTGGTCCGGGAGGCGGTGGACGCGCTGCACGCCTGGCGCGGCACGCCCGATCCGGCCGTCCCGCCGCCGGCCCTGGTGGCCTTCTTCACCGACCTCGCCCCGCACGCCGGTCTCTACCGCGAGCTGCTGAGCCCGGGTGGCGGCGGCCCGCTCGGGCTCGTCCTGCACCGGGACCTGCGCGCCCGCAGCCGCGCCGAACGCGCCCTGGTCGGCGCACCGGAGCCCGATCTGGTCGCCTCGGCCGTGGCCGCGACCTTCGCCGGGGTGCTCGCGGACTGGCTGCACGGCCTCGTCGAGGCGACCGCACCCGAGCTGGCCCACCGGGTGTGGCGGCTGCTGATCGCCCTGCACCGGACCGCGCTGGACTGACCCCGCCCAACCGGGCGTGCGAACTGGGGTGTTGCGCTGCCGCCGCCGCACCGGAGGGGATCCACCCGGATGATCGTTCACTCGTTCGATGGGTTTGAGGGGCGGCCGAGCCGGGTGAGGCCCCCTGGCCACAGCGTTGTCAGTGTGTCCCGTTACGTTCCTCCCATCACTGACCAGCAGCTGGGAGGAGAGCGGCCGTGGCATGGGTGGAAGCGGGATCGGGCGGCTACCAAGTCGCACTCGACGCGGAGGGAAGGGTGGTCTGCCGCAACGCGGCCGGCCGCCAGTTGAAGTCCGTGCCGTCGAAGCTGGGAGACGACCCGGTGGTCACCGGGCTCAAGCAGCTCACCGAGTGGCTCGCCGCGCACGAGCGCGGCTGTCTGGAGGACGTCGAGCGGTGGATGGTCCGCTCGCTGCCCGTCCCCGCCGCCGTGATCACCGCCGTCTGGGCGGACGAGGCCTGGCAGCAGGTCCTGCGGGACCTCGTGGTGACCGGTCAGGACGGCGCCGTCGCCGGGTTCCTGCGCGGCGCCGACGGCGGGCGCGGCCTCGGCCTGGTCGACCTGGACGGCGACACCGTCCGGCTCACCGACGGCGAGATCCGGATACCCCACCCCGTCCTCCTGGAGGACCTGGACGACCTGCGCGAGTTCGCCGTCGAACTCGGCGTCTCCCAGCGGGTCCAGCAGCTCTACCGGGAGGTCTGGCACAGGCCGGCCGACACCGACGGGCAGGCCGCCCAGGTCACCGCCTACGCCGGCGGCCGCTACAAGGAGCTGCGCGAACTGCTCGGCCGCTGCACCCGGCTCGGCTACCGCGTGCGCGGCGGCCACGCCGTGCTGCCCGTCGTCGAGGGCGGGGTCGCCCTGGAGGCCCGGGTCTGGGTCGGCGACTACTACGAGTACGACGAGTGCGAGACGGGCGCGCTCAGCTGGACGGGCCCGGACGGCACGGTGCTGCGGCTCGCCGAGGTCGGGCCGGTCGCCTGGTCCGAGGGGATGCGCATGGCCGCGGCGCTGCACGCCGGCCGCACGATCGAAGGGGAGGAAGCCGCATGAGCACCACCGACCGTACGAGCACCGCCGCAGCGCACGAGAGGCTGCTGGACGCCGGCGCGGTGCTGCCCACCGGCACCCTGCCCGGCGCCGGGCGGCCCGACAGCGCGGCGGACGTGCTCACCGCGCGCGGCTACACCCACCCGGCGCTCGACGGGCGCCGCATCGTCCGACTGGTCCCCGGTGCGCTCGGCCCCGCCGAGGACCTCGCGGTCGACTTCCTCGGACTGGTACCCGCGGGCGAGCCCGCCGAGGTCGGCCAGGTCCGCCAGGAGGCGCTCGGCTTCCCCGCCTGGGCGCTCGTCAACGACCCGGCCAACGGGCACCACGCCCTCGCCCTGGTCAAGGAGATGGAGCGGCTCGCCCGGCAGGCCAAGTCCAAGCCCGGCAACGCCAAGGACGGCTTCGAGGAGCTCGCCGTGCGCCTCGGGCGCGCCGTGCCGCACTTCCTGCCCACCTACTGCGAGCAGGTCGGCCGGATCTTCATCGAGCACGGCAACCAGACCTACGCCGGCACCTTCTTCGGCCGCGCCCGCGAGGCCGAGCGCACCTACAGCCTCGCGGTGGACGAGGAGCGGCTGCGCGCCGTCTTCCTGGAGTTCGCCCTGGCCGGCGCACTCACCGTCAAGGCGCTGCGCCAGTACGTCAAGGAGCTCAGCACCCGGCTCGACCCGCTCACCGCCTGGCAGCGCTTCCGCCAGCTGTGCACCGAGCGCTCCGCGGCCGGCATGGCCCCCTACGCCGGGGTCGCCGAGGACGCCCGCGCGCTGATCAGGGCCGCCGGGCTCGACCGCGCCGAACACGAGCAGTCCCTGCTCGCCGAACTGCTCGCCTCACCCGCCGTCGACCGGGCACCCGGCGCCTTCTGGAAGTCCTGGCACGGCGCCGTCATCGAGCTCGCCAAGCGCGACGAGGCCGTCCGCGCCCGCCTCCTGGAGATCTTCCCCAACCCCGCCGGCACCTCGGACGACGAGGCCCAGGACGCCGGCTGGCTCGCCGTCCTCGCCGAGAGCGGCGCCGAGCTGCTGCTCACCGGCCCCCGCCCCGAGGGCGCCGAGCCCGCCGCCACCTGGCTGCAGCGCTGGTGCGCCCACGTCGGCCGCGGCTGGCGCTCCCGCCCCGCCTGCGCCGCCACCTACGCCCTCGCCGGGCGGATGACCGAGCGGCTGCGGGCCGACGACGCCCCGGTCGACCTCTTCGCCGGCCGTCGGCGCGGCAAGACCCAGCTCGAGGTGCTCGACCTGCTGCTCGCCGAGGGCGTCCCGGTCGCCGACCCGGCCGACACCCACTCCTTCGACCTCACCGACTGGGTCAAGGAGGGCCGCCCCGACAGCCCCACACTGGCCGCCATCGCCGCCGACCCGCGCCTGCGGCCCAGCCTGCGCGCCGCCGTGCCGCCCGCCTGGAAGAGCGCCGCCGCCGCCAAGACCCTGCCCGCCCTCCCGGTGCTGCGCGAGCTCTTCGTCGAATGGGCCGACCAGCGTACCGACGAACTCCTCGCCGCCCGCGGCCTGTCCGGCGCCGCCGACCTGCTGCAGGAGCTGCGCTCCCACCGCAGTGCCATCGGCGCCGAGAACCCGGCCGCCGCCGAGCGGATCGCCGGCCTCGACGTCGCCGCCCTGCTCGCCCGCGCCCTGCGCACCGGCATCCTCGACGAACTCGGCTGGCCCGCCCTGGAGGAGGCGCTCGGCCGACTCGGCGCCACGACGGACCGGACGCCCGGCAACCCGCCCGCCCAGAACCTCCCCGAGGGCCTGCTGATCGAGGACGCCTGGCCCCACCTCATCCTGGCCCGCCAGGGCGAGGTCCTGGTGGTGGGCCCGGAGGGGATCCTGCTGGAGCACACCCTGCGCCACCCCAGGCTGGAGGAGTGGCAGCGCCCCCGACTGCGCTACACCGACGGTGAACTCCTGGTCGTCTGGTACCAGGACGGCAAGCAGCACGCCTACTGGTCCAGCCGGCCCGCCGAGACCTTCGAACTCGGCGGCGAGTCCGTCGCCCACTACTACGGCGGCCGCGACGAGCCCGACGACCCGTCCGTCCCGCTGCCCGGCGGCGGCCGCACCACCGGAGAGCGCCCGCTGCACGCCGGTGACACCCGGCTGCCCGGCGAACACCGGGTGCTCGGCGACGGCACCGGCTTCTGGGCGCTGCGCCACGACCGGGGCGGCGTCCTCGTCGAGCTCGACCCCGCCACCGGCGCCCTCGGCCGCGCGGCCGAGCCGCCCCGGATCGCCGCCACCGCCGGCGCCGGCCGGCTCGACCTCCACCGCACCCGGCTGCTGCCGCTCCAGCCCGGCCTGGAGGGCACCCCGCTCGGCACCGACGGCGCCGCGCTCGGCAGCTGGGTCCGCGTCGACGGAGCCCGCGTCACCACCGGCACCGCCGACGGCCACACCCTCACCCTGACCGGCACCGGCGAGCACGCCCGGCGCTACCCGGTCGGCCGGCTCGGCCTGCCCGGCGACGCCCACCCGACGGTCGCCGAGGAGCGCGGCAACGGCCTTTCCCTCGTCCTGCCCGAGGCCGGGGGCGACGGCGGCAGCGACCGCACCTGCCGGATCCGCTCCTGCCGCCCGGGCGGCCTACACGCCGCCGGCACCGCCCTCGTCCCCCCGCTGGACCAGTGGCACGCGCTGCGCCCGCGGGACGAGGAGGGCTCGCGGATCCTGCGCTCCGTCACCGACGAGCAGGCCGCCCGGCTCATCGACGCCGCCTGGCCGGTGGACACCGAACCGGTCCCCGCGGACGAGCAGCGCTGGCTCACCGTCCAGGGCGTCCGCCGCCCGATCCCGCAGACCAAGGAGGCCAAGTACGGGGTGCAGGTCCAGGCGGTCGGCGCCGCCCTCGACGGCCTCGGCCACCCGCTGCTGCTCGCCGGCGTCGCCGGGCTCGCCCGGGCCGCCGCCGACCTGCTCGACGACGCGGCCCGGTTCGTCCCCCAGCCCGAGGCCGAGGCCCGCCCCAAGGCCGGCGCCGCCCGGAAGGCCGCCCACCGGCCCGAGCACGGCCGCGACCACGAACTGCGCGCCGCCGTCGGCGTGCTGCTGCCCGACCTCGGCGGCTTCGGCCGCTCCTGGGAGCACGGCGACACCTGGCGGGTGGTCAACAACCTGCGCACCGTCACCGCCGTACTCGCCAGCCCGCCCGCCGCCGCCGAGGGCGCCGAGGGCTGGTCCACCCCGCTCACCCTCGACCTCCAGGGGGACGACGGCCACCACGGCTGGCTGCACCTGCTCGGCCGGCTCGGCACCCTCGCCTACGCCGCCACCGCCCCGCTCACCCGGCCCGAACAGCGGGCCTCGCTCGCCCTGCTGCTCACCGAACTGGCCCGCGCCCCGCTCGCCGACCCGTACGGCACCCTCCGCGAGCTCACCCTCACCGAGCCGCTCAACGCCGCCGGCCACGAGCACAAGCACCAGGAGCGCGACGGACAGGTCCTGCGGCTGGGCAACCGCACCGTGGTCATCCTCGGCTGCCGCCACCACCAGGACGACCGGGTGCACTGGCTCGCCGTCGACCACGACCCGAGCGGCGCCTTCGGCCCGGTCGCCCACTTCACCACCGCCGAGGAGCGGATCGCCGCCGAGCCCTTCACCGCCGAACGGGCCGCCCGGCTCGCCGAGGCCGTGCGCCTGCCCGGCGGCTTCGCCTGGGACGCCGCCCACGCCGCCGCCTTCGGCGAGCAGACCGGCATCGGCCGCACCCGCGCCACCCTGCTGCTCAGCCCCACCAACACCCTGTTCCAGTGGTACGGAGCCGTCCTGCCCGCCGAGGGGCTCAAGGAGTACGGCCTCAAGTCCACCGAGGCCAAGGTCGCCCGCGACTGGCTGCGCGAACGCAACCGGGCGGACCTCGCCGCCGTCTGGGCCGCCCTGGTGCCCGCCGACCCCGCGCAGATCCGGACGGAAGGCCCCGACCTCGCGGCCGGCGTCCAGGCCTGGACGGAGCGGTTCGGACAGTTCGTCACCCTGACCGCGGAGGATCAGGCCACCGTCAGCGGCGCAGACATCCGCCACATCGAGACGGTGCTCAACCCCGGCCGCACCGCCTGGCTCAGCCGCACCACCGGGTACCGGATGCGCACCGACGAGGACCGCGGCATCGAACGGCTGCTGCCCGACGACCCCGACGCCGTGCCCGCCAACGGCGTCCTGGGCGGCGTGGTCGACGCCCTGCGCTGGCTCGCCTACCACCTGCCGAACGAGAGCCCGCTGCGCCCGCTGCTGCCGCAGGCCGCCGCCTCGCTGCGCCGGCGCCTCGCCGACCCGGGCCTGCTGCTGGACTACGACCTCCACCACGACGTCAAGGGCCGACCGCTCGGCCCGGTGCTGCGCACCCGCTTCGGCCTGCCCGCCGAGGGCGGCGCCGACGCCGAGGGGCTGGTCCACTGCGGGGAGGCGCTGGTCCTCGTGCCCTGGCACGACGGCGTCGAGACGGCCTGGCTGCGGCCCGCCGGGCTCACCGGAGCCGACGACCCGCTGCTCGAACTGCTCGAAGGCCTCTCCGCCGGCTACTGGTTCGGCAGCCAGCGGCGCGGCATCGAGGCCATCCTCGGCGGCGACCTGGCCCGGCTGGTGGCCGCGCCCGAGCCCGGTACCGAGACCGGCTGGGCGCACAACCCGCAGCTCAGCGTGCCCGACCTGGTCGCCGAGGTGGCCAAGACGTACGGCCTCGGCGAGGACGCCGCCGCGCTCTACCTCCAGCTGCTCGCCCTGCCGGACCCGACCGACCGCAACACCGCCCGCTGGACGGGCTGGAAGCCCGCCCGTCTGAAGCGGGCCCGCGCCGAACTCGCCGCCACCGACCTGGTCCTGGAGGCCAAGCGGGCCCGGGCCGGCCGCAGCCTCTTCCTGCCCGGCGGCTGGCAGGAGGCCAAGGCCCCCGGCCTGCCCACCGAGACCTGGAAGGCCGGCCTGTACCAGCTGGCGACCCACCAGGCCGTGCTGCCGCACCTGCCCGTCCCGGAGCTGTTCGCCCGGGCCTGGCAGCGGATCGGCGAGGGTGACACCCCCGGCTACGAAGAGCTCCAGACCAGCAAGCGCAGGAAGGCCCGCCGATGAGCACCGCCGAGACCACCACCACCGGGGCCGCCACCGCCGGCACCGCCGCGACCGCGCCCGCCGCACGGCAGTCCGTCCTGCCGGAGGAGCGGTACGCCGCCGAACTGGAGTTCCTGGCCGCCCACGACTCCGGCCCGCGCCCGCCCGGCTGGCGGCTCACCCCGCGCGCCGTCGTCACCTTCGTGATGGGCAGCGACGGGGAGAAGCTCAAGGCCGGACGGAAGAGCCTGGCCATCGAGCAGAAGTTCGTCGGCGAGCGGGCGCTGGTCGAGCGCTGCGTCGTCACCCTCGCCGGGGAGCGCGGTCTGCTGCTGGTCGGCGAGCCCGGCACGGCCAAGTCGATGCTCTCCGAACTGCTCGCCGCCGCCGTCTGCGGCAGCAGCGCGCTCACCGTCCAGGGCACCGCGGGGACGACCGAGGACCAGCTCAAGTACGGCTGGAACTACGCCCTGCTGCTGGCCAAGGGCCCCAGCCGGGACGCCCTGGTGCCCTCGCCGGTGCTCACCGCGATGACCACCGGGGCCGTCGCCCGGGTCGAGGAGGTGACCCGCTGCCTGCCGGAGGTGCAGGACGCCCTCGTCTCGCTGCTCTCCGAGCGCCGCATCGCGGTACCCGAGCTGGCCGGCACCCCGGACGCCCAGCTGCACGCGGCGGCCGGGTTCACCCTGATCGCCACCGCCAACCTGCGGGACAAGGGCGTCAGCGAGATGTCCGCGGCCCTCAAGCGGCGGTTCAACTTCGAGACGGTCGGGCCGATCGGCAGCCTCGCGGCCGAGGTCGAGCTGGTCCGCCGGCAGTCCACCGCCGCCGTCGCCCGGGCCGGCGCCCCCTACGCCGTGGACGACGCGGTACTGGAGGCCCTGGTCACCGCCTTCCGGGACTTGCGCACCGGCCGCTCCACCGAGGGCTGGGACGTCGAGCGCCCGTCCACCGTGATGAGCACCGCCGAGGCCGTCTCGGTGGCCACCGCCCTCGGGGTCGGCGCCGCCTACCTGTCCGACGGCGGCGACCTCCTCGGGCGGCTGCCCGGCCAGCTGATCGGCGTCGTCCGCAAGGACGACCCGGCCGACGCCGCCCGCCTGCTCGGCTACTGGGACGGCCCGGTGCGCCGTCGCGCCGAGCAGGGCGCCGCCACCTGGCGCACCCTGTGGGACCAGCGCTCGGCTCTGGAGGCGTGAGGCGATGAGCAGCGCGGTGATCACCGACGGCTCCTCCCGGGAGGCGGTCGAGGCGCAGGCGGCCGAACTGGCCGCCACCGGGGTGGCGCGTCCCGGGCCCTACCTGATCGGGGTACGGCACCACGCGCCGTCGCTCAGCGCCGTGGTGCCCGCGCTGCTCGACGCGGCCCGGCCCGAGGTCCTGCTGGTCGAGCTGCCCGCCGAGTTCCAGCCCTGGCTGGAACTGCTGGCGGCCGAGGACACCCGGGCGCCCGTCGCCCTCGCCGCCGCACCCGGTGCGGACGGGCCGTCGCAGGACGCTCCGTCGCCGGACGCGGTGGGCGAGGGCGCCGCCGGGCTCGCCTTCTACCCGTTCGCCGACTTCTCGCCCGAGCTCGCCGCGCTGCGCTGGGCCCGCCGAAACGGCGTCGAGGCCATCGCCTGCGACCTGCCGCTCGCCCACCGGGCACAGGCCCGCCGCACGCCCGGCGGGCCCGGGCCGGCACCGGACGAGCAGCCGGGCGTGGCCGACGCGCTGCGCCACCGGCTCACCGGGCGCGCGGACGACGACGACCTGTGGGACCGGTTGGTCGAGACCGCCGCCCCCGGCTCCCCGCCGGAGGCCGTCCGGCGGGCCGCCCTGCTGGTCGGCTGGGCGATGCGGCGCGACGCGGCGCAGGGCGCCGGCGTCGACCCGTACGACCTGCGGCGGGAGGCCTGGATGCGCACCCGGATCCGGGCCGCGGCGCAGGGCGGTCGCCGGGTCGCCGCCGTGATCGGGGCGTTCCACGCACCGGCGCTGCTCGACGCCCTCACCGAGTCGGACCAGCCGGACCAGCCGGACCGGCCGGATCAGGCGGAAGCCCGGCCGGCCGGCGGCGGCCACGTCGTCTCGCTGATCCCCTACACCTACCCGCTGCTGGACGCCCGCTCCGGCTACCCGGCCGGTATCCGCGACCCCGAATGGCAGCACACCGTGCTCGACGCGGTCGGCGACCCGGAGCGGCTCGCCGAGGCGCTGGCACTCACCGCCGTCCGGATCTGCGAGGCCCTGCGCACCCAGGACCACCCCGCCGGACCGGCCGACGCCCGCGAGATCGTCCGGCTCGCCGGAGACCTCGCCCGACTGCGCGGCCTCGCCGCCCCGGGCCGGGGCGAACTGATCGAGGCGGTCCAGACCGTGCTGGCCCAGGGCGAACCACTCGGCCGGGGCCGGGCGGTGGCCCGCGCGCTGGAACGCGTCCTGGTCGGCACCCGCACCGGCCGGCCCACCCCGGCCGCGCCGCGCAGCGGCCTCGCCCCGGCCACCGAGGCCCTGCTCGCCGAGCTGGGCCTGCCCGACCCGGGCGACCCGGCGGCACGCGAACTGCGCCTCGACCCGCTGCGCTCCCGCCTCGACCGCCGCCGCGATCTGCTCCTGCACCGGCTCGCCGCCTGCGGCGTCCCCTACGCGGAGCCGATCAGCGGTACCGGAGCGGGCGGCACCGAGACGGTCGGCGCCCGCTGGCGCGCGGAGTGGACCCCGGCCGTCGCCGCGATGCTGACGGTGGCCGGTACCCGTGGTGTCACCCCGGCCCAGGCCGCCGAGGGCGCCCTGCGCGAGCAGTTGCGCCGCGAGCAGCAGGCGGACGGTCCGACGGCCCGGCAGGTCCTCCAGGGGCTCGCCGACGCCGCCGCCTGCGGTCTCCCCGCCCTCGCCGACACCCGGCTGGACCAGCTCGCCGCCACCCTCCCCGAGAGCGGCACGCTGCCCGAACTCCTGGACGGACTCGCCCTGTTGGACCGGCTGAGGGCCGGCCACGTGCCGGGCCTCGCCCCGGATCCGGCCGGTGGCGAGGCCGGCGGTACCGAGTCCGGCGGGGCCGACAAGGCCGGCGCTGACCCGCGGGCCGCGGCGCTGACGGCCGCCGGCGAGCTGCTGACGGTGGCGGCCGTACGGCAGTTGGAGGGCCTGGGCGGCTCCGACGATCCGCAGGACGCCCGGGCGCTGGTCGATCTGGCCCGGCGTGCGGACGAGTCCGGAGGGCTGCGGCTCGGCCACACCCTGGCCGAACTCGCCGACGGGGGAAGCCCGCTGGTCCGCGGAGCGGCGGGGGCGGTGCGGGTACTGCTCGGGCACCAGCCGCCGACGGTGTTCGGGGAGCGCGCGGCCTCCTGGGTCGACGGCGCCACCGGCCCGCAGACGCGGCAGGCGCTCGAGCGCTCGCTGGTCGGCCTGCTCACGGCGGCGGAGGGGCTGTTCGCCACCGCGCCCGAGGTGCTCGAACCGGTACTGGAACGGGTCACCACGCTGTCCGACGAGGCGTTCCTGGACCGGCTGCCCGCCCTGCGCGGCGGCTTCGACACCCTCAGCCCGGCCGCGCGGGAGCGCCTGCTGACCCTGGTCGAGGAGCGCCTCGGCACCCGGCTGGGCGCCCTGCCGGACACGGTCGACCCCGCCCTGCTGACCGGCTGGGCCCGCGCGGACCTCGCCGCCCGTGCCGCGCTCGGCCGACGCGGGCTGCTGCCGGCGCCGGCCGGCCCCGCCGCTCCCGTCGGCACCCCCGGCCTGGCGCAGGGCCATGGGCCGACGCAGGCCGCCGACCCCGGGCCGGCGCTCGACTCCGGGGATGGGTCCGACCGCGTCCTCGCTCCCGCCGAGCGGTGGCGGCTGCTGCTCGGCCGACCGGGCGCCGGCACCGGTGGCCGGTCCTCCCGGCTCGCCATCGCACTGGACGAGCTCTACGGCACCGGCCGCGGCGAGGGCTCCGGCCCCGGCCTGGACGGCCGCGGCGGCCCCGGCGGCAACCGGGGCGGCCGCGAGGCCCCCTACCCGGGTGTGCGGGAGTGGGCGGAGGAGCTGGCCGTGCTGTTCGGGCCGGGCATCCGCGAGGAGGTGCTGGCCGCCGCCGTCGCCCAGGGCCGGACGGACGCGCTGGACGCGATCGACCCGAGCGCGGTCCGCCCGTCCGTCGACCTGCTGCGGACCGTCCTGGAGCACGCGGGCGGACTGCCCGAGGCCCGCATCGCCGGGCTGCGCCCGCTGGTCCGCCGCCTGGTGGACGAGCTGACCAGGGAGCTGGCGACGAGGCTGCGCCCGGCCCTGACCGGGATCAGCGTGCCGCGGCCGAGCCGCCGTCCGGGCGGCGGCCTGGACCTGCACCGGACGATCCGGGCCAACCTCGCCACCGCCCGCCCCGCCCGGCCGGGCGAGCCGGAGGCGGGCACGCTGATCGTCCCCGAGCGGCCGGTGTTCCGGACGAGGGCCCGCAAGGCCTCCGACTGGCGGCTGATCCTGGTGGTCGACGTCTCAGGGTCGATGGAGTCGTCCACGGTCTGGGCGGCGCTGACGGCCTCGATCCTGGCCGGGGTGCCCTCGCTGAGCACCCACTTCGTCGCCTTCTCCACCGAGATCGTCGACCTGACCGAACGGGTGGAGGACCCGCTCGGCCTGCTGCTGGAGGTCAGGATCGGCGGCGGCACGCACATCGCGGCCGGGCTGAAGTACGCCCGGGAGCTGGTGACGGTGCCGTCCCGCACGCTGGTCGCGGTGATCAGCGACTTCGAGGAGGGCGGCCCGATCGGCGGGCTGCTCACGCAGACCCGGGCGCTGGTCGACTCGGGCTGCCATCTGATCGGCTGCGCCGCCCTGGACGACACCGGGGTGGCGCGGTATTCGACGGCGGTCGCGAGCCGCCTGGTCGCGGCGGGGATGCCCGTGGCGGCGCTCAGTCCGCTGGAACTGGCCCGATGGGTGGGGGAGAAGGTCCGATGACGGCGGCGACGGAGGAACAGAGGGCAGACCGGCCCGGTGGCGACTGGCCGGCCGTGCGGCCGGAGGTGGTC
The DNA here is from genome assembly GCF_044547105.1 of Kitasatospora sp. NPDC052868. Classification (NCBI taxonomy): domain Bacteria; kingdom Bacillati; phylum Actinomycetota; class Actinomycetes; order Kitasatosporales; family Streptomycetaceae; genus Kitasatospora; species Kitasatospora sp. NPDC052868. The sequence goes on along the minus strand of NZ_JBITZW010000002.1, from coordinate 467,737 downwards.
GCCGAGGTGGTGGCCGGGCTGTCGGCCCGGCTGCAGAAGCGGCTGGACGGCGCGGCCGCCAAGCTGGCCGTCCGGCCGGTGAGTCGCTCCGGTGACGAGTGGCGGATCGAGGTGGACGAGGAGACGGCGCTCGTCCTGCACGCGCCGGGCGGCGTGGTCGCGGCGGCGGAGGACGTCCGCTGCGGCTGCCTGCTCGCGCCCGCCTGTGTGCACCGGGCCGCGGCGGTGACGGTCTGCCGGCTGGCCGACCCGGGGGAGGGCGCCGAAGAGAGCGCGGTGGGGGACGCGTCGGCGGGGGCACCCTCCGGCGCAGCCGAGGCAGCAGCCGTGCCATCGGCCGGCGCCGAGCCGACGGCACCGAGCGCCGAACTCGCCCCCGCCGAGCGGGAGTCCGCCCACCACCTGCACCGGGCGGCGGCCGCCGTGCTGGCCGCAGGGGTCAGCGGAGCGGGTGCCGTTCTCCAGGCGGAGCTGCTGCGGGCCGCCCACCGCGCCCGGCTCGCAGGGCTCCACCGCCCGGCCGCCGCAGCCCTGGCGGTGGTGACCAGAATGCGCGCGGCCCGTTCCGGGGAGCCGGACCACCGGCTCGCCGACCTGGCCGCCGGGCTGCGCGAGCTGCTCGACCTCACGTCGGCCCTGACCTCGGTGCCGGCCCCGGCCACCGCCCCGACGGGGCACGCCGACCTCGCCGAACTGCGCGGGGTCGCCCGCCAGGCGTACCAGGAGGCGGGCGGTCTGCGGCTGTACGGGCTGTTCGCGGAGCCGGTGCTGACGGCCACACACGCGGGCGTGCTCAGCTGGGCGGTGGACTCCACCGGACGGCTGAGCACCGTCGCGGAGGTCATGCCGCACGGGGACGCGACAGCGGCGGCGCCGCAGGCCGTCGGGGCGGGCAACCGCGCGGTCCGGCTGGGCGACGCCTCGCTCGGTCACCGCGAGTTCAGCCGCGCCGGGCTGGCCGTCCAGGGGGCGACCAGGTCCGTCAACGGGCGGCTGGGCGCGGGCGCCTCGGTCCGGGCGGTACGCGCGGCGGGGGCCGGCTGGACGGCGGAGCCCCTCGCCGCACTGTGGGCCGAACCGGTGGCCGCGCAGGTCGACCGGGCCCTGGCGGCGGCGGCCCTGCCGTACGAGAGCCGCCCGGCCGGGAGCGACCTGCTGTTCCTGGACGTCACGCTGCTCGGGGCGGCGCCGTCCGGGCCCGGTGGCGGTCAGCGGCTGCTCGCCGCCTGCGGCGGACGGGTGGTCGCCCTGCTCGCGGGGCACGAGCACCCCGGGCTGGCCTTCCGCGGAAACCAGGCACTGCTGGCGACCGGGCCGGGCCTGCGGCTGCGGGTGATCGGGCGGCTGCAGCGCGCGGCCCGCCCCGAGCTGCGGCTGCTCGCGATCGGCGAGCCGCCCGAGCCGTCCCAGCCGCCCGAGCCGTCCCAGCCGTCCGAGCCGTCCCAGCCGTCCGAGCCGTCCCAGCCGTCCGAGGTGCCGGGGATACCCGAGTCGGCGCCGACCGCTCCGGCCCTGGCGCTGCCGGCCGACCGGGCGGGCCGGGTCAACCTCGGTCTGGAGCGCATGCAGACCGCCGACCTGACCCCGGGATCCGTGGGCGAGCAGTCGGCCTCGCTGTCCGTGGGGAGCGGTCCCGACGCCCCGGTGCACCTGCTGACCCGCCGGGTGGAACAGGCGGTCACCAGCGGTCGGCGGGCCCTGGCACTCGGGGCGGGGACGGCCTTGGCCGATGCGGCGCAGCTGCGGTCGGCGGGCCTGGCCACGGGGGCGGCACTGCTGGACGGTCTGCGCGCGGCCGCGGCGGACCAGCCCCGGGACGTGTTCGGCCGGGTGGTGGCCGAGGACCACGGCGCCTTCACTGCGGCCTGGCTGGCCGCCGCCTGCTACGGGGAGGAGCTGGCCTCGGCACTCTGCGCGGGGGGCTGGGGCGAGCCCGACCCGCAGGAGGCCGAACTATAAGGAGAACTATTTGCACAGGCAGCTAATCCGCGCCGACTGGCATACTTGAGTGAACGGGGGAGTCGAAGCCCCGGGGAACAGCAGGCAACAACGGGGAACACGGGAACGGAGGGGCCGGCCATGGGCATCCACGACGAGGCCGCCGAGGTCCGCGCCAGCGGCTGGCGGACGCTCGCCGCCCTGCACGGCCTCATCGACGCCGCGCTGGAGAAGGCGCTCCAGGCCGAGCTCCGGCTCTCGGTGGTCGAGTACACCGTGCTGGACGCACTGTCCCGGCAGGACGGCTGGCACATGCGGATGCAGCAGCTCGCCCGCGCGGCCGCGCTGAGCAGCAGTGCCACCACCCGCCTGGTGACCAGGCTGGAGGACCGGGGACTGCTCAGCCGCTACCTGTGTGCGGACGACCGGCGCGGCATCTACACCGAGCTGACCCCGCAGGGGCGCGAGCTGCTCACGGCCGCCCGCCCGGTGCACGACGCGACCCTGGAGGCCACCCTCGCGAAGGCCACCGAGCTCCCGGAGCTGGCACCACTGGTCCACGCCCTCGACGAGCTCAAGCCGACCACCACCGCCGCCCCCACCGAGCCCGCAACGGTGACCACAACGACCACCGCCTGACGGGTCCCAGGGGTCGGAGAGCACGGCTTCCCCGGTTCGTCCGGACTTGCCTCGCCGAGTCGTGAAGCGACTTTCTGATGGTGTTACCGTCGCGCTGCGCCGGTCGGCCCGGCCGAGCCGGGGACAACGAGGGGGCCAAGTGCCGTGACGGGTACGCGAACCTCTCCGACCCTGGGCCTGGAGACGACTCAGGCATTCCAGGGCGGCTGCGGACGGGCTCCGGGTCGCGCTCGAAGTCCTGGTCAGGTTTCAGGCCAAGCCGAACAATCACCGGATCATCTAGCCCGGTAGGAAAACAGGTTGCCGCAGGCAGCGGGCTGGATCACTATGGCCCGCATGGACCTGTGAGATGCCACGTACTGACAACTGAACCTGTCGCGCGTACGACCCTCGGAGCCTGAGTACCCGGCTGCCGTAGCGGTCGGTCGCGCCCGCGTGTGCATTTCCAGATGCTGGGAGCCGCGGCCCTGGGCTGCGAGAGCTCCCGCTCAGCCATGAAAGCAACCCATACTCATGAATATCGACCGCAAGGCCCAGTGGGTCGTGCGCCAGTCCGGCCTGCCCACGATCGTCCGCCGCTGCCCCGACTGTTCCAGCACGCGGCACCACCCCTCCGGCAAGATCCGGGTCAACGCGAACGGCAAGCTGCTCGACGTCTGGCTGCTGCTGAGCTGCGACGGCTGTGCCCGGACCTCGAAGGCGCCGGTCCACGAGCGCGTGCACGTCTCGGCGCTCAAGCCTGCCCGGCGGGAGGCGTATGAGGCCAACTCGCCGGCGATGGTCCGTGAGTTGGCGATGAGCGCGTCGCTCGCCACGAAGAACGGCTACCGTCTGGACTGGGCCGGTACCTGGGCGCTGGAGACCGACACGCCCGGCCCGGCGCTCGACGGGCCGGGCCCGCTCACGGTCCGGGTGGCCTTCGAACTGCCCGCACTGGTCCGGCTGGAGCGGCTGCTGATGCTCGGCCTCGGGCTCAGCCGCCGCGGGATACACCGCCTGGTCGAGGCCGGGCGCGTGCAGCTGCCGGTGCCCGTGGACGGAAAGGTGCACCAGGACTTCGAGTTCACCGTTGCCGGGGCTGCTCCGGTCGGCCCCGGCCTCCTGGTGGAAGCCCCGCACCTGGTCGCCCGGCAGGTACGCCAGGACATGCTGGCGCTGGCGGCCGAGCGCTGATCACGGCTGATCGCAGTTGATCGCAGCTGCGATCAGCCGACCGCGCCTCGTGGATCCGGGTGCGTCCGGAACGGTCCGGACGCACCCGGTAGCCGGTGGCTCAGACGCGTCGGCGGTGGCATATCCGCGCCGACCGCCCATGGCCGCTGAACCTCCTGGAATCGGTCGGACAGGGCCTAGCGGCGTGCGGCGAGGGCGTTCGAGTGGACGCGGTCGAGCAGGGCGAGCAGGAGCTCCTTGCTGGAACCGCGCTCGCGGACGTCGCAGAGCAGGACCGGGACTGCGGCGTCCAGGTCGAGGGCGCGTCGGACATCCTCGGGAGTGGACTCGCGGCGGCCGTGGAAGCAGTTGACCCCGATCGCGAACGGGATGCCGCGCTGTTCGAAGAAGTCCACGGCGGCGAAGCTGGACTCCAGCCGGCGGGTGTCGGCCAGCACGATCGCGCCGAGCGCGCCGAGGGCGAGGTCGTCCCACATGAACCAGAAGCGGAACTGGCCCGGCGTGCCGAACAGGTAGAGCACCAGGTCCTCGCGGATGGTGATCCGGCCGAAGTCCATCGCGACCGTGGTGGTGTCCTTCCCCTGGACGCCGTCGAGGCTGTCGACCCCGATACCGGCGCGGGTCAGCCGTTCCTCGGTCTGCAGCGGTTCGATCTCGCTGACCGAGCCGACCATGGTGGTCTTGCCGACGCCGAAGCCGCCGGCCACGAGGATCTTGACTGCGCCCGGCACCAGGCTCTGCATCGTCAATTCGGGTCTCCTGGAGGGGAACTGGAAGACTTGAGGGGAACTGGAAGAGGTGTCGCGAGGGTGGGGTGGAGGTCCGGGCGCGGGGCCGGTCACAGTCGGCGGACGCCCTCGATCACGGCCTGGATCAGCGAGATGTCGGGTGCCTCGGCGAGCTGGACGGGCGCCCGGGTGAGGATCAGCCGTGCCTGCGCCAGGTCGTCCAGCAGTACCTTGACCACGCTCACCGGTAGGTCGAGGATCGCCGCGATCTCGGCCACGGCCAGCGGGTGCTCGCGGCAGAGGTGGAGGATCGCGGCCGGCTCGGGGGGCAGCCGGGTGGTGTCCGTACACGGGTCGGCGGTGGCCACCAGGGTGATCAGCGCGAAGCCGTCACGGACCGGGCCGGTGCGCCCGTTGGTGATGGTGTAGGGGCGGACCAGATGGCCCGCCTCCTTGTCGAAGAACCAGGCCTCCTCGAGGTCGGTGGTCACGCACCGTCACCCGTGCCGGCCTGGTCGGCATCGCTGCGCGGCGCCGCGGTGAGGTACTGGCCGACCTGCTTGACCAGCATGTTGATCTCGTAGGCCATCAGCCCGGCGTCGACCAGCTCGCTGGTCAGCACGGCGAGCCGGGCGCCCTGTCCGGCGGTGGTGACGAACAGGAACAGCCGGTCCATCTCGATCACCGTCTGCCGTACCCGGCCGCCGTCGAAGCGGTGGCCGGCGCCGCGGGCGAGGCTCTGCAGTCCGGAGGCGACGGCCGAGAGGTGTTCCGCGTCGGCGCGGTCCAGGCCCTGGGAGAGGCCGACCAGCAGGCCGTCCTCGGAGAGGACGACGGCGTGGCGGGTCTCCGGGACTCGCGCCACCAGCTGGTCCAGCAGCCAGTTGAGGTCGCGCCGGGTGTCGGTGTGCTGCGTCATCACTGCTGTTCCTTAGCTGCGGAGGGTGCGGCCGGTGCAGGGGGGTATGCCGGTGCGTCCGAGTCCTGGTACGCCGCGCGGGCGGTACGGGTGCCGTGCTGGATGGCGGCCATGGTGGCGCGGGAGCGCTGGGGTGAGGGGTCCTCGTCGGCGGGCCGGGCACTGGCCGGTGCCGGCGCGTAGGCGGCCGGGGGAGGCGGCGCGGAGCCGGGTGCGGCCTCGCGCAGCTGCTCGGCGAGGCTGGCGTTGCGGACCCGCCGGGGCAGGACGCGCGGGGTGCGCAGCTCACCGTCCGGGCCGTGCTCCGCCTGGTCCGCCTGGGCGCGTTCGTGCGTGGGCGTCCCGGGGGCGGCCGTTCGGCGCTCCGCCGGACCGACCCCGGGGGCGCCACCCGAGCCGTCGTACAGACCGGAGTTCGGACCGGAGTCCGGACCGGGGTTCAGGCCGCCGCCCGGGGTGTCGTACGGCATGCGTGGTGCGGGCCTGGGGACGACCACGGCGCCGGGTATGCCGGGGATCGGTGAACCCACGGGCAGCCCGTTGTGGGCGGGAGCCCCGCCGCCCGCCGGACCGCCGCCCGCCGGACCGCTGTCGATCGGACCGCTGTCGATCGGACCGCCGTCGATCGGACCGCCGAGCATCCCGGCCAGGGCGCCCGACAGCTCCTCGCCGATCCTGCCGGTCTCGCCGAGCCCGTCAATCCCACCGAGCCCATCGGTGCCACCGAACCCACCAGCCCCACCGCCCCCGCCGTCCACGACCGCCTCCGGCTGCGGCACCGGCTGCGGCACCGGTGTGCGGGTGACCCGGGCGCCGGACGGCAGCCCGTGCACCGAGGAGGCCTGCTCCGCCTGCTCCAGCAGCACGGCCGGCACGAGCACCACGGCCCGGGCGCCGCCGTACGGGGAGGGCCGCAGGGAGACCCGGATGGCGTGCCGGGCGGCGAGCCGCGCCACCACGAACAGGCCGAGCCGCAGGTCGTCGCCGAGCGCGGAGACGTCCAGCTCCGGCGGGTTGGCCAGGTAGTCGTTGAGGCGCTCGTACTCCTCCTCGGTCATGCCGAGGCCGCGGTCCTCCACCTCGACGGCCAGGCCCTTGGGGACCTCCTGCGCGGAGACCTGCACCTGGGTGTAGGGCGGGGAGAAGGTGGTGCCGTTCTCGATCAGCTCGGCGACCAGGTGGATCACGTCGGCGACGGCCTGCCCGCTGAGCGAGACGCGCGGCACGCCCTGGACGACCACCCGGGAGTAGTTCTCCGTCTCGGACACGGCGCTGCGCAGCACGTTGACCACGGGCACGGCGTTGCGCCAGCGCCGGGCGGGCAGCGCGCCGCCGAGGATGACCAGGTTCTCGGCGTTGCGCCGCATCCGGGTGGCCAGGTGGTCGACGGCGAACAGCTCGCGCAGCAGCTCGGGGTCCTCGTGTTCGCGCTCCAGGGCGTCCAGCATGCTGATCTGGCGGTGGATCAGGATCTGGGTGCGGCGGGCGATGTTGAGGAAGACCTTCTTCGTTCCCTCGCGGCCCTGCGCCTGGTGCACGATGGCGGCGACGGCGGCCTGGCGGACGGCGGCCAGCCCGTCGGCGGTCTGCTGCAGCTCGTCGCCGGCCCGCCGCGCGGGAGCCCAGGCGGGCGGCGCGGCGAGGGTCTCGCCGGACCGCAGCCGGCCGACCACCTCGGGGATCTCGTGCCGGGCGAGCGCGAGGGTGTCGGAGCGCAGGGCGGCCAGCCGGGCCGGCAGTGTCCGGGCGGTCCGCACTCCGTGCGCCAGGCTCCAGAGCAGCACCACCGCGACGGCGGCGCTGACGGCCAGCACGGTGTCGCGGTGCCCGGAGCCGCGCAGCAGGTAGGCGGCGTAGCCCCAGGCGGCGGCCAGGCCCAGGCAGGGGACCAGCGCGAGGGCGAGGAGCGAGCTGCGGAGGGAGCCGGACCGGCCGGCGCGGTGGCCCGTGCGGGGGGCCGATATGCCTGGCATCTGATTCCTTGTTGCAGAGCCGAACGGCGGGGTCGCCCGTGCGCGTCCGGCCGAGGCTCAGGGCCGCCAAGGCCGGTGGTGCCGGTGGATACCCGGCGAGTTGACGCTGTGTCAGTGATCGGGCGGGGGTGCAGCGCGGCCGCCGACTGCGTGCACGCTACCAGCCCAAGGTGGCCTTATCGCAACATCAACTGACGATAAGTAAGCGGTTGGTGACTCGGAGATCGCCCCTGTGGCGCACCCCTGTTTGCGGGATCGTCCCAGGTCGGCGCGGCCTTCCGGGGGGCACTGACGGCTTTCCGGGGACGCCGGCCGGTCTCCGGAAAGCCGTCAGGGACAGGTCAAGATCCATGTGCTGAAGGGGTCGGTCGCCGAGCAGTTGGTCGGCGGGTGTTCAGCCCGCCAGGGGGATGCTCAGCAGCGTCGCCCGCATCGAGCGCTCGGCGTCGGCCTCCGCCTGGGCCTCGCGCTGGGCGAGTTCGGACCAGGCCCAGCCGGCCAGGCCGGACAGCTCCACCGACCACTGCTTGCCGTAGGTGCCCGCCGCCACCTGGCCCAGCCGCAGCCGCTGGACGTCCGAGGTGCCGGCCGGCGGGTAGAGGTGGGTGGCGTCGCGCAGGTAGCGCTCGATGTGGAACTCGGCCTGCAGGCCCCGGGCGGCATGGATCTCCATCGCGTTGCGGGCGGAGTCCAGGGTGTACTCGGTGTTGATGAGCTTGGCGTTCATCAACTCGGCGTCGCAGGCCTTGCCGTGGTCCAGCAGGTGCGAGGCGTGGTATGCGGCGAGCTTCGCGGTCATCAGCCGGGACTGCATCTCGCCGAGCTTCAGCGCGATGTTGGACAGGTGGGACAGCGGCTTCCCGTAGAGCACGCGCGACTCGGCGAAGCGCACGGTGTCCTCGACGATCGCGACGTGGATGCCGAGGGCGACCGCGGCCAGGTTCAGCCGTCCGTACAGGGTGGAGGAGGAGTAGGCGACGTCCAGGCCCTGGCTCTCCCGGCCCAGCCGGTTGGCGGCGGGGATCCGGCAGTTCTCGAAGACGATCTCGCCGAAGCTGAATCCGTGCAGACCGCTCTGCGAGCCGAGGGTGCCGGTGCGGAAACCCGGGCGGTCGCTCTCCACCAGGAACGCCGAGAGGCCCCTGCTGCCGGGGCCGGTGCGGAACACCACCCCGTGCACGTCGCCGATGTGGGAGTTGCCGACGAACCACTTGCGGCCGTCGAGCACGTACTCGTCGCCCTCCCGCCGCGCGGTGCCGGCCATGCCGAGCACATGGCCGCCGGACTCGGGCTCGGTGACGGCGATGGTCGGCAGCGACTCGCCGGAGGCGAACCGGGGGAGCCACTTGTGGCGCTGGGCGGCCGAGCCGAAGTGGAGGACCTTGGCGACGCCGAGCTGCGAGGCCTGCGCCACCGCGCCCATCGCGGCGCTGACCCGGGACAGTTCCTCGACGATGACGGTTTTCGCGAGGTGGCCGAGGCCCAGCCCGCCGTACTCCCGTGGAATGGTGACGCCGATCCAGCCGCGACGGGCAATCGCCCGGGAGAGTTCGAACTCGACCTGACGGTCGGTCTCCATTCTGGCCACGTGTGGACGCACCTCCTTCTCCGCGAACTCACGGACCTCCGCGCGGAGGCTTTCGTGTCGCTCGTCGGTGAAGTAGTCCATCGCCATGCCTGGATCCTCTCGGTGGGTGTGGTCGTGCCTCCGTCCGTGCAGCCGATCCCGAGCCGACCGCCCGAGAGGGTGGGGCCTGATTAGCGGTCAGTTGCCCGGCGGCAGGCTTCACCCGCGGCAGGGCAGGCGGTTTTCCCCGGTAACCACCCGTCGGTTCGGCAGGGCTCATTGTCGTATGAGGGCTTGTATCCCTCCAGAGTGGATCTTGGAATGGCGCGAACAGGCCGATCCGGAACGGGGGAGGATTGAAACCCCCGGCCGATGGGAAACGATCTTCCCTTGCTTCACCGGCCGTTCGGGTGGTCGTTCACGTGCGACTTTGGCTGTTCATCAGCAAGAGATCTCAGCATGGTCGGAAGCGCCAACCGCCTCGGATGTCTGATTACATGTGCGCCATGACTGATGTGATGAGCACTCAAGGCCAGTTCCCGGGTGCCGCCGGTGAGTCCGAGCGGACCCGCAGGTTGCGCAGCCTGGGTCTCAACGAACCGACCGCGGACGAGGCCTTCGACCGCTTCGCTCACCTCGCCGCCAGCATCACCCGCGCCCCCATCGCGATGGTCAACTTCATCAACGACGAGCGCCAGATGTTCCGGGGGCTCTACATTCCGCCAACCTCGTCCGATTCCGCGGCCGACGGAAGTTCCTCCTGGGCCGACCGCGGCATCGCCTTCGATCTCCCCACCCGGGAAATGCCGTTGAGCCACGGCTTCTGCCCGCACGTCGTCGCCCAGCGCTCCCCGCTCGCCCTCGACGACATCCTCGCCTACCCCCGGTTCGCCGGGAACCCGGTCGTCGACGAACTGGGCGTGCGCTCCTACCTCGGGGCCCCGCTGGTCGACGACACCAGCACCGTCATCGGCACCGTCTGCGTCCTCGACCGCGAACCCCGGCAGTGGGGCCGCGAGCGGCTGCGCGACATCCAGCACCTCGCCGAGGCCCTGCTCTCCGAGATCCGGCTGCGCGACAACCTGCTCGCGCAGCAGCAGGAGATGTTCGCGGCCTTCGACGGCTCGCCCTTCCCGATCATCCTCACCGACGGCCCCGGCCACGAGATCCGCTACGCCAACGCCCAGCACGCGGACGTCTTCGGAGTCCCGGCGGCATACGGCTCGGTCGGCCAGGCCTACCCGCAGCTCGCGGCGGCCGGTCTCCAGCAGGCCGTCGCCGAGGCCTTCCACACCGGGCGGACCACCGTCCTCAACGAGGTGCGCATCGAGTCCGTGCGGCCCGACGCCCAGCGGAGCCGGCAGGTCTTCAGCTTCACCTGCAGCCCGATGCGGGCCCCCCGCACCGGCCAGGTCAGCGGCGTCGTCACCGTCGGCATGGACGTCACCGCCCAGTCCCGCACCGAGGAGGAGCTGGGCACCCTCGCCGCTCTGCTGGTCGACCGCCTCCAGCAGAGCGGCGCCGCCCCCGGCCGCCAGCGCCTCGGCGCCGGCGAGACCAACCCCGTCCTGCCGGGTTGAGCCCCGGCCCGCACCCTCCGCCGTGGCGGGGAGCCTCTCACCCCCGAGGAGAGGATCCCCGCCACTGTGCTTTCCACAGGGGGCGGGGCGCCGCGGCTGTCCGCAGGGGCCGGGGTGCCGCGCCGGAGTCGGGAGCGGACCGGGCCGGCACCGGAGTGGACCGTCAACAGACCGGTGCCCGAGCGGTGCCGGACGGGTGAACCGCCCCGGGTGCGCGCCGGACCCGGCCGCCGGGCGGCGCACACGGTGGTAGGCATGGGCCGCATGGAGTGGTTCGCGGCGCCCGAGTACTGGCTGAGCAGGCTGCTCGTCCAACGGCTGCTCGCCGCCCTCTACCTGATCGGGTTCCTCGCCGCCGTCGCCCAGTTCCGGGCCCTGATCGGCGCCCAGGGCATGCTGCCGGTACCCCGCTTCACCGCCAGGGTCCCCTGGCGCCAGGCGCCCGGCCTGTTCCACCTCCACTACTCCGACCGCTTCTTCGCCGCCGTCTGCTGGACCGGCGCCGCGGTGTCGGCCGCGCTGGCGGGCGGCGCGGGGGACGCCGTCCCACTCTGGGCGGCGATGGCGCTCTGGGCCGTGCTCTGGGCGCTCTACCTGTCGATCGTCAACGTCGGCCAGACCTGGTACTCCTTCGGCTGGGAGTCGCTGCTGCTCGAAGCGGGCTTCCTGGCCGTCTTCCTGGGCAACGAGGACACCGCCCCGCCCGTCCTGGTGCTGTGGCTGCTGCGCTGGCTGGTCTTCCGCGTCGAGTTCGGCGCCGGCCTGATCAAACTGCGCGGCGACAGCTGCTGGCGCGACCTGACCTGCCTGCGCTTTCATCACGAGACCCAGCCGATGCCCGGCCCGCTGAGCTGGTTCTTCCACCACCTGCCCGCCCCGCTGCACCGGGTGGAGGCCGCCGCCAACCACTTCACCCAGCTCGTCGTCCCGGTCGGCCTCCTCCTTCCGCAACCCGTCGCCGGCTACGCGGCCTGGATCGTCATCGCCACCCAGCTGTGGCTGGTCGCCTCCGGCAACTTCGCCTGGCTCAACTGGCTGACCATCACCCTCGCCCTGTCCGCCGTCGACACCGCGCGGCTGGGCGCCCCGGCGCCGCCCGCCTACCCGGGCACCCCGGTCTGGTACCTGGTCCTGGTCATCGCCCTCACCGCCGCCGTCGCCGTCCTCAGCTACTGGCCGGTGCGCAACATGGTCTCCCGCGGGCAGGTCATGAACCGCTCCTTCAACCGCCTGCACCTGGTCAACACCTACGGCGCCTTCGGCAGCGTCAACCGGATCCGCCAGGAGGTCGTGGTCGAGGGCACCGAGGAGGCGGTCCTCACCCCGCACACGGCCTGGAAGGAGTACGGCTTCAAGGGCAAACCCGGCGACGTACGCCGTCTGCCGCGCCAGTACGCCCCCTACCACCTGCGGCTGGACTGGCTGATGTGGTTCGCCGGCATCTCGCCCGCGTACGCCCGGCCCTGGTTCCTGCCGTTCGTCGCCCGCCTGCTGGTCAACGACCCCGCCACCCTCCGACTGCTGCGCCACAACCCCTTCCCCGGCTCCCCGCCGACCCACGTCCGGGCGACCCTCCACCTCTACCGGTTCACCGATTGGCGCGAACTGCGGGAAACCGGCGCGTGGTGGCACCGGACCGAGCTGTACGAGTACCTCGCGCCCGTCAACCTGGACACCCTCACCCGATCCGGGTACCGACCACCACTCGGGCGGCGGATCCGGACGGTGCCGATCAGCCGTCCGAAGGGTGAACGGCGCCACCCGCCCGGCCCTCCCGAGTAGCGGCCAGGCGGGCGGTATGGCACGCCACACCGGTCCGTCAGGCGGTGGGTGCGTGCAAGGCTCGAACGGGCACCCGTATTCTTGGCCTCCACAACCGGTAGGCCGACCGCGCGCGCCCAGCCCTCCCGCCGGGGTCCGCGCACAACCGGTCCGCCGTCCCCCTCGCCGCCAGCCCCGCCGCCGTCGCCCAGAACCGGACCTCACATGACAGTGCTTCACTCGCGCAACGCCGACGCCGCCGACGCAGCCTCTGCCACGGACGCCGCGGACGCCACGAACCCGGAGCAGGCCCGCGGCCAGGAGGCCACGGCCGAACCCGACCTCCGCGAGGACCTCGGCCGGTACGCCGAACTCGGCGCCTTCACCCTCACCGCCGAGACCCACGCCTGGTACGCGGCCGTCGAGACCGTCGCCACCCCGGAGGACGCCCGCGCCGCCTCCACCGTCCTGGCCGAACTGCGCGGCCGCGACCTCCAGCAGACCTGGGAGGCCGTCACCAGCCTCGCCGCGGACGCCAAGCTTGAGGAGCCCGGCACCGTCGCCAAGGCGGCGCTGCTGGTCGAGCTGCTCCAGCGGGTCCACCGGACCTCCTCGACGCTGATCGGCGCCGCGTACGACGCCGACCTCGACGCCCTCGCCGCCGCCACGGCGGACCGCGGCTGGCGTCGGGAGCGCGGCGTCAAGCTGTCGTTCCTGCGGGTGCGGGCCCTGCGCAAGCAGGCCGCCGCGCTGGTGGTCGGCGGCCGCAAGGTCCGGCCCGAGGACCTGCACGAGGCGCTCGCCTCCGCCGAGATCGAGCGCCGCGCCTGGGCCGTCCTCGCCCCCGAGGGCACCCTGCCCGTCGCGCCCGCCGACGGCGCCCTGGTGGAGCGCACGGCGACCGCGTTCGAGGCGATCAACACCGGCCTGCGGGACCTCGCCCGGCTGCTGCCCGAGCACGACCTGGACGGGCTGCCGTTCGGCGAGCTGATCGATCTGGTGGAGCGGCTGGCCGCGGACGAGGGCACCCTCTACCGCCTGCCGACCATCCGCACCCTGCGCACCTCGCTGGAGGAGGCCGGCCTGACCGAGCTGCTCGGCGAGCTGACGGCGTCCCGCGCCGACCGCCGCGCCGCCGAGGCCGCGTACGGGGCCCGCCAGGCGCTCGCGGGCGGGCAGCGGGACGGGCTCGCGGGGGCGGAGACCGCTACCGCCGAGACCGTCGCTGTCACCGAGAGCACCGAGAGCACCGAGAGCACCGAGACCGTCGAGAACACCGAGACCGTCGGTGCGGACGTCGCGGAGGAGGCGGCCACCGAGGCGGAGGTCGCCGAGGCCGTCGAGGCCGTCGAGGTTGCTGAGGCTGCCGACGCCGATGCCGACGCGGTCACCGCCGTAGAGGCCGCGGTCGAGGTTGCCGTCGAGGTCGATGCGGTCGTCGACGAGCCGGTGGTCGAGGAGCCCGTCGCCGAGGCGCCGATCGTCGTCACGCTGCCGGCTCCGTCCCCGGCCGCCGACGACCTGGTGGCCGCTGCGGTCGTCGCCGTCTCGGTGCCGGAAGAGGTTGCTGTCGAGGTCGAGGTCGAGGCTGAGATCGCCGAGGACGCTGTCGAGCCGGCCGCTGAGGCGGATGCCCCGGTCGAGGAGGCCGAGCCCGAGGCGACGGCAGTCGAGGCCGAGGTGACCGAGGTTGAGGCCGAGGTGACCGAGGTTGAGGTCGAGGCCAAGGTCGAGATCGGGATCGTCGTCGAGGGCGAGCCGACCGTGGTCGAAGCGGATCCGGCCGAGGCTGTGGCCGAGGAGGCCCCGGCTGAGGTTGTCGAGGCCGAGCCCGTCGCCGAGGCCGAGCCCGTTGCCGCGGTCGAGGCGCTCGTCGCCGAGGAGGCTCCGGTCGAGGCGCTGGAGACCGAGGCTGCCGAGGTCGCCGAGGTCGAGCCCGTTGCCGAGCTTCCGGTGGCCGAGGAGCCGATCGCTCCGGAGGAGACGGTCGCGGACGCCGCCGTCGAGGTCGAGGTCGAGGACGCTCCGGTCGAGGCTGTCGAGGCCGAGCCGGTCGTCGAGGAGGTCCCGGCCGAGGTGGCCGAGGTCGAGCCCGTCGCCGAGGCAGAGCCCGTTGCCACGGCCGAGGCGCCGGTGGCCGAGGTGTCCGAGCCGGAGCCCGAGCTCGCGCCCGAGCCGGTGGTCGAGCCGGAGCCCCAGACGGCCGCTGCCGTCGAGCCCGAGCCCGAGCCCGAGCCCGAGCCCGCTGCCGCCGGGCGCCCGGAGAAGCCGGACTTCACGCCCGGCCGTCCGGTGACCGCCTACTCGGCCGAGGAACTGCTCGCCGTCGTCCGCTGGGTGGACGGTGACGGTGTCGACCGCAGCGAGGAGGAGCTGCTGCGCGCGGCGATGAAGGAGCTGGGCTTCGCCCGCCTCGGCCCGCGCATCAAGGAGGCGCTGGGCACGGCCGTCGCCGACGCCCGGAGCTGACCGGCTGGAGCTGACCGCCCCGAGCTGACCGGCCGCAGGGCCGAACGGAACACCGCGGGCCCGGTGGATGCACTCGCATCCACCGGGCCCGCTGCCGTGTCCGGCCGACCGGTCAGCCGGTGGCCTTGGTCCAGGGGGCGCTCGACATCAGCGACTTGACGTTGGCCACGTAGGACGGGTTGGGGATCTCCGGGCTTCCGCTGACGGCGCCGGTGACCGGGTCCGTGACGGTGTTGTAGTGCACCTTGCCCGCGCCCGCGTTGTACGCGGCGATGACCAGGTCGAGCAGCGGCGTCTTGCCGGTGACCGGGTCGGGCGAGAGGTCGTACTTCCCGCCGAAGGAGGAGTCGCCGTAGTAGGCGACCAGCCAGTCGAGCAGCTGCGCGCCGAGCTGGACGTTGCCGGCCAGGGTGTTGGGGTCGGAGGTGGTGGCGAACTTGCCGTTCATCCAGCTCACCGTCGCGGGCATGATCTGCATCGTGCCGATGCCGCCGTCGCAGGCGAGGATGCCGGACTGCCAGCCGCTCTCCTGCCAGGCGATCGCTTTGACCAGGCTGACGGGCAGCGCCGGGAGCTTGTCGGTGCCGCCGTTGCTGAGGTTCAGCGTGCGGGGCTGGCCGGCGGCGGTCGTGAGCGCGGTGCCCACGGCCTCCTTCGGCTCGTTGGGCTGCGGGTAGCTGGGCTTGCAGCTGCTCTGCAGCGGCGGGACGTGCGGGGTCGGCGGCGCGGGTGGTGGCGGCGGCGCGACCGGTCCGGGCTTCTGGGTCGGCGCGGGCGGCGCCGCCGCAGCGGGTACGGGCGCGGGCGCGGGGGCGGGCGCCGCCGCGGGGGAGGACGCCTTCTGGGCCGGCTCGGCGGGCTTCGCGCTGGTCGACCTGGCAGCGCTCGGGGTCGCGGTGGGGCTCGGCTTTGCGGACTTGCCGGCCGTGGCACTCGGCGATCCGCTCGCACTCGGACTCGTGCTCGCCGTCGGCGACGGGGAGGCGGACGGCGTCGGGGAGGGCGTCGCGGACGGCGAGGCCTCCGGGCCGGTGGCGGCCGGTGTGGTCGGGCCTCCGCCCGCTGTGGCGTCGGCCGGCTTGCTGCCGCACCCGGTGAGCAGCGCCGTCGAGACGGCCAGCGCGGTCACCGCCACCAGTGTTCGTCGTGAGGCACGTCCGTGCATCGTGGTCCAACCCCCCGTTCGTCGCCGGACGGCCCGGCGAAAGGGGCATCGTACGACGGGTCGATCACCGCACCGGCGGGCGGGTGGCAGGCCCCGCCGGCGGTCGGGCCGCGGCGCCCCGGCGCAGCTGCGCCGCCAGTACCTCCGGCGCCTCGGCCAGCGACGGGCCGTACCAGGTGAGGTGGCGCCCGCTGACCAGAGCGGCCGGGATCCCGGGGAAGGCCTCCGGCCCGTCCTTTGCCGTGAACCGGTACGGCTCGTCCGGGAGGACCACCAACTCCGGTCCCTGCGCGATCAGTTCGGAGAGTGCGATGGCGGGGTAGCGTTCCGGGTGGCCGGCGTGCAGGAGCGGGACCCCCAGGCGGTGGAGGAGGTCCCCGGCGAAGGTGTCGCCGCCCAGGACCATCCAGGGGCGGCGCCAGATCGGGACGACGGCGCGCAGCGGCAGGGGCAGCGGGCGGGCGTCGCGCCAGGCGGCCTCGGCCGCGTCGAGCCAGGCCGGGCGGGGCAGGCCGCAGGCCGCGGTGAGGAGGCGGTGCAGGGAGTGGAACGCCTGGTCGAGGGTCCGGATGTCGGTGACCCAGACGGCGAGACCGGCGGCGCGCAGCGCGTCCAGGTCGGGGAGGCGGTTCTCCTCGGCGTTGGCGATCACCAGGTCGGGGGCGAGGGCCGCGATCCGGGGGACATCGGGGTTCTTGGTGCCGCCGACGCGGGTGACGGCGAGGTCGGCCGGGTGGCTGCACCAGTCGGTCGCACCGACCAGCAGGCCCGGCGCGGTGGCGGCGACCGCCTCGGTCAGCGACGGCACCAGCGAGACCACCCGCCGGACGGGGGCCGGACCGAGCGGGACGGAACGCCCCAGGTCGTCCTGGGGAGGCACGGCACGCGCGGGGGGGAGGGCCATGCCCGCAAGCCTACGGCGTGTCCGCAACGTCCCCGAGGGGCGCGTGAGTCGCCGGATGCGCCCGATGCCGAAACTCCCGGGAACCCTTCGGTGATGACGGCCGACTATCTGATCCGGGTCCGTAGTGGTGGGCCCCAGCACAACCATTGACCAGGAGATCTTTCATGCGCCCTCGCGTGTTCCACGGTATCGCGGCCGCCGTCGCCCTGTTCGCCACGGCTTGTGGGAGCGACGGTGGGGGGAGTGGCGCCGGGGGGAGCGCCGACGCCGGACCGGCCGCCGCGGCCGGGGCGTACCCGGTGAAGGTGGCGGACTGCGCGGGCAAGGAGACCAGTATCACCGCGGCCCCCCGCAGGATCGTCACCAGCAACGCGGCCGGCCTGGAGATGCTGCTCCAACTCGGCGCGGGGGAGCGCGTGATCGGTACCGGGTTCCCGCCCGGCAAGGGCTCGCTGTCGGCGGCGGTGGCCGAACAGGGCGCCAAGGTACCGGTCCTGGGCCAGATGGGCATCGCGAAGGAGAAGCTGCTCGGCTCCGGCGCCGACCTCTACGTCGACGCCTTCGGGGCGATGACGATGGGCGGCATGGGGGACGCACCGAGCGAGCAGGAGTTCACGGCGGCCGGCATCAAGCACGTGTTCCTGCTCTCCACCGCCTGCGCCGGCACGCCGAAGGCCGTCAAGGGGCCGCGCACCGACCTCGCCGAGGTGGAGAACGACATCCGCCGGCTCGGCGCGGTGACCGGTACGGCCGCGAAGGCCGACGAGCTGGTCGCCGGGATGGAGAAGCAGATCGGCGAGGTGCGCTCCGCGACCGCCGCCGTCCCCGCCGACCAGCGGCCCGGCTACCTGTTCTTCGACTACGACGCCGGCACCAAGCAGCCGATCGCCGTCTGCGGCCGACAGGTCGCCAACGCGGTGATCACCCTGGCCGGTGCGCGCAACGTGTTCGCCGACTGCGACGCCGACTTCAAGCCGGTCTCCTGGGAGGACGTGGTCGCCAGGAACCCGGACTGGATCCAGCTCGGGGTGCGCAACCGGGGCAGCGAGGAGGAGAACCGCAAGGCCTTCGAGGAGGCCGAGAACTTCCTGAAGGGCTTCCCCGCGACCCAGGGGCTCAAGGCCGTCCAGGACGGGCACTTCCTGCGGATCGGCTCCGAGGTGACCACCATCGCGGGGGTGCGCAACGCCGACACCGTTCGGACGATCGCCGCCACCATCCACCCGACGCTCGTCAAGAACGCGCAGTAGCCGGTGACTTCGGCCACCGCAACCGTCGACAGGGCCCGCCGGGTACGCACCCTGCGGGCCGGGCCGCTGGCCGCCGGGCTCGCCGTCGCCCTGCTCCTCGCGCTGACCGCCGCCGTCTCCCTCGGCTCGGTCGACATCCCGCCCGGCGAGGTCTGGTCGGTGGTCGCCCGCCGGCTCACCGGCCGGGTCCCCGCGCCCGGCACCCGGGACCTCATCATCTGGCAACTGCGCTTCCCCCGTGCCCTGTTGGCGGCCACGGTCGGTGCCGGGCTCGGCCTGGTCGGCACCGCCGTGCAGGCCCTGGTGCGGAACCCGCTCGCCGACCCCTACCTGCTGGGCATCTCCTCCGGCGCCTCGCTCGGAGCCGTCGCGATGATCGTCCTCGGTGCCGGGCTCGGCCTGGAGCTGAGCTTCGGCAGCGCGATCGGACTGACCGTCTCGCTGGCCGCCTTCCTCGGCGCGCTCGGGGCGTTCTCCCTGGTCTGGGTGCTCGCCCGGCGCGGCGGCGGCTTCTCCCCGCTGCGCCTGGTACTGGCCGGCATCGGCATCGGGCAGTTCCTCACCGGCTTCACCAGCTACCTGGTCCTGCAGACCAGCGACGAACAGCAGACCAGGGGCGTACTGTTCTGGCTGATGGGCAGCCTCGGCGGCGCCGTCTGGAGCCAACTCGTCGTCCCCGCCCTCGCGGTGGCCCTCGGACTGGCCCTCCTCCAGGCCCGCGCCCGGGGGCTCAACGCCGTGCTGATGGGCGACGAGACGGCGGCCGGGCTCGGCGTCGACGTCACCCGGCTGCGCCGCGAGGTATTCGTCGTCACCAGCGTGCTGACCGGCGTCCTGGTCGCCGTCTCCGGGGCCATCGGCTTCGTCGGGCTGATGGTGCCGCACGTCTGCCGACTGCTGGTCGGCGGCGACCACCGGCGGCTGCTGCCGCTGTCCGCCCTCACCGGGGCCGTCCTGCTGGTGGTGGTCGACACCATCGCCCGCACCGCCCTGGACACCCAGGAGCTGCCGATCGGCGTCGTCACCGCCCTGCTCGGCGCACCCACCCTGCTCTACCTGCTGGACCGACGTCTGGAGCGGAATTGAGGATCGCGGTCGAGGATCTGAGCGTCACCCTGTCCGGTCGGACGGTGGTGGCGGGCGTCCATCTGGTCGCCAAGGAGGGGGAGATCGCCGGACTCGTCGGTCCGAACGGCAGCGGCAAGTCCAGCCTGCTGCGCACCGTCTACCGGCACCTGAAGCCGAGCGCCGGACGGGTGCTGCTGGCCGGCCGCGAGCTCGCCGAGCTCACCCCGGCCGAGTCCGCCCGGCACATCGCGGCCCTGCCGCAGGAGCGCGGCGGGGACTTCGAGTTGACCGTCCTCGAGGTGGTGGCGATGGGCCGCACCCCGTACAAGCGGGCGTTCGCCGCGGACGACGCCGAGGACCACCGGCTGGTCGCGGACGCGCTGCAGCGGGTCGGCATGGCGGACGCGGCCGGCCGCCGCTTCGCCCAGCTGTCCGGCGGCGAGCGCCAGCGCGTCCTGCTGGCCCGGGCGCTCGCCCAGCAGCCGGACGTCCTGGTGCTGGACGAGCCGACCAACCACCTGGACGTCCGCCACCAGGTCGAACTGCTCGCCCTGTTGCGGGAGCAGCGCCGCACCACGCTGGTCGCGCTGCACGACCTCAACGCGGCGGCCTCGGTCTGCGACCGGCTGCACGTACTGCACCGCGGCACCCTGGTGGCATCCGGGGTGCCGCGGGACGTGCTGACGGCGGAGCTGCTCGCCGAGGTGTTCGGGGTGCGGGCGGCGGTGGTCGAACATCCGCTCACCGGTGATCCGTTGATCGCCTTCGACCACCGCACACCCGCGTCGTCCTCAGACCTGCTGAAGCGTCAGGAGGTCTCGTAGTGGCTGGGCCGGCCGTTGCGCTCGACCAGGCGCCCGACCTTCGCGGCGTCCGAGCTGCGCAGCAACTCCCATTCCCCGTCGGGGCGGTGGAGCACCGAGGAGTGCCAGGGGGTCATCCACGCGTCGGCGGCCTCCAGCAGCCGGATGCCGAACTTGAGGACGCCGACCTTCTGCGGGTGGATGGAGAGGCGGAACGACCGGGGGTGCTGCTCGGCGATCAGGTCGCCCCAGGCGCGGCTGCGCTGGATGACACCGTAGGCGCGCTGGCGGCAGTCGCGCTGCAGGGCGGACTTGGTGCCCTCGAAGCCGAAGGTGTCCTCGGTGAGGAAGCGGGTGATGCCGCGATAGAGCCGCAGGGTCTCCTCGTCGGTCATGACCTGCTCGCGCAGCTCCTCCTTGGTGGGTGCGTACTGGGCGTGCACCCGGGCCCGCTTCTCGTCGAACGGCAGGTCGCCGAGGACGGCCCGCAGGTCGAAGGTGGAGAGGTGGGTGAGGCCCTCGCGCTCGATCATCGCGGTGAGCTCGTCCGAGTACTGGTCGATGTGGTCGTCCGGGACGTGGATGAGGTCGCCGAAGATGTGCCCGTCGGAGCAGATGAGGATCTGCGCGCCGGGCTCGTAGAGCTTGCCGATCTCCTCGCACAGGCGGTTGAGGAAGGTCAGCGAGAGCCGCTCGCCCTCGTCGGGCAGGTGGCTGAGCACCTTGGCGAGGTTGGGCGACTTGCAGGGGAACCCGGGCAGGGTGAAGAGGATCGGGTCCCCGGCCGTGATGAAGTCGGCCAACTGCTCCAGCTGGAGCGGGAAGTCCGCCGGTGTGGCGTCGACCTCCGGGTCGGAGGCCCGTCGGTGCGGCAGCAGGAGGTCGAGGATGTCGGCGCAGAGCCGCTCCAGGGCCTGCGGGTCCTGGGCGACGGCGGCGGCAGCGGTCTGGGGCCCGGTGGGCTGGGATTCGGTGGGCTGGGATTCGGTGGTAACTGTGCCGGCGGGCGGCATGGCGGTCCTCCACGGAACGGTGAGCGGGCTTCAGGGCAGGCAGAGCCACGCCCTGGCACTGGTTGCCAGGACGCTGGGGGTGGTGCCGGGGAGTATCGGGGCCGGTCAGGCCCGCTTGTCGTAGGCGACCGGCAGTTGGTTGACCCCGCGGGCCAGGACGGCGGGCACCCAGGTGAGCGCGTCGAGCTCCTGGCCGTTCCCGTCGGCGGGGCGCAGCCCGGACAGCCGGGTGACCAGGGTGCCGATGGCGATCTGGAGTTCGGCCCGGGCCAGGGCGGCGCCGGGGCAGTAGTGGATGCCGTGGCCGAAGGCCAGGTGGGCGTTGGGGGAGCGGTCGAAGTCCAGGACGTCGGCGTCCGGGAACTGCTCCCCGTCACGGTTGGCGGCGCAGAGCGAGACGATCACCGAGTCGCCGGCCGGGATGGCCGTCCCGTGCAGATCGCTGTCCTCGGCGAAGAAGCGCCAGGTGGTGAGCTCGAACGCGGCGTCGTAGCGCAGCAGTTCCTCCACCGCGCGGGTGAGCAGGCCCGGGTCGTCGGCGAGGCCGTCGCGCAGCCGGGCGAGCTGCTCGGGGTGGCGCAGCAGGGTGATCACCATGGTGGTGATCTGGTTGGTGACGGGCTCCTGGCCGGCCACGAGCAGCTGGAACACCATGGAGTCGAGCTCCTCGGGGCTCAACTCGCCCGCGTCGCAGGCGGCGACGAGGCGACCGAGCAGGTCCACGTCGGGCCCGGCCGGGTCGTAGGTGGCGCGCTTGTGGGAGACCACGTCGGCGATGTAGGTCTGCAGTCCGCGCAGCCGGCCCTCGTAGGCCGGACGGCCCGGGTCCTGCGGGCCGACGGGCTGGACGACCTTGCCCCAGTCGCGGTCGAAGCGGACGGCCAACTCCTGGGGCAGGCCGATGGTCTCGGCCAGCACGCGGAAGGGGTAGTGGGCCGCGAAGCCGGCCACCAGGTCGGTGTCGCCGCTCTCCGGCAGCTCGTCGACGAGGTCGTCGGCGAGCTCCTGCAGCCGCGGGCGCAGGGCCTCCACCCGGCGGGGCGCGAAGGCGTCCAGGACGAGCTTGCGCATCGTGGTGTGCTTCGGCGGGTCCTGGTGCAGCAGGTGGACCTGGAGCTGGGAGTGCTGCGGCTCGGGCATGATCGAGGCGAGCTTGCGCCAACCCTCGTTGCCCAGTGAGTGGTTCTTGCCGAGGCGCGGGTCGTTGAGGGTCTCGTGGGCGGCCTTGTAGCCGGTCACCAGCCAGGCGGCTATCCCGCTGGGGAACTTGACCCGGTGGACCGGGCCGGCCTCGCGCATCCGCTGGTAGAGGGGATAGGGGTCGCTCTTGTACTCCGGGCCGTACAGCGGTACCGGGTCCGGGAGTCGGTCGTAGCCGAATGGGCAGCTGGAGGCTTCGGCCGGATCGCCGGCCGTCGGCTCGTGGACGGTGTCGGTCATGCGGGTGTTTCCTCCGGTCGGGTCTTCGGTGCCATGTGCTGTGGTGCGGTGTGCGGTGGTGCCAACTGCGGTGGTGCGGTGGTGCGGTGCGCCCCGGCCCGGTTACCGGGAACCGGAGGCGCCGGTCGTGCCGGTTTTGCGGGTCGTGCGGTGGTGCAGGGCTAGGAGGGCCACGGCCAGCACGGCGGCGGTCGTGGCGAGGACGAGCCCCGCCCGGTTGCCCGAGGCGCCGGTGCCGCCGAACACGGTGGCGGCGGTGGCGAGGGCGGGTCCGAGGGCGAAGCCGAGGCTGCGGGAGAGCTGGACGGCGGAGGCGGCCGTGGCCATCTGGGCCGGCGGGGAGGCCGTCATCACCAGGGCCTGCACCGGGCCGCCGTTGAGGCCCATGCCGGCCCCGGCGAGCGCGAGCCGCCAGGAGATGTCGATCGGTGCCCAGTCGCCGTCCAGCGGGATGAGCAGCAGCATCCCGAACGCGGTGACGGCGGCGCCGGTGAGCGCGGTCGGCCGGGTGCCCCAGCGGTCCGCGAGCCGTCCGCCGAAGCGGCCGGCGACCACCATGCCGAGCGGGAAGGCGAGCATGGTCAGTGCGGTGGTGGTGGCGCTGTCCCCGTCGTCCCGGCGCAGGTGCTGGGCGAGCAGGTAGTGGTTGGCGGCGAAGCCGGCCGCGAGGCAGAGCACCGAGGCGTTCACCCCGGCCGTCCCGGAGGCGCGCAGCACGCCCGCGACGGGTCGCCCGCCGGGCCGGCGCAGCCAGTAGGCGGTGAGCGGGGCGGCGGGCAGGGCGAGCAGCAGCCACAGGGGCGCGTCGGGGGCTAGGGTGAGCGCGAGCATCACGGAGGCCACCGCCGAGCCGATCAGGCCGGCGTCGACGAGCGAGTCCCGGTCGGGCAGCCGCAGCCGGCCGCCGAGCGGCGCGTGGCGCCGGGCGATCAGCAGGGCGGCCAGGCAGACCGGCAGCTTGACCAGGAAGATGGCCCGCCAGCCGGTGTGGTCGAGCAGCAGGCCGCCGATCACCGGTCCGGTGACGGCGCCGAGCGGTCCGAGGGTGGCGGGTACGCTCATCGCCCGTCCGCGCAGTTCGGGCCGGACGGACCGGGCGGCCAGGACCGGCATCAGCACGAACAGCACCGCGCCGAAGGCGCCCTGGGCGAGTCGTGCGGCGATCAGCCAGCTCGCCCACGGGGCGAGCGAGGCGAGCACGCTGCAGAAGGCGAAGCAGCTCACCGCCAGCAGCAGCGCGGACCGGGTGCCGACCTGGTCGAGCCACCGTCCGGCGGGCAGCAGCAGGGCGACCAAGGGGAGTTGGTAGCCGAGTACGGCCCACTGGGCGGTGGCGGCGGAGATGTGGAAGCTGTCCGCGATGTCGGGGAGCGCCAGGTTGACGACGTTCATGTCGAGCATCGCCACGAACGAGAGCAGCCCCGCCGCCACGACCAGGCTCCACCGGTCCTCAGGCTGTGCCTGATCACCGGTCAGTCCAGCGGTGGCCAGCGGCTGTTGCGCTGCCATGGATCTTCCTCCGTCCCCGTGCCGTGCCGGACACCGCCAGGGCGGCGGGGTCCGGTACAGCAGTCGGAGGCGCGGCGGCCCTGGTTCCGAACACTTGAAGGAATTTTTCCGGTTGGCCGGATTGCGCCGGTCCTGGCCGGTCCCGATCGCCCACGATCAAGGTGGGCGGGCCGGAATTCCGCGGTGCCGGGCAGGCCCTCGCCCGAATGTCCCCGCCGGGTCGGAAATAGCCCCGCCCCGCCCGGGGTTGCAGCCAGGCACGACGCACGGTTGCGGAAGGCCCGAGAGGATCATCATGAAGATCGGCATTATTGGTGCGGGGAACATCGGCGGCAACCTGACCCGGCGGCTCACCGCACTGGGGCACGAGGTGTCCGTGGCCAATTCGCGCGGCCCGCACACCCTGACCGCGCTCGCCGAGGAGACCGGCGCCACCCCGGTGACCGTGGCCGAGGCGGCCCGCGGCGCCCAGCTCGTGGTGGTGACGGTACCGCTGAAGAACGTGCCGGACCTGCCGCCGGGGCTGTTCGACGGCGCCGCCGAGAACGTCACCGTGATCGACACCGGGAACTACTACCCGCAGCAGCGGGACGGCCGGATCGCGGACATCGAGGAGGGGCTGACCGAGAGCCGCTGGACGGAGCGGCAGATCGGCCACCCGGTGGTCAAGGCCTTCAACGGCACCTATGCGGAGGACATCCTCGACCGGCCCCGCGCCCAGGGGGACGCGGAGCGCATCGCGCTGCCGGTGGCCGGCGACGACGAGGCGGCCAAGCAGGTCGTGCGCGACCTGATCGACGAGCTGGGCTTCGACACCGTGGACGCGGGCGGCATCGACGAGTCCTGGCGCCAGCAGCCCGACACCCCCGTCTACGGCCTGCGCGCGGGCGTGGACGAGGTGACCAAGGCCCTGGCCTCGGCCAGCCCCGAGCGGCCCGAGGCGTTCCGCGGCTAGGCCCTGACGCCGGGCGCGGGCGGCCGGTTGGAACGGGTGGCGGTGCCATGGCACCGCCACCCGTTCAGCCGTCGACAGCCCGGCGTCGGCCGCCCGACGTCAGCAGGCCGCCGCGAGCTCGGCGGACGCCGAAGCGGCGGGCGCCTCGCCGTTCTCCGCGGCCCGCAGCCGGGCTATCAGCTCCTCGCGGGCGCGGGCGACCCGGGAGCGGACGGTGCCGACCGGGCAGCCGGCCACCTCGGCGGCCTCGGCGTAGCTCAGCCCCACCACCTGGGTGAGGACGAAGGCCTCCCGGCGCTGGGCCGGGACGCGGTCGAGCAGGTCGCCGAGGGCGATGCCGTCCTCGAAGCCGGCGGCCGGCGGGGTGCTCTGCCGCTCGGCCGCCTCCTGCCAGTCCGGCAGCGCAGCACAGCGCGGCCGGGCGGCGGCGCTGCGGTAGCGGTCGATCACCGTCCGGCGCGCGATGGACAGCAGCCACGTCCGCGCGGAGGAGCGGCCCGCGAAGCCCGGCAGGCTGCGCAGGGCCCGCAGAAAGGTCTCCTGGGCCAGGTCGTCCGCCGACTGCACGTCGGTGAGGTGCGCGACGAACCGCCACACGTCCCGCTGGGTCTCGCGGACGAAGGCCTCGACATCCGCCGCCCGGCCCTCGCGCGCGGCCAGGGCCAGCGCGGTCAGCTGATCGTCATCCACGACGGCCTCCCACCCGGGCGGTCCGGGACGGGTGCGGGTGCGGGACGATGACCGTATGAGATGCGCCCGATTCCGCTCCGCCCTGTCCAGCCGCCTCGACGGTGAACCGGCAGGCCTGCCGGACCGTCGGCTGGACAAGCACGTGGAGCGGTGCCCGGTCTGCCGCGAGTGGTTGGAGCGGGCGGAGCGGCTGCGCGGACTGCGTCCGGCGGACGGCCCCTCGGCGGACTGGTCGGCGGGCCTCCTCGCCCGGCTGGCCGAGGAGCGGCGCACCGGGGAGGACGACCGGGAGGGCGAGGTGGCGGGAGGCGCTGCGGGCGGCCCCGGCGGGGCGCCCGGTGATCGGCCGGGTGCCGGCCGTCCGGAGCGGTAGGACGGTGGCGGCGGGCGAGGCCGGTGCGCCGTCGTGGTCAGGCATGAGTGGTCCCGGGGGAGTGCTGGGCGCGGTGCAGTCTGCGGACGGCACCGTCGGCATCGGACGGGGCTTCGGCGGGCCGGCGCCGCACTCGGCGGCGGGCACGCGGGCCCTGGCCCTGGCGGCGCGACCGGTTCGAGCCGGTGCGGCGCAGGGCGACCTGCCCGCCACAGCGGTGACCGTGGGCGGTGACCGGAAGCGGGCGCGTCAGCAGGCGGGGACGAGGGAGGGCGGGCCGCGCCGGACGAGGGCGTGCGAGAGCAGCACCAGCCGGGGCGGCCGGGCGCGCCGGGCGACCGGTCTGGGCGCGGCCGGGGGTCGGTAGCCGCGGGGCGCGGCCAGGACGAGGATCGGGAGCAGGGCGCCGGCCAGCGCGGCCAGCAGGTCGAACAGCCGGACCAACGCCGCCTCGCCGCGCCAGAGCAGCAGCGCACAGGCGAGGGCGGCGAGCACGTGGGCGGCGAGCATCCCGGCCGACATGCCGTGCGCCGACATGCCGTGCGCGGACATGTCGTGCGCGGACATACCGTGCGCCGACATGCCGTGCGGGGGCGTCCCCGCGGAGGAGCCCATCCCGGTCATCCCGGTCATCCCAGGCATGTCCGACATGCCTGCCATCCCCGACATCCCGGAGGCCTCCGAGGAGCCCGGCAGCACCGCGCCCAGGGAGGAGGCCGAATGGTGCATCCCCGCCATGGCGCGGATGCCGCTCACCGGAGGCGTGTCCGGGTCGAGCCCGGCCATCCGGGCCAGCTCGGTGGGGGAGATGTCGGCCGGCAGGCTCTGCGGGTTGCACAGCAGCAGGCCCGCCCAGTCCGTCCCGGCCAGTCGGCCGAGCCCTCCGCCGCCGGTGGCCGACGTGCCGGCCTGTTGGAACACCAGGTGCAGCACGGTCTGCGCCGCGACCATCCAGAGGCTGATCAGACCGAGGCCGCGCTGCCTGCCCGCGAGCAGCCAGGAGAAGCCGAGGACCAGACCGAACGCCCCCGCCAGCACGGCGGGGGACACCCCGGCGCCGCCCATGGCGACGTGCGCCGTGGCGGCCAGCGCCACGCACAGCGCGGCGAAGACCGCGGCGCGCAGCGAGCGAATCCGGTCGGTCATCACGATGGCACTCATCGTCGCACTCGCCCGTGTCACCCCGTACCTCCCCCTCGGGTATTGGCCGGTTCCGCTCCCGTGAGAACATGCCCGGCCACCCGGTCGGGCCCGGTCCGCGGGCTGGTCGGGGCGCCGCGGGCGGGCCTGCCGGCCGCCCGGCGGGTGTCCGCCGGACGCCGTCGCGCCAGAGGCGGTTCGTACGGTTGCCGGCGGCGCCGTTGTCCGTTCCGGCGCGCGACCGCGGGCGGGGCCCGACCGTAGCGTTCGGGCACCGCGCGGCCGACGGCCGGCGGGCCGGTGTGCCGGCACGGGTCGGCACGGACCGGTGAGGACGGAGAGGCGGCAGAGTGGTGAACTGGCTGATTCACGACTATCGCGAGGACGACCTCGCGGCGGTGGTCCACCTGATCGACACCACGGCGGAGCTCGGCCAGGAGTCGGTGTTCTCGCTCGCCGAGTGCATCGGCGCGCTGACCTCCCGCCAGCCGGCCGTGGTCGCCGTCCACCAGGGCGCGCCGATCGGCGCCGCGCTGGCCTGTGTGGCGGGGGAGCGGGCCTGGGTGATGCGGATCGCCATCGCCCCGGCCTGGCGCGGCCGCGGACTGGCCAGTTCACTGCTGCGCGAGCTGGAGCGCCGCCTGGTCTCCAACCGGGTCCGCCGGATCGCCTACGTCCTGCCCGAGGAGGAGCTGCTCGGCGAGGGACTGCACAACGCCGGCTACACCCGCCGCCCGGCGGCCGCCTACTTCGAGAAGGACGAACCGCAGGCGGGCGCCGCGAGCGGGCTGCTGGAGGAGCTGGGCGGGCGACTGCTGCCCGGCGACCTGTGGGCGAAGGTGGCCGGCATGGAGGCGGAGAAGAACCTGATCGAGCGCCGGGTGGTGCTACCGCTCGCCGAACCGGAGCGGGCGGCCCGGCACGGGGTGCGCCCGCCTCGGGCGATCGCCCTGTTCGGGCCGCCCGGCACCGGCAAGACCACCTTCGCCCGGGCGATCGCCTCCCGGCTCGGCTGGCCGTTCGTGGAGCTGCTGCCGTCCCGGCTGGCGGACGAGGGAAACCTGGCGGCGGCGCTGCGCGACGCGTTCGCCCGGATCGGGCAGCTGGAGCGGGCGCTGGTCTTCATCGACGAGGTGGAGGAGATCGCCCCGGTCCGCACCGAGGGCGCGCACGGCGGCATGCACGGCGTCACCAACGAGCTGCTGAAGCTGATCCCCGGCTTCCGGGAGGGCGAGGAGCGGCTGCTGGTCTGCGCGACCAACTCGATCCGCTCGCTGGATCCGGCCTTTCTGCGCCCGGGCCGCTTCGACTACCTGATCCCGATCGGCACCCCGGACGCGGCCGCCCGGTCCGCGATCTGGTCCCGCTACGCGGCCGGGCGGGCGGACGTGGACCTCGGCGTGCTGGTCGGCGCGAGCGAGCTGTTCACCCCGGCGGACATCGAGCACGCGGCCCGGGTCGCGGCCCAGGCCGCCTTCGAACGGGACCTGACGGTGTCGGAGGGCGCGGACCAGGAGGACTGGGAGGGCCGGGATGACCGGCCGGGAGACCTGGACGGCGCGGGTACCGCCGACTACCTGGCGGCCATCGCGCAGGCCCGGCCGACCGTCACCCCGGCGATGATCGAGGAGTTCGGCGCGGACATCACCTCCCACGCCAGGGTCTGAAAACCAGCCATAGTCCGCCCATATGACGATAGTTGCGGTTTGACACGGTCCTGTCGATGCTCCCTAAATGTGCTCATCCAGGGTGCCCACACCGCGCGGGCACATGGCGCGACCACGGCGGGAGCGCCGAACAGGACACGCCGACAGGACAGCACGGCGGGAACGCCAGGACACCCGGCGGGAACGCCGACAGGACAGGAGACCCGGTATGGGCACACCCGGCACGGGCACGGTGACCGAGCCCGGCCCCCCCGCCGACCTGGCCGACCCCCTGTTCTGGCGGCAGCCCGCGCCCGCCCGCGCCGCCGCCTTCGCCGAACTGCGCCGCCGGCCCGGACCGGTCTACTTCGGCGACCCGACGGCCAAGGGCCCCGGCCGGGGCTTCCACGCACTGGTCCGGCACGCCGACGTGGTCGAGGCCAGCCGGACCCCCGCCGTCTTCCTCAGCGGACCAGGCGTCACCACCCCCGAGCCCGCGCGCTGGGTCCGGACGCTGTTCGGCGACTCGATGGTCAACCTCGACGACCCCCGGCACGCCCAGCTGCGCCGGATCGTCTCCAAGGCGTTCACCCCGCGCCTGCTCGCCCGGGCCGAGGACGACATCCGCCGGGTGGCCGGCCGCCTGGTCGACCAGGTGGTGGAGCAGCGGCCCACGGACTTCGTCACCGCCGTCGCCGCGGAGCTCCCCTTCCAGGTCATCTGCAACATGATGGGCATCCCCGAGGAGCCCCGCCGCGCCATCCTGGACCAGGTCAACCACGCCTCCGAGCACACCGGTGTCGCCCGCCCGCTGCGTAGCCGGATCCGGATCCCCGGGCGCGGGCTGCGCGCGCTGGCCCGGATGCAGGGCATGGTCGCCGAGCTCGGCCGCGAGCGCCGCCGCCGGCCCACCGACGACCTCGTCTCCGCCCTGGTCACCGCCGACGTCGACGGCCGCCGGCTGACCGGGCGGGAGCTCGGCGCCTTCTTCTCCCTGCTGCTGGTCGCCGGCGTCGAGACCACCCGCAACGCGCTCGCCCACGGCCTGCACCTGCTCACCACCCACCCCGAGCAGCGCGCCCTGCTGCTCGGCGACCTCGACCGCCACCTCGGCGGCGCGGTCGACGAGATCGTCCGGCACTCCACCCCGATCATCCAGTTCCGCCGCACCCTGGCCACCGACCACGAGCTCGGCGGCCCCGGCGGCACGCTGCTGCTGGCGGGCGAGAAGGTGGTGCTGTTCTTCGGCTCGGCCAACCGGGACGAGGCCGTGTTCACCGACCCGGACGCCTTCGACATCACCCGCAGCCCCAACCCCCACCTCGGCTTCGGCGGCGGCGGGCCGCACTACTGCCTGGGTGCGCACCTCGCCCGGCAGGAGATGAAGGTGCTCTACCGGGAGCTGTTCACCCGGCTGCCCGAGGTGCACTCGCTCGGCGAGCCGGAGCTGATCCCGTCCAACTTCGACCACCGGGTGCGGGCGCTGCGGTTCGGCTACTGACACCGCTACTGACGCCTCCGGCCACCCGCCGACCCGAGCGGCCGGATCCCGGATCCCGGATCCCTGACCCCGGACCCCGGACCCCTGACCGCGCCGGGGCCGTCAGCCGCCCGTCGGGATGCCGTGGTCGGCCTTCACCCGCTTCATCGTCAGGTGCGAGTTGACCTGGGCGATCCCCGGCAGCCCCGACAGCACGTCGGTGATGAACCGCTCGTACGCGGCGATGTCGGCCACCGCGATCCGCAGCAGGTAGTCCGGCTCGCCGAACAGCCGGTGCGCCTCCACCACCTCCGGCAGCCCGGCCACCCGGCGCTCGAACTCCGCCACCGTCTCCCGGTCCTCGTGCCGCATCGTGATCGTCACGAAGGGCTGGAAGCCGCGCCCCAGCGCGGCGCCGTCCAGCAGCGCCCGGTAGCCGCGGATCACCCCGTCCTGTTCGAGCTGCCGGACCCGGCGCAGACAGGGTGAGGGGGTGAGGGAGACCCTGGCGGCCAGCTCCGCGTTGGTCAGGCGGCCGTCCTGCTGGAGCTCGTGGAGGATTCTGCGGTCGATGCGGTCCATAGCGCAACATTCTGCCAAAACCGGGCGCGGGGCAGCCTGAAGTGGCCATCGGCTGCCAGTCCGGTCCGGCTACCTTCAGTAACCAGAACCCTCTGCGCGAACACGACAGGTCACCACCCATGGATACGCACGCCCTCCTCCTCTTCGTGGGGGTCGACCTGCTGCTGGTCTGCACCCCCGGTCCGGACTGGCTCTACATCGCCGCCCGCGGCCTCGGCCAGGGCCGGCGCTCCGCCCTCATCGCCGTCGGCGGCGTCTGCGCCGGCTACGCCGTGCACACCCTGCTCTCCAGCGCCGGCCTCGCCGCCGCGCTGCGCGCCGTCCCCGCGGCCCTACCCGCACTGCGGATCGTCGGCGCCCTCTACCTGCTGGTGCTGGCCGTGACGATGCTGCTCGCGCTGCGCCGCGGCGGCGCCGCCACCGCGCTGGCCGCGCCGCGTGCGCAGCCCACCGCCACCGTGCTGCGCCAGAGCATGCTCACCGCCCTGCTCAACCCCAAGGGCCTGCTGCTCTACCTCTCCCTGGTGCCGCAGTTCGTCGACCCCGCGGCCCGGCTGCCGGTCGGCGGCCAGGTGCTCGCCCTCGGCTCGCTCAACGTCCTGGCCTGCGCCGTCGTCTACGCACTGGTCGCGCACGCCAGCGGGCGGCTCGGCGGGCGGTTCGGCGGCACCCCGCAGGCGGCCCGCCGGATGACCGTGGTCTCGGCGGTGCTGCTGATGCTGGTGGCGGGGGTCACGGCGAGCGCCTGAGATCAGGAGCAGAATGCGCACATGACAGAGCGTTCGATGCCCTCGGTCGACCCGGCCGCCGCGGCCGACCAGCCCACCGCCCAGGCCTGGGCGGCCCTCGGCGGCCGGCCCGACCTGCTGGACCGGGTCTCCTTCCACGGCCCCGACGCCGTGCTGCCCTCCCGGCTGCCGGTGCGCCGCCTCGCCCGGGCGACGGTCGCCGCCTGCTCGCTGGCCGCCGCCGAACTGGCCGCACTGCGGGCGGGCGGCGCGGGGGCGGGGGGCGGTGCCGACCCGCAGCCGGGCGGCGAGCCGGGCGCGGTGGCGGAGGTCCGGGTGGACCAGGGAGCCGTGGCCACCGCCTTCGTGAGCGAGCGCCATCTGCAGATCGACGGCCGCACACCGGTCAGCTTCGCTCCGCTCTCCGGCTTCTGGCAGACCGCCGACGGCTGGGTCCGCACCCACGCCAACTACCCGCACCACCGGGTCCGGCTGCTCACCGCCCTCGGACTGCCCGCCGACACGGACGCCGAGCAGCTCGGCAGGACCCTGCGCGAGCACCCCGCCGAGTGGATCCAGGAACGCGCGTACGAGGCGGGGGCGCTGGCCGTCGCCGTCGCACCCCCGGCCCCCGGCGTCCGGCACCCGCTGGCGGAGTCCCGGGTGGTCGGCGAGGCACCGGCCCGCCCGCTCGCCGCCGCCGCCCTGCCCGCCGCCGGCGTCCGGGTCCTCGACCTCACCCGGGTGATCGCCGGGCCGGTCGCCACCCGCACCCTCGCCCTGCTCGGCGCGGACGTCCTGCGGGTCGACTCGCCCCGCCTGCCCGAGGCCGAGGACGCCCACGCCGACACCGGCTTCGGCAAGCGCTCCACCCGCCTCGACCTCACCGGACCCGCCGACCGGGCCGCCTTCGAGGACCTGCTGGCCACCGCCGACGTCGTCGTCACCGGCTACCGCCCCGGCGCCCTCGACGGCTTCGGCCTCGCCCCCGAAGCCCTGCTCGAACGCCGCCCCGACCTGGTCGTCGCCCAGCTCTGCGCCTGGGGCTGGACCGGTCCGTGGGCCGCCCGCCGGGGCTTCGACAGCCTGGTCCAGGCCGGTGTCGGCATCGCCGCCACCCTGGCCGGCGCCGACGGCCGCCCCGGCGTCCTGCCCGCCCAGGCCCTCGACCACGGCACCGGCTACCTGCTCGCCGCCGGGGTCCTGCGCGCCCTCACGGACCAGCGCACCGGGCGGCCCGGCGGCCGACACCTGAGGTTCTCGCTCGCCGGAACGGCGTCCTGGCTGACGGACGACATCGAACCCGCCGGACCGCCCGTCGGATCGCCGGGTGGTGAGCCGTCGAAGGACGAGCCGTACGACGCCGCGCTCCGGCTCGCCGAGACCGACTCCGCGTACGGCCGGCTGCGCTACGCCCTCCCGCCGGTCT
The DNA here is from genome assembly GCF_044547105.1 of Kitasatospora sp. NPDC052868. Lineage (NCBI taxonomy): Bacteria > Bacillati > Actinomycetota > Actinomycetes > Kitasatosporales > Streptomycetaceae > Kitasatospora > Kitasatospora sp. NPDC052868. Next base: position 434,815 of record NZ_JBITZW010000002.1, on the reverse strand, counting down.
CCTATCGGGGCGGCCCCGCGGACTGGTCCCGCCCGCCGGGTCGCTGGGGGACGGACCGGCCGCTCTGGAGCTGACCGGCCGACCGGCCGACCGGCCGACCGCCGGACCGGATGTCAGACCGGGGTGGCAGCATCTGCGGCATGACCGCACACGCGACCGACTACACCTGGATCGACGGCACGGAGTACGCCCCGATCACCGAGGCGTACTGCCTGACCATGGTGGAGGGGATATCCGCCGGGGAGCTGCTGCACCGCTTCCGGGCCGTCCCCGGCCGACCGGTCACCGGCGTCCTGGAGGTGCTGCGCGCCTGGGAGTCGTACGAGGACGGCGAGCTCGACGGGGACGAGGCGCTGCACGGGCGCGAGGACGAGGAGCTCATGGTCGTCGCCGTCACCGAAATTGACGGCTGGGCGGTGGCGGTCGAGGTGAACGGCTACCTCGGGATCACCTGGGAGCTGCTGCCGGGGCTCGCCGCGGGCACCCGGCTGGTCGCGCACCAGCGCAACGTCAACGCGGCGGACCACTTCCACTGGTGGGAGGGGGAGCGGAACCGGCTGAACTTCGAGCCGCTCTTCCCCACGCAGCGGGACGGCACCGACGCGCAGGCGCCGGAGCTGGTGGCGCTGCTGGCGCAGGCGGGGTTCGACCTCCGCGGGGAGGACGAGCGCGACATCGCGCTGACCACCGAGGCGGCGTTCGCCCTGGGGGAGGCGCTCACCGGTCTGCGGCTGACCCCGGAGCGGCTGCGGGAGGCGGAGTTCACGCTCGGCTACGCCCCCCGTCCGTAGACACCCCGTCCGTAGGCACCCCGCGGTCGGGGGTGCCCCCGGGCCTGCGGTCAGACACCCGCCGGGATCTGCTTCGCCCGGCTGCGGACCTGGAACGCCGTCACGATCTCGATCAGTCCGAGGATCAGCAGCCAGCACCCGGCCAGGACGGTCAACGCCTTGATCGAGCCGACCGGCCAGACCATCAGCAGCACGCCGGCCAGGGTGTTGGCCACACCGGCGAAGGCCTGCCAGCCACGGGCCGGCATGTCGGGGTCGGAGGCCGCGGCGGCGAGCTGGGTGATGCCCCGGAACAGCCAGCCGATACCGATCCAGATCGCCAGCAGCAGCAGCGACTGCACGGCGCTGCGGAAGCAGAGCAGCCCGAGCAGCACGCAGATCGTGCCGCTGATGAAGGCCAGCACCCGCAGTGCGGTGCTGGCGTGTGTGCCGAACGCCGCCACCAGCTGCATGATCCCGATGATCAGCAGGTAGAGGCCGAACAGCACGCCCACCACCGTGAGCGTCTGCTTCGGCCAGACGAACACGATGATCCCGAGGGCGAGTGAGGCGAGCCCGGCGGCCAGCAGCACCTGCCAGGCGGCCTTGGCGAGCATTCCGAGCGGCCCGGGGACCGGGGAACCGTTGGGGGTGATGATCGGGGAGACCACGGCGGCGTACTCCTGGCGACTCGTGACGGGCAGGGGGCGTTCCTCATGGTCGTCGCGGCCGGGCCGCCCCGCGCGCCGGGTACGGCCGTTCGGGGGACGCCCTCGGGGCCGGCGGCCGCCGAACTGATCGCCCCTCGGTCGCCGGAACGACACCTCCCGATTACCTCGCGTCGATACCATCCGGCAATATGACTTCTGAAGGGTGGGGGACCCCTCCGGTCGAGCCGATCAGCCAGCACTACATCGTGTGCGGCGGCAACGCGCTCGCCCACCGGCTGGTCGTCGAACTGGTCGAGCACTACGAAGTCCCGGTGGTGGTGCTCGTCCCGGACCGCACACGCGACCACGCCCCGCGGATCGAGCAGCTGCCCGGCGTCGCCGCCGTGGTCGAGTACAGCAGCGTCACCGAGGAGGCGCTGCGCGCCGTCCGGGTCGAGACCGCGCGCGGCCTCGCCCTGGTCGACGGCAGCGACCAGGAGAACATCCACACCGCGCTCAGCGCCCAGGGCCACAACCCGGACATCCGGATCGTGCTGCGGATGTTCAACCAGCGCCTCGGCGAGAACATCGAAGGGCTGCTGAAGAACGGCGCCGCGCTCTCCGGCTCCGCCACCGCCGCGCCCGCCCTCGCCGCCGCCGCGCTGTCCCGCCCCAACGCCGTCCAGGTCGGCGACCGCTTCCTGCACATCGCCTTCGACGACGACATCGACTCCGGCCGGATCTGCGTGGTCGCCGACCACATCGACCGCCAGGACCTCAGCCGGATCCGCCTGCTCCCGGACCAGGAGACCGACTCCGCCTCCTTCGTCCGGCTGGCCGGGGAGTTCGGCGACGGCGGCCCGATCCGCCCCGGCGGCGCCCGGCCCGACCCGGCGCCCGAACCCGACCCGGCGGAGACCGGCGGGGTGGCCGCCCTCCAGGCGCTGCCGAGCGAACCCGTCGTCCGGATCGCCTGGCTGCGCCGCGTGCGCTGGCGGCTGCTCGACACCCTGCGCTTCTTCACCAGCGCCCGGCTGCGACTGGTGCTGATCACCGCGCTCGCCGCCGTGCTCCTCGCCTTCGGCCTGCTCTGGTACCTCAACCGGGACTTCGGCTGGTCGCTCTACGTCTCCCTGCTGGACCTGGCCGGCGCGGCGCAGCCCGACCAGCCGGGCGGCGCGGCCGGCGCCACCGGGACGGGCGGCACCTGGCAGCGGGTCGCCCAGGTGGTGATCACCTTCTGCGGGATCACCTTCGCGCCCGTCGCCACCGCGATCATGGTCGAGGTGCTGGGCTCCGGTCGGCGCGGCCAGCCCCGGAACCCCGGTGCCGGCACCCGGGACCACGTCATCGTGGTCGGCCTCGGTAACGTCGGCACCCGGGTCGCCACCCAACTGCACGGCCTCGGCGTACCGGTGGTCGGCCTGGAGCGCGACCCCCAGGCGCGCGGCATCGCCGCCCTGCGGGCCCTCGGCATCCCGGTGGTGGTCGGCGACGGCCCGCTGGAGGACCAGCTGCGCAGGGCCCGGCTGAAGCACAGCCGGGCCCTGGTGGCGGTCAGCGGCGACGACGCCACCAACCTGGAGGCCGCGCTGGAGGCCCGTGCCGGAAAGCCCGAAGTGCGGGTGGTGGTACGGATCTTCGACGACAACTTCGCCGGCCACCTGTACGCCACGCTGGACAACGCGGCGTCCCGCTCGGTGTCCTACCTGGCCGCGCCCGCCTTCGCCGCCGCCCTGATGGGGCGTGAAGTCCTGGGCACGCTAGCGGTGTTCCGGCACGTCCTGCTGATCGCCGAACTGCGGGCCGAGGAGGGCGGCGGCCTGGTCGGCATGAACCGGCACGACATCGAGGACCCGGGCGGGGTGCGGGTGGTCGCCGTCCGGCTGGCCGCCAACCCCGCCGTCCACCTGTGGAGCTACGCCGACCGGACCAGGGGCCTGGCACCGGGCGACCGGATCGTGGTCGCCGCCACCCGCAGCGGGCTCGCCCGGCTGAACACCGCGATGGTCAGCGAGGACTGACGGCCGACCGGCTGGAACCGGCCGCCAGTCCGGGCGGTCGACCCAGGCCCCCGTCGGACCTCGGCGGGCCGCCAGTCCGCGGTCGCGAATCCGCCCGGCTGCCTGCCCAAGGGCGCCTCGATCAGCGGTGGTTGAAGGACGGCGGGCGCTTCTCGGCGAAGGCCGCCATGCCCTCCTTCTGGTCGCTGGTGGCGAACGTGGCGTGGAACAGCCGCCGTTCGAACCGGACACCCTCGGCGAGGGTGGTCTCGAAGGCCCGGTTGACGCTCTCCTTCATCATGATGGCGGCGGGGGCGGACATCCCCGCGACGGTCTCGGCGGTGGCCAGCGCCTCGGCCAGCAGCTGGTCCGCCGGGACGATCCGGGAGACCAGGCCGGCCCGCTCGGCCTCCTCGGCGCCCATCATCCGGCCGGTCAGGCACAGCTCCATCGCCTTGGCCTTGCCGATCGCCCGGGTCAGGCGCTGCGAGCCGCCGATGCCCGGGATGACACCGAGCTTGATCTCCGGCTGCCCGAACTTCGCGGTGTCGGCGGCGAGCAGGATGTCGCACAGCATGGCCAGCTCGCAGCCGCCGCCGAGCGCGAAGCCGGCCACCGCCGCGACCACCGGCTTGCGCAGCTCGCCGAGGCGGTCCCACGGGCCCAGCCAGTCGTCCAGGTAGACGGCGGGGAAGTTGTTCCCCTGCATCTCCTTGATGTCCGCCCCGGCCGCGAAGGCCTTCTCCGAGCCCGTGATCACCAGACAGCCGATCTCCGGATCCCGGTCGAACGCGGTGGCCGCCGCGACCACCTCGTTCATCAGCTGCGTGTTGAGCGCGTTCAGCGCCTTCGGGCGGTTCAGGGTGATCAGCCCGACCCGGCCCTTGCGCTCGACGAGGATGGTCTCGTAGGTCTCGGTCATCGCCATTGACTCCCATTCCGCTGCTCGGCGCCACACCGGGCGCCCTGACCCCCCAACGATCTCCGACACGGACCGCCTCGCGCCAGTCTTGCCATGCGAGACGGTCATCACGGGGACGCCACAGGCTCCGGGCGCGTGCTGCAGGCCGGTCCCTGCCGCCGGTCCAGGCCGCCGGTCCGGCCGCCCGGGGCCGGGCCCGATCCGGCGTCAGGCCAGGCCGAGCTCGTCGCCCTCGCGCGGGGCGAAGAAGCGCGCGACGTCCTCGGGCGTCACGGCGCCCAGGGTGGCGGGGGACCAGCGCGGGTTGCGGTCCTTGTCGACGACCTGGGCGCGGATGCCCTCCACCAGGTCGGGGGCGGCCAGGGCGGCGCACGAGATGCGGTACTCCTGGTCGAGGACCGCCTCCAGGGAGGCCAGGTCGCGGGCGCGGCGGAGGGCGGCGAGGGTCACCTTGACGGCGGTCGGCGAGTTGCCGAGGAGCTGGCCGGCAGCCTCCTTGGCCTCCTGGACGCCGCTGGCGAGCAGCCGTTCGACGATCTCCTCCACGGTGTCGGCGGAGTAGCAGGCGTCGATCCAGTCCCGCTGCCCGGCGAGGACCGCGGGCGGCGCGGGCCGGGCGTGGGCGGCCACGACCCGGGCGACCGCCGCCGCCACATCTGCTGCGCCTGCCGCGTCCGCCGCGTTCGCCGCCGCCGTCAGGTCGAGCGCGGCCAGGTCCGCCAGCAGGGCCTGGACGGCGGCCGAGGGGACGAAGTGGTCGGCGAAGCCGCAGAACAGCGCGTCGCCGGGACCCATCGACGCCGAGGTGAGCCCGAGGTGGGTGCCCGCCCCGCCCGGCGCGCGGGCGAGCAGAAGGCTCCCTCCGACATCCGGCACCAGGCCGATCCGGGTCTCCGGCATCGCCACCACGGAGCGCTCGGTGACGATCCGCACCGCGCCGTGCGCGGAGAGGCCGACACCGCCGCCCATGGTGATGCCGTCCATCACCGCGATGTACGGCTTCGGGTAGCGGCCGATCAGCGCGTTGAGCTCGTACTCGTCCCGGAAGAAGGCCCGCGACCCGGCTCCGCCCGCCTTGGCGTCGTCGTGGATGGCGCGGATGTCCGCACCCGCGCAGAGCCCGCGCTCGCCCTCACCGGTCAGCACCACCACGTGGACGGCCTCGTCCGCCGCCCAGCCGTCCAGCGCCGCGCGAACGGCGCCGATCATGCCGTGGGTCAGCGAGTTGAGCGCCCTCGGCCGATCGAGCACGATCCGCCCGACCCGGCCCTCCGTGAATACCCGCACCTCTGCGCTCATCGGGCCCGCTCCCGTCCCTCGTCCGCCCTGGAAAGATCCGCGTGACACGCTACTAGCCGCCCTCCTCCCGTGTCCCGCCACGGGATTCCACGATCGGGCCCGGCATGGGCACCGGTGTCGGAGCGGGGCGCTACGGTGTGCCGCATGGACGAGTACGCGGTGCCCATCCTGCCCAGCCGCGAGCTGGGTGAGACGCTCGAGTTCTACGCCCGCCTCGGCTTCGAGCAGCGGGGCGTGTCACCGGAGCAGTACGGCTACCTGATCATGGTCCGGGGGACGGTGGAACTGCACTTCTGGCACCACCCGGAGGTGGATCCGCTGGCCACGGCGGGCAGTTGCTACGTGCATGTCGCGGATGCGGACGCCCTCCACCGCGAGTGGGCCCGGATCGGTGTGCCGAGCGACCGGGCGACGGGCAGCCGGCTGCAGCCGCCGGTCGACACCGACTACCGGATGCGCGAGTTCGCCCTCGTCGACCGCAGCGGCAACCTGCTGCGGATCGGCAGCCCGCTCCCCTCCGCGACCTGATCACCGCGGCCTGCCGCTGTCGGGGCGGGATCGGACGGGCCGTCGAGCCCGTGCCGAAGGGCGGCGCCGTTCTCCGGCGCCGCCCTTCGGTGGCCAAAGCGGCCGGCGTGGTCCGAGCGGTCGGACCTGACGGCCTACGGTGTCACGCGGCCGACGACCTCGCCGAAGCCGACGAGGCTGCCGTCGGGGCCCGGGGCGGTGGCGGTGATGGTGACCTCGTCGCCGTCCTCCAGGAAGGTGCGGGTGGTGCCGTCGGGCAGCTTGAGCGGCTCCTCGCCGTTCCAGGTGAGCTCGATCAGCGCGCCCCTGGTCTCGCGCTCGGGGCCGCTGACGGTGCCGGAGGCGAACAGGTCGCCGGTGCGCAGCGACGCGCCGTTGGCCGTCATGTGGGCGAGCTGCTGCGCGGCCGTCCAGTACATCGAGGCGAACGGCGGGCGGGAGATCGTGTGCCCGTTCAGGCCGACCTCCAGCGCGAGGTCCAGGCCCCAGGGTTCGCCGCCCCGGTCGTCCAGGTAGGGGAGCGGTTCGACGTCCCGGGCGGGCGGGCTGACCCGGGCGTGCTCCAGGGCGTCCAGCGGGACGATCCACGGTGAGAGCGAGGTCGCGAAGGACTTGCCGAGGAACGGGCCGAGCGGCACGTACTCCCAGGCCTGGATGTCGCGTGCGGACCAGTCGTTGACCAGGCAGACGCCGAACACGTGCGTGCGGAAGTCGTCCAGGGTGACGGGCGTGCCGAGCGCGGAGGGGGCGCCGACCACGAAGCCGACCTCGGCCTCGATGTCCAGCCGGCGGGTCGGGCCGAAGGACGGCACGGCCTCGGCGGGCGCCTTGCGCTGCCCCTGCGGCCGGATGACGGGGGCGCCGGAGACGACGACCGTCCCGGCCCGGCCGTGGTAACCGATCGGCAGGTGCTTCCAGTTGGGGGTGAGCGGATCCACGCCGGGGCGGAAGATCCGGCCCAGGTTGGTGGCGTGGTGCTCGGAGGAGTAGAAGTCGACGTAGTCGGCCACCTCGAACGGCAGGTGCAGCTCCACCTCGGTCAGCGGCACCAGCAGCGGCGAGACGGCGTCCCGGTACGACTCGTCGGTGAGCCACCGGGTGAGCTCCGTGCGGACCTCGGTCCACACCGGACGGCCCGCGCCGAGCAGCGGGTTGAGGGTCTCGGCGTCCAGCAGGACGGACGGCGACCCGGCGGCGCGGGCGGCGGCCCCGGCGTCGAGGACGAAGTCGCCGATGCGCACGCCGATGCGCCGCCGGCCCGGCCGGTCGGCTGCGGTGAAGACGCCGTACGGCAGGTTGTGCACGCCGAACGGCGAGTCCTGCGCGGTGGCGAGCCAGCTGCGGGGGGTGGTCAACGGTCCTCCTGGGACGGGGGCTGGTGCGGTGAACTGGGGGGCAGCAGGCCGAGTCCGGCCAGGTCGTCCAGCGGCTCGGCGATGCTGCAGGTGCCGAACGCGGTGAACGAGTTCCTGATCACCGTAACCTGATGCCCGGTCAGTTCGCCGACGGCCTTGGCGAGGACCTCGCCGGAGCGCTCCGCGAGCACCTCGGCGGCGGCCGACCGGTCGGTGGCGAGCGCGGCCAGCAGGACGTTCAGGAAGCCGTGGTGCTCGAAGCCGGTGACCGGGTCGGTGTGCCGGACGGCGTTGTGCAGGCCGGCGGTGCACTTGTACGGCAGGCCGCGTTGGGCGCAGCCGGTGAGGAAGGCGGCCAGCTCCTGCTCGTCCGGGAAGGCGCCCGCGACCAGCCCGCCGGTACGGAACTTCGCCCGGTAGGGGCTGTCGACGAGGACGTCCAGCACCTCGTCCAGCCCGTCGCCGCGCAGGAGTTCGCGTGGCAGCTCGACGGCGGCCGGAACGTCCGGCGGTAGCAGCAGGTCGAGTGCGGTGACGGCCTCGCGGGCGTCGCGGGTGGCCAGTTCGACGCCGGCGATCTCGAACGGCGCGGCGGCCGCCAGCGCCGGGCCGAGCTCCGCGCTGCCCCCCGGCAGCACGAGCCCGACCCGGAGAACCGGGTCGGCCGCCCCGGCTGCTCCGGCCAACTCGCCCAGTCGGCCGGCCCCGCAGAGGAGCGGGCCGACCGCCTCGGCGTACCAGGCGGAGCGGTGCGCGCGGTGGGCGGGCACCGCTTCGGCGACCGGCAGGTTCCCCGGTGGGAACACCGCCGCGTCGTCGAAGAGGCCCTGGAAGAGCGCGGGGATGCGGCTCATCGCTTCGGCCCCCGGCCCGCCCAGGTCCACGCGTAGTTGCCGTCCTCGCTGGCCCGGCCGCCCTCGCCCAGCTCCAGCGGACGGAAGGTGTCCACCATCACGGCGAGCTCGTCGAAGAACTCGGCGCCGATGCTGCGCTCGTACGCGCCCGGCTGCGGGCCGTGGGTGTGGCCGCCGGGGTGCAGCGAGATCGAACCCTGGGCGATGCCCGAGCCCTTGCGGGCCGCGTAGTCGCCGCCGCAGTAGAACATGACCTCGTCGCTGTCCACGTTGGAGTGGTAGTAGGGCACCGGGATCGACAGCGGGTGGTAGTCCACCTTGCGCGGCACGAAGTTGCAGATGACGAACCCGTTGCCCTCGAACACCTGGTGGGCCGGCGGCGGCTGGTGGATCCGGCCGGTGATCGGCTCGTAGTCGCCGATGTTGAAGACGTACGGGTACAGGCAGCCGTCCCAGCCGACCACGTCGAACGGGTGGTGCGGCACGGTGTAGCGGGTGCCCGCGACGCCGTTCGGGCCGCGGTGCTTGACCAGGACGTCGACGTCCTCGCCGTCGACCAGCAGCGGACCGGACGGGCCGCGCAGGTCCCGCTCGCAGTACGGCGCGTGCTCCAGCAGCTGCCCGTACTTGGAGAGGAAGCGCTTCACCGGGGTGATGTGGCTGTTCGCCTCGATGCAGTAGGCGCGCAGCGGCTCGTCGCCGGAGGGCACCCAGCGGTGCGTGGTGGCCCGGGGGATGAGCACGTAGTCGCCCTGGCCGACCTCCAGCGTGCCGAACACCGTCTCGACGGTGCCCGAGCCGGACTCCACGTACACGCACTCGTCGCCGAGCCCGTTGCGGTACAGCTCGCTCGGGGCCCCGGCGGCGACGTACGAGATCCGCACGTCGCCGTTGCCGAGGACCAGCCGGCGGCCGCCGACCACGTCCGTGGCCTTCCACTCCTGGCCCGCGAACAGCTCGTGCAGCTTCAGGTGGCGGGGCAGCAGGGGATGGTTGGGCACCGTGGACTGGTCCGGGAGCTCCCACGGCACCGCGTCCACGACGGCCGAGGGGATGCCCCGGTGGTAGAGCAGCGAGGAGTCCGAGGAGAACCCCTCCTCACCCATCAACTCCTCGTAGTACAGACCGCCTTCGGGTGTGCGGTGCTGCGTGTGCCGCTTGGGCGGGATGCTGCCCAGCTGCCGGTAGTGCGCCATCGTCCTGCTCCTCCTGGGCCGTTCGCCGACTGACCCGTCTGGTCCGCCGCCGGGTGCGCTCCGATCAGGGGTGTCGATCAGAGGTTGCCGCGACGGTCCTGCTCGCGCTCCAGGGATTCGAAGAGCGCCTTGAAGTTGCCCTTCCCGAAGCCGAGCGAGCCATGCCGCTCGATGAACTCGAAGAACACGGTCGGGCGGTCGCCCTGCGGCTTGGTGAAGATCTGCAGCAGGTAGCCGTCCTCGTCGCGGTCGACCAGGATGCCGCGCTTCTTCAGCTCCTCGACGTCGACGCGGACCTTGCCGATCCGGGCGCGCAGCTCCGGGTCGTCGTAGTACGAGTCGGGGGTGGAGAGGAACTCCACGCCGTTGGCGCGCAGGATGTCGACGGTGCTGAGGATGTCGTTGGTGGCGAGCGCCAGGTGCTGGCAGCCGGGGCCGCCGTAGAACTCCAGGTACTCGTCGATCTGCGACTTCTTCTTGGCGACGGCCGGCTCGTTGAGCGGGAACTTCACCCGGTGGTTGCCGCTGGCGACGACCTTGGACATCAGCGCGGAGTACTCGGTGGCGATGTCGTCGCCGACGAACTCGGCCATGTTCACGAAGCCCATGACGCGGTTGTAGAACCCGACCCACTCGTCCATCCGGCCGAGCTCGACGTTGCCGACCGCGTGGTCCAGCGCCTGGAACAGCCGCTTCGGCTGCCCGGCCGGGCGGGTCACCCGGGTCTGGGCGGCCACGAAGCCCGGCAGGTAGGGGCCGTGGTAGCGGGAGCGGTCGACCAGGGTGTGCCGGGTCTCGCCGTAGGTGGCGATGGCCGCGCGGCGCACGGTGCCGTGCTCGTCGGAGACGTCGTTCGGCTCCTCCAGCACGATGGCGCCCTGGGCGCGGGCGTGCGCGATGCACTTGTCGACGTCCGGCACCTCGAGCGCCAGGTCGACCACGCCGTCGCCGTGCCGGCGGTGGTGGTCCAGCAGCGGGCTCTCCGGGGAGACGCCGCCCTTGATCACGAAGCGGCAGGAGCCGGACCGCAGCACGAAGGCCTTGCGGTCGCGCCGGCCGGTCTCCGGACCGGAGTAGGCGACCAGCTCCATGCCGAACACGGCCTGGTAGAAGTGGGCCGTCTGGGTGGCGTTGCCCACGACGAACACGATCGCGTCCTGTGCGATGACAGGGAACGGGTCCGTGGCGGGGTCGTGCTCGACGAGGCCGACGAGGCGGCGCAGCTGTTCGGCGTCGAGACCGGCCTCGCGTTCCTCGGGGGTCAGCTCAAGGGCGTGGGTCTGCGGGGTCATCGGTCGTTCCTCCACATTGAGGCCTCGGCATTGAGGCATCCGCTTGAGGCGGCCGCGCCGCAGGGGTGGGCGGTGCGGCTGAGCGGAGAGCTTGCTCCTGTCGGGGTGGTTGGGCAACAGGTCGGGATTTCACTGTTCAATGTGTACAAGGTGATCAGAAAATCCCCGGGTCGGCTGAACAAATTGTGCTGCCGGATCGGGTGGTTCCGCTGGTCGGTACGGCGGACGCTCCGGGTGGCCGGGCGCGGGTCCGAGGTCGGGTCCGGGCTCGGGTCCGGGTCCGGTGGGTGCGTGGGCTTCACGGGTACCGCAGATGCGACAGGAACCAGTCGCGGGCGAGTTCGGCGACCCGGTCCAGGGTGCCCGGCTCCTCGAACAGGTGCCCCGCGTGCGGCACCACCGCGAGTTCACTCTCGCAGCGCAGCCGGGACCGCGCCTGCCGGTTCAGGTCGATCACGGTGGTGTCCCGGCCGCCGACGATCAGCAGGGTCGGCGCGGTGACCTCGGCCAGCCGCTCGGCCCCGGCGAGGTCGGGGCGCCCGCCCCGGGAGACCACGGCGGCCACGCCGTCGCCCAGCCGGGCGGCCGCCCAGAGTGCGGCGGCGGCGCCGGTGCTGGCGCCGAAGAGGCCGAGGGGGAGACCGGGCGGGAGGTCGGGAGGCGGGCCGACGGGGTCGCCTCGGTCGGTGGGCTGGTCGGTGGGCCGGTCGGTGGACCGGTCGGCTCGTCGGCCGGAGAGCAGTTCCGTGACGGCGGTCAGGCGGGAGCCCAGCAGCTCCACGTCGAACACCTTGCGCCGGTCCGGCTCCTCGGCCTCGGTGAGCAGGTCGAACAGCAGGGTCGCCAGGCCGGACCGGTTGAGCCGGGTGGCCACGTGGCGGTTGCGCGGGCTGTGGCGGCTGCTGCCGCTGCCGTGCGCGAACACCACGAGCCCGGACGCGTCGGCCGGGACGGTCAGCCGGCCCGCCAGCCGGACCCCGCCGACGGGCAGGTCCAGCTCGCGGTCGACGGGTATTGCCACGAGTCCCGCGCCGGCCGTGTCCTCGCCGCGCGCCTCGGCGAGGATCCGCAGGACCTCGTCGTCGCCGGTCTGCGAGAAGTCGGCGTAGAACTCGCCGATCGCGTAGAACGGCGAGGGGGTGAGCACGCAGACCAGCTCGTCGGCGACCTCGGCGAGCCGGTCGGTCCAGTCGGGCGGCGCCACCGGCACGGCCAGGACCACCCGGGCCGCCCCCCGGGCCCGGACGATCCGGCAGGCCGCCCGGGCGGTGGAACCGGTGGCGATGCCGTCGTCGACCACGACCACCGTGCACCCGCGCAGGTCGGCGCGCGGCCGGTCGCCCCGGTAGCGGCGGGCCCGGCGGTCGAGCTCGGCGCGCTCCTGCTCCTCGACGCGGGCCAGCTGGTCGGCGGTGACGCCGGCGATGCGCAGGACGTGGTCGTTGAGCACCCGGACGCCGTCCTCGCCGATCGCCCCCATGCCCAGCTCGGGCTGGTACGGCACGCCGAGTTTGCGGATCACGCAGATGTCGAGCGGGGCGCCGAGCGCGGCGGCCACCTCGGCGGCCACCGGGACGCCGCCGCGCGGCAGGGCGACGACCACGGTGCCGGCGCCGCGCAGGTGCTCCAGGCGGGCGGCCAGTCGGCGGCCCGCGTCGGTACGGTCGGTGAACCCGGTCCCGGTGACATGCATGGCACGGCCTCCGGGTTCCACCGTACGTCGGCCGGGTGGCGGGGGGGGCGGGTCCCCGCTTCGGGATCCCGGGGCGACGCCTCGGACGCGGCGCGGGATGCCGTCCGGGACGCGGTCCGGGACGCGGGTGAGACCCGGTGCCCGTGTGCCCGGGACGGCGGGCACCGGAGGGTGGGACCTGCCGGCCGGGTGCCCCACCCGGTGCCGGAAGGTCCGCGCCCGCCCCGACACCCCGAGGAGCACCCGTGTCCGTTCCCCAGCGCCACCACCGCCCCGCCGCCCACGGCCTGCCCGCCACGGGGGCTCCGCGCACCGGCCGGGCCGTCGCCACCGTGCCCCCCGCCCGCCACCGGGTGCGCTTCACCCCCGACCTGCTGGATCCGGCCGACCCCGCGCTGGCCCGCGCCGGAGGACCGCCCGGGCCCCGCCTGGTGGTCGTCGAAGCCCGCGTGTACGAGCTCTACGGCCGCCGGATCCACGCCTACCTGGCCGGCCGCGGCATCGACTACGAGGTCCTGGTCCTGCTCGCCCACGAGCAACTGAAGACCATGGACCCGGTGTTCCGGGTCGCCGACCGGATGGAGTACGTCGGCGTCTCCCGCCGCGGCGACCCGGTCATCGCGATCGGCGGCGGCGCCCTGACCGACATCGTCGGCCTCGCCTGCAGCCTCTACCGGCGCGCCACCCCGTTCGTCCGGGTGCCCACCACGCTGATCGGACTGGTCGACGCGGGCGTCGGGGCGATGGCCGGCGCCGCCGACCGCGGCCGCCGCGGGAACCGGCTCGGCCCCTACCGCCCGGCCGCCGAGACGCTGCTCGACCCGGCGTTCCTCGCCACCCTCGACCGGCGGCACATCGGCAACGGGCTCGCCGAGATCCTCAAGGTCGCGCTGATCAAGGACCGGCGGCTCTTCGAAATGCTGGAACGCCACGGCCCGGACCTGCTCGACGGGCGGTTCCAGGACCGGTGCGCGGGTGCCGAGGTCCTCACCCGGGCGGTGCAGGGGACGCTCCGGGAACTCCGGCCCGACCTCGGGGAGCACCGGCCGCAGCGCCTGACGGACTACGGGCACTCGTTCAGCCCGACGGTCGAGAAGCGCGCCCTGCCCGAACTGCTGCACGGTGAGGCCGTCTGCGTCGACATGGCGCTCACCACCGTGCTCGCCCGGCGGCGCGGACTGCTCGACGCGGGGCAGAGCGAGCGCATCCTCCGGCTGATGCGGCGGCTCGAACTCCCGGTCTGGCACCCGCTGATGGAGCCGCTCACGCTCGGCGAGGCGCTGGCCGACACCGCCCGCCACCACGAGGGCCGGCGGCTTCCGCTGCCTTCGGGGCTCGGGCGGGGGGCTTTCGTCGGTGATCTGACGATCGGTGAGTTTACGGACGCCGCCGATGAGTTGAGGAAGTGGGCGGCCGATGAGCGGGCGGGGATTCGTGCGTAGCCCGGTCGGGTTCGCGGACGTGCCTGTGTTGAGCCGCCGTGTCCGACCTCCCGGCCGGCGGCCGCGACCCTTGGCTTCCGGCGCCGTCACCGGGGCGGGGGCCGACAGCTGACGGACGGCGGATGGCAGCTGACGAATAGCAGCTGACAGATGACAGCTGACAGATGATGAAACCCGTCATCGCGACACCGGCGCGCCATCCTCCTCCCCCTCCCCGTGCCCCGGCGCCGATCGGTGCCGGGGCACGCGGCCGCCTGCCCGGCCGCCTGCCCGGCCCCCCGTCCCACTCCGACCCCCGTCCTCCCGCCGGACCCAGGCACCGCACGGGTGGACTCGGGAACCGCGGCTCAGGTGCCCGGGGCGTCGGGCCGCCCATCGTGGGTGGTCGGAAGCGGGAGGAGGACCGCCATGACCCCCAGTGCCGGATTCGAACGGCGCATCCAGGCCGGAGCCTCGTACCTCAGTCTGCTGGTGCGCAGCGGCGAATCCTGCTGGCAGGAACTCGCCGACCACCTCGCCGGGTTCCACGCCGACCGGTTCGTCATCGCCACCGACGGTGCCGCGCCCGCCGCCTACCTCGCCCACGTCCGCACACTCGCGACCGCCCAGGCACCCACCACCGTGCAGGACTGGCGGCAGCCGACCGGGCCCACGGACGGCCGGACGGTCGTGATCGCCCTCGGCGGCGAACAGGTCGGCGGCATCGCCGCCCAGGTCCGGTTGCCGACCACCCTCGCCGCCGCCTGCGGTCCCGCCCTGTCGATGCGCCGCCCCGCCCCGGGACACCCCGAACCCGTGCTGGTCTGGGTCCGCAGCGACCTCCTGGCCGACCGGCCCGCACCGGAGACCCGCGCCGGGATGGTCACCGTGATCCGGCACGTGCTGGCCGTCTGCCCGGCCCTGTACGACTCCGTCGCCAACGCGCTGCGCCCCGACGCCCGTTACTCCGATCGCGCGCTCTGCGCCTTCCTTGCCGTCTGCGCGGACGCCCGGGCCACCCTGGTCTGCTTCGACCCGTACGAGACCGGCCCCGCGCTGGCCCTGCGCTACGGCCGGAGCCTCGGCGACGCCGTCCGGCGCGTCTGCGGCGGCGGGGACACACCCGACGGCCTCGCGCTCGCCCCCGGCGACGCCGACGGACTCGGACTGCTGCTGGCGGCCCGGATCGCGGTGCGGCTCGGACTGTTGGACAGCGCCGACGCCCGGGCCCACTGCGAGCTGCTGGCCCGCAACGGCAGCGCGACCGCGCTCCCGGCCGAGTGGGACACCGCCCTGGTGGACGCCCTGCACACGGCCGCCGAGCCCGGCCTGCTGCTGCTCGGCGGCCTCGGCCGCCCGCGCTGCGCCGACGGCCGGCTGCTGACCCCGGTGGCCGACCCGGTACTTCGAGCCGCCGCCGCGGACGGTCCGGCCCGGGCGTCCGTCGCCCGCAGCACCTTCCCCGCACCGCGGTCTGTGCCCGTGTCCGTGCCCGTGACGGTCTGAGCGCCGTCCGGGCGGTGGCCGGGCGGTGGCCGGGATCAGGACGGGACCCGGTCCCCGTGTGGCCGGGACGGCAGGCGCCGCACCGTGGACTCGGAAGCGGACCCCGACGGGCCGCAGACCAGTACAAACCGAGCAACCCGAGCAGCAGCCGAAGCAGAAGGAGCCCCCGTCATGACCGGGACCGTCATCACCGACCTCCGCCGACGCGGCGCCGTCGACCCCGGCCGAGTGCTCACCGGACCGCTGCGCGCGGTCGGTCTGCAGTGGCTCGACCCGGGCCGCAGTACCGAAGTCGCCTCCGACGGCATCGAGCACGCCCTGTACATCACCGCCGGCTCGGGCACGGCCTCCGTGCCCGACCCCGACGCCGACCCTGACGCCGCAGAACCGGGCGACCCCGCCGGCCAGGAGGAGTCCGCCGACGGCATCCCGCTGCTGGAGGGCACCGCCCTGACGCTGCCGCTCGGCACCCGCACCGTCCTGACCGCCGGGACGGCCGGGTTGGAGTACTTCCACGCCATCCTCGCCGTCCGCTCGACCCCGCAGAACCGTCCGGCGGCGCAGCACCCCTCGACCCCGCAGACTCCGGAAGAAGGCGATTCACGATGATCGTCACCACCGACTCCGGCTCGGCCGCCGTCATCATCGGCCCGCACGGGGAGCGCGTCCGCGTCCGCTGCCTCGCGCGGCGGTCCATGGTCGCCAGCGCCTGCGAGTCCTTCGACCAGCTGCGGCTCAGCCCCGGCGCCCACCATGTCCTGCCGGGGCGCGACGACGCCGAGAGCGTGGTCTACGTCCTGCGCGGAGCCGTGCTGGCCGGCGAGGTGGCCGACGAGCCGGAGTACCTGGCCTCCGAAGGCGACCTCCTGCTGGCCCGGCGCGGCCACCCGCTCCAACTGGAGGCCGGCCCGCTGGGCGCCGAGCTGCTCTGCCTCACGCTCACCGCCGCGCGGCGGGCCGCAGGGACCATGGACGCCCTGGCCCGGCGCCGCGCCGAGCGGCGGACCCGCCCGTGAACCCACTGCCCGTGAACCCGCCGGCCCGGGCGCCCCGACCGGGGGCGCCCGGGCCCGGCGGGTCCGCGGCCGTTCCGGCTGCCCGCGAACGGCCGCAGTGCTCCGCCAAGCCCCCCCGACGCCTCCGGCCCCGACGTCTACGACCCCCCCGATTCCTCAGACGCTCCAGGAAGCGTGACGTGATGATCCTCGTACCCGCCGCCGTGCCCGGCACGGCACCCGCGTTCCGCCGGCTGATCGACCCGGACCTCCTGCCGTCCGCGCACGGCGGACTGATCGTCGAGACCCTGCCACCCGGCGTGCGGATCGAACAACACCCCTCCCGGGTAGCCGAGTCGGTGACCGTCGTGCTCTCCGGGCGGATCCGCTCGGCCGGGCGGATCCTCGGTCCCGGTGAAGGCCTCTACCACCCGCCGGGCAGTGCCGGCGGTCTCACCGCACTGCCCGGCGCACCGGCCGCCATCCTCACCGTCCGGCCGAGACCCGGCACCGGGTCGCCGCTACGGACGCCGACGCCCTGGCCGCCGTCCCCGGCGAGGCGGCCGGAAGCGCCCCGGCCGTACGCCGTCCCGCTGGCGCCGCCCCCCGGTGGCGGCGCCGCCGAGGGAGCCGCCGTCCCCGGTTCGGCCGGAACGGGCGTGCACTGGCTGGCCAGTGCCGAGACGGTGGGCGCCCGACGGATCACCGTCGCGGCCTCCGCCTTCGCCGCGGGCGGCAGCCACGGCCTGCACCGGCACGCGGGTGCGGACGAGTTCTTCCTGCTCGTCTCGGGCGGTGGCCGGCACCTCACCGCAACGGGCGGACTCCACCTCTCCCGTGGGGACTTGGTCTACCTCCCGGCGGGCGAGTGGCACGGCTTCCGGACCGACCGGGCCGGTCCGGCCACCGCCCTGCACGGCTACCTGGGCGCCCCGAGCCTGGAACGGGCCGGCTACCAGCTGCGCGCCGCCCTCCCCGAGGCCGCCTGATGAGCACCGCGAGCCGCCGGGCCCCCGCCGCCCGGCACCGTGACCGCCACCGGCTCCGGCACACCACCCGGCCACGGCCGTCGCGCCCGCGTTTGGGACCGGAACGGGACGGCGGGCCCATGCGCCCGGGGCGGACCCCCGCGCAGAGTGAAGGAAGAACAGCCGATCGGTTCGACACTCGGAAGATCTGGAGTGATTTCCATGACAACCAGTACAACGACCAAGGTAGTTCGGATGGCCTCGCTGGTCGTCGGCGCCGCCACAGCGGGCCTCGCACTCAGGAGCGCGATCACCGGCGCCATCAGGTCGGCCTGTGCCGACGGTTCCCCGGGCACCGGCCTGGTGGCACCGCCCGGTGCGGACGAACCGAGAAAGTGCGACACCGGCGAGAAGAACTGCCACTGATGCCCGATCCCCTCACCAGGCCTGCCCCCGACACCACCCCGGTGCCGGGGGCAGGCCATGGGACGGTGCGGGACCGGCCGAGGCCGTCACTCCCGGGCGGGGTGCGACGGGTAGCGGGGCAGTACGGCGAGCACCCGGGTGCCGTGCTCCAGCGGCCCGACGGTGCAGCGGCCGCCGATCTCCGCAGCCCGGTCCGACATCGAGCGCAGCCCGACCCCGCTGCCCGCCTCCGCCCCGGCCGCGACCGCCCCGCCGCCGAGGGCAGCGTCGACCCCCTCGACCACCTGGCCCCCCTCGACCGCCTCGCCCGCAGTACCCGCCTCGCCCGCAGTACCCGCACCGCCCGCACCGCCCGCCTCCGCCGGGTCGCCCGCCGACAGCCCGCGGTACCCGATCCCGTCGTCCTGGACGACGAGGGTCAGCGTCTCGCGCTGCACCTGCACCCGGACCTGGGCGGAGTGGGCCCGGGCATGGCGCAGCACGTTGTTGAGGGCCTCGGCGGTGATCCGGTACACGGCCACCTCGACGGCGGCCGGCAGCTCCGGCAGCGGATCGGGGGACAGCTCCGCCGTGACGGTCAGCCCCGCGCCGTTGAAGGTGGAGCTGAGCTGCTGGATCGCCCGGGCCAGCCCGAGTTCGCCGAGCGGCGCGGGCCCCAGCCGGTCGGTGATCCGCCGGACCTCCTTGATGGCCATCGCGAGGTCGCCCGAGATGCCGCGCAGCGTGCCCGAGAGCGGGGCCTGCGCGGCCAGCGCGGCACCGGCGTTGTCGACCCGCAGCCGCAGTCCGGCCAGGGCGGGCCCGAGGCCGTCGTGGATGTCCCGGCGCAGCCAGCGCCGCTCCTCCTCGCGCGCCGCGACGATCTGCTCCCGGCTCGCCTGGAGGTCCTCCTGCAGCCGGAGCGAGGCGACGGCGGGCGAGGCCTGGTCGGCCAGCGAGCGCAGGATGTCCATGTCGCTGCTGTCCAGCCGCTCCTCGCCGGCGCGCAGGCCGACGGTCAACTCGCCGATCACCGTGCCGTGGTGGACCAGCGCGAAGTCCTGGCGCGGGCCGTCCAGGTGCCCGACCGCGGCCAGCGGGCGCTGTCCGGCCCGGGTGCTGACGGTCAGGGCGACGCCCGGCAGCCGCAGCTCCTGCGCCACCGTGTCGCACAGCGCGGCCGGCAGCCGCTGCGGGTCGACGACCTGCCGGACCCGTTCGGCCAGCCTGCGCAGCACCTGGTAGGGCTGGGCGCGTTCGCCGTAGTACAGCCGGTCGACCAGCCCGACGGCCCACCGGGCGGCCCGGGGGAGCCCCGAGCCCAGGGTGAAGACCAGCGCGATCAGGAGCAGCGCCGCACCCCGGCCGGGCACCAGCCAGCTGGACAGTACGGTGGCGAACACGACGAACAGCGTGGTCAGCCCGGTGGCGAGGAGCAGCCCGCTGAGGATCCGGCGGGCCGCCCGGTCGAGTCGCCAGCCGCCGTCCTTGATGACCAGGTAGGCGATCGCGACGGCCCAGACCGCCCCGGCCGCGGCGAACAGCCCGTAGGCGAGCCAGTAGTCGTCGGCCGGGGCGCGGGTGTAGTAGTCCTGCATCCCGGCCCACAGCAGGTAGGCGCCGAGCATCAGGCCGATGCGCGGGCGGGCCTTCGGTGCGGCGCGCAGCATCCGGGTCAGCAGGACGGCCGCCGCGATGCCGACCAGGACGTAGAACACCTGGTCGTCGTGGCCGCCGAGCCGGTCGTAGGCCGCCATCAGGAACCGGGCGGGCGGGGTGTCCGCCAGCGGGTTGGGGCGGCCGAAGAGCTCGCTCTCGCCCAGGTAGGAGAGGTAGATCGGCACCTCCCACAGGGCGACCGCGCCGATGTACCACCACCACCGCCGGTCGGTCAGCCGCCCCGACGGGAGCCAGAGCGGCAGCACGAAGAACAGCGTCTCGCGGACGGTGTCGCAGACCGCCTTGAGCACGGTGGCCGCACCCACGATGCCCGGATCGGTGACCTCGACCCAGACCGGCGCGGCCGCCGCCTTGGGCAGGATCGCCGCGAGGGCGTAGGCCAGCATGACCCAGCCGAGCGGGCTCCCGGGCCGGTGTGCGTGCAGCAGCATGCCCGCCCCGGCGGTCGGCAGGGCGTAGGCCAGGACGGCCAGTTGGTCGCGGGGCTGGGCCACCCCGGGGTCGCCCAGGTGGGCGAGGACGTAGCAGGTCCACAGGGTGGCGAGGGCCAGGCACAGGGACATGACGGCGGCCGCCGCGCTGAGCTGGAGCCGGGCGCGGCGGTCGGGGTCGTCGGAGCGCCGGTGGTGGGCGGGCGTCCGGGGACGGGGGTAGGTCACCGTGGTCATGGCACCGCCTCGAAACGGGCTGGGGATGTGGTCCACCGACGGCCGTTCGCCGGGCACTGTTACCAGTGTGGGCGGCCCGCGGTCCCGGGCGCATGGGGCAGCGGTCTCGAAGTCCGGTCCCGCACCCCCGACGACCGGCCGGACGCCCGGAAGCCGGGCCCGGACCGACCACTCGACCGGGCACCCGGTCGAATGGCCGATCGAGTGCCCGATCGAGCGCCCGCAGGGCCGCTCCCCGGCCGATCGGGCACCGGAGCACATCACGTTAAGTCACGATGCCATCGCTGGTAGTGTCGGCCGGGTGGATGAAGAGCAGCGCGTTGGACAACCGGACGAGCAGCGGGTCGGCCCGCGGGAGGACTCGGCCGTGCGGGTACTGATCGTCGACGACCACCCCCTCTTCCGGGAGGGCCTGAAGGCCGCGCTGGAGAGCGCCGAGGGCATCGCCGTGGTCGCCGAGGCCGAGCGCGTCGCGGAGGTGCCCGAGGCGGTCGCCCGGTCCGGCCCGGACGTCGTCGTGATGGACCTCTCGCTGCCGGACGGCTCCGGGTTGGAGGCCGCCCGGCTGCTCTCCTCGCGGCAGCCCGCCCCGCCGGTGCTGATGCTGACCATGGCCGACGACGACGGCAGCCTGCTCGCCGCCCTCCAGGCGGGGGCGCGCGGCTACCTGGTCAAGGGCGCCGGGCGCGAGGAGGTGCTGCACGCGGTGCGGACGGTCGCGGCCGGCGGCGCGGTCTTCGGCGCGGACGTGGCCGGCCGGATCACGGCCCTGCTGGCGGGCGCCCGGCTGCGCGAGGCCGGGCAGCTCTTCCCGGCGCTCACCGCGCGGGAGGCGGAGGTGCTGGACCTGGTGGCGCGCGGCCTGGACAACCGCCGGATCGCCCGCGAGCTGGTGGTGGCGGAGAAGACCGTCCGCAACCACGTCACCCACATCTTCGAGAAGCTGCACGTCGCGACGCGCGCCGAGGCCGTGGCCCGGGCCCGCGACATGGGCCTCGGCGACAGCTGACCCCCGGGGGCCGGAACCGGCGGCAGCCCCCACCCGGACGCCCCGTCCCGGACGCCCCGTCCCGGACGCCCCGACCCGGACGCCCCGACCCGGGGCGGGGACCCGACCGCGGTCCCGGGCGACCGGGACCGCGGGCCGCCGATGATGCCGGTACACGGAGGTGCACGGAGGTACCCCGGGGCACGGGCGAGGGCCGAGGGACGAGGGAGGTGCGATGAGCGAGCGAACCGGGCGATCCCGGCAGGCCGGGCCCACCGGACCCGCCGGGCCGACCGGACGGGCCCCGGACCTCCGCCCGCCCGCCGGGCGCGGACCGGCTCCGGCCGCCTGGCCCGGCACCCCGGCCGCCTGGGTGTGCGTCGCGACCCTGCTCAGCGGGCTCGGCTGGGTGCTTCTGGTCCTCACCCACCTCGACGACCCCTGGGCGAGCCCGTACTTCACCTACGACGGCGAGACCGTCCTGCTCGGCTTCGGCTTCGCGCTCTCCGGGCTGCTCGTCCTCTCCCACCACCCCGCCCAGCCCCCGGCGGAACCCCGGGCCGCCACCCGCCCCGGCCCCGCCACCCGCCCCGCCACCCGCCCCGGCCCCGCCACCCGCCCCGCCACCGCGCCCGACCCCGCCGCCCCGCCCGGCCGCAGCCTCGGCCGGCTGATGCTCGCGGCGGGCCTCGGCGGCTGCCTGTCCCGCTTCACCCTGTTCGCGGTGGCCGCCGCCGACGCCGGGCCCGTCGCCGAGGCCCTCGCGACCGCCCTGCTGTTCGGCTCGGTGGCCCTGTTCATCTTCCTCGCCATCGCGCTCCCGCTCTGGCTCCCGGACGGCCGGCCGCCCGGCGGCCGCTGGGGCCCGCCGTACCTCACCGCGCTCGCCGTGTGGAGCTGTCTGCACGCCTACACGGCCCGCGCGAGCCGACCGCTCCCGTACATCGGCGACGTACCGGTTCCGGCGGGCAGCGGACCCCTGGGCGGCGGGCTGTCCGGCGAGGCGCTGGCGCTCGGCGAGGACCGGACCGTCCTCGTGTCCTCCGTCCTCGCCGTCGTCAGCCTCGTCGTGGCGGCCGTCCGCTGGCGGCGCTCGTCCGGGCCGAACCGCGCCGTCGCGGCCGTGCTGGCGCCCTACCTGGTCTGGCTGATCACCACCAACACCGCGACCAGGCTGGGCGGTTCCAAGGGCCTCGCCGCCGCCGTCTACTTCACCGGCTCGGCCCTGTGGATGCTCGGCGCGGTCGGCTACGCCTTCACCCGGGACCGCTCCCGCTACCTCGACCGCGCCACCCGCCGGATGCTCAGCGTCCTCGCCCTCACCGCCCTGCTGATCGCCGGCTACCTCGGCATCGCGCTGCTGCTGCGCCACGCCCTGCCCGAGGCCAGCACCACCGGCGCCCAACTGCTCGCCGCCGGCGCCCTCGCCATCGGCGGACTGCTCGGCCCGACCACCCGCTGGGTGGTGCGCGCCGTCGACCGGTTCTACTACGGCGACCGCGCCCGCCCCTACCAGGTGGTGCGGGAGCTCGCCGAACGGCTGAGCCGCGCGGTCAGCCCGGCCGACGCCCCGCCGCTGCTCTGCGACACCGTGGTCAACGCCCTCGGCCTGCCCGGCGCCCGGGTCGTCCTGCACACCAGCGGCGGACCGCACGAGCTCGCGTCGGTCGGCGCGACCGGCCCCGACAGCCAGGTCTTCCCGCTCAGCTACGAGGGCGCCGTGATCGGCGACCTGTACGCGCCGCCGCGGGCCGGCCAGCCCGTCCTGGACGCCCAGGACCGCGAGGTGCTGCGGTTCCTCGCCGACCAGGCGGCGCCCGCGATCGCCTCGCTGCGGATGTACGAGGAACTCCAGGCCGGGCGGCGGCAGATCGTCCTCGCCCGGGAGGAGGAGCGGCGCCGGCTGCGCCACGACCTGCACGACGGGCTCGGGCCGACGCTCTCCGGGCTGCGGCTCGGCGTCGACACCGCCCGGGCCGCCGTCCCCGAGGACTCCCCGGCCGCCCGCTCGCTGGGCGCGGTCTCCGCCGGGATCGGCCAGGCGATCGTCGAACTGCGCAGGATCACCGAGGGGTTGGCGCCCGCCGCGCTCGCGGGCGAGGGGCTGGCGGGAGCGCTGCGCCGACTGGTCACCGGGCTGGACGGGCGCGAGGTGCGGATCACCCTGGAGCTCGACCCCGATCCGCCGCCCGCCCTGCCGGCCGCCGTCGAGGTGGCGGTGCTGCGGATCAGCGGCGAGGCGTTGAACAACGTACTGCGCCACTCGGGCGCCGCCCGGGCCCGGTTGGCGCTGCGGGTCCGTCCGGGCGAGGTGGTGGTCGAGGCCCGGGACGACGGCCGCGGGTTCCCGCAGGAGGCGGACGCGGTGGGCGGACGGCGCTCCGGTGCGGGCCTCGGGCTGCGCTCGATGGCCGACCGCGCCGAGGAGTTGGGCGGCAGCTTCCGCGCCGTCAACCAGGACGGCGGCGCGGTGATCCGGGCGGTGCTCCCGCGGACACCGGTCGTGCCCGAAGCGGGCGGTCCGACCACGGATGGTTCCGGCTGTCCTTCGTGGACCTCTTGACGGAACCCGGACTTGGCTCAATCATCATGGTCGCGTCAACTTTTGCGGCTGTGAACTCCGAAGCTGTTCCCCTCACTTCACCGGACCGCGATCCGGATCCCGGGCCGGACCCCAATCCGGACGCCCGGAGTCCGGCCCGGGGCCCACCCGGACTCCCAGCCGCCAGGTGCCGCGCTTCCGTTCTGCCCCACCAGAATCTGGAGCCTCCATTGACCGAGCGCGCCCCGCGGCGATCCCGCCTGCGCCGATCCGCCCTCTCGACCGGGGCGGTCGTCACACTCGCCGCCGCCCTGTTCGCCCCCGCCGCCGTCGCGGCCCCATCGTCCCCCGCGCCCGCCGAAGCCCGTCAGAGCGCGGTCGCGGCCCCGGACATCCCCGTCGCCAACGTCAAGGCCCACCTGGCCCAGCTGCAGTCGATAGCCACCGCCAACGGCGGCAACCGCGCCCACGGAAGGGCCGGCTACAAGGCGTCGATCGACTACGTCAAGGGCAAGTTGGACGCGGCGGGCTTCACCACCGCGCTGAAGACCTTCAGTTACAACGGCTCGACCGGCTACAACCTGATCGCCGACTGGCCGGGCGGTGACACCTCGCACGTCATCATGGCCGGTGCCCACCTGGACTCCGTCACCGGCGGTCCGGGCATCAACGACAACGGCTCCGGCTCGGCCGGCATCCTGGAGACCGCACTGGCCGTCTCCCGCGCCGGCCTCCAGCCCACCAAGCACCTGCGGTTCGGCTGGTGGGGCGCCGAGGAGTACGGCATGGTCGGCTCCAAGAACTACGTCAACAGCCTTCCGGCCGCCGACCGTTCGAAGATCGAGACATACCTGAACTTCGACATGATCGGCTCGCCCAACCCGGGCTACTTCACCTACCGCTACGACACCGCGCTGGACGCGCTGTTCCGCGACTACTTCGCGGGCCTGGGCATCAGCACCGAGCAGGACTTCGAGGGCGACGGCCGCTCCGACCACGCCCCGTTCCAGGACGCGGGCATCCGGGTCGGCGGCCTGTTCAGCGGCGCCGACTACACCAAGACCAGTGCCCAGGCGGCCAAGTGGGGCGGGACGGCGGGCCAGCCGTTCGACCGCTGCTACCACTCCTCCTGCGACACCAGCGCCAACATCAACGACGCGGCGCTGGACAAGATGAGCGACGCCATCGCCTACGCGGTCTGGACGCTCTCGGCCGGCACCACCACCCCGCCCACCGGGACGGTCTTCGAGAACACCAACGACGTCCAGATCCCGGACTACGGCGCGGCGGTGACCTCCGACAACGCGGTGACCGGGCGCACCGGCAACGCGCCGGCCGCCCTCCAGGTGGGCGTGGACATCAAGCACACCTGGCGCGGCGACCTGGTGATCGACCTGGTGGCGCCGAACGGCACCACCTTCCGGCTGAAGAACTCCAGCGGCAGCGACTCCGCCGCCAACGTGATCACCACCTACTCGGTGGACGCCTCGGCGGTACCGGCCAACGGCACCTGGAAGCTCAAGGTCCAGGACGTCGGCCGGCAGGACACCGGCTACATCGACAGCTGGAAGCTGACCTTCTGAACCGGCCGGTGACCGGCTGACCGGGTCGAACGGGTCGAGAGAACAGGACGGGGGTGCCGGCCGAAGCCGGCACCCCCGTCCGATCGGGCAGCGCGCCCGCTACGGCTGCATCTCGTAGGCGCCCGAGAGCGCCTCGACCCGCGCCCACACCCGGGCCGCGCGCTCGCCGTCCGCGACCGGGCGGCGCACGTGCGCCAGCGCCCACGCCGCCTGCTCCGGCGAGGTGGAGGCCTTGCCGTGCAGCTCGGTGGAGTGCGCGGAGAAGTCCCGGACCAGCGCGTCGAAGATCTGGTCCAGCACCTCCTCCTCCAGGCCGGTCAGCGCGGCCTGCTCCAGCACCAGCTGGCCGTAGACGACCAGCGCGAACAGCTGGCCGATCTCCAGCAGGAAGTCCAGGTCCGCCTGCTGCTCCGCGCTCGGCGCGTGCTTGAGCAGCAGCTCGCAGAAGCCGTCGGCCTGCTCGCGGAAGCGGGCGACGTTCGGGACGTGCGCGTGCGCGTCGTACGCGGTGCGCCAGTCGTGGAAGCGGATCGCGCCCAGGCCGCGGGCCGGGCCCTGGCGGAACAGGAACTCGTCGTCGGCGGCGTCCAGCCGGGTCGGCACCGGCGCGTAGTCGGCCGGGTTGAACAGGTAGTTGCCCATGAACTTGAGGATCAGCGCCAGGTTGACGTGGACGGTGCCCTCCAGCTTCGGCAGGCCGCGGATGTCCTTCGCCGCCTTGTCGAAGTAGGTGTCCGCCTCGAAGCCCTTGGCCGCGATGACGTCCCACATCAGGTCGATGACCTTCTCGCCCTCGGTGGTGACCTTCATCTTGGTCATCGGGTTGAACAGCAGGTAGCGCCGGTCCTCGGGGGAGGCGGTGCGGAAGTAGTCCACGGCGCGGTCGCTGAACAGCTTCATCGCCACCAGGCGGGCGTAGGCGTCCGTCAACTCCCGGCGCACGTGCGGGAAGTCGGTGACCTTCTTGCCGTACAGCACCCGGTTGTGGGCGTGCGTGACGGCCTCGTACATCGCGTGCTCGCAGATGCCGACCGACGCCGTGCAGAGGTTGAACTTGCCGACGTTGACGGTGTTCAGCGCCGCGTCGAAGGCCGCCTTGCCGGTGTGCAGCACGTCCTCGGCGCGCACCGGGTAGTCCTCCAGGCGGAACTCGCTGACGTACATCTGCGCGTTCACCACGTTCTTGACCAGGTGGTACGCCTCGTGCCGGCTGTCGGCGGCGAAGAAGACGTAGCCCTCCGGGCCCTCGACGTCCGAGCGGCGGCCGAACACCGAGACCAGGCCGGCGACGTTGCCGTTGCCGATGTAGTACTTGGGGCCGGTGGCGGTGAAGCCGCCCTCGCCGTCCGGGGTGAGGATCATGTCGGTGGAGTAGATGTCGGCGCCGTGGCTGCGCTCGGAGAGGCCGAACGCCATCACGTGACCCTCCGTCAGCAGCTGTGCGGCACGGGCCCGGACGGCCTCGTTCTCGCTCTGCCAGACCGGGCCGAGGCCGAGGATGGTGACCTGCCACGTGTACCAGTAGCCGAGCCCGTAGAAGCCGAGGATCTCGTTCAGCTCGGCGATCCGCGCGGTGTCCCAGCGCTTGCCGGAGGTCTCCGGGTCGCCCGAGGGGTCGGCCGAGGAGGGCGTCAGGAACTGGGCGAACAGGCCCTCGCGCGCGGCGAATTCGAGGAAGTCGCCGTACCAGCTGCGGTCGATGTAGGTGTCGATCAGCGCCTTCTTGCCGCGGGACTCGAACCAGTCCACGGTCGCGCGCAGCAGCCGGCGGGTCGGCTCGTCGAACTGCGCGGGGTCGTAGGTGCGCGGGTTGAAGAGCATCACGGGCTCCCGGGGGTCGAGGGTGGGGTGCCGTCCGGGCGGTTCCGGGCGGCGAGGCGGTGCAGGGTGGCGAGCACGTCGTCCAGCCAGGCGAGGGTCATCCGCTCGTACTCGATGCCGCCGCGCAGCACCACGTGCTGCAGCTCCTGGCGGGCGTCGAGCGGGTCGCGGTCGGAGGCGCCGAGAGGGCCGTCGACGGGGCTCCGGTCGGGGAAGTCGCGCTGCTCGCCGTGCAGATAGCGGGCCAGCAGGGCGGCGTGGCCCTCGCGGTGCCGTTCGACCTCGGAGATCAGCGCGGCCGGGTCGTCGAAGGCGGCGGCGCGGATCTTGACCGCCAGCTCGTGCCGGACGGTCTCCGCCTCGACCGGTTCGCGCAGCCAGCCGGCCAGCGCGGTCCGGCCCGGGTCGGCCGCCGAGTACACCTTCTTGTCCGGCCGGCCGTCCTGGGCGACCTCCTCGGCCGCGATCCAGCCGTCCGCCTCCATTCGCCGCAGCACCCGGTAGATCTGCTGGTGGGTGGCGGTCCAGAAGCGTCCGATGGAGCGGTCGAAGCGCCGGGCCAGCTCGTAGCCCGACCCGGGCTGCTCCAGCAGCGAGACGAGGATCGCGTGCTCCAGTGCCATGCCCGCATCCTGCTATGCAACGAGTTGCATAGGCAATGGCCGCGGGCCCGGGTGAGACGCAGCTCACCGGCGGGTGGCGGGCAGGGTAGCTTCCTGGTCGAAATGGTGCAAAACGCCAGAACGGCGCCAGAATGGTATGGGCAAGCGCCTTCCATGTGCCAGACCTAGGAGGTGGTATCGGTGTCTACCCAGATTCCGATGGGCATGGAGCATCATCCGGACATCGTCGAACTACGGGAGCGCTACGAGCGGGTCACCCTGACCCCGCGGGCCCAGGGCGTCGAGGCCCTGGCCGTCCTGGCCGGCCTCTTCCTGGCGGCCTCGCCCTGGATCGTCGGCTTCACCGCCTTCAGCACGCTCACCGTCACCTGCCTGATCGTCGGCCTGGCCTACACCGTGCTGATGGCCGGGTACGGCTCCGCCTACGAGCGGACCCACGCCCGGGCATGGGCGGCGACGGTGCTCGGCGCCTGGACGATCATCTCCCCCTGGGTGATCTCCGGTGAGGTGGCCCGGGGCAAGAACATCGTGGTCTGCCTGATCACCGGTGCCGTGATGTTCCTGCTCGGACTCGCGGCGATCTCGATGGCCACCATGACGTCGAACGGAGCGTCGATGCGACGCGGCCAGGCAGGTCGCGCGAAGGGCTGACCCGAAGGGCCGTCCCCCGGGGAGACCCCGGTCGGTCCGGAACCCGGGGCGCGGAGCGGCGAGGCCGCCTCCGCGCCCCGGCGGCGTCCCGGGTCTCGGCGTCCCGGGTCTCGGCGTCCTGGGTCCCGGCGTCCCGGGTCCCGGCGTCCGGCGGGAGCGACCGGACGCGGCCGGACCGGGCGCGGCCCGCGCTACGGGCGGGTCATCCGCAGGACGTCCAGCGCCTCGTCCAACTGCTCCAGGGTGAGCCGGCCCTGCTCCACATAACCCTGCTCCAGGACGACCTGGCGGATGGTCTTGCGCTCGGCCAGCGCCCGCTTGGCCACCTTGGCGGCCTCCTCGTAGCCGATGTACCGGTTCAGCGGGGTGACCACCGAGGGCGAGGACTCCGCGTACTCCCTGGCCCGCTCGACGTTGGCGGTGATGCCGTCCACCGCCCGGTCGGCCAGCAGCCGGGCGGAGTTGGCGAGCAGCCGGATCGACTCCAGCAGATTGCGGGCGATCACCGGGAGCATCACGTTGAGTTCGAAGTTGCCGCTCGCGCCGGCCACCGTGACGGTGGCGTCGTTGCCGATCACCTGGGCCGCGACCATCAGCACCACCTCGGGCAGCACCGGGTTGACCTTGCCCGGCATGATCGACGAACCCGGCTGCAGGTCCGGCAGGTTGATCTCGCCGAGTCCGGTGCGCGGGCCCGAGCCCATCCAGCGCAGATCGTTGGCGATCTTGGTGAAGCCGACCGCGACGGTCCGCAGCTGGCCGCTCAGCTCCACCAGGCCGTCCCGGGCGCCCTGCGCCTCGAAGTGGTCGCGGGCCTCGGTCAGCGGCAGTTCGGTGGCACGGGCCACCTCCTCGATCACGGCCGCGGCGAACCCCGGCGGGGTGTTGATGCCGGTGCCCACCGCCGTGCCGCCCAGCGGCAGTTCGGCGACCCGGGGGAGCGTGGCCAGCAGCCGCTCGCGGCCGTGCCGGACCTGCGCCGCGTACCCGGCGAACTCTTGGCCGAGGGTGACGGGCGTGGCGTCCATCAGGTGCGTCCGCCCGGACTTCACCACCTGCGAGAACTCCGCCGCCTTGCGCTCCAGCGCCTCCGCCAGGTGCTCCAGCGCCGGGATCAGGTCGTGCGTGACGGCGGCGGTGGCCGCGATGTGGATCGAGGACGGGAACACGTCGTTGGAGGACTGGCTCGCGTTGACGTGGTCGTTCGGGTGGACCGGCCGGCCGAGCCGCTCGCCGGCCAGGGTGGCGAGCACCTCGTTGGTGTTCATGTTGGAGGACGTCCCGGAGCCGGTCTGGAACACGTCCACCGGGAACTGCGCGTCCCAGCGGCCCTCCGCGACCTCCTCGGCCACCGCCGCGATGGCCTCGGCCGTCTCCCCCTCCAGCACCCCGAGCCGGGCGTTCACCCGGGCCGCGGCCGCCTTGATCCGCGCCAGGGCGGCGATGTGCGCCCGCTCCAGGCGCTGGCCCGACACCGGGAAGTTCTCCACCGCCCGCTGTGTCTGGGCCTGCCACTTCGCCGCGGCCGGCACCCGCACCTCGCCCATCGAGTCGTGCTCGATCCGGTACTGCTGCCCGTCGCCCGTCACGTCCTGGTCACCCATCGCGCGCCACACCTCCTGGTCGGCCTGATCCGTTTCCGATCACGACAGCCCCGCCGCCGCCCCGGGTATTTCCCTCCGGGGGAGAGGGCTGCGAACCGGGCGCGCCGCAACGGCTGCCGAACCGGGATCGGCGGGTGATGGTCGGGCGGGTCATGGTCGGGGCGGGCCATAGTCGGCAGATCATGATCGCGACCAACCCGGTCGGCCGGGGCGAAACGGGCGATCTTCACTCGATCGAGTGAACAGGATGTGAAGATCGCGACCATTCGGCCCGCAACCGGACGCCCGGGTTCGTACGCTCGGCCGGGCACCGGGCGAATGATCACCGAGGCGGGACAACCACCAAGCAGGGGGCGGACGCATGACGACGGGACGGCGACACGGGGACGGCCTCAACCGGCGGGAGCTGCTGGGCGCCTCGGCGGCACTCGGCGGCGCGGCCTGGCTGCTCCGCGGGACGATCGCACCGGGCAGCGCCGAGGCCGCCGCGCCGGTACCGCCAGGCCTCCCGGCCGGCACCGAGCTCTACCAGCGGGTGTACGAGAACTGGGCGGGCGAGATCCGCACCGACCAGCTCTGGACCTGCGCCCCGCGCACCCCCGAGGAGGTCCCCGCCCTCGCCGACTGGGCCCGCGCCAACGGCTGGCGGCTGCGCGCCCACGGCCACCGGCACACCTGGGCACCGCTCACCGTCGCCGACGCGACCCCCGGGTCGGCCCGCGTCCTGCTGCTCGACACCAGCCGCCACCTGACCGCCATCGCGGCGGACTCCCCGGCCACCGTCCGGGTCCAGACCGGCGCCTCCATGGAGGACCTGCTCGCCCACCTCGCCGCCCGCGGCCTCGGCGTCACCGCCTGCCCCGCGCCCGGCGAACTCACCGTCGGCGGCGTCCTCGCCATCGGCGGCCACGGGACGGCCGTCCCCGCCGCCGGCGAGACCCGACCCGACGGCCACGGCTACGGCTCGCTCAGCAACCAGGTCACCCGGCTCACCGCCGTCGTCCACGACCCCGCCACCGACCGCTACGCACTGCGCACCTTCGACCGCGCCGAGGCCGACAGCGCCGCCTTCCTCGTCCACCTCGGCCGGGCCCTCGTGACCGAGGTCGTCCTGCGCGCCGGAGCCGACCGGCCGCTGCGCTGCGTCAGCCGGCTGGACATCCCGGCGACCGAGCTGTTCGCACCGCCCGGCACGGCCGGCCGCCCCCGCACCTTCGCCGACTTCGTCGACCGCGACGGCCGCGCGGAGGCCATCTGGTTCGCCTACACCGACCGCCCCTGGCTGAAGACCTGGACCGTCACCCCGAACCGCCCCTTCGGCTCCCGCTCCGTGGACGAGCCCTACAACTACCCCTTCTCCGACAGCATCCCCGAGCCCGTCGCCCGACTGGCCGGCCAACTCGTCTCCGGCACCTGGGCATCGGCCCCGCTCTTCGGCCAACTCCAGTACCTCGTCGCCAAGGTGGCACTCACCGGCGACATCACCGACGTACTGCTCTCCGGCGGACTGATCCGCGACCTGCTCACCGGCGAGGTCCTCACCCACCTGCTGGCCGGCGGCCTGCACTCCGACCTCTGGGGCCCCTCCCGCACCCTGCTGCAGTACGTCCGCCCCACCACCCTGCGGGTCACCGCCAACGGCTACGCCGTCCTCGCCCGGCGCGCCGACGTGCAGTGGGTCGTCTCCGAATTCGCCGCCTACTACCGGCAGTTGCTGGACACCTACCGGGCCCGCGGCGAGTTCCCGGTGAACGGCGCGGTGGAGATCCGGGTCACCGGCCTGGACGACCCGGCCGCGTCCGGAGTGCCCGGCGCCCGGCCGCCCCTGCTGTCCGCACTGCGCCCCCGCCCCGACCGCCCCGAGTGGGACACCGCCGTCTGGCTCGACATCCTCAGCCTGCCCGGCACCCCCGGACTCCACCGGTTCTACCGGGAGATCGAGCAGTTCCTGCTGCGCACCTTCGACGGCGGCCGGGCCGGACTGCGGGTCGAGTGGTCCAAGGGCTGGGCCTACACCGACGACGCCGCCTGGGCCGATCCGGACGTGCTCGGCCGGGTCATCCCCGCCGCCCACCGGGCCGGCGGCGGCGCGGGCTGGGACGAGGCGGTCGCCGTACTGGATCGCCACGACCCGCACCGGGTGTTCGGAAACGCCTTCCTGGACGGGCTGTTGCGGTGATCTGGCCCGCTCAGACGTGCTCCATCACGATCACGGCGAGCGTCCCCGCCGCCAGGGCGCGGAACACGTGCGGGGCGTCGCCCGGGTAGCTGACGTAGTCGCCCGGACCGAGCTCCACCGGTGCGTCCGCCGGTCCGGCCAGCGCCCGCCCGGCGCTCAGCAGCACATGCTCGACCGTGCCCGGCATGTGCGGGTCGGAGGCCCGGGTCTCGCCCGGCTGGGCCTCGATCCGGTAGATGTCGCGGCGGGCGCCCGGCGGACAGGAGGCCAGCAGGGTGGCGGCGTAGTCGGCCCGCTCGGAGTGGGTGACCGGCCCCTCGCCCGCCCGGATCACCCGCACCACCGGGCGCGGCGGGTCGACGAGCCGGCTGAACGGCACGTCCAGGGCGACGCCGAGCGCCCAGAGGGTCTCCACGCTCGGGTTGCCCGCGCCCGACTCCAGTTGCGACAGCGTGGACTTGGCGATCCCGGCGCGCCGGGCCAGCTCGGCCATCGAGAGCCCGGCGCGTTCGCGCTCGCGCCGGATGGCGGCGGCGATCAGCCCGATCAGCTCCGAGCCGGAGCTGGACCCCGAGGTCGGTGGACGGGTCGCTGCCGGGGCCGACGCGGAGGTCGGGGAGGTGTTGCCGACGCTGTTCGCACTCATGCGTTCGCTCCACAGGTCAATTCGTTCGGCTTGACGAACGGCGGCTATCGGGTTCATTCTACTGGACATGCGTTCGCTATCACGAACCCTCGAACGTGCCACGCTCCGTGACATCGCTCTGGTCTGCCTCGCCGACGCCCTCGTCGGCGTCTCCTTCGGCGCGATCGGCGTCTCGGGCGGCCTGCCGCTCTGGGTGCCGGTCGCCATGTCCGTCCTGGTCTTCGCCGGGGGTGCCCAGTTCGCCGCCATCGGCGTGGTGCTCTCCGGCGGCGGCGTGCTCGCCGCCGTCGCGACCGGGCTGGTGCTCAACGCCCGCCTGCTGCCGTTCGGCTTCACCGTCGCCGGCGTGCTCGACGGCCCCCGGTGGCGGCGGCTGCTCGGCGCGCACCTGCTGACGGACGAGACCGTCGCCTTCACCCTGCTCCAACCCGACCGGCCCCGGCGGCGGGCGGCGTTCTGGCTCTGCGGCCTCGCGCTGTTCGTGGTCTGGAACGCCGCCGTCGTCCTCGGCGCGGCCGCCGGCGGCTTCATCGGGGACACCGACGCCCTCGGACTGGACGCGGCCTTCCCGGCCGTCCTGCTCGCCCTCGTCCTGCCCTCGCTGACGGACCGCCGCACCCGTAACGCCGCCCTGTTCGGCGCGGCCGTCGCGGTGGCGGCCACCCCGTTCCTGCCCTCCGGCCTGCCCGTCCTGCTGGCCCTCGCCGGGCTGCTGCTCGCCGGGCGCGCGCCGTCGGACCGTGCCGAGCAGCCGGACCCCGAGCGCGAGCCGGCAACCGGGCGGGACCAGGCAGCCGGACGGAAGCCGCGCGTGGAACTCGCCGAGGAGGCCCACTGATGCCCCTGTACGCCATCCTGCTGCTGGCCGTCGGCACCTATGCGTTCCGGATCGCCGGACCGGCGCTCGGCCACCGCCTGACCATCTCCGCCCGCGTGCAGCGGCTGCTCTCGGTGGCCGCCGCCGTCCTGCTGGTCGCCCTGGTGGCCACCGGCGCCCTCACCCAGGGGCACGACTTCGCCGGCTGGGCGCGCCCGGGCGGCGTCCTGGTCGCCGGGATCCTCGCCCTGCGCCGCGCACCCTTCCCCGCGGTCGTGGTCGCGGGAGCCGCCACCACGGCGGTACTCCGGCTGTGCGGGGTGGCCTGACCGGCTCTCAGCCGGCCGCGCCCTCCTCCAGCCGCTCCTGCTGGATCTCGGGCCGCTTGCTGTCCCAGAGCAGCTCCCACACCTTGAACACGCAGTGGTAGTCCCGCATGCTGCCCTTGGAGATCAGCAGATAGGTGTCGCCGTCCCGCAGCAGCGTGCGCTGACGGCTGTTGAACGGATGCTGCGGGGTGTACGTCGGGACGAGGCGCTTCAGCTCGGCGAGCGCCTCCTCCCGGGTCCCCTCCAGCTCGTCGAGCACCTTGGTGCCCCAGATCCGGTCGTTGCCGACGCCCTCGGTCTCCTGGACGATCAGTGCCCAGCGCGGCATGCTCCACCCCTCGTTCGGCTTCCAGAAGGGCTCATCGTACCCACGCCGCCCACGGGCCCACCGACCCCGCCGCCGCGCGGAGGGCGGTGGCCGGGGGCGCCGCGACCGCGGGCGGCCGGCCCGCCGATCGTGAACATGGTCACTCCTTGCCTCCGCTCCGTCCCACCCGCCACGGCGTGCGGAATACTCGCCGCAACCGCCTGTACCCGTCGGTACCCGCCACGCGCCGGCCGGTCGCCGCCGCCGCGCCGCGACCCCGCCGCCGCGCCGCGACCAGAGACTGCAAGGAGCTTCAATGACGAAGCCGACCCGGATCGACCCCGCCGACCTGCTCGCCGTCGGAGACCTCCTCACCGACGAGGAGCGGCTGATCCGCGACACCGTGCGGAAGTTCGCCGACGAGCGGATCCGCCCGCACATCGGCGACTGGTACGACCGCGGCGTCTTCCCGGCCCGCGAACTCGCCCCCGAACTCGGCGCGCTCGGCGTCCTCGGGATGCACCTGGACGGCTACGGCTGCACCGGCTCCACGGCCGTCGCCTACGGCGTGGCGTGCATGGAACTGGAGGCGGCCGACTCCGGGCTGCGCAGCTTCGTCTCCGTCACGGGCTCGCTGGCGATGCGTTCGATCCACGCCTTCGGCTCCGAGGAGCAGAAGCAGCGCTGGCTGCCGGGCCTGGCGGCCGGCCGGCTGATCGGCTGCTTCGGCCTCACCGAACCGGACTTCGGCTCCGACCCGGCCAACATGCGGACCACCGCCCGGCGCAGGGGCGGCGACTGGGTGCTCTCCGGCGCCAAGATGTGGATCACCAACGGCAGCATCTCCGACGTCGCCGTGGTCTGGGCACAGACCGAGGAGGGCGTCCGCGGCTTCCTGGTCGAGCCCGGCATGCCCGGCTTCACCGCCAACGACGTGCACGGCAAGCTCTCGCTGCGCGCCTCGGTGACCAGCGAGCTGGTCTTCGACGAGGTCGTGCTGCCCGCCGACGCCGTCCTGCCGGGCGTCACCGGTCTGCGCGGCCCGCTGTCCTCCCTCAACGAGGCGCGCTACGGCATCCTCTGGGGCACCGTCGGCGCCGCCCGCGACTGCTACACCACCGCGCTCGACTACGCGAAGAGCAGGATCCAGTTCGACCGCCCGATCGCCGGGTTCCAGCTGACCCAGCAGAAGCTGGTCGAGATGATGCTGGAGGTCGAGAAGGCGTACCTGGTCGCGCTGCGGATCGGCCGGCTCAAGGACGA
The DNA here is from genome assembly GCF_044547105.1 of Kitasatospora sp. NPDC052868. NCBI lineage: Bacteria > Bacillati > Actinomycetota > Actinomycetes > Kitasatosporales > Streptomycetaceae > Kitasatospora > Kitasatospora sp. NPDC052868. The sequence continues at coordinate 399,257 of NZ_JBITZW010000002.1, read as the reverse complement.
GGGCGCGGCCCGCCCGGCCCACGTCAGCTTCGGCAAGCTCAACAACGTGCGGGCCGCACTGGAGATCGCCCGCAGCGCCCGCACGGTGCTCGGCGCCAACGGCATCACCACCGAGTACCCGGTCCTGCGGCACGCCAACAACCTGGAGTCGGTGCTCACCTACGAGGGGACGAGCGAGATCCACACCCTCGTCCTCGGCGAGGCCATCACCGGCGAGTCCGCGTACCGCTGACCGGCACCCACCCGCACGGCCGTACCGCGGGCGAGCGGTGAGCGGTACGGCCGGCGGAAATCGGCTGGCCGCCCCGGCGGCGGCCCGGCTACGGTCGGCTGCCATGGACACCGGCTGGAGCGGCACCCCCGCGAGCACCCCCACCACGACGCTCTGGCGCCCCACCGGGCCCGCGGAGCTGGCCCTGGTCGAGGCCTCCGGCCGGCGTGCCTGGCCGCCCCGGCTGCCCGACCAGCCGATCTTCTACCCGGTGCTGAACGAGGACTACGCGATCCGGATCGCCAGGGACTGGAACGTCCCGGCCTCCGGCGTCGGCTACGTCACCCGCTTCGAGGTCGACACCGCCTTCCTGGCCCGCTACCCCGTCCGGCAGGCCGGCGGCCGGACGATCCTGGAACTCTGGGTACCGGCGGAGGAGTTGCCCGAGTTCAACCGGCACATCGTGGGCCGGATCGAGGTCGTCCACGAGTTCCGCCCGACGCCGTGACGCGCTGACCTGCGGTCCGGCTCCGGGTCCGATGTCCGGGTCCGATGTCCGGGTTCGGGGAAGCCCAGGGCGGCGACTGCGCCGACACCGCTCGGACACCGGCCGTTCCCCCGGGGGACACCATCCGGTACGGCGTGCCGTGGACCATGGCGCGGTCGGCGGCGCCTGCGGGTGTGCGGCCGGCCGCACACCCCCGAAAGGAAGCCCCTCCCATGTCCATAGCTCCGCTGCCCCGGCCCCGGGTGCTCGTCGTCGGCATCGACGGCGTCCGGTACGACCTGCTGGACGAGGTCCCGATGCCGCGGCTGGCGGAGGTGGCCGAGGCCGGGTTCCTGGCGCCGGTCACGGTCGCGGACTCCACGCCCACCATGTCCGGCCCCTGCTGGGCGACCATCGTGACCGGCGTCGAGCCGGCCAAGCACGGCGTCTGGGGCAACCACCTCGGCGGCAACCGGCTGGACGTCTTCCCCGACTTCGCCACCCGGCTCGCCCGGCAGGACCGCCGCCGTACCTTCGTCGCGGCCGGCTGGGACCCGCTGGTGATCAGGGAGGCCGGCGGCCCGCTCTTCCGGGCGCCCGGCCGGCTGTCCTACGTCTCCCCGGCCGAGGACACCCCCGAGGCCTGGGAGGCGGTCGACGAGGAGGTCACCCGGGAGGCCGTGCACGTACTGGGCGGCGCCGACCCGGAGGCCTCCTTCGTCTACCTCGGCGCGGTCGACGAGACCGCGCACTTCCTCGGCTGCGGAGCGGAGTACCGGGCCTCGATGCGCACCGCCGACGAGCGCCTCGGCCGCCTGCTGGACGCGGTACGCGGCCGCGCCTCCTACCCGGACGAGGCGTGGACGGTCATCGTCGTCACCGACCACGGCCACGTCGACGCCGGCGGCCACGGCGGGCGCACCGCCGAGGAGCGCACCGCCTGGGTGGCCTGCTCCGGTCCGGGCATCCCCGCCGCGCCGCCCACCGGGGAGATCCGCCATCCGGACGTCGCCGCCCAGGTGTACACGGCACTCGGCCGGCCCATCGACCCGCACTGGACTCTGGACGGCCGGCCGTTCCCCGTCGCGCGGCCCGTCGCGGCCTCCGTCTGAACCCCCGCCGAACCCCGTCTGAGCCCCGTCGGCCCCACCAGCCCCGCTGGACGCCCGCTCCAGCAGGGCTTGAGCGGGACTCCACCACGCTGCAACCCCGACATCAGGTGGCTGCATGTACCTCTGAAGGTGGAGGCCGTACCCCCTTGGTCGCAGACCCGATCGCGACCTCGTGGTGACGCCCCGACAGGGCACGGCCGGTCAGGATGGACACCACAGGGCGCGGGCAGCGGGCCCGGGCACCTGGAACGGACAGGGAGAGGGCAGGGCGGGCATGAACGGCATCATGAGCAAGGTCGCACTCGGAGTCGCGGGCACGGGCATGGCCTTCGCCGTCGCGGCCGTGGTGGTCGGCCCGCGGGTGTCCGACTGGTACGACGAGCGCCACCAGAAGCAGGCGACGTACACCACCGGCAGCGAGGCCAAGGCGGAGAGCCGCTCGCTGCCGGCCTGGCTGCCCGACAACGCGGCCTCCGTCCGGTACCTGATGTCGACCACCGGGGACGACCGCCTGCTGCGCGCCACCCTCCCCGACGGCCGGCTGCCCGTCGGCTGCACCACCACCGTGCCGGCCGGCGGCTCCCACCCGGCGCCGGTGAGGCTGAAGGCCGGCTGGTTCCCCGCGGGGGTCACCGCCAGGGCCAGCGGCACCTGCGGGCACTACAACGTCACGCTGGCGGGCAACCAGCTGTACGCCTGGCAGGACGGCGCCGCCGTCCAGGCCGCCCAGCGCGCGGAGCACGCGGCCAAGCACTGAGCGCCCCGGACGCCGGACGCCGGGCGCCGGGCTGAGCGGCGCGGTGCCCGGATCGGCGGTCGGGTGATGATCCGCGCGGCGGACCCCGGGTATCGGCACCCGGGGCCGCTGGGGTAGGACGGAGCGAGTACAAACCCCGTGCCCGTCCTGTGAGGAGCCCCATGCCTGGTCCGACCGCCGGTTCCACCGGCGACATGTCGACCGCCCCCGACTCCGCCCCCGACCTCGCCGCGGCCGCCTCGGCCCTCCCCACCAGCCCCGCCGCCACCGTGGCCGCAGCCGCCGTCACGGCCGTCCCCGCCCCCGGCTCCGTTCCCGGCCCGGCCCCCGCCGCGGCCGCCCCCGGCCGGGGCACCGTCGCCATGCTCGGCGGACTGGTCGCCCTCGGCCCCCTCACCACCGACCTCTACCTCCCCGGCCTGCCCGCGATCGCCGACGACTTCTCCGCGCAACCGGCCGCCGTACAGCTCACCCTCACCTTCTCGATGTTCGGGGTCGCCGCCGGCCAGCTGGTCTTCGGCCCGCTCAGCGACCGCCTCGGCCGCCGCCCCCCGCTGCTGGCCGGCCTGGTCGTCTACACCCTGGCCAGCCTGGCCTGCGTCATCGCCCCCAACCTGACCGTCCTGGTGGCCGCCCGCTTCGTCCAGGGAGCCGCCGGAGCCGCCGGCCTGGTGATCGGCCGGGCCATCGCCCGCGACCGCTTCGAAGGCGTCGCGATGCTCCGCTTCCTCGCCTCGATCGGCCTGATATCCGGCCTCGCACCGATCCTCGCCCCGCTGTTCGGCGCCCAACTGCTCCGCGTCACCTCCTGGCGCGGCACCTTCGGCGCCCTCGCCGCGCTCGGCCTGCTGCTCACCCTGATCGCCTTCGCGGTGCTGCGCGAGACGCTGCCGCCCGCGAGCCGGCGCGGCGGCGGCCTCACCGCCACGCTGCGCACCATGGGCGGGCTGTTGCGCGACCTGCCCTTCCTCGGACTGGTCCTGACCAGCACCTTCGCCTTCGGCGCGCTGTTCGGCTACATCAGCGGCTCCTCGGTGGTGCTCCAGCACGTCTACCACGTCTCACCGCAGACCTACAGCCTGCTGTTCGGCCTCAACTCGCTGGCGATCGTGGCCGTGACCCAGCTGAACGGACGGGTGCTGGCCCGACGCTTCACCTCGGGCGCGCTGATGCTGGGCGGCCTCGGCACGGCCGTCGCCGCCGGGGTGGCACTGGTCCTGGTGACGGCGGTCTGGGACTTCGGGCTGCTCGGTGTCTGCCCGGCCCTGTTCGTGCTGATGGGCAGTCTCGGCGTGATCCTGCCGAACTCCGCCGCCCAGGCCCTCAGCCTGGTCCCCCCGCAGGCGGCCGGCTCCGCCTCCGCCCTGCTCGGCACCGGCACCTTCCTCTGCGGAGCCGCCGTCGCCCCGCTCAGCAGCATCGGCGGCCGACCCTCCGCCATCCTGCTCGCCGTGGTCGTCCTGGCCTGCGCCCTGCTCTCCCTGGCGTCCTACCTCGTGCTCTGCCGCCCCTGGCGTCCGGCCGAACCGGCTGCCGCCAAGGCGGGCTGAGCCTGCTCCCACCCGGGCCACTGCATGCCGCCGGGGGTGCCGCGACGCGGGTCGCGGCACCCCCCGCGGGGGGGCAGGGGGCTCCGGGCCCACCCCTCAGGCCCGAGACAACTCCTCCCCCCCCACCGTGCACAGGCCGTACCATCCCTGCCG
>NZ_JBITZW010000002.1:373675-394977 GCF_044547105.1 Kitasatospora sp. NPDC052868 | reverse complement strand
GGGGGCTCCCCCCCCCGGGGCGGCCCCCCCCCCCCGGCGCCCGGGGGGGGGGGCCCGCCGCCCCCCCCCCCCCCCGCGGCGGGGGGGGGGGGGGGCGGGGCGGGGGGGCGCCCCCCCCCCGGCGGGGTGGAAGGGGGATCCGGGGCCTCGGATCAGGCGATCGAGAAGTCGTCGCCGAAGACGTTGCCCTGGCCGTACCAGCCGTGCAGGTAGACCGTGACCGTGCCGGACGCGCCCGTGGTGAACGGGACGGTCAGCTTGGTCCAGCCCGCCGAGTTCGTCCAGGTGCTGGCGGTGGCGCCGCCGCTCACCCCGAGGTAGGCGTAGTTGCCCTGCACCCAACCGCTCAGCGTGTACGAGGTGTTGGGTGCCAGCGTGACGGTCTGGGCGCACTGCCCGGTCTGGCCGCCGGTCGCCGCGGCCTGCAGCGCGTGGGAGCCGGAGTGGACCGGCGTGGAGACCACGGCGCCGCCGCTCTGGCAGGTCCACGGAGCCAGGCTGCCCGTCTCCAGACCGCCGTTCACCAGACCGGTCGGCGTGCCGCCGGTCACGGTGAGGGTGAAGGTCGCGGTGTGGCTGCCGGACGCGGCGCTGCCGGTGACGGTCAGCGGGTAGGTGCCGGGTGCGGTGGCCGCGGTGGTGGTGATGTTGAGCGTGGCGGCGGCGCCGGCGGTGACGCTGCCGGGGGTCACCGTGGCGCTCACACCCGCCGGGGCGCCGCTGACGGCGAGGTTGACCGTCTGCGCCGAACCCGAGGCCACGGCCGTGGAGACGGTCGCGCTGGTGGACGAGCCCGCCGCCACCGAACCGGAGGCCGGCGTGGCCGCGATGGAGAAGTCGTTACCGGGCTGAGTACCCGTCACCTTCAGGCTGAATGTCGCGGTGTGGCTGCCGGACGCGGCGCTGCCGGTGACGGTCAGCGGGTAGGTGCCGGGTGCGGTGGCCGCGGTGGTGGTGATGTTGAGCGTGGCGGCGGTGCCGGCGGTGACGCTGCCGGGGGTCACCGTGGCGCTCACACCCGCCGGGGCGCCGCTGACGGCGAGGTTGACCGTCTGCGCCGAACCGGCCGTGACGGCCGTGTTGACGGTCGCGCTGGTGGAGGAGCCCGCCACCACCGTACCCGAGGCCGGGCTCACCGCCACCGAGAAGTCGTTGGTGACCGGCGTGCCGCTGGTGAACGGCGCGAAGATGTGGGTGAAGTCCCAGGTGCCCTGGCTGATTCCGGAGCAGCTGTCGCTGCCCGCGGTGCCCGGGCAGCCGCCGTTGTCACGCTGAAGGGCCCAGAAGGACAGCGTGTTGACGCCCTTCGAGACCGCCCAGTTGTAGACCGTCGTGGCGTTGGCGACGGTGAAGGTCTCGGCCGGGCCGTAGTCGTCGACGCCGACCATCTCGATGATGCCGACCGAACCCCACAGCTGCGCCGGGGTCTTGGTCGGGTACAGCTTGGCCAGCTGGTTGTAGAGACCGGTCGCGGCGGTCTGGGTGTCGGCCGCCATGTCGTGGGTGGCGCCGTCGTAGTAGTCGAACGTCATGATGTTGACGACGTCGATCCGGGCGTTGTTGGTGACCGCGTTCTTCAGCACCGCCAGCCCGCTGGACGCCAGGCCGGTGGGGGTGGTCGGCAGGGTGTAGGAGAACTGGATCGAGCGGCCGTTGGCGGCGGCCCAGTCCTGCACCAGCTTGATCGCCTTGTTGCGGCGGTCGATACCGGCCGTGTTGGTCAGCGAGTTGTCCTCGATGTCGAGGTCGATCCGGCTGATGTCGTAGGTGGTGATGACGTTCTCGAAGGCCGCCGCGATCTGGTTCACGTCGGTGCAGCTGTCGGCGAGTTCGGTGCCCGTGTTGTCGGCGGTGTAGCCGCCGAAGGACGGGATGACGTCGCCGCCGCCTGCGCGGATGGCCGCGATGTCGGCGCCGAACGAGGAGGACGAGACGGGCAGTGAGCTGTCGCCGTTCCAATACGGCGTGCACGAGCCCTTGGTGGCGGTCTGCAGGAACGCCATGGTCAGGTGCTTGGCCCCGGACTGGGCCGCCAGGGTGGCCGGGCTCTGGCCCGTCCACGACTCGAAGTACGGTGCGAACACCCGGGTCGGCAGCGGGGTCGCGGCCTCGGCGGACGCCGCCCCGGCGGCCACCAGGCCGGCCGAGGCGGCGAGCACGGCACAGGCCGTCAGGGTGGCCTGGATCGTTCTGCGTAGACGCATGGGTTCTCCAACAGACTTGGTGGGGCAGGACGTTGGTGAAGCACTGGGTTGCGTGGCGGGGCATGCAACTGCGCGCGGCCGTGAAGCCGTGAAGCCGTGAAGCCGCTTGGCCGTGGACTGCGGAGCTGCGGACTTGCGGGAGCCGTGGAACTGCCAGGGTGGGGGCGTGCGGCGTGCGGGCGTGCGGTACCCCGTGGACGCGCGGAACGGACGGACGACGCTGCGTGGGCACGCGTTCGCCGTGCGGGTCGGGGGCGGTGCGGAGCAGGGCAGGGCAATGCCTCAGCCGCCGGTGGTCACACCCCCACAGTGCATCCCGGTCGGATCGACATGCTTATGGTTGGACTAGACCACTCGTCTGTCAAGACTCCTAACAGTTCGTCAACTGACAGATGTGGCAGTCGTCGGACGAACAATCCGCCTGTGGCGGGCGATGTCGCTCCGGGGATGATCGGCGCCGGATGTGATCTCGACGGGGGCTCCCGGGTCACCTGGCGACGGCGGCGCACCTCCCCGCCGCTGCTTCAGACGGGGGTGCGGGGGCCCGGCGGTGCGGGCGGTGTGGCGGTGCTGAGCGCGCAGGGTGCCGTGGCCGCGCGCCGGTCGTTGCGCGCGGCCACGGCGGCCCGGTGCTCAGGACACCGGGCAGCTCGGGGCGGGCCGGTCGGGGCCCGGGCCGAAGGGCCTCAGGTCGAAGGGCCAGGGGGCCTCAGGCCGGCGGGCAGAGGGTGCCGCGCAGTGCGTCGATGATCTTCTCGGCCTTCTCCGCGCCGAAGCCCTGCGGGTGGTCCGGGGTGGTGAAGCGCTGGTTGGCCAGTTCGACCAGCTTGGCGCGGTCCTTCGGGAACTGGTACATCGACTGGCACTGGTTGCGGGCCCGGTCGACGGCCTGCTCGGGCTTGCCGTCGACGATGGCCGGGTCGATCGCGTCCAGCGCGGCGACCAGCTGGGCGGAGCCGTCCGTGCCCGGCTTGGTGGGCAGCCCGGCGTCGGCGGGCGGTGCGGGCTTGGACGGTGCGGGGACGCCAGGGGCGGTCGCGTCCGGGGCCGGTGCGTCGGTGGCGGGCACCGACGGTGCGGGCGACGCGGGCGGCACCGGGGCGCCGGTCGTGGGGGCGGGCGCGGGCGCGGAGGCCGATGCGGGGGCGGACGCGGGCGCCGTGGGATCGGCCGGGGAGCCGGCGGGCGTGGTGGCCGAGGTGGCGCTCGGGGCGGTGGCGCTCGGGGCGGTCGCGGCGGAGGTGGTCCCGGACCCGGAGCTGGAGCAGGCGGCGAGGCTCACCGCGGCGAATGCCGTGAGGGTGGCGGCGAGGAGACGAGTGCGCATCCCGTCACACTGTCATGTTCGCGCCGCTCAAGGGAAGATCCCTTCCGGACCCACGCCCGCCCCGGACCCACGCCCGCCCCGGACCGGCACCCGGGGCCGCAGCCGGGCCTACCCGGCTGCGGCCCGAATCGCCCCCGGCTCAGCTCAGCCCGTTGGCCTTCAGCCAGTCCTTGGCGACCGCCGACGGGTCCTCCTTGTCCACGGCGACCCGCTTCATCAGCCCGGACAGGCCCGCCGTGTCCAGCTTCGCCGACACCGCGTTGAGCGCGGCCGTCGCCTTGGCGTCCACGCCCGCCTTGTTCACCAGCGGGGTGACGTTCTGCGCGCCGAAGATGTTCTTCGGGTCGGAGAGCGGCACGAGCTTCAGCTGGGTGATCTTCGGGTCGGTGGTGAAGACGTTGCCGACCTGGACCGAGCCGTCCTTCAGGGCGTTGGCCGTGGTCTCGCCGGTCGGCTTCCACTCCTTGAAGGTCAGCCCGTAGACGTCCTTGAACTGCTGCTCGCGGCGGGTCTTGAACTCCGGCGGGCCGCCGATGGTGAACTCGCCCGCCTTGGCGGCCAGGTCGGTGATGCTCTTCAGCTGGTACTTGTCGGCGCTCTCCTGGCTGACGCTCAGCGAGTCCTTGTCCTCGGCGGGCGAGGAGTCGAGGAGGCCCAGCGAGGCCGGCAGGGTGGTGGCGAGCGCGGCGTTGACCTCCTCCTTGGTGGCGGCGGTCGTCTTGGGGTCCAGGTAGGCGAGCAGCGCGCCGTTGTACTCGGGCAGCACGGTCAGGCTGCCGTCCTTGAGCTGCCCGTAGAGCAGCTCGCGGCTGCCGATGTTGAACTTCTCCTCGACCTTGACGCCCTTGGCCTTCAGCGCCTGCGAGTAGATCGAGCCGAGCAGGACGTTCTCGGGGAAGTTCGCCGAGCCGACCACCACGGTCGAGCCCGCGCCGTCGCCGGAGCCGCCGGTCTTCGAGCCGGAGGCCAGCGGGTCGCCGCCGGAGGAGCCGCAGGCGGTGGCGCCGAGGGCGAGCGCGGAGAGGGTGCCGAGAACCAGGAGGCGGCGGCCGTTGCCACGGTGGGCGGATGTCGACATGGTGATGTGTGTCCTTTCGGGAACGGGTGGGAGGATCAGCGGGCCCGGCGCTGGGCACGCAGCCCGGGCGGGAGCGCGTACCGGGCGAGCAGGGCGAAGAACAGCTGGGCGCCGACCGCGAGCAGCACCACCAACAGGGCACCGCCCACCGTCACCGCGAAGTTCCGGGTGGCCAGCCCGTCGATGACGTAGCGGCCGAGGCCGCCGAGGCCCACGTAGGCGGCGACCGTCGCCGTCGCGATGACCTGCACGGTCGCGGTGCGGAACCCCGCCAGCAGGGTCGGCAGCGCGGACGGCACGCAGACCTGCCACAGCACCTGCGGGTGGGTCAGCCCGATGCCCCGCGCCGCGTCCCGGACGTCCGGGTCGGTGCCGCGCACCCCCTCGACGGCGGCCACCAGCAGCGGCGGCGCGGCGAGCGCGACCAGCGGGATCAGCACGGCCGTGTCGCCGACCCCGGCGAGCAGGACCGCCAGCGTGACCAGCCCCAGCGTGGGCAGCGCGCGGGCGGCGCCGGCCAGCGAGGTGACGGCGGTGGCGCCGCGCCCGGTGTAGCCGATCAGCAGCCCGAGCGGGACGGCCAGCAGCGCGGCGTACAGCAGCGCCTCACCGGACAGCAGCAGGTGCTCGGCGACCCGGTTCACGATCGAGTCCGGGCCGCTGCGGCGGTCGGGGGAGGAGAAGAAGTCCCCCAGCCAGGAGAGCCAGTTCATCGGACCGCCCCCTTCTCGCGGACGGCCCACGGCGCGAGCACCCTCCGGGCGCCGACCAGCAGCAGGTCCACGGCCAGCGCGAGCGCCGCGATCAGCACGATCCCGGCCACGATCGGGGTCGGGAAGGTCCGCTGGAAGCCGTCGATGAACAGGTAGCCGAGACCGCCGCGGCCGACCAGGGCGCCCACGCTCGCCAGCGAGATGCTGGAGACCGCGGCCACCCGCAGCCCGGCGACCAGGTACGGGACGGAGGCCGGCAGTTCGACGGAGGCCAGCCGGTGCCACGGCCCGTACCCCATTGCGGTCGCCGCCTGCCGGACGGACTCCGGGACGGCGCGCAGCCCCTCCACCGTGGTCGGCAGCAGGACGGCGATCGCGTAGAAGGTGAGCGGGATCATCACGGTGGCCTGGGTGGCCAGCCCGGTGTAGGGGATGAGCACCACGAACACGGCCAGCGAGGGCAGCGCGTAGACGACGTTGAAGACGGCGGCGAACGGCTGGTAGAGCCGGGGGTAGCGGGTGCAGGCCAGGCCCAGCGGCACCGATACCAGCAGTCCGATCAGCACCGGGAGCAGGGCGATCACGGCGTGGTCGCGCAGCAGGTCGCCCAGGTAGCCGAGGTGGTCGCCGATCCAGTACCAGCGGACGATCGGTTCATCGTCCACCGGGAGCGCCCTCCTGCGGGACACCGGCGACGTCCTGGTCGGCCGGGATGGCCGACGCGGCCGCGGCAGCCGGTGCGGCAGGGGCAGCCGGTGCGTCCGCGGCAGTCGGTGCGGTTGGTGCGGCTGCGGGGGTCCGTCCGGCGGGTGCGGCCGGTACCGCGAGCGCGGCGAGGACCGCCTCCCGGGTGGCCGTGCCGGTGGCCCGGCCGTCGGCGTCCAGCGCGACCGCGACCCCGGCGGGGGAGAGGACGGCGGCGTCCAGCGCGGTGCGCAGGGTGTCGCTCCCGGGCCGGTAGCCGGCCGCCGGGTGCAGCTCGGCGGTGACGGCGGTCCGGTCGATCCAGCCGATCGGGCGCCGCTCGTCGTCCAGCGCCAGCTCCCAGCCCTCGTACCGCAGCCCGGCGGTCACCGGACGGGTGACGACGGTGCCGGCCGACCGCAGGCCCAGCCCGCGCAGACCGCGGTCGCGCCCGAGGAAGGCGGCCACGCCGTCGTCGGCGGGCGCGGTGAGCAGCGTGTGCGGGTCGGCGAGCTGGGCGATCCGGCCCTGCTCGCGCAGCACCACGACCTGGTCGCCGAGCCGGACGGCCTCCTCGATGTCGTGCGTCACGAACAGCACCGTCTTCTGCAGTTCGGACTGCAGCCGCAGGAGTTCGTCCTGAAGGCCCGCCCGGACCACCGGGTCGACGGCGCTGAACGGCTCGTCCATCAGCAGGACCGGGGGGTCGGCCGCCAGCGCCCGGGCCACGCCGACGCGCTGCTGCTGGCCGCCGGAGAGCTGGAACGGGTAGCGCTTGCCGGTCTCCGGCGCGAGGCCGACCAGCTCGAGCAGTTCGGCGGCGCGGGCCCGGGCCTTGCGGCGGTCCCAGCCGAGCAGGTACGGGACCGTGGCGATGTTGTCGATCACCTTGCGGTGCGGGAAGAGCCCGGCCTGCTGGATCACGTACCCGATGCCGCGGCGCAGCTTGGCCGGCTCCAGCTCGGCGACGTCGGTACCGTCCAGCAGCACCCGCCCCGAGGTCGGTTCGACCATCCGGTTGACCATGCGCAGCAGGGTGGTCTTGCCGCAGCCGGACGGGCCGACCAGCACGGTTATCCGACCGGTCGGAACGTCGAGGTCGAGGCCCCCGACGGCGATCGTGCCGTCGGGGTGGCGCTTGCCCGCGCCGTCGAATCTGATCAAGAGGAGTTTCCTAGCTCGGGCGCCCGGGTGGTGGCGGCGCCGATGGTGGCGGTCGGTCGGTCGGTGGCGGATTGCCGGTAGGTGACTGTCCGTGATGTCGGGGACATCTGTCGACCTACCTGCCTGGGCGTTCTTCCGCCCGCGTGGCTGCCCAGCTTTGGACCGGCGGAAACTCTGATCAGCCTATGACCTGAATTACCTCCTGTCCCTGAATTACCACCAGGTGGGACGGCCCGGACCGCCGGGTGACGGTCGGTCGGGTGCGGATCGGCCGTCGCGGTGCCGCGGCGCTGTGGCGGCCTGTGGCGGCCCTGTGGCGGCCCGCGACGGCTGCGGTGGCTGAGGCCCTGGGCCGTTCGGTCGTACCGCGGTACAGCCGATGGGCCGGTCGGCCGCTACCGCCGCTGGGCCGCCGCTGCCGCCGCCGGGCGCTCAGCCGCCCTGACGTGTCGGCAGCCCGGCGGCGGCCCAGCCGACGAAGCCGCCGTCCAGGTCGGTCGCCCGGTGCAGCCCGAGCTCCCGCAGGGAGGCGGCGGCCAGGCTGGAGGCGTAGCCCTCCGAGCAGACCACGATCACCTCCACGTCGTACCCGGAGGCCTCCGGGATGCGGTGGCTGCCCGTCGGGTCGAGCCGCCACTCCAGCACGTTGCGCTCGATCACCAGCGAGCCGGGGATCTCCCCCTCCGCGGCCCGCTGGGCGGCCGGCCGGATGTCCACCAGCAGCGCGCCCTCCAGGTGTGCGTCGTAGGCCTCGCGGGCCCGGGGGCGGTGGACGCCCTCGCGGGCGCGCTCCACCAGGTCGTCGATCGTGGTCACCATTGCTCCGGTCCTTCCACCGAGGTGCGGACGAGCCCGCCGGCCCGCAGGTCGTAGTGCGCCATCTCGCTCAGCGGCGGCGAGTAGGCGTGGATGGTGACGGCCGGTCCGGCCGTCGTGTTGCGGACGTCGTGCACGTACTCCGGGCCGAAGGCGCGGGCGGTGCCGGCCGGGATCCGCCGGATCAGCAGGCCCTGCTCCGGGCCGCCCAGGGACAGCTCCTCCAACTCGCCGAGTGCGACGGTGAACGCGCCGCGCGAGCCGCCGTGGTCGTGGAACCCGGTGGACTGGCCGGGCAGCCAGCTGATCAGCCAGACCTCGTGGTCCTGGTCGGCGGCCAGCCGCCGGTACCAGCGCTCCTCCATGGAGAGCCGGACGTGGTGGATCCACTGCTCGGGCCGCTCGGCCAGCTCGCGGACGATCTCGCGCAGCGTGCCCGGCGCCAGCGGGGCGGGGGCCTCCTCGACCGGTCCCGCCGACGCGGTGGCGGTGACGGACGTGGTGGCGGTGGCCGGGGAAGGGGCGTGGTCGGGGGCGAGGTCCAGGCTCATAGGGCGTCCTCGGGGAAGGCGGGAGAGACGGGGTCGCGCGGTGGCGGAGCCCGGGGGCGGGCGCGCCGACACGGCGGCAGGGTGCGCCCGGCGGGGCGCGTCAGGAACGTGGAGACGAGTGCGCGGTGCGGACCCCGGAAGACGTCACAGGGCGGGACCGGCGGGAAGGAGCAAGGTCAACAGGCACAGATGGAACTCGCCTGGCGTCGCAGATCGACGTGCAGGCGGCATACCAGAGTGGTGCCGGAGTCCATGCGCCGGATCTTTCCCGACGAAGCGGGCACGAGTCAAGCGAGCCCCGTCACCCCTGCGCGGCGCGCCGGGGCGGGGGAGGGGCCGGGGTGGGTGCGGCGCCGGGCGCCTCGGCGGACGGTACGCCGCTGCTCGGCGCCGCGCCGTCCGCCGCGGCCAGCGCCGCCTTGATCACGGGCGCCGCCTGCTCGCCCAGGTAGCGGCCCAGCGTCTGGTAGGCGTCGAACTGGCGGTGGTCGAACCACTGGTCGCTGGTGCTGTCGTTCGGGAAGGCCGCGTTGGCCACCGCGTAGGAGTGCAGCTCGTACGGCATGCCGGCGGTGAGCACGGCCTGGACGAGGACCAGCGTGCCGCGGCGCCCGCCGCCGCCCGTACCGCCGCCGTCCGCTCCTTGCCCGCTGCCGCCACCGCCGTCCGCTCCTTGCCCGCCGCCACCACCGCCGCCGCCGTCCGCTCCGGCGCCGCTGCGGCCGAGGTCGAGCGGATCCGGATAGTGGATGTCCCCGGTCACGACCACGGTGGCGGAGAGCCGCGCGGCCAGCTGCGCCGCCAGCCCGCGCAACGGCGCCGACCGCCCCTCGCCGTCCCCGCCCCCGTCCCCGCCGTCGGGCGGCCGGTCCGTCGCCGCGCTGCCGGGGATCAACCGCTCGGGCCCGTGCAGGGTGATGACGATGCCCAGCTCCTCACGGGCGAGGGTGATCGCCGCCGCGAGGGTGGCGGCGTAGGAGGTGTCCCCGCTGGCGTCGACGCAGACCGCCGTCCGTACGCCGTGCCGCAGCAGCTCGACCAGCCCCAGGTTCTCGTAGTGGCCGCCGTCGGTGGTGAGCAGGAAGCGGTCGTCCATCGGGAAGCGCCCGCACAGCTCCCGCAGTTGGTACTGGAGGCGGCGCACGGCCGGCTGCGGCGCACGCCGCCAGTCCTGCTCGGGCGCCCACTGCGCGGCGAGTGCGGCGGGGTTGGGAAGCCAGGTGCCGAGCCGGGAGTTGGTGACGGCGAACAGCCCCTGGTAGGCCCGGGACTGACGGCCCATCGCGGAGGAGAACGCGGCGCCGGAGACGGCCATCGCGGACTGCACCGTCAGATCCCGGGCGATGTGCCCGCGGGTGCGCCGCTCCAGCAGGTCCGTCCGGGCGTAGCCGACGTCCGGACCGCCCACGTAGTCGTGCGAGAAGGTGAACGACACCGCCCGGCGACCGGGTGGCGTTCGGGAGCTGCCGGACAGGTTCGCCGCGGCCGCGAAGATCACCTGGGGGAAGCCGGGGTGCCGGGCGCCGTAGTGGCTGAGCCAGGTCGGCTCCCGGAAGAACGGGTACGGGCGGGCCAGCGCCTCGCCGTCCTCGGTGGCCCGCCGGACGGCGAAGGCCGAGGCTAGCCGGAGCCGGTAGAACGGGTGCAGGCTCATCCAGGTCTGGTCCAGGTTGAGTCCGACGGCGCCCAGCACCACCGGCAGCAGCACCTGGGCGAGGACGGGCCAGTCGCGGCCGGTGGCGACCGCCCAGCCGAGGGCGAGCAGCGCCCCGACCGACAGCGCCGCGAGGGCCGCCCACACCGTCAGGTACTCGGCGAGCCCGCCGGCCAGTCCGCCGGCCTGCCGGGTGCCGCGCAGCAGGCGGCCGAGGCCGGTCGCGCCGAGCTCGATCGCCCGGCGTCCGCGCCACAGTATGCCGAGCAGCAGCGCCAGGTAGCTGAGCAGCACGGTGACGCTGAGGCCGGCGCCGGTCCGGCCCGCGTCGACCGCCATCGCCTGCTGCAGCCGGACCGCGCCCCAGGCCAGGCCCGGCAGCACCAGGGTGCCGGTGGCCACCAGCGCGGCCAGCGCGAGGGCCGCGTGCGAGAGCCGCCGCAGGGTGCGGGGCAGCGGGTTGTCCCAGCCGAGCAGGGGGAAGGCCAGCAGCCACAGCAGCCGGCAGCCGACGGCCGCCGCCCCCAGCCCGAGGGCGGCCCCCACGGCGGGCCGTCGGAGGTCGAGCGGGCCGAGGCGGGCGCCGCCGCCGGTGCCCAGGCCGATCGCGGCCAGGCCGTCCAGGTCGGTCAGTGGCACCAGGCGGTAGAACTGGCTGAGCCCGAGGCCGACCACCAGCACGGCGGCGAGCAGCAGCGTCAGTGCGGCGACCAGGCCGCGCAGCAGCGTCCAGAGGGCGACCAGCCACTGGCCGGCGCCGTCGGCCAGGTACTTGGAGTGGCGCCGGAGGTGGTCCTCCTCGGGTGAGCCGGGCTCCATCACGTTGTCCGAGGTCAGGCCGGAGGCGACGGGCACCGGGCAGCCGGGCGCGGAGTCGCTGAGCGCCAGCTGCATCGCCCCGACGGTGTACCCGCCGCCGGAGACGGAGACCAGGTAGCGGGCCTGCTGCAGCCAGGGGCGCAGCGCCTGCAGCGCACCGAGGGTGACACAGGCCGAGCGGATCCCGCCGCCGGAGACGCAGAAGCCGAGCCGGGCGTGCTCCCGGCCGGGCGGCACCCGGGCGCCGTTGCGCCAGCGGGCGTGCTGGTCGAGCGGCGGGTGGGCGCGGCGGTCGGGCGGCCAGCGCCCGCCGTGCGCCGTGGCCACCGGCCAGGGCGGGATCAGCTCGGGGCCGCCCTGGCCGCCCGCGGAGGGCGGGGCGGTCCCGGACGGGTCGGGCGGGCCCTGGGTCGCGGCCCCGGGGGCGGCCGGGTGGCGGGGCCGCTCGCGCCGGAGGGCGGCGGGCAGGGCGCGGCCGAGCGTGACGGCGAGCGCGGCCAGCGCGAACCCCCCGACCGGCAGGAGCAGCAGCCATCTGACGGTGGCGAGGCCCGCGGCGACGGCGAAGGGGGTGTCGGAGCCGCCGCCGGCCGCGAGCCGGTCGAGGCCGGCGCCGAGCAGGACGTCCTCCGCGAGGTCGCACAGGCCGGCCAGCAGTGCGCCGCCCGCCGCGCCGAGTGCGACGATCCTGGTCCGCGGCCGGGAGGCGACGTACGCGCCCAACAGGCAGGCGGAAAGCAGGGTCAGGGTGTAGCCGCCGATCAGCAAGTGGTCGGCCCGCAGCGCCGCGCGGTAGTCGCCGAGGCGGTCGCCGACCACGGCCGCGGCCGCCGCACGGGAGCCGGCCAGCTGAAGTCGGACGTCCTGCACCGGCGGGGCCCGGTGGGCGAACAGCAGGCTCCCCGACACGGCCGGCAGCAGCGATCCGAGGCCGAGCAGCAGACCCGCCCACGCCGGTACCGGGGGCCGCCGCGTCGGCTCCCGGGCCCAGGCGGCCAGGCGCCGGCCGCCTCGACCGGCCCGCCGCACGGCGGGCGCGACCGACTCCGCCTGCGGTGCGCCCGCACCCTGCTCCGGTACCGCCTGCTCCTGCTCCTGCTCCTGTGCCGCCGTCACGTCCACCTCCCCCGTGACCACTCCTGCCCGACCGCTTGCGCCGGACGACCCCGGCCGTGACCCTCCGATGCCGACCGGTGACGGACCGGAGCAGCATCATGGCGCTTCCTACCCCGACACGCAGTACCTCGCACAGGGATTCACTCAAATGAGTAAGAAGGAGGCTCGCGGGGTAGATGACCGTTTCATCCCATCCGGGAGACCCCGCGTGTCCGCGCAACAAGACCGCCCCAACCGCGTTGCGTCCGACGTATTGTCAGGCCACCGAAGCCGGGCCTACGGTCTACGCACCACGTTCTACGCACGTAGATTCGCGGGTGGAACACCCGTGGACCCGCAGGCGGATCCGCCCCGTCAACCCTCAGACCGCTGGCCCGACCCCCAGGCTGGGCCCCGGAGTTGCGGAGGTACCCATGTCGCAGATCGTCCGCGCCGCCCTCGTCCAGACCCGGTGGACCGGTGATCAGGAATCGATGATCGCCCTCCACGAGCGGTACGCCCGCGAGGCCGCCGCCCAGGGCGCGAAGATCATCGGATTCCAGGAGGTCTTCAACGCCCCGTACTTCTGCCAGGTCCAGGAACCCGAGCACTACCGCTGGGCCGAGGCCGTCCCCGACGGCCCCACCGTCGTCCGGATGCAGGACCTCGCCCGCGAACTCGGCCTGGTCGTCGTGGTCCCCGTCTACGAGGAGGACCAGCCCGGCGTCTACTACAACACCGCCGCCGTGATCGACGCCGACGGCCGCTACCTCGGCAAGTACCGCAAGCACCACATCCCCCAGGTCAAGGGCTTCTGGGAGAAGTACTACTTCAAGCCCGGCAACCTCGGCTGGCCCGTCTTCGACACCGCCGTCGGCAGGGTCGGCGTCTACATCTGCTACGACCGCCACTTCCCCGAGGGCTGGCGCGCCCTCGGCCTGGCCGGCGCACAGATCGTCTACAACCCCTCCGCCACCAGCCGCGGGCTCTCCGGCTACCTCTGGCAGCTCGAACAGCCCGCCGCCGCCGTCGCCAACGAGTACTTCGTCGCCGCCATCAACCGGGTCGGCACCGAGGAGTACGGCGACAACGACTTCTACGGCACCTCCTACTTCGTCGACCCGCGCGGCCAGTTCGTCGGCGACGTCGCCTCCGACAAGGAGGAGGAACTCGTCGTCCGCGACCTCGACCTCGGCCTGATCGAGCAGGTCCGCCAGCAGTGGGCGTTCTACCGCGACCGGCGGCCCGAGGCCTACGGACCCCTGACCGAGGCGTGAGAGGGGCCGACACCATGAGCCGAACCGTCATCCGCGGCGGCCTCGTCATCACCGCCACCGACGAACTGCACGCCGACGTCCTGATCGAGGGCGAGCGGATCGCCGCCCTCGCCGCCACCGGCAGCGACGCCGCCGCGGCCTGGGGAAACGGGGACGCCCAGGTCATCGACGCCGCCGGCCACTACGTCATCCCCGGCGGCGTCGACGCCCACACCCACATGCAACTGCCCTTCGGCGGCACCTCGGCCTCCGACACCTTCGAGACCGGCACCCGCGCCGCCGCCTGGGGCGGCACCACCACCATCGTCGACTTCGCCGTCCAACCCGTCGGCGGCGCCCTGCGCGAGGGCCTCGACGCCTGGCACGCCAAGGCCGACGGCAACTGCGCCATCGACTACGCCTTCCACACCATCGTCTCCGACGTCAACGACGGCGTGCTCAAGGAGATGGACGCCCTCGTCGACTCCGGCGAATCCACCTCCTTCAAGCTCTTCATGGCCTACCCCGGCGTCTTCTACAGCGACGACGGACGCATCCTGCGCGCCATGCAGCGCGGCGCCGCCAACGGCGGGCTGATCATGATGCACGCCGAGAACGGCATCGCCATCGACGTCCTGGTCGAACAGGCCCTCGCCGCCGGCCGCACCGACCCCCGCTACCACGGCGAGGTCCGGCACGAACTCCTGGAGGCCGAGGCCACCCACCGCGCGATCAGGCTCGCCCAGGTCGCCGGCAGCCCGCTCTACGTCGTCCACGTCTCCGCCGCCTCCGCCCTCGCCGAACTCGCCCAGGCCCGCGACGCCGGCCTCAACGTCTTCGGCGAGACCTGCCCGCAGTACCTGTTCCTCTCCACCGACAACCTCGCCGAGCCCGGCTTCGAGGGCGCCAAGTACGTGTGCAGCACCCCGCTGCGCCCCCGCGAGCACCAGGAGGCGCTCTGGCGGGGGCTGCGCACCAACGACCTCCAGGTGGTCTCCACCGACCACTGCCCGTTCTGCTTCGTCGGCCAGAAGGAGCTCGGCCGGGGCGACTTCTCCAAGATCCCGAACGGCCTTCCGGGCGTGGAGAACCGGATGGACCTGCTCCACCAGGCCGTGGTCGACGGTCGGATCAGCAGGCGCCGCTGGGTCGAGATCGCCTGCACCACGCCCGCCCGGATGTTCGGCCTGCACCCGCGCAAGGGGACCATCGCCCCCGGCGCCGACGCCGACCTGGTCGTCTACGACCCCACCGCCGTCCAGACCGTCTCCGCGGCCACCCACCACATGAACGTCGACTACTCGGCCTACGAGGGCCGCCAACTCACCGGCCGCGCCCGGACGGTGCTCTCCCGCGGCACCGTCCTCGTGGACGGCGGAAGCTGGCACGGACGGGCCGGCCACGGCGCCTTCCTGCGCCGGGACACCTGCCAGTACCTCACCTGAGCCTCCGCTTTCCCTCCTCCCCTCTCCCTGCCCGGCCGCTGCCCGGGGGCCGTCACCGCCGGCCCCCGGGTGGCCCCTTCCCTGGAGCGCCCCCATGGACATCGGCCTCGTCCTGCAGACCGACCCGCCCGCCCGCCTGCTCATCGACCGCATGGTCCGCGCCGAGCGGGCCGGCTTCACCCACGGCTGGACCTTCGACTCCTGCGTGCTCTGGCAGGAACCCTTCGTCATCTACAGCCGGATCCTGGCCGAGACCGAGCGGCTGACCGTCGGCCCGATGGTCACCAACCCCTCCACCCGTACCTGGGAGGTCACCGCCTCCCTCTTCGCCACCCTCAACGACATGTACGGCAACCGCACCGTCTGCGGCATCGGCCGCGGCGACTCCGCGATGCGCGTCGCCGGCCGCCGCCCCGCCACGCTCGCCCGGCTCTCCGAGGCCATGAACGCCATCAAGACCCTGGCCGAAGGCCGTTCGATCGAGGTGGACGGCACCGAGATGCACCTGCCCTGGGTGCGGTCCGGCGCCGAACTGCCCATCTGGATGGGCGCGTACGGCCCCAAGGCACTCGCCCTGACGGGCCATCAGGCCGACGGCTTCATCCTGCAGCTCGCCGACCCGTACCTCACCGAGTACATGATCAAGGCCGTCCGGGCGGCCGCCGCCGAGGCCGGCCGCGACCCCGCCGCGCTCACCATCTGCGTCGCCGCCCCCGCCTACGTCACCGACGACGACTCCCCGGCCGCCCTCGCCCACGCCCGCGAACAGTGCCGCTGGTTCGGCGGCATGGTCGGCAACCACGTCGCCGACCTGGTCACCCACTACGGCGAGCACTCCGACCTCGTCCCCGAGGCCCTCACCGACTACATCAAGGACCGGCAGGGCTACGACTACAGCCACCACGGTCGCGCCGGAAACCCCGACACCGCCTTCGTCCCCGACGAGATCGTCGACCGCTTCTGCCTCATCGGACCGGTGGCCACCCAGTTGGAACGCCTGGAGCGGCTCCGCGCCCTCGGCGTCGACCAGTTCGCCGTCTACGCGATGCACGACGCCGTCGAACAGACCATCGACGCGTACGGCGCCGACGTCATCCCGCACCTGGCCGAAGGGGCCCGCCGGTGACCGGAACCGGCGCGATAGGGGCCGGCGCAGCCGCACCCGAGATCCAGCACCCCGACGGCCGAGTCGAGTTGGACCCGGCCGTCACCCTCCCGGCCAACGGCTTCACCAACGACGACCTGCTGCCCGTCCCCGTCGCCGGGCGCACCTGGACCACCTACAACTTCCTCGCGCTGTGGGTCGGCATGGCCCACAACATCCCGTCCTGGACGCTGGCTTCGGGCCTGGTCGCGCTCGGCATGGACTGGAAGCAGGCCGTCCTCACCATCGCGCTCGGCAATCTGATCGTGCTCGGGCCGATGCTGCTCACCGGCCATGCCGGGACCAAGTACGGGATCCCGTTCCCGGTCTTCGCCCGCGCGTCCTTCGGCCTGCGCGGCGCCAACCTGCCCGCACTCGTCCGGGCCGCCGTCGCCTGCGCCTGGTTCGGCATCCAGACCTGGATCGGCGGCTCCGGGATCTTCCTGCTGGCGGGCAAGCTGTTCGGCGAATCCTGGCGGACCGCGGCGGAGTTCGGCGGCCACCCGTGGACGCTCTGGCTCTCCTTCCTGCTGTTCTGGGCGGTCCAGATGGCGATCATCCACCGCGGGATGGACACGCTGCGGAGGGTGGAGAACTGGGCCGCCCCGTTCGTCATCGTGGGCGCGGTGGCCCTGCTGGTGTGGATCGCGGTGAAGGCCGGCGGGCTCGGCACACTGCTGTCGCAGCCCTCCGAACTCGGTTGGGGCGGCGAGTTCTGGAAGGTCTTCTTCCCCGGGCTGATGGGCATGATCGGGTTCTGGGCCACCCTCAGCCTCAACATCCCCGACTTCACCCGCTTCGGGGGCGGCCAGCGCGCCCAGGCGCTCGGCCAGGCGCTGGGCCTGCCGACCACCATGACGGCCTTCGCGGTGCTCTCGGTGCTGGTCACCTCGGGCTCGGAGGCCGTCTACGGCACGGCGATCTGGGACCCGATCGAACTCACCGCGAAGATCGACAGTGTGCCGGGGATCATCTTCGCCCTGGTCACCGTGCTGGTCGCGACCCTCTCGGTGAACATCGCCGCCAACGTCGTCTCACCCGCCTACGACCTGGCCAACCTCGCGCCGCGCCTCGTCGACTTCCGTACGGGGGCGCTGATCACGGGCGTGGTGGGGATCGCGATCTTCCCGTGGAAGCTGCTCTCCAGCCCCGAGATGTACATCTTCACCTGGCTGGGCCTGGTCGGCGGCGTGCTCGGTACGGTGGCCGGCATCCTGATCGCCGACTACTGGATCGTCCGCCGCACCCTCCTCGACCTGGCCGCTCTCTACACGCCGGGCGCCGGACCCTACTGGTACCGGTCGGGTTGGAACTGGCGCGCCGTGCTCTCCTTCGGCGTGGGCGGTCTGCTCGCCGTCGGCGGCTCGTACTCCACCGTCGACTCCGCCGGGGCGGCGACCGGCCCGTTCCCCGTCGACGGCCTGATCCCGGCGCTGAAGCCGCTCGCCGACTACGGCTGGGCCGTGGGCTTCGCGACCGGTCTGCTGCTTTACACGGTGCTGAGCCTGGACTCCCGGGCCCGACAGGGGTGATGGCGCCGGGGCGGCTCGGCCGGCCATCCGGGCTGCCTCCGGTCGCCGGGGCCGTCCGACGGAGCCGTCCGACGGGGCTTCTCAACCCGCCAGGCGCTCGGCGGTGGTCAGCACCTTGGCGGCGCCGTCCTCGGTGGCGAGGGTGGCGGCGAGGGACCGTGCGCGCTCGAGGTGGCGGGGGTCGTCCAGGGCCCGGCGGATCGCGGCGGCCAGGAGCGGGGCGGTGAGCCGGTGCAGCGGGACGGGCCCGGGGGAGACGCCGAGGCGGGTGGCGCGGGCGGACCAGAACGGCGCGTCGAGCTGGCCGGGGACGGGGACGGCGGGCGCTCCGGCGCGCAGGGCCGCGGCGGTGGTGCCGGCGCCGGCGTGGTGGACGACGGCTGCCATCCGCGGGAAGAGCCAGTGGTGCGGGGTGTCGCCGACGGTGAGGACGGTCTCGCTGTCGGCGCCGCCGAGGCCGCTCCAGCCGGACTGGAGGACCGCCCGGACCTTGGCGGCCCGTACGGCGGCGAGGACGGTGGCGGTGAGCCGCTCCGGATCCGGGACGACCAGGCTGCCGAAGCCGACGAAGACGGGCGGCGGGCCGGCGGCGAGGAAGTCGACGAGGCGGGACGGGGGCTGCCAGGCGGGGTCCTGGTGCGGCCACCAGTAGCCGACGACGTCGAGGCCGGGGTGCCAGTCGGCGGGCCGGGGGATCACGGCGGGGGAGAAGCCGTGCAGGATCCGCTGGTTGCGGCGGGCGCGGGCGATCCCCCGTGGCGGCAGGCCGAGTCGGTGGCGCAACCCGCGGACGGCGGGGGCGAAGAGTTGGTCGACGGCGGCCTGGACGGCATGGCCGGCGAGCAGGTTCCCGGTGCGGCCGAGGGACCGGGTGCCGGTCACGGCCGGGGCGAACTCGCGGGTGGGGGCCAGCGGTTGGAGGTACAGGGCGAGGCTGGGGATGCCGGCGGCCTCGGCGACGGCCTGGCCGAAGGCGGCGGTGGTGCCGGTGGTGAGCAGGAGGTCGGCGCCCAGGGCGGTGGCGTCGGCGATGCCGCCGCCGAGGGCGGGCATGAACGCACGGCCCAGGCGCAGGAGTCGAAGGACCGCCGACGGCCCGGAGCCGGCCTGCAGAAGGCGTTGGCCCCGGGCGGAGGCGAGTTCCTCGCGGGGGTCGATCGGGAGCGGGCGGAACTCCAGGCCGGCGGCGCGTACGGAGTCGGCGAAGGTGCCGTGGGTGGCCACCGCCACCTGGTGGCCGGCCGCCTGGAGGCGGGTGCCGAGACCGGTGAAGGGGGCGACGTCACCCCGGGAGCCGGCGGCGGCGATCAGGATGCGCATGGCCGCAGTATCGCGCCGCCCGCCGGTCCGGGCGAGGACGCCACGCATGGGGCCTCGCCTACGGGCCACGCCAGGCGGGCGGCGTGATCCGAAGGAGCAGCCCTGGGCCCGGGAACCGGACAGGTGTGCGCCGGCGTCCACGGCAGTGGAGCGGTCGGCTCGGGTGCCGCCGCGACGGAGGGCGGGAGGACGGACGGATGAGCATCGTCGCGTGGATCGTGCTGGGGCTGGTGGCCGGGGCCCTGGCCAAGCTGCTGCTGCCGGGGAAGGACCCGGGCGGCCTGGTGGTGACCACCCTGATCGGCATCGCCGGGTCCTTCGTCGGGGGCTGGATCGCCTCGAAGGTCTTCCACCGGTCGGTGTCGGCGCATTTCTTCGACCTGGCGACCTGGGCCTCGGCGATCGGCGGGGCCCTGGTGCTGCTGATCCTCTACCGGATCTTCTTCGGGAACTCCCGCAGCTGACGTGATGTGACGCACCGGCGGGGCCGGTCCGGCCGCGGCCTCCTGGCCGTCCGCCGGCCGGCCCTGAGCCGTCTGCGCTCAGGGGGTGCGGAGCAGGCCGCCGAGCAGCAGGGACCACACCGCCTCGAGGCGGTCCGGAGCGCTCGGGTCGTTCCACTCCACCGCGTACGCCGGGTCGTGGAAGTGCGCGGTCGCCTCGAACACGGCCCTGGCGGTCGTGGCGATGTGGGTGGGGCGGAAGTCCCCGGCCTCGACGCCGTCCTGGATGATCTGGCCGATCTGGGCGATCAGGGTCTCGATGTGGGCCTCGACCGTGCTGCCGGTCTCCGGGATCAGTGCCATGTAGGTGGCGAACAGCTCCGGGTCGTCGAGCGCCTTCTTCTTCTTGGCCGTGAACAGGGTCACCAGCCAGCGGTGCAGGCGCTCCACGGCGGGGCCGGGTTCGACGGCGACGAGTTCGAGGCTGGTGTGCGTCTGGTCGAGCCAGCGCCGGGTGACGGCGTCGCGCAGTGCCGCCTTGCTGGGGAAGTGGCGGTAGACGCTGCCGTGGCTGACACCGAGGGTGCGGGCGACGTCCACGACGGTGGCCTTGGCCGGGCCGAACCGCCTGAGGACGTCCTCCGCCGCGCTCAGGATCTGCTCGGGGGTGAGTGCGTTGTCCGTGGTCACGGGGACACGTCCTTACGGGTGGTGCGTCCGCCACCGGGGTGGCGCACGGTCGTGCGGCTGACAGGCGGTCCGGCGCTCGGTGGCGAGCCCGTCGGCGGCGTCCGCCGCGCTCAGTGCTCGCTGTCGAGATGGGCCATCTGTGCGGCAGCGTACCTGTCCCCGGCGGCGGACCCGGCGGGGACCGCGGCCTCGATGGCGGCGAGGTCGGCCGGAGTGAGCTCGACGTCCAGCGCGCCGAGGGCCTCGGCGAGGCGGTCGCGGCGGCGGGCACCGACCAGCGGGACGATGTCCTCGCCGCGCGAGGCGACCCAGGCGATCGCGACCTGCGCGACGGTGGCGCCCTTGGCGGTGGCGATCGCCCGCAGGGCCTCGACCAGGGTGAGGTTGTGGGTGAGGTTGTCGCCCTGGAAGCGCGGGCTGTGGCCGCGGAAGTCCGTACCGGCCAGCTCGCGGTCGGGGCTCCAGTGGCCGCTGAGCAGGCCGCGCGAGAGCACGCCGTAGGCGGTGATGCCGATGCCCAGCTCGCGGGCGGTGGGCAGGATCCCCGCCTCGACGGAGCGGGAGATGAGCGAGTACTCGATCTGCAGGTCGCTGATCGGGTGCACGGCGGCCGCGCGCCGCAGGGTGTCGGCGCCGACCTCGGACAGGCCGATGTGGCGGACGTAGCCGGCCTTGACCATGTCGGCGATGGCGCCGACGGTCTCCTCGATCGGGACCTTCGGGTCCAGCCGGGCCGGGCGGTAGACGTCGATGTAGTCGGTGCGCAGGCGGCGCAGGGTGTACGCGAGGGAGGACTTGGTGGCGGCCGGGCCGGCGTCGTAGCCCAGCCAGTCGTTGGCGGGGCTGCGCTGGGCTCCGAACTTCACGCTGATCTGGACGTCCTCGCGGTTGCGGCCGCGCAGTGCGTCGTGGATCAGCAGCTCGTTGTGGCCCATGCCGTAGAAGTCGCCGGTGTCGAGCAGGGTGACGCCGGCGTCGAGGGCGGCGTGGATGGTGGCGATGCTCTCGGCCTCGTCGGCGGGGCCGTAGAGGTCGGACATGCCCATGCAGCCGAGGCCGAGGGCGGAGGTGGCCGGGCCGGTGGCGCCGAGGGTGGTGCGGGGGGTGGTGGGCACGGTGGGCTCCTGGTGGCGGGGAGGGGGTGGCTGACGTGTTTCAACTATGGCATGACGGATGACAGATTTCAATATCTGTCATCCGTCATCCGTCATCCGTTATTCGTCACCTGAAGTCCGTCATTCGTCACCGCCGTGGGGGGGGGGGGGGGGGGCCCCCCCCCCCCCCCCCCCCCGCCCCCCCCCCCCCCCCCCCGGCGCCCCACCCCCCGCCCCCCCGGGCCCCCCCCCCCCCCCCCCCCCCCCCCCGCG